>NZ_RHOT01000009.1 GCF_003946675.1 Lapidilactobacillus gannanensis | reverse complement strand
AAGGCCGCTCAATGCGCCAATTGACCTTAACAGGGATTCAAGCAATCCAAAACGCTCTGAACCAAAGACCACGAAAGATTCTCAACTATCAATCGGCAATCGCAGTCCTGCCAGACTTTGATTAACTAGACCAATAACTAAGAATAGGTCGGAAGTGTTGCACTTGATTTGACAATTCGGGAAATAAAAAAGTCTAGAAAGCTAGATTATCTTTAAGACTATTAACAGACAAATATTATTAAAGCGACTATTATGAATGGTGACCAGTTAATTTATTTAAATAATTAGGAAGTGTTCAGAATGGATTTTGATTTTAAGCGTGATGGTTTAAGGCTACATGGTCGTTACGAGAATCAACGAACGGATTGCCAAAATTTGGTAATTTTAATGCATGGTTTTACTGGAGATTTAGGTTATCAACCAACAGATCTGTTGGCGCAATTAGCCAGTCAGTTAAACCAGCAAGGTCTGGCGACTTTGCGCTTTGATTTTAATGGTCAAGGTCGTAGTGAAGGTGATTTCGACCAGATGACAGTTTTAAATGAAATTGCTGATGCCCAAGCAGCCTTAAGTTATGCTCTTAAAACTTGGCAGCCGAAAACGGTGTCGTTACTTGGGCATTCCCAGGGCGGGGTGGTGGCTAGCATGTTGGCTGGTTATTACGCCGACTTAATTGATCGGTTAGTTTTAATGGCACCGGCGGCCACTTTAAAAGACGATGCCTTGGCCGGTAAAACTCGGGGGCTAATCTATGATTCGCATCATATTCCTGATCAACTACCAATTTGGTCTGGTTTAGATCTGGGTGGCTTTTATTTACGCACTGCCCAAACTTTGCCAATCTATGAAGTGGCGCAACGATTTGAGGGCCCAGTTTGTTTGATTCATGGTATTGGGGATGTGATTGTGTCTAAGCAGGCTTCGGAACGTTATCATGACGTTTACGCCGATAGTGAACTGCATTTACTGCCAGACGCTGATCATCGTTTTTCAGGAAGTGCGCGTCAGCCGGCAGTTGAACTGGCAATTAATTTTTTGAGAAAATAGCACTGATTTCCGTAGCTAAAATTCAACGCTTTCTACCAAAACAAAAGTTTATGAAAATGTGCAGATAGGAGGATTTTGACAGTGTTTAGCGATATTCTGATGATAATTGCCAGCATCGGTGGTATTAAAAAATATTGTTAAAAAAATTTGTTGATGAATGAAATTTTGTTAAGTGTTGCTTGTATTTGTCTCTTAATTTCAAATTATTTGTCAGCTCGTGAGTTGCGTAAATTAAGAAAACAAATCCGCTCTATGAAGTAAAATTTGATTTTTAATAAAAAACAGAGTGTGACCAAAGGCGGTCAGCCGTTGGCATTAATGTCAAAAAGACGAGCAATTCTGCATTTGCAATTCGAAGAATTGCTCGTCTTTTTGGCGTCAAGCGGAATCGGCTGACTTTTGGGAATACGTTTCAGTAGTTTTAAAGTACGCTTTTTTGAAAATAGTCTTTTGGCATCCGCTGTTTTACAGGAAAAATGCTTTTCCGATATGAATTTAAATTAGGCAAATTTTTGAATGCCACTAATTATTAAAAAAAGTATTCAAAGACGATTGACTTTTCGTTTTGATATGCAATAATGTTCATATGAAGTAGTTATCATGTAAACGCTATAAATTAGAGAGGTGTCGTTATGGCTAGTCATCGTTTAGCATCAAGTCAAGCTGTCACTAAATCGAAAAAAATAACGTTTAATCACGAAAAATTAGCGCAGCAGCTATTTTATTTGGGATTATTCTTATATTTAGTGGCTTTAATCGTACCGGGTTTACCGCAAATCATTCGGGATTCAGCTTATTTAATCGTTACTTTTACCGCGGGTTATCATGTCATGATCGAGGGTTTCGGCGATACAATTAAACAAACGCAAATCAAACATCGCTTTACACCAAATATTCATATTTTAATGACCTTGGCAGCCGTTGGGGCGATTCTGATCGGCAATTTTTCCGAAGCGGCCTTATTAATTTTAATTTTCGCGGCGGCCCATTTCTTAGAGGAATATGCTGAAGGTAAGAGTAAACGCGAAATCACGAAATTAATGAATTTGAATCCAACTGAAGCGCGGCGCTGCCAAGCCAATGGTGAGTGGCAATTAGTCCCAGTTGGTCAATTAAAGATTGGTGATCATGTTCGAGTTTTGAACGGCGATCAAATTCCGACAGATGGTCAAATTTCTGCTGGTCAAGCAGTGATCAATGAAGCGGCGATTACTGGTGAGAGCATGCCCAAGACTAAAACAGTTAATGATGAAGTTTTCGGGGGCACGATTAATGGCAATCAAAGTTTTACTATGGTGGTCACCAAAGATAGTCAAGATACGGTTTTTGCGAAAATCCTCCAATTAGTTCAGCAATCACAAAGTGATCTCAGTCAAACTGCTACCAAAATTAAACGGATTGAACCTATTTATGTGAAAATTGTTTTGGCGTTATTTCCAATCTTCATTCTGTTAGGACCACTAGCTTGGGGCTGGACTTGGTCAACAAGTTTGTATCGTGGCATGGTCTTTCTGATTGCGGCTTCACCTTGTGCCTTAGCCGCCAGTGCAGTGCCAGCCACCTTGGCCGCTATTTCTAACCTGGCCAAGCGTGAGGTGTTGTTCAAAGGTGGTTCGTATTTAACCAATTTAAATGAACTCAAGGCAATCGCTTTTGATAAAACAGGAACGTTAACGGTTGGGCAACCGGCAGTGACTGACTATCAATTTGTGGCGGCAACTACAGAACAAACCGCTGCTTGGCTGACTATTTTAACGAATATGGAACGACAAAGTAATCATCCTTTAGCTACCGCAATTGTTAGCCATTTTAACCAACAGGTAACCACCATTTCTGCCGAAGAAATGACTGTGGTCAATCAAGTAGGTCAAGGGTTAACGGCTGATTATCAAGGTCAGCATTATCAGATTGCTAAACCAAGCATGTTCGTAACTGTACCCAGGGAACTTCAACAGGCGCAACAAGCATGGAGCCAAGCTGGTAAAACCGTGATTTATTTTGCCGAAAATAGTCAAGTTGTCGCAGCGGTTGGTTTAATGGATGTGCCAAATCAACAGGCTGCCGCAGCCATCGGCTATTTTCAACGGCAAGGTATTACCACGACGATGATTACTGGTGATGATCTCAAAACAGGTCAGGCAATTGCCCAACAACTAAACATTGATCAGGTAGTGGCCAATGTTTTGCCTGCTGATAAGGCGGCCGTTGTCAGTGACCAACAAGCCAAATATGGCCTCGTTGCCATGGTTGGGGATGGTATCAATGATGCGCCAGCATTGGTGAAAGCAGATATTGGCGTGGCCATGGGTGATGGCACTGACGTGGCGATGGATGTTGCCGACGTTGTCCTGATGCAAAACGATTTAAGTAAGTTAAGTTATGCCCATCGGATGTCGCGCCGTTTAAGCAAAATTGTCTGGCAGAATATTGTTTTTTCGATGCTGATTGTTTTATTGTTGGTCACACTGAACCTGATTGGTCGGATGGACTTGACCATTGGTGTGCTAGCACATGAAGGCAGCACACTGTTAGTCATTCTTAATGGTTTGCGCTTATTACTGCCATTGCGAAAATAACTGAATAATTCAAAAATAGTCTGATTGACAGTCTCTAGTTTTATCAAGGGAACTTGTCAATCAGTTTTGTTATCATCATTTATTACTCGTAAATCTTACTGGTTGGTTAGTTGCGCTTTGCAGTCAGGTCAACTCTTGAGTATAATATCAAAAGGTAAGTAAACTTAAATTGAGTTTGCGAGTGAAGGGAACGAACGAGAATGACTGAAGAAATCGATTGGTCACATGATGATGACCTGATTGAAAATGTCCAACGGATTTTTCATATTTTAAGTAATGAGACGCGGTTGCGAATTATTTTGACGTTGGATCAAAATGAGCGCAACGTCCAGCAACTACAAGAAGCAGTTGGTTTATCACAATCAGCAATTTCACACCAATTAGCAATTTTACGAGAATGTAATTTGGTGAATTCTGAACGCATTGGCAAAACAAGGGTTTATCGACTGTCTGACGACCATGTTAAGGGCATGATCAATACGCTCTTAATTCATAGCCGCGAACATCCTCAGGATTAGAAAAAGTGTCACGGCAAATGATTGCATTTTAAGGCAACAATTGTCATACTTGAGTTGATCTAAACGAGATTATTTTATTTGTAGATAGTCATGATAAGTAGCTAGAATTTAAAGTTATTATAGGGGGAATTTTTCATGGAAACTTGTCCAAATTGTGGTCATGAATTATCGGATCCAAGTGTTGAATTTTGTCCAAACTGTGGTTTTCGTTTGACCAATTCAGTGAGTCAAGCAACAGCGCCAGCTGACCAAGCAAATGAAGGTCTAACGACAACAAATAGCACTGATCATCAGGACACAATTGATGAGGATCACACTGAAACTGCATTGAATGATCAGACCGAAGACACCGAACAACAGGCTGACCAATCAGTGCCAGAAGCTAAGTCCGAATCTGATGATGACGACGAAGATGATTATGATGATGACGATGACGATGAAGAACCACGGGAGCCATCACAATTTGAAATTTACTGCAAGAATTATTTCAAAGAATTAAATCAAAATATTCTTCATCCCCAAATTCGCCACGAAGCTAGTAATTATCACGGTTTGATCAATCTTGGCCTGATTGCGATCTTTATGAGTTTTGCCATTTCCCGTTTCTTTGGCAAGACTTTCGGTTCCTTATTGAGTGGCTTGAGCTCGGTTGGCTTGAATTTGAATACAGAAGCTAGTAGTTCACCATTACCACTTTGGGGTTACGTTTTTATTGGTATTTTGTTGGCATCCTTGATTCGCGTCTTAGCATTATTCCTATATCAACGAGTGGTGTTACATGAATCAATTAGTTTCTTAACGGCAATCAACGAACTATTTATTCCAACTGGCTTAGCTGTTTATCTGTCTGTGTTAGCCTTGATTTTAAGTCTGATTTTGGCACCAAGCATGACTTTGATCGTGATTTTCTGCTTGCCATTCTTATTGGTTAATATTGCCTTTGTTGGTGGCTTATGGGTCTTCAGCGAAAATCACCCTGATCAACAACGCTTTTATTTTGTCGTGGTGACCTTAGTCCTTACCTCACTCGGCATGTTGATTTTTGGCCGACTATTAATGAGTAATGTCATTAGTCAACTGAATCTTCCCAGCATGATGTCGCGGATGTTTGGTGGTAGTTTCTAGCCACATCATCACCAAAACTAATCATAAATTTGCTTAAATGACAACAACTTTGATGACTGATTTGAAAAAGTCAGGTATCAGAGTTGTTTTTTGGTTTTCGTCATGATTTACGTGGCGGTAAACAGAACTGGTGCTGACGCCATTGCAGGCGTTTTGGTTGTGGAAAGCTGCCGACACTGATTTGAGCCTTTCTGCGAAAGTCTCAAATACAGGTCTTATTGTAAGTGCTAAAGCACCAACAATAATTTGGCGGCTGACAACCACGTCCTCCATTCCGTCTGGAGTTGTGTTAGTGCCCTTCACTTTTGTTATTGGTTAAGGCAATTATTGTGGAGCTAATCAACTCTGCTAAACTGTGGTTAAATCTTGAATAGTAAAATCAGAATAGTTCAATTGAATGTCTCTATCTTGAAAGTACGCTGACTTCTTAACGCCAGAAAACTTGTCAATCAAGCTATTAGTTCACAACAATCTGTTTTTCCAACAGTGGTGCTGAATTAAACTATTTAATCAGGCAGGGGCCCAGCGATTGGCGCCAATGGCCAATGTCGGCCATGTTCCACGCCCACAAAATCGCTGGGCTCCTGCCGTCACTCAATTAGGAGCGACTTGAATCAAAATCGCGCACATGCTGAAAAATAATCAACAACTGAATAAATTTTCTTGGGGGTTGGGAAACACAGATCCTTGGTAAAAAATAGTCATTAAATGGTTTTTATGATTTACTAATATAGTTAGCTTATTAATAATTAATGAATTTATTAGACCTTAGACCGTGCTTTTTTACTAACAATCCTGTTAGAATTAGTCTAAAGATTGCATTGGCAATTATGAATCTCTATAATTGATTTAAGAAGTTTGAGAGGGGGAAGGATTTTGAATATTGGTATGTTTACCGATACTTATTTTCCTCAGGTAAGTGGTGTCGCGACTTCAATTCGGACCTTAAAAGAGGATTTGGAGCGTAAGGGGCATCACGTTTATATTTTTACGACCACTGATCCGGGCGTGGATAAGGAAGAGGTTGAACCTAACATTTTCCGTTTCACCAGTGTGCCGTTTGTTTCTTTTACAGATCGACGAGTGGCTGTGCGGGGCTTATTTCATGCGCTAGAGGTGGCCAAGGAATTGGATCTGGATATTGTTCATACCCAAACTGAATTTTCGATGGGGTGGATTGGTAAGTTTGTTGCGAAAAATTTACATATTCCTTGTGTCCATACGTACCACACGATGTATGAAGACTACCTGCATTATGTGATGAATGGGAAACTTTTGCGGCCTTATCATGTGAAACAGTTCATTCGAACATTTGTTAGTCATATGGATGGCGTGGTTGCGCCCAGCGAACGGGTAACTGATACTTTGCGTCGTTATGGCGTTAAAATTCCCATTCGGGTGATTCCTACCGGCGTGGATATTCGGCAACTGGACCAGGCTCACCCTGAAGCAGTCTTACAACTTCGGGAACAGCTTGGTTACACACCGGAGACGCCGGTCATTATGTCCTTAAGTCGAATTGCGCCTGAAAAAAAGTTAGATCAGGTTTTGGGAATTTTTCCGGATTTACAGCAGCAAATCCCCAATTTGAAATTTCTGATTGTTGGTGATGGTCCGGAGAAAGATGACTTAGTTGCGCTTACCAAGAAGCTAGCAATCGCTGATGCGGTTACTTTTACAGGTGAAATTAATCATGAGCAAATTGCACCGTATTACCAATTAGCTGATTTATTTGTTTCATCCAGCGATACGGAAACGCAAGGACTCACTTATATTGAGGCGATGGCGGCGGGATTGAAATGTGTCGTTCGTAGTGGCGAGTATACCGATAATTTGTTTGATAATCCGGACATCGGCACGACTTTCCGTGATTTGAATGAAATGAAGCAGCAAGTTGTTAATTATTTACAACATCCTCACGCTTTTACTGATGAAGCACCACGGCAACGGAAATTATATGATATTTCAGCAGATCATTTTGGTGATCAAATTCATGATTTCTATCAAGATGCAACTGATAATTATCACTTGATGAAACTGAACCATCTTAGTGTTACTGGACGCAGTGAGGAGAAAGTATGATTCATATTAATATGTTTTCATCAGCTGACAAAGTTGCTGGACAAGGTGTTGGTAGTGCCTATTTGGAACTGATTCGGCTGTTACAGGAACGACTGGCGGATCAATTTGACGTGACAATCAATCATTATGGTCAAGCAGATATCACTCATTATCATACGATTGACCCGCAATTTTTCTTATCGACTTTTTCTAAAAAACGCGGCCGTAAAATCGGCTACGTTCATTTTTTGCCGGAAACAATTGAGGGCTCACTAAATTTACCGGGATTTGCTAAAAAAGTTTTTTATGCTTATATGATCAAGTTCTACAAACGAATGGATCATTTAGTTGTCGTTAATCCAATCTTTATTCCTAAAATTGTCGCTTATGGTGTTCCTGAGGATAAGATTACTTATATTCCCAATTTTGTCTCGCCGGTAGAATTTCCCAATCGTGATCAGGCTGCAAAGGAAGCTTTGCGCGAAAAATATCATTTTCCACAAGATAAATTCATTGTCTTCGGTTCTGGTCAAGTGCAACAACGCAAGGGTGTCGATGATTTTGTTAAGTTGGCACAGTTACATCCAGAGGTTCAGTTTATTTGGGCGGGTGGCTTTTCATTTGGCAAGATGACTGATGGCTATGATCATTTTAAGAAAATTCTTGATGATCCGCCGGCAAATTTATTATTTCCCGGCATTGTCAAACGGTCAGAGATAGCTGATTATTTGAACTTAGCTGATTTATTTTTCTTGCCTTCTTATGACGAATTATTTCCAATGTCAGTTTTAGAAGCATTTAGTTGTGGGGTCCCAGTTTTACTCCGTAATTTGCCCTTATACCAAGCAATTATCGCCGGTGATTATGTGGAGGCGCCTGATTTAGCTGGCTTTGATCAAGCACTGACGAAATTAATGACAGATACTGATTTTTATCAACGCTATCAGCAGTTAGCAGTTAGTACTGCACAACAATATTCACCTGCACATTTAGCTGATATTTGGCAGCATTTCTATACGGAACAGGCCAAGCTGTAATCGGATTGGCAGCGACTGATCAACCACTTGGGGTTACGATTGATGATGGTGGGTTAGTTGCGACAATTGAGAAATAGGTAGGGCACAATGAATCGAAAAAATAAATGGGTTTTGTTCTTCATGATTTTGCTAGGTGGTTATATTTTCTGGCGTGAAGGTCGCACGATTAATTTTCAGCAAGTCGTTCAAGGTTTTAGCCATATCAAATGGATTTGGCTGATCGTTGCGGTTTTGCTAATGTTGCTATCTTTTGCAGCAGAGTCCTTAGCACTAGAAAAATTACTCCACAAACCAGGAGAACCAAAACAACCACGTTGGAATTTATTACGAATTCCACCAATTGAAGCGGTTTTTAATGCGGTGACACCATTTTCTTCTGGTGGCCAACCAGCACAGTTAATCGCCTTGTTACAAATCGGCTATGAAGGCGGTCGAGCCAGTTCGGTTTTACTAATGAAATTTATTATCTATCAACTGATGGTCTTGATTAATTTCGTGTTCACGATGTTGATTGGTTTTCATGAAGTTGTGGGACGGTTTAAGGGACTGGCGGTTCTGATTACCTTCGGCTTTGTGATTCACGTGGTTACAATTAGTATGTTACTGATGATCATGTTTTATTATCGCTTTACAAAAGCAGCGACGATAGGCTTCTTTAATCTATTGCGGCGTTTGTTCCATGACCGGCCAAAATTTGATCAATGGCAGGCAACGTCGCTTGCTAAAATCGAAACCTTTCATGAAGAGAGTCTCAAACTAAAACGGGAAAAGAAAAAAGTCGCTCAAGCTGCTGCTTTAACTATGTTGCAATTATTAGCTTATTATTTAATTCCTTATTTTGTTTTATTAGCTTTGGCAGTACCACGAGTTGACCTCTTAACTGTCTTTAGCATGCACGTCATGATTGTAATGATTACGTCTATTTTCCCAGTGCCAGGTGGCGCCGGTGGTGCTGAATATAGCTTTAAAACACTGTTTTCGGCGTTTGTTTCCAATAACACGGCTTTAATTTTAGGGATGTTTTTGTGGCGGTTTATTACTTTTTATTTAGGCATTATTTTTGGTATTATTGCCACTGGGATTAAACCGACCCGAATTTTTCCTGCTAAAGCCGTTGCTGCTAAACCAACGACTACTGATAAGCCGGGTCTTGATTAGTTTGCTAGCTGCTAAAATATGATAAACTAGGCTCATCAGGAATTGTGATGAGCTATCAGTTTGAAGCAACGAAGTAATCGCTGATCAATTATCAAGAAGAATTGATCAGTTTTAACAAAAGTTTTGGTCCTAAATCTTTCGTGATTTTAGGACTTTCTTATTTTCATAGCTGGTGATTACTAAAGAATTAGTTATATTTGTGGTGTTTTTTTGGTGATTTAATTGATTTTTGGTAAAATCAAAGTTAGTTTATTATCTGATTCAGTAGCTAAAAGATAACAAGTGCTTATTAACTTGCTATTTATAACTTGAGGCATGGAGGATTTTCATGAAGCGTTGCACACAGAAATTAAGGTCATTTTGGAATAGTCGGTGGGGCTTTTTCATCCTGGCAGTGCTGTTATTTTGGGCTAAAACATACTATGCCTATACAACTAAGTTTAATTTAGGTGTTAAGGGAAGCATGCAATATTTATTGCTTGCTCTTAATCCATTACCGACAACGATTTTGTTGTTTGGGATAGCTTTATATTTCAAAGGTCGGAAATCATACATTATTTTAATGGTGATTGACTTCTTAACCAGTCTTTGGCTGTTCGCTAATATTCTTTATTATCGCGAATTCTCCGACTTTTTAACCACAACTTTGATTAAGGGGAGTGGGTCAGTTTCTAATAATTTAGGTAAGAGTGTTGCTGGAATTATTAATCCAACCGACTTTTTAGTCTTTCTTGATGTCGTTATTTTGATCATTTTATTAGCGACTAAGTTGATTAGAATTGATGTGAAGCCTATCAAGAAGGTCGTTGCCGGTTTGGTTTCCGCGCTGGCAGTGTTACTATTTGGTTTTAACTTGTCAATGGCAGAATCTGATCGTTCGGGATTATTGACGCGAACGTTTGATAATAACTATATTGTGAAATATTTGGGCCTGAATTCATATGCGGTTTATGACACCGTTAAGGCTGCCAAAACAAGTGCCGTTCGCGCCAATGCTGATGCGAGTGACTTACAATCCGTTTTGAAATATATTAATGCAAATTATGTACCTGGCAATCCACAATATACTGGGGTGGCAAAGGGTAAAAATGTTTTCGTGATTCATTTGGAAAGCTTGCAACAATTCATGATCGATTACAAGTGGCAAGGTCAGGAAGTCACACCTAATCTAAATAAGCTTTATCATGAAACGAACACCCTAAGTTTTGATAATTTCTTCCATCAAGTTGGTCAAGGTAAAACTGCCGATGCAGAATTGATGTTGGAAAATTCGCTTTTTGGCTTACCAGAAGGTGCAGCAATGGTTACCGCTGGGTCTACCAATACTTGGCAAGCAGCACCAGCCATGTTGGATCAACACGGCTACACAACGGCTGCTTTTCACGGCGATGTGCCTAGCTTCTGGAATCGTGATAATACTTACAAAACTTGGGGCTATGACTATTACTTCAGTAAGGCCTATTTCCAAAGTGGCAAAAACTTTGATGTTGGTTATGGCTTGAAGGATAAAATCTTTCTGAAGGATTCCGCTAAGTATATTGAGCAACTCCCACAGCCGTTTTATGCGAAGTTAATTACAGTCACGAATCATTATCCGTATTTGTTAGATAAAGCCAATCAGACAATTGAGAAAACCGACACTGGTGATAAAACAGTTGATGGTTATGTGCAAACAGCGCGCTACTTGGACGAAGCACTCGGCGAATTTATGAATTGGCTAAAAGCAACTGGCTTGGATAAAAATAGCATGCTCGTTCTTTATGGGGATCACTACGGTATTTCTAGTAACCATAAACCTGCCGTTGCCAAATTATTGGGCCAAAAGAAGTTTACTGATTTTGATAACGCCCAGTTCCAGAAGGTACCATTTATGATTCATATGGATGGGTTAAAAGGTGGCATCAATCATACTTATGGTGGCGAAATTGATGTTTTACCAACATTATTGAATTTATTAGGTATCTCCAATAAGAATGATGTTCAATTTGGGACTGATTTGTTGGCGACTGATCGTAATCAAACGGTTGCCTTTCGTAATGGTGATTATGTCACACCTGAGTACACCAAAGTTGGGAGTGCTTATTACGATACCAAGACAGGTAAAGCTGTTGATACCAGTGACGAGAAAGTTAAGGCAACTTTGGCCCAGTTAACCAATCATGTTGCCACCGAGTTGTCATTATCTGATCGTGTCATTAATGGTGATTTGTTGCGTTTCTATGATTTGAAAGGCTTTACAAAAGTGAAGGCTAGCGACTATAGTTATAAGTATAGTAAGGCCTTAGCTAAATTAAAGCGCAATCAAAAGAAAGACAAGAGTAGTCTACTTTATCGCAATGACAATAAATCAAGCCTTGATTTGTACAAAACTAACGCACCTGAGTTAGAATCGGAGTCAGATAGTAGTAAGAGTAGTGAATCAGCCAGCAGTACTTCAAGCAGTAGCTCTAGTAGTCAAGCTGATTAGTTTAGTGGCGTGATGGCTGTTCTGATTCAACTAATGGAGGAGGGAATTTTATGTCGGAGAAGCGTTATCAAGATGCTTTAACTGTTTTGCGTCGTAATCAAATTAGGATTACACCACAGCGACAGGCGGTGTTGAAGTTATTAGTCAATTCCCGAAGTCATCCTACAGCGGAAGCAATTTTTAATAAGTTGAAAGATGATTTTACTGGTATTAGTATTGGAACGGTTTATAATAATCTGCGCTTATTTAAGAAGTTAGGGATTATTCAAGAGCTGACTTATGGTAATGAACCTAGTCACTTTGATTATGCTCAGGTCCAGCACTTCCACGTTGTCTGTCAACATTGTGGTAAGGTGGTTGATGTCTTCTATCCCGATTTAACACGAATCGAGCGACTAGCGGAGAAAATAACTGGCTATCAAACTTCGGGTAATAATATTGAGGTTTATGGTTTATGCCCAGATTGCCAAGTATTATTGGCACAAGAACACAATCGAGAAGCTTAATGAAAGTTGCATTTGCTATAGCTGGTTAATGGTCGGTAGTATGTAAGTTCGCAATAAATTGGTTAACAATACAATGACAAGGACAATTCTTCGGGAATTGTCCTTTTTTGTTGCCGTTTGAGGATACGTTGCGGCAGTTAAAGTTCGTTTTATTTTTTGAGCAGCGACTTTTGTCATTGCCGCTTTTCTTGTCTAGTTGTAGGTGCACACTAGCAGGTCATTGGTTAGCAAGTTCGTACAATGTAAGTGAGAAAGAGTATTCAGGGAGGCTGTTTTATGAAAAAATTTAAAGCCTGGACTTTTGACTGTGAACGAATTTTATTGATGCTATTGCTAGGGACGGCATCAATTGCCGTCACTCAACCAAATAGTAACAAGGTGCAAGCAGCAACTACTGAAAATCCAACTGATTTGGTGACACCACCGACTGATCCAGTTGTCAGTCAAGCCACAGTTGGCAGTAATCGTTCATTACCAGTAGCAACTGGGATTAGTGGCACCGTCAAGTTGACCCAGGCAAGTCAGCAATTAGCGGCAATCAGCGCACCACAAACAACGGATCTGACGCCAACATTGGCGACTGATTTTAATTGGTCATTTGATGCGGCCACGAAAACAGCGATAATCCAAGGGTTCGTTCAAGGGATTGCGCCTGCAAATCTAGTCATTCCTGATACAGTAACTAATAATGGTGAAACCTATCAGGTTGCAGAAATTGCGGCTAATGCGTTCATTGGTTCTAAGACCTTGACCAGTGTGGTTTTAGGCGCCAATGTTCGTCAGATTGATAATGGGGCTTTTGGCTATTGTAATAATTTGACCACTTTTGATTTTAGTCATAATCATTTGTTAACATCAATTGGTGATAACGCCTTTGCGGACAATCAACTGGCAAGCATTACCTTACCTGACAGTGTGACGACTATTGGTTATCAGGCATTCGCAATTAGCAATCAGTTAACGACAATGGTTCTACCAGCTGGTCTGACTAGTTTGGGCGCGAGCGCTTTTATTTATTCAGGTAAATTGGCCACAGTAACTATTCCTGCTGGCCTACCGATTATTTCTACCCAAGCGTTTGCTAGCTGTAGTGCTTTAACAACGTTGAATTTTCCCAGCAATAGTCAACTGACCACCATTAGTAAAGCGGCGTTTATTTATGATGCCAGTCTACAAGATTTTGCGTTACCGACGTCATTACGTCTGATTGATGATGAAGCATTTTTGGGTGATGCCGCGTTAACAAAAGTGGCCTTCGGACCTAATTTACAAAGTATTGGTAATCAAGCTTTTACTTACGACAGTAGTTTAAAGCAAGCTGACTTTAGCCAAGCAACTAGTTTACAAATAGTTGGTGATAATAGCTTCGAATACGATGCGTTAAGTGGGCAACTTAATTTGCCTACTAGCTTAAAGACAGTTGGCACCGCGGCTTTTCTAGGTAATCATTTAAGTGGTCTTAATTTGAATCAGGGACTGACGACAATTGGTCAAGATGCCTTTGCTTATAATACTATTGCTGGTACATTAAGCGTGCCGGCAACTGTTAGTCTAATCGATAATGAAGCTTTTAAAGGTAATCAAATTGATCAAGTGGATATTCTGGGTCCAACAGTGGATCTGGGAACTAATGCTTTCACTTATAATCGAATTACGCGTTTTAACGCCAATCAATTGAGTAATAATGGCTCAATCGGCGTTCAAAATGAAGCCACGATTTTTACTGATCCAGCCCATGTTAGCCTATCTGATTTGTTTAATCTTAGTGCCGACCAACATCAGAATTTGGAGAATAATTTACAAATCAGCCAGATTAGTGATCAGGTCACCGAACAGGATAATAAATTTATTGTTCCTCAGGGCACGAACGCTTTTAGCTTTGATTGGGATGGTAAATATCAAGGCAGTGATCTGTATAGCGGTCATTATGATGTGGTTTTGAATAATCCCGATATTAAAGTGATTAATTCGCGGATCCATGCTGGTTCAGATTGGTCAGCAGCTGATAATTTACACAGCGCACAGTTGGCTGATGGCACGCCATTAACGTTAGCGCAATTACAGGTGACAATTACTGATCCAAGTGGGGCCCAAGTTGATCAAATTAATACGAGTCAACCCGGCACCTATCAAGTTACTTATGTATATGGTAATGACACTTCAACGGCAAGTGTTGATGTTTATAAAATGGATGGTACTTATCAGATTACTGGTAGCCAAAGCAAAGTTTATAACGGTAGTGCACAAACACCGGGCAGTACAGCCTATAAATTAAATCTGCCAGCGGGACTTAGCTGTCAGTTACAACCTGGTGATTTGACGTTACTGCCTAATCAGCCCGCAACTAATGCTGGCACTTATGCCGTGACATTAAGTGAACAGGGAATCAAAAATTTGGCGACCTCATCAAGTACAGCAGAACTATATAACTGGACAATGGCTAAAGACAGTGCGGCAACTTTTGAAATCAGTCAAGCTGCAGCTAGTTATTATTTAACTGGGCAACAAGTGGCTACTTATAATGGTCAAGTTCAGCAACCGACCACCAGTCATTATCAACTGAAACTATCAACAGGACAAACTATCACTGACTTAACGACTGCCGATTTGTTAGTTAGCACGAATCAAACAATTCAAAATGCTGGTACTTATCCTTTGACGATTAGTGGGGCGGCATTGGCACGTTACACAACGACCGGCAGTAATGCGAACTATCATTGGCAAGTGGCAACAGCTGATCAAGCTGCCACTTATACCGTCACACCTGCTCATGTGACGATTACCGCGAATAATGCCAGTCGTTATACAGGTCAGTCAGATCCTGCGTTCACTAGTGTGGTCATTTATCAGGATCCGGTTGCTACAGGAACAGTGTTGAATTATCAACTTGTCCGGGCGCCTGGTGAAGCCGCAGGTACGTATCCAATTAATGTGGTTCCAGGCAGTAATCCGAACTATCTGATTACGCCAGTTGCAGGCAACTTAACAATTAAGCAAAATCAACAGCTGATTGCTGGAAACGATTTTACGATGTACTTAGGTGATCCACAACCAACAGTGACAGATTTTCAGGCAGTAGCGACTAATATAGACGGTCTAAGTGAAGCTGTCAAAGCTGACCTTAGCCAAGTGAATTTCAATTTACCAGGCGATTATCCGGTAATTTTAACAACGGCTACTGGTCAAATTAAGCAGGTCACTTTGCATCTGCTAGCTAATCTGCAAAGTATTAGTGGCCAAGATGTTACGATTTATCAAGGTAGTCCGCAACCGACACTTGCGGATTTCAAAGCGACGGCCACCGATAAAACAGGGGCGCAGATTGCGGTAACTCAAGCTAATTTTTCTCAGGTTAACGATAATCAGCCGGGCAGATATGAGGTCATTTTAACGGCGGCAGATGGTCAACATCTAACCAAGACTTTAACCATTTTACCGAATCTGCAATCGTTAAGTGGTCATGATGTCACGATTTATCAGGGTGACGCGACACCAACATTAACCGACTTCGGGGCGACGGCCACGGATCAGGCTGGGGAGGCAGAGTCGGTCCAACTAGATTTAAGTCAAGTTGATTTTACTGAACCGGGCAACTACGCTGTCCGTTTAACGACCGCCGCTGGCCAACAAAAGACGGTCAAGTTAGTGATTCTAAAAAATCAGCAAAGTTTAACCAGTCATGATGTGACAATGTATCAATCGCAAACTGCACCAACCTTAGCTGATTTTGCGGCCACGGGCACTGATAAGACTGGGGCGCAGATTGCTGTTACTCAGGCAGACTTTTCAAAAGTTAAGTACAATCAGGTGGGGACTTATCCCGTTGTTCTAACGGCCGCTGATGGACAAAAGGCCACGTCAAAGTTAACCATTCTTGCTAATCAGCAAGCCATCACGGGGAAGGATTTAGCGATTTATCTTGGTGATGATCAAGCATTGGTTGCTAAGGACTTTCAAGCCAGCGCAACCGCTAAAGACGGTACACCAACACCAGTGAGCGCTGATTTGGCTAATGTTGATGCTCAACAGGCTGGCTCATATCTGGTCATACTTTATACGGCTGATGGTCAAACAAAAACAGTGCAGTTGCACGTGTTAGCGAATCAACAACGAATCTCCGCTGTTAATTTTGCGATGCACATTGGGCAAGCACGCCCAACAGTGACCGACTTTCAGGCTCAAGCAACGGACAAAGATGGTCATCCACTAACGGTGACGCAGAATACTAGTCAAGTTGATTTTCAGCGGCCAGGAGTTTATCCAGTCACCTTTACAACTGTGGATGGACAGCAAACTCAGGCGACTTTGACAATTGCTGCCAGCTTACAAGTCATCAGTGGTAGTGACTATACAATGTACTTGGGCGATCCGCGACCTACTGCGACTGCTTTTGCCGCTCAGGCCTTGGATGTTAATGGACAAAAAATGGTGGTTACGCCTGATTTCAGTCAGGTCAACTTTACCCAAGCTGGCAGCTATCCGGTTACGTTGAAAAGTGCTGATGGGCAAAGTAAAATTGTCACCTTGCATCTTTTAACGAATGCGAAGGGAATTAGCGGTCAAGCTGCCACAATTTATGCCGGGGATCCCTTACCAACAGTGACTGATTTTCAGGCTGTTGCTAAAAATGAAGCTGGTAATTCTTTAGCAGTTACGGCTAATTTTAGCCAAGTTAAGGCACAAATTCCTGGTAGTTATCCCGTTGTTTTAACGGCTAGCGATGGGCAAACTTTGACTGTTCAACTCAATGTTCTGACTAATCAGACGAGTATCCAAGGTAGCGATTATACAATGTACCTTGGTGATCCACTACCAACGGCACTTGACTTTCAAGCCCACGCTACTGATAAAAGTGGTCAAACTCTGACAATTGCGCCTGATTTCAGTCAGGTTAATTTTAAAGTAGCCGGGGTCTACCCAGTAAGACTAACGACTAGTGCTGGTCAGGAGTTGACAGTCCATCTGCGGTTATTAGTTAATCAAGAAAAAATGACGGCTAGTAATTATCAAATGACGCTGGGCGCACCTCGGCCGACGGTTGCCGATTTTCAAGCTGTGGCAACTGATAAGATGGGGCAGCCTGCAGTCATTACTCAGCTTGATGATCGCCGGGTCGATTTTACAAAAGTGGGTCAGTATCCCGTAACCTTAACGGCGAGTGATGGTCAAATGCGAACCGTGATTTTGACAATTATCCCGCGGACGCTACCGGCTAATAAGCCCAGCCAACCACAAATTAAACCAGTGCCTGCAACTAAGCCAACTGCCAGCAACGGGTTATCACAAACACAAAGTAAGGCAAAGTCTAGTAGTTCAGTAGTTGCCAACAAGGCAAAGGTAACGCGGGCGGCAACTAAATCCAAGCAATCCGTGCTACCTCAAACAGGTGACCAAACCAATCACAAATTAACAATTGGTGGTTGGATACTGGCCTTAGTTCTTAACAGCGTCACCTGGCTGGGATTTCGTGATAAAAAGCATGATCAAGACTAGTAAGTGAAATCGAAATCAGTTGATAGCTTTTACAAGTTTTACTTGTCGCAATAACGGGATAAGTGAACGGTCAGCCAGCACGTAACAATAACTGTTGGTTAATGGGCATTAACGTAAAATGAGTCTGGGTTATTAGCCATTTAGCCAAAATAAGGTCGAACTTTGGTTGGGAAACATGTTTTCAAAAGACAACTAGTTCACTTAGCGCAAAATAACGCGCAATTCGATTGCAGAATTGCGCGTTATTTTTACGCTTGACTAGCCTTATTTTAATACCGTTCGTCAACGCAGTTTGTTGCTGAGAAAGTTTTTTCAAGAATCAATTGCGCAATCATCACCACTGAAACCAAATTAAATTGTCCCCGCTGTGACGTGAATGGTAGGTAGTTAAATTCGTAGTCACAAATCTTGTCTAGAAGTGATTGCATATTAGTTCTGGTCTCGGACAACCGCCCGCTATAATGCGATTAGAGTGGTGCTGACTGTTTTCTAATTTAACAATTAATCTGGGGGGTGTCTGATTAATGAAGACGCAATTTGGTAGTTATCAAAGTGAGCGAGCGCTTTTAAAATTAATTAATTTTCGTGGTGCCACTGAGCCAGTAGCGACTGTGCCTAGTTATTCTAACTGGCAATCAACCAATCACCGGCAAGGGGAGCTTGATTTCAGGCCATCCATTCATTCAGTACCGCAAGAAGAAAGTCTGCCTAGGACTGCAAATTTGGCAGTGCAACGCCAGCAACAAGGTCAGTCGCCATCACCACTGATCAGGACTTTAAACGAGCAAGTTCAGGGCGAGGAGACGGAAAAGCCCAAGCAGACTGTTATGATTGATTCCGGTGAGCCGTTCAATAATTTAGCTGCGGCCGCTAACCATTTAACTAATCACAGTCAAGGCCCAATTCAATCAGCCAGCGGTACTTGCTTAAGTACCACCTTGGTTCGATCTGAGGTTCAATCTGAAACCAAGGTGGCAACGTTAGCGATAAATTTAGCCAGGATCACGGCTCAGTCTTATACAATGCATCTTGGTCAGGCGACAGCAACCTTGGCTGACTTTCGGGCCCAAGCGACAAATCAAATTGGCCAGATTATTCCTGTGGCGATGGATACAAGTCGGGTCAATTATCAACAGACCGGCAATTATCAGATTGCCTTTGCTACCAGTGATGGCCAACAAACTAGTGCAAATTTAACGATTAAACCAACTTTGCGGAAATTTTCAGTCACGTGGCCGCTAATTACGATTAATCTTGATGATTCCCGGCCTTCAGTTGCCAGTTTTGGCGCAATTGCGATTGATGTTAATGGTCACAGCAGCCCAATTTTTGCTGATTTTAGCCAGGTGAATTACCAACAGGTTGGTCGCTATCAGGTCAGTTTAATAGCGGACGATGGGCAAAGACAAACTGTCGAATTAATTATTCTACCCCGAAAGAATTGATCATCAGGAGAAAATGATATCGGTAAAATTTTATTTTTGAGGGCTAGTAAATAAAGTAATTCCGCTTTACACAAAAATAGCGAGCAATTCTCTCGCAGAATTGCTCGCTATTTTATGTTAGTGCGCACCGACTGACGATCTTTGGGCAGACACTTGCTTTGGTCGTTAAGCTATTTAAATTTGGCTGCGATAAAGACTAATGACCTTACCAAGAATTGTCACGTTAGGCAAAATAATCGGGGCCATGGTATCATTTTCCGGTTGTAGGCGAATGTGATCCTTTTCTTTGAAGAAACGTTTGCAAGTCGCTTCATTCTCTTCCGTCATGGCGATGACAATGTCGCCATTTTGCGCATCACGTTGCTGCCGGACGATGACCTGATCACCACTGAAAATTCCTGCGTTGATCATACTTTCACCGCGAATAGTTAACATGAATAAATTATTGTCATCTAAGTTCAAATCAGGTGGTAGCGGAAAATAGTCAGTGGCATCTTCAACGGCTAAGATTGGTTCACCGGCAGTGACAACTCCCAGCAAAGGAATCGCTTTTTTTTGAATGCCCAGTGCTTCAAGCCCAGCTTCCGTTACCTCAATTGCCCGAGGCTTTGTGGGATCACGTTGTAACAGGCCTTTTTTCTCAAGTCTAGACAAATGACCATGGACGGTTGAAGTTGAAGATAACTGGACTGCAGCGCCAATTTCTCTGACGGTTGGCGGATAACCGCAATCATTGACTGTTTCATAGATAAAACGTAATACATCAAGTTGTTTAGCACTTACCGGTTTAGTCATGGGACACCTCATTATTTTTACAAAAATCACGTGCAATGCAGTTCGCATACGAAAATTATTTCAATCAATTTTAAATTCTGATTAAAATGCGTTATGATAATACTATAGTAGCATACGCGACCTAGGTTATCAAACGGATGTTCGCGTAAATCCTAGGTTTGTTGCAATTATTCTGGAGGTTATCATGAGCGAAATTGATCCTAAATTAATTAGGCGTATTAATGAGTTAGCTGCAAAAGCCAAAACAAGTGAGTTGAGTCCCGCAGAAGAGCAAGAGCGTCAAGAATTACGTCAAGCGTATTTACAAGCTTTTCGGGATGGTTTTCGGACTCAAATTGAAGACCTAAGAATCTATAATCAAGCTGGCCAGGAAGTTACACCCGAAAAAGTTAAAAAAGTCCAGCGTGACAAAAATTTAAGAGACGATTAGTTACCATAAAAAAATTCATATTTTGTGATATTTTTTATGTGACTACTTGCATATTGTTAGTGAATCTGGGTAAAATAAGAATAGCATTTTTTAATTAAGGAGTTTTTTAAGATGAGCATGGGTTTAGCAATTACATTCATTATTTTAGCACTCTTAGTAGGTGCCGTTGCTGGTTTCTTTGGCGCGCGAGCTTACATGAAAAAATATTTCAAAGATAATCCACCGGTTAATACAGATATGATGCGGGCAATGATGGTCCAAATGGGCCAAAAACCATCTGAAAAGAAGTTACATCAGATGATGTCAGCGATGAAGGCACAACAAGCAAAGCAAGAAAAGAAGTAGCCTTTTTCTAATATCAAGTTGATTAATCGCAGGTGCATAGCGCCTGTTTTTTTGTGGCTTTTTTTATGATGTGAGGACAAAATATGGGAATTTTTAAGAAATTAGGCTGGTTTTTCCAAGCCGAAAAGAAACGTTATTTATGGGGATTATTTTTTCTATTAATGGCCGATTTGGCGGGTTTAGTGCCACCACGAGTTATTGGTATTTTAGCGGATAAAATGGGCGCAAAGCAGTTAACACTAACAACGCTATTTAGCTGGCTAGGTTTTCTGTTGCTTGCAGCTATCGTCCAATATTTAAGTCGCTTTGGTTGGCGTAACATGATTTGGGGTGGTGCGGCTACCCTTGAACGGGAATTGCGGACGCAACTTTTTAGTCATTTTTTGAAAATGGATGCGACGTTCTTTCAACGCCATCGAACTGGTGATCTCATGGCGCATGCGACCAATGATTTGAATGCCGTGCAAAATGTTGCTGGTGCCGGAATTTTAACATTTGCGGATTCAATTTTGACTGGCGGAACGACGATTGTTGCCATGTTGATTTTTGTGGATTGGCGTTTGACAGTGGTGGCACTGTTACCAATGCCACTTTTGGCAGTGATGGCCCGAGTTTTGGGTAAACATTTGCACAGTGCCTTTAGTGAATCGCAAGCCGCTTTTTCACGCTTAAATGATAAAACACAAGAGTCAGTTAGTGGTGTTAAGGTTATTAAAACCTTTGGTCAAGAAAACGAAGATGTTGCAGACTTTGAACAGATTGTTGCTAAAACAATTACGATCAATAAAAAAGTTTACCGAATTGATTCTTTGTTCGATCCCATTACAACTTTGATTATTGGGTTAACTTATGCAATTACGATTGCCTATGGTGGTCATTTAGTTGTCACCCAAGCAATCACCTTAGGACAATTAATTTCGTTTGTTGCTTACATTGGCGCGCTAGTTTGGCCGATGTTTGCCATCGGTCGGTTATTTAATGTCATCGAGCGGGGGAATGCTAGTTATGATCGTGTCCAAGCTTTACTCGGTGAACGAAGTGAAACCGTCATGGCCAAAACAACCACTAAACAGCCATTACATGGTGATCTTGATTATCAAGTCACTGCATTTAAATATCCAGATGATCAACGTCTAGCTTTGCAAAACATTCATTTTGAATTGAAACAAGGGCAAACGTTAGGCTTAGTGGGCCGCGTAGGTGCTGGTAAGACGACAATTATTAAGTTGCTGCTGCGAGAATTTGATCATTATCAAGGCAAAATCACCATTGGCGGCCGTGATATTCGTGATGAAACTTTAGATAGTGTTTTGGCTGGTATTGGTTATGTGCCTCAGGAGAACTTCCTTTTTTCAACCAATATTCGTGATAATATTCGGTTTGCCGCGATGACTAAATCTCAAGCTGAAGTAGAAGCCGCGGCCAAGGAAAGTGCCATTCATGATGATATTCTGAATTTTTCAAGCCAATACGACACTTTAGTTGGTGAAAAAGGGGTGTCTTTGTCTGGCGGGCAAAAGCAACGTTTGTCAATTGCTCGGGCAATCATGACTTTGCCAGAAATTCTCATCTTAGATGATGCACTTTCTGCAGTTGATGCGAAAACGGAAACAGAAATCTTAACCGACTTAAAACAAGATCGTGATCATAAGACAACAATTATTGCCGCGCATCGTTTAAGCAGCGTGGCCAATGCTGATGAAATTCTGGTCATTGATGACGGTCAAATCGTTGAACGTGGCAATCATCAGCAATTATTAGCTAATGATGGTTGGTACGCTGAGATGTGGCGTAAACAACAAATTGAATCACAGCTAGGAGGTGAGTCACGTGGCCCAGAAACCAACTAATAAAACAGTTTCAACCAAGAAGTCCGCAACAAATGATGATCAGCAATCAATTTGGTCGCAAAGTATTCCGGTTAAAGAACAAAGTCAAATTATTAAACGAATGCTTAAGTTCTCACTACCATTCAAGGGATTATTCATTAGTGCAATCTTGACCTCTGCAGCTTTGGCAATCGTCAATATTCTACTACCGAAATTGTTACAGGTGTTTATGGACAAGTATTTAACAGTCCGTACTGGCACTACTCGTGTTATTTTAGGTTTTGCCGCCCTTTATTTAATGGGGACGATTTTAAAAGCGATTTTGCAGTTTACCAGTAACTATACCTATTCTGTGGGGGCTGAAAAATCCTTGGAATCGGTGCGAGAGCAGTTGTTTCGTAAGTTACACACTTTAGGGATGCGTTATTTTGACTTGACGCCTGCTGGTTCGATTGTGTCGCGGGTGACCAATGATACGATGACGATTATGGATTTTCTGCAAGTGTTTGCCTCAATTTTAACTGGTACCTTTGCGATTGTGTCCGCGTTTATTGCGATGCATGCACTAAATGCGCGTGGCTCTTGGCTAGTGTTAGCCTTTTTGCCGTTGCTATTACTGGCAATTTGGTATTACGCTAAATATAGCTCCTGGGTTTATCGTAAAATGCGCGAAAAGCTGAGTGAGCTGAACATTAAATTGAATGAATCGATTGAAGGTATGTCGATTATTCGTCAATTTCGCCAAGAAAAACGGATCAGTCAGGAATTTGAAAAAACGAATGGTGAATATTTAGCAACGCGTAAAGCAATGATCCGAACTAATTCACTTTTGCTTTCGTCATTGATTAATTTACTTTATGCTTTAGCATTGACTTTGGTTTTGGGCCAATTTGGGTTATTGTCGCAACACCAATTTGTTGAGGCTGGCGTGATTTATGCTTTTACAACTTATGTTGCTAATTTCTTCAATCCAATGTCTGATATGATGGACTCACTTTCTGCACTACAAGATGGTGTTGTTGCTGGTAAACGGATTTTTCGAATTCTCGACGATGATCATCTCACACCGCAACAACATCCAGATGCTGCTGGGACGATTGAGACTGGTGAAATTGAATTTCGTCATGTTTCTTTCTCGTATGATGGACAACACGAAATTCTGCATGATGTTTCTTTTGTGGCCAAGCCAGGCGAAACTGTGGGAATTGTTGGTCATACAGGATCAGGCAAGAGTTCGATCATCAATATCATGATGCGCTTTTATGAGTTCTATCAAGGGCAGATTCTAATTGATGGTCGGGATATCAAAGATTATCCAATGCCTGAACTGCGGCGAAAGATGGGACTAGTTTTGCAAGACTCATTTATGTTTTACGGTGATGTTGCGTCAAATATCCGTTTATTTAATCCAAAAATTACTGATGCTGAGATTGAAGCTGCAGCGGAGTTTGTTCAAGCAGATACCTTTATTAATCAATTAACAAATCGGTATCATGCCCGAGTTATTGAAGGTGGGACGCAATTTTCTAGTGGTCAGCGGCAGTTGATTTCGTTTGCGCGAACAGTGGTCACAAATCCTAAGATTCTTGTTTTAGATGAAGCTACGGCTAATATTGACACTGAAACTGAAAGTTTAATTCAAGAAGGCTTACGTCGAATTCGCCGTGGTCGCACGACGATTGCCATTGCCCACCGGCTTTCAACAATTAAGGATGCTGAACAAATTATTGTGCTTGATGCTGGTAAGATTGTGGAACATGGGACCCACGACCAATTGCTGGCGCAACATGGGCGCTATTATCAGTTATATCAATTGCAACAAGGCCAAACGGAGTAGCACGACTATTTTAGTGCCTGCTAAATGACAGTTGCCTTTTGAGGATACGGTTCAGTAATGAAAGTTCGGTTGTTTTTTGGTGATAACACAGCCAATTTCAAAAGCAGTCGATCAAAAAAATAAAGCCGGCTTGGCAAATTCTCGTTAATTTCATTGCGAGAGTTTGTCAAGCTGGCTATTTGTTTGATCTTCAATTTTATTGTGAACGCTACTAAGTCACACCGGGGCACAATCCAATCTCAGAAATTTCGATTTTTGACAGGAAATAATTATTTGATTTTATCAGCGGCCTTTTCTTCAGCAAGTTTTTCCAAATTCGGCTGATATTTAAAATTAGGATCGATTTGTTGGTCTAATTGTTGCCAAGCATTGGTCATTGCCTCATTAACGGCGGCCAAACCAGCTTCATCCAATTTTTGACGAGGTGGAATTTCAATTGGTGTTCCAAAGCCAACAGTTACTTGCCGATGCTTTAAAAAATCTTTGAAAGTCACTGGCCCTTGATAGACTACTGGTAGTAGGGGAACTTTTGCCATTTTGGCAATTAAGACAGCGCCGCCCTTAAGCTGGGCTGAATAACGTGTCCCTGATGGAAACATAATTAAGGAAAGTTTGCCTTCTTTTAAGATACGAACTGGGGTTTTGATGGCTGAAGGGCCGGGATTGAAACGATCGACAGGAAAAGCATGAGCATGGACTAAAATCCAGCGCAAAATTGGGTTATGAAACAATTCCTTCTTGGCCATGAAACTAAATTCTCGTGGTCGCGCCGCAATTGCAAAGATAATCGGTTCCCACCAAGTCCGATGCGGCGCAACAAGGATATAAGGGCCATCAATCAAATTTTCACGATTCACCGTTTTGGTATGACCATTAAGGAGCCACACTAGGAAACGGGCAATTGGTCGAACAATTTTATAAAACATATTTTCACCTGAGTTTCTAAATGTTCAAGTAACACTTAAAAAAATTATATCAGAAAAAAAGAATTTGGTATAATTAAATTACTGACTCTTAACGGCAACTTTTTGAGAAAATTTGTTGTAGATAAACTGATTTTATATTTGAGGGGCGTTTTCCTGTGGAACGAATTGATCAATTAATCAATGGTGGCGTAAAAATTATTCAAAGTGATGAAGTTTTTTCTTTCTCATTAGATGCGGTATTACTGGCTGATTTTGTTCAAGTTCGCCAACGTGATCAGATTGTTGACTTGTGTGCTGGCAATGGAGCAGTGGGTCTTTTTCTTAGTCAAAAGACGCAAGGACAAATTACTATGGTTGAAATTCAAGAGAAATTGGCTGATATGGCTCGGCGTTCTGTGAGTCTAAATCAGTTGGATAACCAGATTCAAATTGCTACAATGGACTTAAAGGATTCACCACAAAAACTTGGCCATGATTTTGCTGACGTGGTGAGCTGTAATCCACCATATTTTGTGGACCATCAGCAAAGTATTAAGAATCCGAATCCGTACTATGCCATTGCCCGACATGAAATCAAAACTGATTTGGCAACAGTTCTGGCTACTAGTCAGCAACTTTTAAAGACCAATGGCCATTTCTACATGGTTCATCGGCCGGAACGGCTAGCGGATATTATGTTTGCCTGCCAAGCACATCGTTTGGCACCTAAGCGAATTCGTTTTGTTTATCCTAAGGCTGGACGCGAAGCTAATATGGTTCTATTTGAGGCAATTAAAAATGGTCGGCCTAATGGCATTCGTATTTTGCCGCCGTTAGTTGCTTATACGGATCAGAATGAATATACGCCAGAAGTGAAACGGATTTTGCATGGTGAATCAGTTACAGGAGGTTCGCCAAAGTGAGTTATTATTGTTACTTAGTTCAATGTGCTGATGGCACTTTCTACACGGGATCGACGAACGATGTGGCTAAGCGAGTGGCCACTCATAATGCGGGTAAGGGTGCGAAATATACGCGTAATCGTCGACCGGTTAAATTACTCTATCAGCAAGCGTTTGCCGAAAAACATGATGCATTAAGTTTTGAAGCAAAATTCAAACAATATTCGCGTCGCCAAAAGGAAGCTTTTTTGCGGGCCCACCATGTTACTTGGCGGTGAATTGACGCGGATAAATCTCTAATTTTAACTTGCATGTCATCGTATTTATCGGTATAATCATAAGCGGTGTTGTAACACCAAATTCACACACTTAGTGATTATTCGCTAGTTGCCGGGCTGCCCTGGTTGGCGGATAAAGCGAGCTAAGTGGCGGAATAAAACATTAGGAGGCTTTATCATGGCAGTATTATCAATGAAGCAATTACTAGAAGCAGGGGTTCACTTTGGTCACCAAACTCGTCGTTGGAATCCAAAGATGAAGCCATACATTTTTACAGAACGTAACGGTATCTACATTATCGATTTACAAAAAACTGTAAAAATGGTTGATGACGCTTATAACTTTGTCAAGGCTGTTGCCGCTGACGGTGGTGTTTTCTTATTTGTTGGTACTAAGAAACAAGCACAAGAAGCAATCGCTGAAGAAGCAACTCGCGCTGGTCAATTTTACGTTAACCATCGTTGGTTAGGTGGTACTTTAACTAACTGGAATACCATCCAAAGCCGGATCAAACATTTAAAAGATATCAAAAAGATGAGCGAAGATGGTACTTTCGATCTTTTACCAAAGAAAGAAGTTTCCCTCTTACGTAAGGAACAAGAAAAACTTGAGAAATTCTTAGGCGGTATCGAAGATATGCCTCGGATTCCTGATGTGATGTTCATCGTTGACCCTCGCAAAGAACGGATTGCTGTTAAAGAAGCTCAAAAGCTGAACATTCCAATCGTTGCAATGGTTGATACTAACACTGATCCTGATGATATCGATGTTATCATCCCTTCAAACGATGATGCTATTCGTGCCGTACGTTTGATTACTGCTAAAATGGCTGATGCTGTTATCGAAGGCCGTCAAGGTGAAGACCAAGGCGCTGACGAAGCACAACCAGAACCAGCAGCTAAAGCTGGCGACGAATCAATCGAAGAAATTGCAAATCAAGTTGAAGAATCAACTCCTGACGACGCTGAATAATTTCCCGTCAATGAATTAATTGGCATTCGGAAGAGTTTGAATCAAAACCTGGTTTTGGTGCAAGCTCTTTCTTTGTCAAAATAATGGTTTGATAAATTAGTGTGGGCAGAGCGCCAAAAGTTCGCTGCCCCTCACAACTGGATATAATCGTGTTCAGAACAGCAAATGACTATGCCCAACTTGAATAATTGCTCGATCGGTTGCACCGCTCAATCAATTATCCAAAGTTAGGCTACGTCAAAAAATCGCTGTTCTTCACAACTTAAATTTGGAGGTCATATACATGGCAAAAATTACTGCTGCTCAAGTTAAAGAATTACGTGAAAAAACCAGCGTTGGGATGATGGATGCTAAAAAAGCATTGGTCGCTACTGATGGTGACATGGAAAAAGCAATTGATGTTTTACGTGAAAAAGGTATGGCTAAAGCTGCTAAGAAGAGTGACCGTGTTGCCGCTGAAGGTTTAGCACAAATCGCTGTTAGTGGTGATACTGCAGCTATTATCGAAGTTAACTCAGAAACAGATTTCGTTGCAACCAATGACAAATTCACAACCTTAGTTGGTGAAATTGCTGATGCGATTGCTGCGAACAAACCAGCTGATAACGAAGCTGCTTTAGCATTACCAATTGCTGACGGCACAATTGCTGAACGAATCACTGGCCTTACTGCTGTAATCGGTGAAAAAATCAGCTTACGTCGTTTCCAATTAGTTGAAAAAACTAACAGCCAAAACTTCGGTTCATACTTACACAATGGTGGCCAAATTGCTGCTTTAGTTGTGATTGAAGGTGCTGATGAAGAAACTGCTCGTGACGTGGCAATGCACGTTGCTGCAATCAATCCTAAGTACGTTTCTCGTGAAGACGTTCCTACAGAAGTTTTGGATCACGAACGTGAAGTTTTAACTGAAGAAACTAAAAACGAAGGCAAGCCTGAAAAGATTATCGCTAAAATCGTTGATGGCCGCTTAAACAAGTTCTTGTCAGAAATTAGTTTAGCTGATCAAGAATTCGTTAAAGATCCTGACCAAACGGTTGCTAAATATGTTGCCAGCAAGAACGGCAAGTTAGTTAGCTTCACTCGCTTTGAAGTTGGCGAAGGTATTGAAAAACAAGCCGATAACTTTGCTGAAGAAGTTATGAGCCAAATTAAAGACTAATCATTGTAAAGGCATTCAAAAAATACAGTCATCCTGAATGGGAATGACTGTATTTTTTGAATTTTTTCATAGAATTACTAGTGCATAGTAGAATGAGTTTAATGAGTAGGAACTAAGCGAGGTGTGTAGTAAATAATCATATAACCAATTTGAAAAATAAGTAAAAATTGTTGTAGTGGCAGTTCACTAATGATTGCCCTAGATATTGTTTATCAATGGTTAGCTAAAAACGATTGATGGTCACTGTGTAATTTAAAACAGTATCAATTTGGTCAACTGTTGGTGCGGATCGGTTAACAGAGAGTATGATGTTTCTGAAACCCAAGGCGAATTTTCATTTAGCGTCGCTACTTTTTTTAATTGTCAGCCGAACCAGCACAATTTTCTTAAAAATTTCCGATGACATATGGTAGAATGTTATTTAGCAGACTACGGAGGCTAAAAAAATTATGACAAATGTTAAATATAAACGAATTGTATTAAAATTAAGCGGTGAAGCGCTGGCTGGGGAAAAAGGTTTTGGTATCAATCCGCCAGTGATCAAGGTTATTGCCAAGCAAATCAAAGATGTTCACGATTTAGGTGTTCAAATTGGGATCGTTGTTGGTGGCGGTAATATTTGGCGTGGTGAAACTGGTGCTGAAATGGGCATGGATCGGGCGCAGGCTGATTCTATGGGCATGTTAGCTACAGTGATGAACGGATTGGCCTTGCAAGATGGTTTGGAAAGTCTTGGCGTTGAAGTTAGAGTGCAAACTGCCATTGAAATGCGGCAGGTTGCCGAACCATATATCCGGCGGCGGGCAATTCGTAATTTAGAGAAAAATCGAGTTGTTATTTTTGCTGGTGGTACTGGTAATCCTTACTTCTCAACAGATTCAGCTGCAGCTTTACGTGCTGCTGAAATTGATGCGGACGTTATTTTAATGGCCAAGAACAACGTTGACGGGGTATACTCAGCTGATCCTAAGTTGGACCCAGAAGCTGTAAAATTTGAACAATTAACACAATTAGATATTATAAATAAAGGCCTTAATGTCATGGATTCAACTGCTAGCAGTTTATCAATGGATAATGATATTCCAGTCGTGGTATTTAATATGAATGAACCTGGGAATATCAAACGTGTCGTCGAAGGCGAAAATATTGGTACAACTATTGAAGGAGGTAAATAAACATGGCAACAGATCCAACAATTGAAAAAGTAAAAGAAACAATGGTGAAATCTGAAGAAGCACTTAAGCGTGAGTTGGCTAATATTCGTGCCGGTCGGGCTAACGCTTCTTTGTTGAACCGAATCAATGTTGATTACTATGGTGCGCCAACACCCTTGAACCAAATGGCGGCCATCAATGTCCCAGAACCACGAGTTTTAATGATCAAGCCTTATGATAAGTCTTCATTAGATAACATCGAAAAAGCAATTTTGGCATCTGATCTAGGGTTAAATCCAGCGAATGATGGCGATGTTATTCGGTTGGTTATTCCCCAATTAACTGGGGAACGCCGCCAAGAATTAGCCAAGGAAGTGGGCAAAGATGCTGAAGGCGCAAAAATTGCCGTCCGAAATATTCGGCGCGATGCCTTAGAAGTTATTCGTAAACAAGAGAAAAACAGTGAAATTTCTGAAGATGATCTTCATGATTTAGAAAATCAATTACAGCAAGTCACTGATGCGTCAATCAAGTCAATTGATGCCATTGCTGCAACAAAATCTAAAGAGATTACTGAAGGCTAGAACGAGTTAAACTAACAATGGAGCTGATCATTTGACCACTACTAAAGGACATTTTCCAGAACATATTGCAATTATCATGGATGGCAATGGTCGTTGGGCCAAGGCTCACCATCGTCCGCGTGCATTTGGTCATAAAGCGGGGATGGATAATGTTAAGACCTTAACCAAGGCCGCTAGCCGGATGGGTATTAAGGTCTTAACACTTTATGCCTTTTCGACAGAAAATTGGAAACGACCAACTGACGAAGTTAATTATCTGATGCAGTTACCAATTGACTTTTTCAATACTTTTATTCCTGAATTAATGGCGGAAAATGTTAAGGTCAACGTCATGGGCTTCTTGGAGGAATTACCGGAAAAGACGCGTCAGGTCACGTATCAGGCAATGGCTGATACCGCTGATAATGATGGCATGATTTTAAATTTTGCCTTAAACTATGGTAGCCGTGCCGAAATTACAGCTGCCGTTCAGCAAATTGGTCGGGAAGTTGCCAATCAAAAGCTTGATCCAGAGACGATTGATGAGGCAACAATTAGTCAGCATTTAATGACGACTAGTTTAGGCGCTTTAGCTGATCCAGATTTGTTGATTCGGACTAGCGGCGAATTGCGGTTGTCGAATTTCTTGCTGTGGCAATTAGCTTATAGTGAATTATATTTCAGCGATGCTTATTGGCCAGATTTTACGGCTGATGAATTAGCTTCAGCAATCGCTGTCTTTCAAGGCCGAGATCGTCGTTTCGGTGGTTTAGCAACAGAAAAAAAGTAGAAGGCAGGAAATTTTCATGAAGCAACGCGTAATCACAGCGGTAGTCGCTTTAATTATTTTTATTCCGATTATTTTACTGGGTGGAGTTTGGATTGATGTTGCCGCAATTCTTTTGGCAATCATTGGGCTCTCCGAAATTTTCATCATGCGGAAACGAATCATTATTTCACCAGACTTTTTCATTTCAAGTTTGGGGATCATTGCGCTAGTGTTACCAGATGGCGCTTTTGAACATTTACCGAAATACTTAAATCGATTTGATATTTTTGCGATTGCAATTGCGTTGTTATTAATCGTGACCGTTCTGACGAAGAATCGAACCAATATTGATGACATTGGGATCAATACTTTAGCCATTGTTTACATTGGCAATGGTTTTCACTCCCTGGTTGCTGTTCGTGGAGCGGCTGGTGGCCTGGCCTTGTTAGGCTATATTCTCGTGGTAATTTGGGCGACGGATATTGGCGCTTATTCATTTGGTCGTAAGATTGGCAAGCATAAACTTTGGCCAGCAATCAGTCCTAATAAAACTTGGGAAGGGAGTATTGCCGGTACGCTGTGTGCATTAGCAGGTGCTGCGATTTATTTATACTTCTTCCCAGTTGGTTATCACAATTACTTCTTGATGTTATTAGTCACTTTAGTTTTCTCAATCTTCGGCCAGATGGGTGATTTGGTTGAGTCAGCTTACAAACGTTATTATGGTGTCAAAGATTCAGGTAAAATTTTACCTGGGCACGGTGGTATCTTAGACCGGTTTGATAGTCTATTATTTGTTTTGCCAATGATGCATTGGTTTGGTTTACTTTAATTTGAACGGGTCAATTGTTGAACTACACATCGACTGAGGAGTGTTTTCTTGAAAACTGTTATTTCTTTTTTAATTATCTTTAGCATACTAGTTGTAGTTCACGAATTTGGCCATTATTTTATGGCACGCAAGTCGGGAATTCTGGTCCGTGAATTTGCAATTGGCTTTGGTCCAAAAATGGTCAGTTGGCGGCGACATCACACGACTTTTACTATTCGCTGGTTGCCAGTTGGTGGTTACGTGCGGATGGCTGGCGCCGAGGATGATGATTCAGCGATTGAGCCTGGGACGATGAGTACCATCCAAGTTAATGAGCAAGGCCTCGTTGATCGCATTGATATTAGTGAAGGTAGTGGCAACCTTTCTGGAATTCCCTTACAGATTGGTCAAGCCGATTTAGTTGATCAGTTAACCATTTCTGGTAATGAAAATGCAGATCCTGATCAGCCACGCCATTATCAAGTTGATCATGACGCGTTAATCGTTGAACGTGATGGTACCGAAGTTCAAATTGCGCCGCGCGATGTCCAATTTCAGTCAGCAACAGTTGGCCGGCGGATTTTAACCAACTTCGCTGGGCCATTCAATAATTTTATGTTGGCGATCCTAGGCTTTATGCTGGTAGCTTTTTTGCAAGGCGGTGTTCCCAGTAACAGTAACCAGATTGGATCAATTGAACCAAATTCTGTAGCTGCGGTTGCTGGTATTCGGCCTAATGATGAAATTGTTAAAGTCAATCAAACTAGGACGCCAGATTGGAATAGTCTGGTGGCAGCCATTCAAACTAAACCTGACCAGAAAATAACTGTCACGATCAAGCGCGGCCAACGTCAATTAACTACCAGCCTAACGCCAAAAGCAGTTAAGGAATCTGGGAAGAGTTATGGACAAATTGGTATCATGACCAAAGTTGATCGTTCAATCCTTGGTAAAATCAAGTATGGTTTTACGGCAACTTGGTCAATGGGAAGTCAAATTCTGAAAGTATTAGGGTCATTCTTTACTGGTGGCTTTAGTTTGAATAAACTATCCGGTCCAGTTGGTATTTTCAAGAGTACTTCCCAAGTTGTAGGTGCTGGGTTCACTAATATTGTTTGGTTCCTGGCAATGTTGTCCGTTAACTTAGGCTTGGTCAACTTAGTACCAATTCCTGGTCTTGACGGCGGCAAAATTCTTTTAAATCTGATTGAAGCTATTCGTCGCAAACCAATTCCAGCTGATAAAGAAGGTATTGTTACTTTAATCGGTGCTGGTTTCTTAGTATTACTGATGGTTGCTGTCACTTGGAATGATATCGTCCGTTATTTTATTAAATAGTAAAGTGTTCATCACAGTTGGCATCTGAGTGCCACTGTACATAGATTTAGGGGTCAGTTAGACTTATTTGGAGGAATTATTTAGTATGAAACAATCACAAATGTTTATCCCAACTTTGAAAGAAAATCCGGCTGACGCTGAGGCTCGTAGTCATCAGTTAATGTTGCGGGCAGGTTACATTCGTCAAACTTCCGCTGGTATTTATTCTTATTTACCTTTGGCAGTTCGAGTGTTACAAAAGATCGAAGCAATTATTCGTGACGCAATCAATGAAACTGGTGCCGTTGAAGTCTCACTACCGGAGATTATTCCGGCCGATTTATGGCGTGAAAGTGGGCGCTATGCAACTTACGGTGAAAATTTGTTTAAGCTGAAAGATCGCCATCAACGTGACTTTGTCTTAGGACCAACTCACGAAGAAACAATCACTGACTTGGTTCGCCATGAGATCCGATCATATAAAAAATTACCCTTAACTTTGTATCAAATTAAGACGAAATTCCGTGATGAAGATCGCCCACGCTATGGTTTATTACGTGGCCGTGAGTTTATTATGTACGATGCTTATTCTTTTTCAGCTAATCCGGCTCAATTAGATGATATTTTTGATAAACAAGAACAAGCTTATCGGACCATCTTTGACCAAGTTGGTTTGAATTATCGCATGATCATTGGCGATGCTGGTGCGATGGGTGGCAACGATTCTCGTGAATTTTCCGCGATTGCAGAAATTGGTGAAGATACGATTGCTTACAGTGACAATAATGCCTATGCTGCTAATCTGGAAATGGCTAAAAATCAAGATGATTATATTCCCGTACAGGAACAAGCAGCCGAATTGACCAAAGTCGCGACACCAAATGTTGGTAGTATCGAAGATGTTGCTAATTTCTTAAGTGTTGTGCCGCAAAAATTAATTAAAAGTGTTCTATTCATGGCTGATGGTGAACCTGTATTAGCTTTAATTCGTGGTGACTACGAAATCAATAACGTTAAGTTAAAGAATTTCTTGCAAGCTGACGCATTAACTTTAGCTTCTGAAGCGGAAGTTCAGGAATGGTTGCAAGCACCTGTAGGTTCAGTCGGACCTGTTAAAATCAATGATAAAATTCGTTTAGTTGCTGATGAAACAGTTATGAATTTAACAAACGCTGTGACTGGCGCTAATGAAGCTGAGCATCATTTCTTAAATGTTAATCCTGGCCGTGATTTCGAAGTTGCTGCGGATCAGGTGACTGATTTACGGGTTGTTCGTGAAGGTGATTTGGCGCTTGACGGGAAGAGTCGTTTACATTTCACTCGCGGAATTGAAATTGGTCATATCTTTAAACTAGGTACACGTTACACCAAGACGTTTCAGGCTACTTTCTTAGATGAGAACGGCCGAGAACAACCGCTGTTAATGGGTTGTTATGGAATTGGTGTTTCGCGCTTACTTTCAGCAATTATTGAACAACATTCTGATGATCATGGCATTATTTGGCCGCGGAATGTCGCACCATTTGATGTTCATTTGATCCCAGTTAATATTAAGAAGCAAGAACAGCTTGATGTTACTGCTGAATTAGAAAAAGTATTACATGATGCTGGCTATACTTATTTGACTGATGACCGCAATGAACGGGCTGGTGTTAAATTTGCTGATAGTGATTTGATCGGCTTACCACTTCGAATTACAGTTGGTAAGAAAGCTGCTGACGGTATTGTTGAAGTACAATTACGAGCAACTGGTGAGAAACTTGAAGTGAAGAAGGAAGATTTAGTTAACGTTATTCAAATCCTCTTAGCAAAAACAGAAGCATAGGTTTAACCTTTGAGTTTGGACTGAATTTTTCTGTCCAAACTCACTTTTTTAGTTGGGAAACGATGGTTTAGTAGTAAAGGAGTAACTCATTTGGCAGAAACAGATTTAATGGCGACCCTTTTAGAACAAATTAAGTGGCCCGACGCACAACAACATTTCTTTGCGGCTGGTGTTTTACAACAGCTAACAGTTCATGAAGCTTCAAAACGTTGGACGTTTACTTTAGAATTGGCACAGATTCTTCCCTATGATATTTTTAAACAATTTTTACAGCAGCTGACGACAACCTTCACTGATATTGCCACTGTTGAACTACAACTCAAAGTTAAACAACCACAAGTTACTCAAGAATTAATTAGTGATTATTGGGTTTACGTGCTGAGCCAGACTGGTTTGAAGTCGCCAATGATTAACGAAGTTTGCCAGAATCAAGTACCAGAATTAGTTGATCAACGTTTAATTTTGAATGTCGATAACGAAATTGTTAAGAGCTTTGTTGAGAAACAAGCTTTGGGACCAATTCAGGAGTCATTTGAACGGGTTGGCTTTCCGGCATTGAATTTCAAGATTGAACTGGATGATTCCAATGTTCAAGAAAAAATCGATGACCTGAAAGCTAAACAGGCTAAACGTGATCAGGAAATTGCTAAGAAAGCTGCCACCGTAATTGCTGAAAAGAAACAACAGCAGCAGGCACAGAGTAATCAAGGCGAAGCACCAACTGAAGCAATTCTAGGTGGTGGCGTCAATCCTAAATCACCACTGATTACTTTGGACCAAATTGATCAAGAAGAACGCTCGGTTTATGTGCAAGGTTATGTGTTCAATAGTGAAATTCGTACTTTCAATTCGGGACGCTCACTATTAACTTTGGAGATCACAGATTATACATCTTCAATTATGATCAAAGTATTTTCACGCAAACGTGGTGATGATGCGGCAATTTTCGAATTGTTCAAAAAAGGAATTTGGGTGCGCGCTCAAGGAAGCGTTCAAAATGATCAGTTTACTCATGAGTTAGTTTTGAATGCCAATGAAATGGAAGAATTTCAGCATCCAGAACCAGCGGAAGCTTATCAAGGCGAACAAAAGCGGGTTGAACTACACTTGCACACAAATATGAGTCAAATGGATGCGACCAATAGTATTGGTGACTTTGTTAAACGTGCCAAGTCTTGGGGCCAAACGGCGATTGCCTTAACTGATCATGTCGGGGCTCAGTCTTTCCCAGATGCACATGCAGCAAGTCAGAAGTTAGGCGTTAAAATGCTGTATGGTGTTGAGGTCAACTTAGTCGATGACGGTAATAATATTGCGTATAATTTGCGCGATGAAGTTGCTGATGCAGGTGAATACGTGGTTTTTGACGTGGAAACAACGGGTCTATCGGCGGTTTATGATACGGTCATTGAAATTGGGGCCGTAAAGATGAAGGATGGCCAAGTATTGGCCCGCTATGATCGTTTTATTAATCCCGGTCATCCCTTATCGGCAACCACGATCAATCTAACCAATATTACGGATGAAATGGTTCAAAGTGGTGAAGATGAAGCGACGACTATCAAAGAGTTTATGGACTTTGTTGGCGATGATGTGGTTGTTGGCCACAATGTTACCTTTGATATTGGGTTCATGAATGCGGCTTTAAACCGTTTGGGTCGTTCTTCAGTGCATAATCCAATTGTGGATACTCTGGAAATGTCGCGTACTTTACATCCTGAAAATAGTAATCATAAATTGGACACCTTAGCCAAACGTTATAATATTGTTCTGGAACATCATCATCGAGCTGACGCTGATGCTGAAGCAACGGGACTGCTGTATTACGCGCTACTGAAAGAATTAGAAAATAAATTTGGCACTACCAATATTAATCAGCTTAATGATCATGTCGGTGATGGTTCGGCCTACCGTCAATCCCGTCCGCACCATGCTATTTTGATTGCACAAACGCAGCCTGGTTTAAAGAATTTATTTAAAATCATTTCTGATTCGATGGTTAAATATTTTTATCGGGTGGCGCGAGTGCCTAAGTCATTGCTGAATGAATATCGCGAGGGCATTATTGTTGGCTCCGCTTGTGACTCCGGTGAGGTCTTTACCAGCATGATGCAAAAGGGCTATGAAGATGCTCGGCAGAAAGCCAACTATTATGATTATCTAGAAATTATGCCTAAAGCAGTTTATCAACCACTGATTCAGAAAGAATTGATCAATGATGATGCCGCTCTGGAGGATATTATCAAAAATATCGTTAAGCTCGGCGAGGATCTTAATAAGCCGGTGGTCGCAACTGGCGATGTTCATTATCTAGATCCTCATGACGCAATTTATCGAGAAATTTTGATTCGTGCTGACAAAAGTAATCCTTTAAGTCGGCAATTGCTGCCAGATGTGCATTTTCGGTCGACAGCGGAAATGTTAGCTGATTTTGCTTACTTAGGTGCTGACAAGGCCAAAGAAGTCGTCATCACCAATAGTAATAAAATCGCTGATTCGGTTGATGGCGATATTACCCCGGTGAAAGACAAACTTTACACGCCACATATGCCAGGTGCCGAGGAGGAAATTCGTTCTTTGGCAATGAACAAGGCCTATGATTTATACGGCAATCCCTTGCCACAATTGGTTAAGGACCGAGTTGAAAAGGAGCTTAAATCAATTATTGGTAATGGTTTCTCGGTTATTTATTTAATTGCCCAGAAATTAGTGTTTAAGAGCCGTAAAGATGGTTACTTGGTTGGTTCCCGTGGTTCGGTCGGTTCCAGTTTCGTTGCGACCATGACTGGGATTACTGAGGTTAATCCATTACCGCCCCATTATCGTTGTCCGAAGTGCAAGTATAGTAAGTTCTTCACTAAAGGTGAGTATGGCTCTGGTTTTGACTTGCCCGATAAGAACTGTCCTAATTGTGGCACTGAATTAGTTAAAGATGGTCACGATATTCCTTTCGAAACTTTCTTAGGTTTTAAAGGGGATAAAGTTCCCGATATTGATTTGAACTTCTCTGGTGACTACCAGCCAATTGCCCACAACTATACCAAAGTTTTGTTCGGCGAGAAATTCGTGTTCCGGGCCGGCACGATTGGTACCGTTGCTGATCGAACGGCCTATGGCTACGTTAAGCATTATGAGGAAGTTAACGACCGTCATTTTCGTGGTGCCGAGCTTGATCGTTTGGCCTCTGGTGCCACTGGTGTTAAGCGTACCACTGGTCAGCATCCGGCCGGCATTATCGTTGTGCCTGATGACATGGATATTTATGATTTCACGCCGATTCAGTTCCCAGCGAACAAAACCGATGCAGCTTGGAAGACCACTCATTTTGATTTTCATTCAATTCACGATAATATTCTCAAACTAGATATTTTGGGCCATGATGATCCAACCATGATCCGGATGCTCCAAGATTTATCTGGTGTTGATCCGGTTACCATTCCAACTGATGATCCACAAGTTATGTCCTTGTTCTCTGGGACTGACGCACTGGGGGTCACCCCAGAACAAATCAATTCGAAAACGGGTACTTTAGGCGTACCGGAATTCGGGACGGCTTTTGTTCGCGGCATGCTTGAAGAAACGCATCCCAGTACTTTCGCGGAATTACTGCAGATTTCTGGTTTGTCTCATGGGACTGACGTTTGGTTAGGTAATGCCGAAGAGCTGATTCAACAAGGGGTGGTTACCTTGAAGGACGTTATTGGTTGTCGGGATAACATCATGATGGATTTGATTCACTGGGATGTTGATTCACAGCTAAGCTTTCAAATCATGGAGCATGTTCGTAAGGGCCGGGGAATTCCTGATGAATGGCAGGAAACGCTAAGAGCCAATGAGAGTGTGCCTGATTGGTACATTGATTCTTGCTTAAAAATCAAGTACATGTTTCCTAAGGCCCATGCTACGGCCTATATTTTAATGGCACTGCGGATTGCCTACTTCAAGGTCTATTTCCCAATTATTTATTACACTTCATATTTCAGTGTGCGGGCCGATGATTATGATTTGGTTGCCATGAGTCATGGTAAGGAAGCCGTTAAAGCACGGATGAAAGAATTAACCGATGAAATTAATGAAAAGGGTAAAGGTCGCGCGGTTAAACAGGCTAATCTGTTGACGGTTCTGGAACTGGCCAATGAATGTCTGGAGCGGGGCATTGAAATCAAGATGGTCGATATTGAAAAATCTGATTCCGATGATTTCCAAATCATTGACGATCACACGATTTTAGCGCCATTTAAAGCTATTCCTGGGTTAGGCGCGAACGTTGCTAAACAAATTGTTGCAGCACGTGCTGAACGGCCATTCTTATCGAAAGAAGACTTGGCAACTCGTGGTAAAGTTTCCAAGACTTTGATTGATTATTTGACATTGAATGGCGTCCTTGATGATTTGCCCGATCAGAATCAGTTGTCGCTGTTTTAGATGGTTCTTGGTCGCGTCCTAGTTGAGGAACGGCAGGGGTCTAGCAATTTGATGGTCTTAAAACTGAATTAGTGCCAAGACTTCCCCAATTAGGGGTTGGTGGTGGCTGGGCGATTTAGAGGGCGTGGAGCATGGTGGGCATTGATTTGAGCTTATTGCTGCGCAACAATCTCAAATACAAGCCTTATTCTAACCGCTGAAGCGGCAAGAATAATTTCACCATTGACGCCAATCGCCCAGCCACCACCAGGATAAACTAACGGAACTGATCGCCACTGTTTAGAAAATCAGATTGGGGTGAACTAATAGTTTGATTGACAAGTTTTCTGGAGTTGACGAAATCAGCATGTTACAGAACTGGAAAGTGATGATCAATTAGACTATTTTGGTCTTACTGTTCAAATTTGATCGCGGTCTAACAGAGTTGATTAGCTTCACAATAACTGCCTCAACCACTAATAATAGTGAAATGAACTAACTCAACTCCAGACGGAATGGAGGGCGTGGTTGTCAGCCAATGGCTTTTATTTGAGCCCGAGCTTGCGAGTAGCAGCCAAATTCTCGTTGGTGCTTTAGCACTTACGAGAAGACTTGTATTTGAGACTTTGTGGAGCAAAGGCTCAAATCAATGTCGGCCGCGTTCCACAACCAGCAAGCCCGCAATGGAGTCAGAACCAATTCTGTTTCAAAACTTTGCTAGGTCTTAGCTTTTGTGGTGCTGAAACGTGTTCGGAGCGATAGACTGCTATGCCTAATTTAATTATTTGCTCGATCGGTTGGCACCGCTCAATCAAATAATCGAAATTACGCTACGCAGTCTGACCATCACTCCTCACACTCTTTGATAGTTGGCAGTTTTCAGAAACTATGCTATAATAAGTTCATGAATTGGTTCGAGTGAGCAGAGATGCTCACTCTTTTTATTGACCGATTTCCTGAAAGGAGGTTTAGTCTTGAGTTCAGTCATAGAAACCGTTCGGTCGCTCGTTATGCCGATTCTCAATGCTAACCATTTTCAATTAGTAGATATTGAATACCAAAAAGAAGGTCAAAGCTGGTACTTACGGCTTTATATTGATAAACCAGGTGGAATTGATATTGAGGAGTGTGTCACAGTTAGTGATGCGCTTAGTGAAAAACTTGATTCGTTAGATCCTGATCCAATCCCGCAAGCTTATTTCTTGGAGGTGTCGTCTCCAGGTGCTGAACGACCATTGAAGAATGAGCAGGACTATCAGAATGCTATTGATCAATATATCCACGTTTCCCTTTATCAAGCAATTGACAAGCGTAAGGTCTTTGAAGGCTATTTGCGTGAATTATCGGATCAAGAATTGAAACTGGCGTATCGTGATCGTGGCCGCGCTAAAAGTGTCGTTATTCCGCGGAAAAATATTGCACAAGCACGATTAGCGATTGAATTTTAACAAGGAGACATCGCATTATGAACGAAGAAATGCTCGGCGCGCTTGACGCGCTGGAAAAAGAGAAGGGCATCAAAAAAGAAGTTGTGATTGAAGCAATTCAAGCAGCTTTGATTTCAGCCTATAAGCGTAATTATGGTCAAGCTCAAAACGTTGATGTGGAATTTGATCAACAATCAGGGAATATCCATGTTTATGCAGTCAAAAAAGTTGTTGACGAAGTTGCTGATGATCGCCTAGAAATCAGTTTGACTGATGCATTGAAAATTAATCGGGCTTATGAAGTTGGCGATGATATCAAACGTGAAGTCACGCCAAAGAATTTTGGTCGAATTTCTGCGCAAACAGCCAAGCAAGTCATTATGCAACGGTTGCGTGAAGCAGAACGTTCTAAGATTTTCAATGAATATACGCAGTATGAACATGAGATTATTCAAGGAACAGTTTTGCGGCGTGACAACAAATTCATCTATGTTGATTTAGGTGATATTGAAGCGGTCATGGGTAAGCAGGATCAGATTCCTAATGAGGACTATCAAGTTCATGACCGAATCAAAGTTTTTGTTAGCAAAGTTGAAAACACGACTAAGGGACCACAAGTATTCGTTTCTCGGACGAATCCAGAATTAGTGAAACGCTTATTCGAACAAGAAATTCCTGAAGTTTACGATGGTACCGTCGAAATTGTTTCGATTGCTCGTGAAGCTGGTGATCGTTCCAAGGTTGCGGTTCGTTCGACTAACCCTAATGTTGATCCAGTCGGAACTTGCGTTGGACCTAAGGGACAGCGAGTTCAGGCAATCGTCAATGAATTAAATGGCGAAAATATGGATATTGTTAAGTGGGAAGAAGATCCATCAGATTACATTGCTAATGCGTTAAATCCAGCCGAAGTTATCGCGGTTCAATTTGATCAAGAGAAGCGTGAATGTATGGTGATTGTTCCTGATTATCAACTTTCCTTGGCCATTGGTAAACGGGGTCAAAATGCCCGGTTAGCCGCTAAATTAACTGGCTTTAAGATTGATATTAAACCAGAATCAGAAGTTGAATTTGTCAGTGATGATGACGAGACTGCTGATGAAGGCGCTGATGCTGATCAAACAAGTGATCAGACTGATGCAACAGCCACACCAACTGATTCTGAAGAATAGTGGGTGAGAAACAAATGAAAAAACGTAAGATTCCCATGCGACGAGATATTTTAACCAATGAAATGCGTCCCAAGAAAGCATTAGTTCGGATCGTGCGCAATAGTGACGGTGAAATTAGTTTGGATCCAACTGGTAAGAAGCCCGGTCGTGGCGCCTATGTCTCATTAGATCCAGTTGCTGTTGAACAAGCTAAAGCCAAACATTTATTAGATAAAACGTTTGGTCAGCGAATTGATGCTGAATTTTATGATGAGCTTTACGCTTATGTTGATCACCAGAAGGCGCGGCAAGAATTGTTTGGTGATCAAGGATGACCACAGGAATGAAGCCACAACAACAAGTTTTGCAACGTTTGGGTTTAGCTCGACGGGCGCAAAAATTAGTTTTGGGTGAAGAATTTGTGGTAGCCGCAGCACAGAAACAGCAACTAGCGTTGATTTTTTTAGCTAGTGATACTGGAACAAATACTTATAAACGAATTAAAAACAAAGCAAATTTCTATCAGATTCCCTTGATTGAAATTTTCACTGCAGATCAATTATCACAAGCAATCGGCCAAGCACGTAAAGTTATTGGTGTGACAGATGCCGGATTTGCTAAAGGTATGGTGGGTTTGATGCAGTAGTTGAGGAGTGTGAAATATGGGGAAAACACGCGTATATGAATTAGCGAAAGAACTTAATATTCCTAGTAAGTCAGTTATTGGTGAAGCCAAGGCGTTAGGAATTGATTTGAAGAATCACATGTCGACTTTAGATGATCAGCAAGTTGGCCAAGTAAAAAGTCATTTGGCTGGGGGGACAACCACTGTTGCCAAGAAACCGGCACCAGTCGCTAAACCAGCAGCAAGTCATCAGGATACAACTGCTAAGAAGCCAGTGGCTAAGCCAGCAACGACGAAACCAACAACTAGTCAGACAGCTAAACCAGCTGCGAAGACTAGTGAACATCAACAACATGATGATGGTAAAACTAAAATCAAAATTACTTCAATTCGCCGCGAATTTAGTCAAGATACTAAGAAGACTGAACGTCCTAATGGCAATCGCAATTCACAAAATCAAAATAATCATCGCCGTGAAAATAGCCAAAATCAGGTTAATAATCGGAACAATGATCGTCGACCAAATCATGCTAATAACACGGTTAACAACAATAATAGTGGTAGCACTAATAATGCAAACAATGCTAGCCGTTATAATAACAACGGTCGGCCACAAAGTCGTTACAATAACAGCACCAATAGTAATCGTAACGACAATAATCGGAACAATGATCGTAATCGCAATAACAATAATCAACGTCGTAATCAAAATAACGCAAGTACTGGGGCACCACGTCCAGCTGTTAATGCCGGGTTACGTCATTTGCAACAATATAAAGAACAGGCTGCACAAACGCAAGCTTCAATCAAGCAGGAACGTGATGATGAACAACGTCGCTTGAAGCGGCAGCGTCAGGAACGTGCAGAAGCTGCCAAGAAACGGGCTGAGCAGGCTAAACAGCCACGACCAGCCACGACTAATAAGAGCCATAATAGCAACAGCAATGGCAGCACTAATGGTAACAATGGTAATAATAATTATCGGCGTCCAGTAGCAAAGCCAGCAGCTGCTAAACCGGCTACTTCGGCAGCACCAGCGCAACCGCAAAAGAATGATCAATCACGTGAAGAAAAGAAAAAGGTTTATACGCACAGTGCACCTTCACGTCAAGATCGTAATTTTGGTGGTAATAATAATCCTGGTAGCAGCTACAATCCGAATAACCGTAAGAAAAATAAGCGGAAACAACGGGCGCAACAACGTCATCAAGTTAAGAAAGTCATGCCACAACGTAAAGATCGGCCATTGCCAGAAACATTGGTCTACACTGACGGGATGAACGCGCAAGACTTAGGGAAGTTATTGCATCGCGAACCAGCTGAGATTGTTAAAAAGTTATTCATGCTAGGCGTCATGATCAACCAAAATCAGTCACTTGATAAAGATACGATTGAATTATTAGCGACTGATTACGGTATCAATGCCCAACAAAAAATTGAAGAAGATTTATCAGATATTGATAAAATCTTTAACGAAGAAAACAGTAACCAAGATCATTTGGAATCACGGCCACCTGTTGTGACAATCATGGGTCACGTTGACCATGGTAAGACTACTTTACTAGATCGTCTCCGTCATTCCCACGTTACTGCCGGTGAAGCTGGTGGGATCACGCAGCATATTGGCGCTTATCAAGTTAAGCTTAAAGACCGTGTTATCACCTTCTTAGATACGCCTGGACATGCGGCCTTCACTAACATGCGGGCGCGTGGTGCTGATGTCACCGATATTGTTGTCTTAGTTGTTGCCGCAGATGATGGTGTTATGCCACAGACTATTGAAGCCATTAACCATGCGAAAGCAGCTAATGCGCCAATCATTGTTGCAGTTAATAAGATCGACAAGCCTGGCGCAAATCCTAACCATGTCATGGAACAATTAACTGAGTATGAATTGATTCCTGAATCATGGGGTGGCGATACTATTTTTGTAGAAATTTCTGCAAAAATGGGGACTAATATTGATGAACTTCTGGAAATGATTTTACTAGAAGCTGATATTCTTGAATTGAAAGCTAATCCAAGTCAGAAAGCAGTCGGAACCGTTTTGGAAGCTCGTTTGGATAAGGGCAAGGGGCCAGTGGCGTCATTACTTGTCCAACAAGGGACTTTGCATACAGGTGACCCAATCGTTGTTGGGAATACTTTCGGACGAGTTCGGGTTATGACTAACGATCATGGCCGTCGCGTTAAGGATGCACTTCCATCAGAACCAGTCGAAATTACTGGGTTAAATGATGTGCCTGATGCTGCTGATCACTTTGCGGTCTTTGAAGATGAAAAATCTGCACGGTCTGCTGGTGAAGAACGGGCTAAACGCGCACAATTAGTTGAACGTAGTAAATCTCACCGTGTTACCTTAGACAACCTCTTTGAAACGATGAAAGAGGGCGAACTTAAGGAAATCGATGTCATTATTAAAGCTGACGTTCAAGGTTCTGCAGAAGCATTAGCTGGCAGTTTACAAAAAATCGATGTTGCCGGCGTTCGGGTCAATATCATTCATCAGGCTGTTGGGGCCATCAATGAAAGTGATGTTACTTTGGCTTCAGCAAGTAACGCCATTATTATTGGCTTTAATGTACGCCCAACACCACAGGCTAAGGCTCAAGCTAAGACTGAAAACGTTGATATTCGCTTGCATAACGTTATTTATCGGGCAATTGATGAGATTGAACATGCTATGAAGGGTATGTTGGAACCTGAATACGAAGAACAAGTCACAGGTGATTTAACTGTTCGGGAACTCTATAAGGTTTCTAAGCTAGGAACAATTGCTGGTTGCTATGTTAATAACGGCAGTATTCAACGTAATTCCGGTGTTCGTTTGATTCGTAATGGGATCGTTATTTACGACGGTAAATTAGCTTCCTTGAAACGCTTCAAGGATGATGTTAAAGAAGTTGGTCAAGGCTTTGAATGTGGTCTTACAATTGAAAACTACAACGATATTAAAGTTGACGATCAAATTGAAGCTTATGTTATGAAGGAAGTTCCAGCCAAATAAGGCAGGAGGACTGAAAATGAAACATCGTATTGGTCGTGTTGAACAAGAAATTCAGCGGGAAGTCAATGACATACTTTTAAAACGGGTCCGTGATCCGCGAGTTGAAGGTGTGACTATTACTGGCGTTGGACTTACTGGTGATTTACAACACGCAAAAATTTATTACAGTATTTTATCCAATGCTGCGTCGGATGCTGAAAAAGCACAGGCTGGCTTAGATAAAGCAACTGGCTTGATTCGTCGGGAGCTCGGTGCTCGGATTAAGATTTATAAGATTCCTGATCTGACTTTTGTCCAAGATGAATCAGTTCGTTACGGCGAACATATTGATCAATTGATTAATCAATTGCATCAGCAAGAACGCGAAAAATAAGAGTATGCTATTACAAAACGGACAATTCTGCTGAATTGTCCGTTTTTTACGTTGGGTTAAAGCAGCTGTTGTTTAAAATCAGTGTCAATTGTTAAATTTTTTTTACTGTTGGCATCAGCACTAATGTACAGTTGCTTTTTATGGGTTGTTAGGGCCAGGCCTTATTATTGAACAAGTTGTGCTATACTAAAACTATTAAATTTTAGGGAGTTACAGCATGAACGGAATCATTCCACTCTATAAACCACGGGGCATGACTAGTGGCGATTGTGTTTACAAATTACGAAAAATTCTGCATGAACGACGAATAGGCCATACGGGTACATTAGACCCAGATGTCGACGGCGTTTTACCGATTTGTGTTGGTCAAGGTACCAAGTTAGTTAATCGTTTGTTGGCCGGTGGCAAAATTTATCAAGGTGAAATTACTTTAGGATTTGCGACAACGACTGAGGATTTAAGTGGTGAGGTCATCAAGCGAGTCGAACTAAATCAAGCACCTACAGCGACAGTCATTAATCAGGCACTCAGTCAATTAACGGGGGCAATCAAACAAATCCCGCCGATGTATTCAGCGGTTAAGGTGGCTGGTCGGCGCTTGTATGACTATGCTCGTGCTGGAGAAACCGTTGAACGTCCGGTTCGACAGATTGAGGTGAGTCAGTTTACTCGCACATCGCCAGTGACTTTTGATGCGTCTAACGGTGTTGCTCGGTTTAATTTCGAAGTCCATTGTTCCAAGGGGACCTATGTGCGTACGTTGGCAACTGATTGTGGGGTTATTCTCGGAATCCCGTCAGTTATGTCAGCCTTGACTCGCCTTGAAAGTGGTGGCATTGATTTAAAACAGACTGTGACCTTAGCTGAAGTAGCGACCGCTGTTGACCAGCAACAATTAGCAACAGTATTATGGCCCTTAGAGCAAGTTTTGGCTAATTTACCCCAGGTTGACTTAACAACTGAGCAGTGGGAAAAAGTCAAAAACGGTAACGCCTTAAGCTTAACTTGTACTGCGCCAGAGGTGGCCTTAACATACCAACGAAAAATTAAGGCGATTTATCAAGCTAGTGTTGATCAAGCACAGCTATATCGTGCCCAAACAATGCTACTACAAAACGATTAACAGAGAAGGAGTTTCTTGCCTTGCAAGTGATTCAATTAAAATATCCAATTAATTTGGTGTCAACCAATTCGGCGGCTAAGGTAATGGCCTTAGGTTTCTTCGATGGAGTTCATCGGGGCCATCAAGCAGTCATTAAGCGTGCTGTTAAAATTGGTCGGGAAAAACAATTACCTGTAGCAGTAATGACATTCAACTTGTATCCTGGGATTGTCTTTAATAAGGTCAAGGCCAGTGAATTCACTTATCTGTCTACCATTACGCGTAAGGCCGAATTGATGGCTGAGCTAGGGGTCGATATACTTTATGTTGTTGATTTTACACAGGCAGTTGCTAGCTTACAGCCACAAGATTTTGTCGATAAATTTTTAGTTGCCTTAGGTGTTAAGGTAGCAGTTGCTGGTTTTGATTATACTTATGGTCGACCAATTGAACGGGCGAATATGGCTGCATTACCTGGCTATGCTCAGGAAAGATTTACAGTAGTGACAGTTGCGGAACAGACCTATCAGGATCATAAAATATCTTCAACAGCCATTCGCACTGCTTTGACAGCGGGGCAGGTTGATTTCGCTGATCAGTTGTTAGGTTACCCCTATCAAACACAAGGTGTCGTCGTTCACGGTGAGGCTCGTGGCCGTGAGCTAGGCTATCCGACTGCGAATATTCAACCAACAGATAATCAGCGTTGGCCGGGCATTGGTATTTATGCAACGGCGCTGCAAGTTGCCGGAAAATGGTATCCAGCGATGACATCAGTCGGGCGTAATGTGACATTCGGTGATCATCGTCCGGTAACAGTTGAAGTTAATATTCTTGATTTTAATCAAGATATTTATGAACAAACGGTTAATCTTCGCTGGTATCACTATTTGCGTGGTGAAGTGAAGTTTACTAGCGCAGCCGGCTTAATCGCCCAACTCCAACAGGATGAACAGGACACACGTGATTATTTCGCGACTCAGCCAATTGAGAAAGAGGCCAATTATGACCGGACGTAAGCAACCGCAAAAAGCCGCCGTTTATATCCATATTCCCTTTTGCAGTCATCTTTGCTATTATTGCAATTTTAATAAAGTATTGCTTCAGGGACAACCGGTTCAAGCTTACTTAACGGCGCTATTAAAAGAAATTAAGTTGACTTTAGCACAGCATCCCGACACAGAAATTGGCACGATTTATATTGGCGGTGGCACACCTAGTGCACTTACTGTTCCCCAGTTAGACTACCTCCTGACCGGTTTAAACGAGTTGCTGCCGATTCATGGGCAAGAGTTCACCTTTGAGGCGAACCCTAATGATTTATTAGGCCAAGAAAAACTTAATTTGCTCCAAGCAGCAGGAGTTAATCGCCTTAGTATTGGTGTCCAGTCCTTTAATGATGATGTGTTAAAAAAAATCGGTCGCACGCATACCGCTGCTGAAGCTAAACAGGCGGTTTTTAATGCGAAAACAGCCGGGTTTGATAATTTATCAATTGATTTGATTTATCGTTTACCTGGGCAAGATACCGTTGATTTTAAAAACAGTTTGACTCAGGCTTTGGCATTAAAAATTCCCCATTATGCGACGTATTCCTTAATTTTGGAACAGCGAACGGTCTTCTATAATTTAATGCGGCGTGGTAAGTTGCAGCTACCATCGCAAGATATGGAAGCTGATATGTATCAATTAGCTATGGATATGTTTGCTGAACACGGGATTGAGCAGTATGAAATTAGTAACTTTGCCAAACCAGGCTTTCAGTCACAACATAATTTAGTTTATTGGCATAACGAACATTATTTTGGCTTTGGTGCGGGGGCATCAGGTTATTTAGGTAATACCCGTTATCAAAACTTTGGTCCAATCCAACAATATCTCAAACCACTGCAGCGCGATCAATTGCCGATTTTAACAACTGAAAATATTACCATCGACCAGCAAATTGAGGAACAAATGTTTCTTGGACTACGATTAAATGCTGGGGTCAGTAAGAAACGATTTGAACAACGTTTTGGCCGTTCTATTCGTGCAGTTTATCCGGAGGTAATTCCTAAGTTGCTCGCGGAAGATTTGATTTCTGAGTCAGCAGCGGCATATACGTTGACCCCACATGGTCGTTTCATTGGTAACGATGTTTTCGAGGAGTTTATGTTAGTTTAAAATGTGATGATCAGCCCGAGAATACGACAAAAGATGGTTAGCCAATAATGGTTAATGAAAAAACGTATGACAAAAGACAATTAGCTGGTGCACATTAACGTAAAATACCGAGCAATTCTGCAATAGAATTGCTCGGTATTTTGCGTTAAGCAGCGCCGAGAACCAATTGCCTTTTGAGCACTTGTTTCAGCAACTAAAGTAGGGGGTATTTTTGTCTGATCAGGCAAGATTTACGAGGGTTGCGAAGCTGTCCTACGTTAACGCAGTTATCAAGTTGCGCACTTTAGAATTTTAGGTTGTCATTGGCCTGAGGTCGGCTCAGTCTGGAGTCTGATTTTGATTTTTTTCGAAAATAATTGGTGTGTTTCCTTGACTTTAAAGGCGGTGATTGTTATATTTTATAGTGTTGTTAGCACTCATAACAATCAAGTGCTAAAAAGAGGTGATTTCGATGCCGACGAAACGTCAGGCAATGATTTTAGCTGAGATCGTTAGAATTTACAATGAGACAGGACAACCTGTGGGTTCGAAAACTTTGATGAACCAATTGCCAATTCATATTAGTTCAGCAACGATTCGTAACGAAATGGCCGTACTGGAAGATGATGGCTTAATTACTAAGAATCATACTTCTTCTGGTCGGGTTCCCTCAACAGCCGGTTATCGGTATTACTTGGACAATTTAGTTCAGCCGAGCGCCGTACCGCGACCTGTGTTTGATAAGATTGCGCAGAATTTTAATCATGACTATCGTGAAATCGATGATATTGTCAAACAAGCGGCAACGATTTTGTCCAGTTTGACGAATTATACCGCGATTTCCCTAGGACCAGAAAATGCTCAAGTGACGTTAACCGGTTTTCGGGTCATTCCGCTAGGTAGTGATCAAATTATTGCAATTCTTGCTACTAGCGCTGGTACCGTTGAGAGTCGGGTTTACCGAATTACGGGACAGCTTGATACAGACGACTTAGAGAAGGCCGTCCGGATCATCAATGATCAGCTTGTTGGTTTACCAATTAATCAGGTTAAAACTAAACTGGTAACGGAAATTCCAAGATTGTTGAGTCAATATTTACATTCAGCAACAGGTTTTCTTGATTTGTTTGGTGATGTGCTCAAGCGTGCCGCTGCTCAGCATTATTACATTGGTGGCCGTTCGAATTTGCTGAATTTTGTGCAACCGGATGAGCTGGATCAGTTGAAATCAATTTATCAATTATTAGATAAAGAGAGTGTGTTACCGTCGTTACTTGATCTCGATCAGGCGGCAACTGATGATGAAATCAAGCAACCACCAATGACTGATCATCGAATCTTGGGACCGATTTCTGTGCGCTTAGGCGATGAATTTAATAATTCGTTGCTAAGTGATTATGGGCTCATTACCGCGAAGTATCACGTTGGTCAGCATGGTGATGGGATGATTGCTATTTTAGGTCCCACAAGTATGCCATATTCGCAATTGATCGGGTTGATGCAGCTATTCAGTGATGAATTAGTGAAGAAGTTATTTGAATATTATGGGTATTTTCATACTGATGATAGTTAGGTAAAATTGCGTTTGCGATGTCGATTTGCTTGATCTAATTCAAATGACTGACCAATCAGTTACTTGAATTAGATCAAGCAATCTAAACGGTACCACAGACAGCTTAATTTTTAAGGAGTGATGTTGTTGACGAAAAAAGCGAACCAACAGCGCCCGGTAGATTTTCCATCTGAGAAAGATGCTAAGTTTGCTGAGAAGGCCGCTCAGGCTGAGCATAGTCAAAAGACTAAGGCAGCGACTGAGTCAACGAAGGAACAAGTTGAAGAATTAAATCAGGAAGATCTTGAGGAAATTGTTGCCGCTGATCAACCTGAATTAGAAAAGGAATTAGCGGCTGCTCAAGCTAAGGCTGACGAGTTTGAAGATAAGTACCTCCGTGCAGAAGCTGAGATTCAAAACATGCATACTCGTCATCAAAAAGAGCGTGCTAGTCATGAAAAATATGCTTCACAGAAGTTGGGAACGGCGATTTTACCGGTTGTTGATAATTTACAACGTGCATTGGCGGTACCAGCTGATGATGAAGCTGCCCAGCAACTGCATAAGGGTGTTGCGATGGTCTTAGAGCATTTGCAACAAGCTTTAACAGAGAATAATATCACCCCAGTTGGGCAAGTTGGCGATCAATTTGATCCGCAATTTCATCAAGCTGTACAAACGGTACCAGCTGATGATGAACATCCAGCTGATACTATTTATCAAGTTTTACAAACAGGTTATTGTTTGAAAGATCGGACGATTCGACCAGCAATGGTTGTTGTTGCAAAATAATTAATATAAAAGTGAGGTAACAAGTATGTCAAAAGTTATTGGGATTGATTTAGGTACTACAAACTCAGCTGTCGCCGTTCTTGAAGGTGGCAAGCCAAAAATTATTGAAAACCCAGAAGGTAATCGGACGACACCTTCAGTTGTTGCTTTTAAAGATGGTGAAATTCAAGTTGGTGAAGTTGCTAAGCGTCAAGCAATTACTAACCCAGACACTGTTTCTTCAATCAAGCGTCATATGGGCGAAGCTGGCTACAAAGTAACTGTTGCTGGTAAGTCATATACACCACAAGAGATTTCCGCAATGATTTTACAATACATTAAGAAATTCTCTGAAGATTACTTAGGTGAGACGGTGACAGATGCTGTTATTACCGTGCCTGCTTATTTCAATGATAGCCAACGTCAAGCCACTAAAGATGCTGGTAAGATTGCCGGTTTAAATGTTCAACGGATCATCAACGAACCAACTGCTAGTGCATTAGCGTACGGCTTGGACAAGTCTGACGCTGATGAAAAGATTTTAGTTTATGACCTTGGTGGTGGTACATTTGATGTATCCATCTTGGAATTAGGCGATGGTGTTTTCCAAGTATTGTCTACTAATGGTGATACTCATCTTGGTGGTGATGATTTTGATAACAAGATCATTGACTGGTTAGTTGCGCAATTCAAACAAGCTCATGGCATCGATTTGTCACAAGACAAGATGGCAATGCAACGTTTGAAAGATGCTGCTGAAAAGGCTAAGAAGGATTTATCTGGTGTTAGCCAAACACAAATCAGCTTACCATTTATTTCTGCTGGCGCTAACGGACCTTTGCATTTGGAAGAAACTTTAACACGGGCTAAGTTTGATCAATTAACTTCTGACTTAGTTGAAAAGACACGGATTCCAGTTGAAAATGCTTTACGTGACGCTGGTTTAACAAATGCAGATATTGATAAAGTTATTTTAAATGGTGGTTCAACACGGACACCTGCTGTTCAAGCTGCTGTTAAGGAATGGACTGGCAAAGAACCAGACCACTCAATCAACCCTGATGAAGCCGTTGCTATTGGTGCTGCTATTCAAGGTGGGGTGATTACTGGTGATGTTAAGGATGTCGTTTTACTTGATGTCACACCATTGTCATTAGGTATTGAAACCATGGGTGGTGTCTTCACTAAGTTGATCGATCGTAATACAACAATTCCAACTTCGAAGTCACAAACTTTCTCAACTGCCGCTGATAACCAACCAGCTGTTGACATCCATGTTTTACAAGGTGAACGGCCAATGGCAGCTGACGACAAGACTTTAGGTCGCTTCCAATTAACAGATATCCCTGCTGCACCTCGTGGCATCCCACAAATCCAAGTAACTTTCGATATTGACAAAAACGGTATCGTTAACGTTTCTGCTAAAGATATGGGTACTGGTAAGGAACAAAAGATTACAATCAAGAGTTCATCAGGCTTGTCTGACGAAGAAATTGACAAGATGAAGAAGGAAGCCGAAGAAAACGCTGAAGAGGATAAGAAGCGTAAAGAAGCGGTTGACTTGAAGAACGACGTGGATCAATTATTGTTCCAGACTGATAAGACTTTAGGCGAATTAAAGGGTAAAGTTTCTGATGAAGAAATCAAGAAAGCCGAAGACGCTCGCGATGCTTTGAAGAAAGCTCAAGAAGCAGACGACGCTGAAGACATGAAAGCTAAACGTGATGAATTAAGCAAGATTGTCCAAGACTTGACTGTTAAACTTTATCAACAAGCTCAAGAAGCACAACAAGCACAAGGTGATCAAGGCCAAGCTAAGCCAAATCCTGATCAAGGTTCAACTGATGGTAAGGGTAATGACGACGGCACTGTTGATGGTGATTTTGAAGAAGTCGATAAAGATAAAAAATAATTAAGAACTAGTTTAATTGGTTTTTAATTATTGCAGGGGGATTGGATCCTAGGATCCAACCCCTTTTTTATTAAACGTGTTCGGGGTGCCAAATGGCTATGGCTAATTTAAATAATCACTCGATCTGCTAGTGCAGCTCAAGCAATTATTTGAAATTATCCTACGCCAAAAGATCGGCACCCCTCACACTCTATTGAAACGTGTTCGGGCTGGTAAATGGCAGGCCTAACTTAAATAATGCTGCGATCTGGTTAGCACCAGCTCAAAGCATTATTTGAAGTTACGCTACGCCAAAAGACCACCAGCCCCTCACACTCTGAGTTTAAACGTGTTCGGGCTGGTAAATGGCAGGCCTAACTTAAATAATGCTGCGATCTGGTTAGCGCCAGCTCAAATCATTATTTGAAGTTACGCTACGCCAAAAGACCACTAGCCCTCACACTCTCTTTTATTGAATTTTGCAAAATTGATGCTTTATGCTATAGTTTTGTGAGTAAAGTCTTTCGACAGTAGTCGATGAGGAGGAAAATGATGGCAGACGAACAAGATCTTTATGACACGCTTGGTTTGCAAAAAGATGCTTCAGAAGCGGATATCAAAAAGGCCTATCGACAATTATCCAAGAAGTATCATCCTGATATTAATAAGGCACCTGGTGCAGAAGAGAAATTTAAGAAAATTAATGAAGCTTATGAAACTTTATCTGATCCTCAGAAGCGTTCGGCCTATGACCAATATGGTTCAGCAGGAATGAACGGTGCTGGCGGCGGTAATCCTTTTGGTGGAGGTTATGGCCAAGCTGGTGGTGATTTTGGCGGTGGTTTCGGTGACTTTGGTGATATCTTCAGCCAATTTTTCGGTGGCGGTGGTGGCCGTGCCGCAAGTGCTACTGCACCACGACAAGGCGCCGACCTGCAGTATCGGATGGATTTAGAGTTTGAAGAGGCTATCTTCGGTAAAGATACCGAGATCACTTATACGCGCGAGGCTTCTTGTCACACTTGTAATGGTAGCGGCGCCAAGCCCGGAACTAGTCCAATTACTTGTCCGAAATGTCATGGCACTGGTTTTATGGAAGTTGAGCAACAGTCACCACTTGGCCGGATTCGTACACGGGTGGCGTGTGATCGTTGCCAAGGCAAAGGTAAGATTGTTGAATATCCTTGCCCAACTTGTCACGGAACTGGTAAAGAAAAGCAAAATCACGAAGTTAAAGTTAAGATTCCGGCCGGAATTGAAGACGGTCAACAGATGCGGTTAGAAGGTCAAGGCGAGGCTGGCGAAAATGGTGGCCCTTATGGGGATCTCTATATTGTTTTCCGCGTTAAACCAAGTAGCAAATTCCAACGTGATGGCGCTGAAATCTCAATTACGGTTGCGATTAGTTTCCCACAAGCTGCTTTAGGGGATGAAATCCAAGTGGATACTGTCCACGGACCAGTTAAATTGAAAATTCCTGCTGGTACACAGTCGGGAACTGATTTCCGTTTACGTGGCAAAGGCGCACCACGTTTGCACAGTAAAACCAATGGTGATGAAACAGTCACGGTTAATGTCGTGACGCCTAAACACTTAAGTGATAAGCAAAAGAATGCTTTGAAGGACTTCGTTGAGGCCAGTGGTGAAAAAATTGATCCACAAAATGGTGGTTTCTTCAGCCGGTTTAAAGAAAAATTCCAATAAATAGATTAAGTAGGTCACTTTAGATGATCTACTTTTTTATTGGTTTTAGGTAGAATAGTGCCAAGACTTCTCCAATTAAGAGTTGGTGGTGGCTGGGTGATTAAAGGGGCGTGGTTGTCAGCCAATGATTTTTATTTGCGCCGCCGATCGAGCAAATAATTAAGTTAGGCATAGCCATTTGTCGCCCTGAACTCATTTGGTGCTTCAGTATTTATAATAAAACCTGTCTTGATGACAATTTGGTTTATAATTGGTATTAGTCAGCGGCGGCCGCGTTCCACAACTAGCAAGCCCACAACGAAGTCTGAACCATTCTGTTTTAGCACATTTATCGGGGATTAATGGTTTTTGATTTTTACCTATAATTGTCAGAAATCACTTTCAGTTATGTTTAAGTCTGATTACTGAGACCAACGTCACTGCATCAAATCTGGTATAATATAACTAGTTTGAAATGGCTCTCTATTTCAATTTCGATGAATTGGGTGTAAATAAATGAATCTTGAAGAGTTAAAGGAACGACAAAAACATATTCGTAATTTTTCAATTGTGGCGCATATTGACCATGGTAAATCAACAATTGCTGATCGGATTCTGGAATTAACAGATAGCGTGGCACCGCGGGATATGCAGGCACAATTACTGGATAACATGGACTTAGAGCGTGAACGTGGTATTACCATTAAGTTAAATGCTGTTGAGTTACACTATCACGCTAAAGATGATCAAACCTATATTTTCCATTTAATTGATACACCAGGTCATGTCGACTTTTCATATGAGGTTTCGCGTTCTTTAGCGGCGTGCGAGGGTGCCGTACTAGTTGTCGATGCAGCGCAAGGTGTTGAGGCGCAAACTTTGGCCAACGTGTACTTGGCGATTGATAATGATTTGGAAATTCTGCCAGTCATCAATAAAATCGATTTACCTTCTGCTGACCCAGACAAGGTCAAAAAAGAAATTGAAGATATGATTGGTATTGATGCCAGTGAGGCTGTCCTAACCAGCGCTAAGGTTGGGACCGGTATTCCTGAATTGTTGGAGCGGATCGTGACTGACGTGCCAGCACCAACTGGTGATTTAACTGCGCCTTTAAAAGCGCTGATTTTTGATTCGGTTTACGATAGTTATCGCGGCGTGGTGTTAAGTATTCGAGTGGTCGATGGTGTTGTTAAACCTGGTGATCAGATTAAATTAATGAGTCACGGCCATGAATACGAAGTAACTGAAGTTGGGGTCATGTCGCCGAAAGCAGTGCAGCGTGACTATTTAATGGCTGGCGATGTCGGTTATTTAACGGCGTCGATTAAATCAGTTCAAGAAACCGACGTTGGTGATACGATAACCTCAGCTGAAACACCGGCTGACAAGCCATTGCCTGGTTATCGAAAGATTCAACCCATGGTTTATTCCGGGATGTACCCCGTTGATAATGCCAAATACAATGATTTGCGCGAATCACTGGAAAAATTACGGCTTAATGACGCAGCACTTGAGTTTGAACCTGAAACTTCACAGGCTTTAGGCTTTGGCTTCCGCTGCGGTTTTTTAGGGCTGTTGCATATGGATGTGATTCAGGAACGCTTGGAGCGTGAGTTTAATCTTGACTTGATTATGACAGCACCATCAGTTGATTATCACATTGAAATGACTGATGGTACCGAGAAAGTAATTGATAATCCTGCGCAATTACCTGATCCATCACTCATTAAAGAAATACGCGAGCCATATGTGAAAGCAGAAATTATGGTGCCCAATGATTACGTGGGTGCGGTCATGGAATTGGCCCAACGTAAGCGTGGCGAGTTTGTGACAATGGATTATTTGGATACTTATCGGGTTAATGTCATTTATCAATTACCTTTGTCAGAGATTATTTATGACTTCTTTGATGATTTGAAATCAAGCACGCGTGGCTATGCCTCTTTGGACTATGAAATTAGTGATTATCGGGCCAGTGACCTGATTAAAATGGATATTCTATTAAATGGCGAACCAGTGGATGCATTGAGTTTCATCGTTCATCGTGATTTTGCTGCTGATCGTGGCCGTTTAATTGTTTCCAAACTAAAAGAAGTTATTCCACGGCAACAATTCGAGGTGCCGATTCAAGCCGCAATTGGCAATAAAGTTGTTTCACGTGCGACAATTAAAGCATATCGGAAAAACGTGCTAGCAAAATGTTATGGTGGCGATATTACCCGGAAACGTAAACTACTGGAGAAACAGAAAGCCGGTAAAAAACGGATGAAGGCTGTGGGGAATGTTGAAATTCCTCAAGAAGCATTCATGACTGTTTTAAAATTAAATGATGACGATATTAAAGGGAAATAATTTAAAAGTTGGCGCTCAAATTTGAGGACTGGGGGTATCTCATGAAAAAACTACGAATTACTGGCTATATTTTATTATTGCTGGTAGCCTTGGCTTTGATTTTTAACCAACAGATCAAAGACTTTACTGTTGGCTGGCTCGGTCAGAATCGCAACGCACAAGTTACTCGAACGACAATTGCCAAAAGTCGTCAAGTAAAAGGTGAATTCGATTTCAGTAAAGTCAAAAGTATTGATACTAAGCAAGTGGCGGCAGCAACGTTTAATCGTGATGATGTCGGGACACTTGGAAAAATTGCAATCCCAGCGGTTAATTTATACTTACCAATTCTCAAAGGGCTTAGTGATACAGCACTATCTACAGGTGCTGGGACGATGAAGGCTGATCAGGTAATGGGCCAAGGCAATTATGCCTTAGCTGGTCATTACATGACGAACAAGGGCATTCTATTCTCGCCGATTGCGGATACCAGTCTGGGTGAAAAAATCTATATTACCGATTTAACGAAGGTTTATACTTACCAAATTGATGTTAAAAAAGTGGTTGACCCCACTCAAGTCAGCATCATAGATGATGTACCCGGTAAAAAAATGATTACTTTGATTACTTGTGCTGATGGTGGTGCCAATCGTTGGTCAGTTCAGGGAGAGCTCGTGAAAGTTCAAAAAGCAACTAAGAAATCATTAGCTGTTTTTAATTCATAATTGTTTGGAGTTTTATAGTTGCAAGAACAATGGCAAGAACCAGAAAAAATTGAACAAGCAACGATTGATGAAATTGCGACGACATTGGATTTACCGCCAATTATCGTCGCAATTATGGTTAATCGTGGTTTTAAAACAAGCGCGGCAATTAAGCAGTTTTTAACTGTTGATTTAAATCAGTTAACCGCGCCAGACCAATTTAATGACATGACTAAGGCCGTTGCTCGAATTGAAAGTGCCATTGAAAACGAAGAAAAAATCATGATTTATGGTGACTATGACGCTGACGGTGTGACCAGTGTATCAATTCTGCATGAAGCATTTATGAGCTTAGGCATTGAGGTTGATTATTATGTGCCTAGCCGTTTTACTGATGGTTATGGGCCGAATATGAGCCGTTATCATGAATTTGTTGAGCAAGGATATCAGCTATTAATTACTGTCGATAATGGCATCACTGGGGTGGCAGAGGTGGCCTATGCGCAAAGTCATGGGCTAGATGTTATTATTACAGATCACCATGATTTACCAGCTGAGTTACCTGAGGCAACAGCAATTGTGCATCCCCGTCATCCTAATTCTCATTGTGAGTTTGGCTATTTTTCTGGCGCTGGCGTCGCCTTTTATTTAGCGTGGGGACTGCTAGGTGATCTACCTCAGGAATTAATTGATTTGGCAGCTATTGGAACAATTGGCGATGTCATGCCAATTGTGGCTGACAATCGGATTATTGTGGCGGCAGGTTTACAACAGATGAGTCAGGATCCTCGTTTAGGAATTTTAGCATTGGCTAAACAAGCTAAACTCGACTTGGCTCGTTTAACAACCCGCGAAGTTAGTTTTGGCATTGTGCCACGGCTAAATTCATTGGGGCGTGTCGGTAGTGCTCGTCCCGCAGTGGCGCTGTTGACCACTTATGATGAAACTGAGGCTGATCAGATTGCGCAGCAAGTTGAGCAAGTCAATGCTGAACGCCAAAATTTGGTTAAAGAAGTAGCACAGGCCGCAGCTGCCACGATTACTTCATCAGATCCAGCTGCCTTAGTGGTTGCAGGAGAGGGCTGGGCCGAAGGTGTTCTCGGCATCGTCGCCAGCCGTTTAGTTGATCAATATCATTGTCCGACTTTAGTTTTGAGTATTGACCCTGCTACTCAGTCAGCTAAGGGTTCCGGCCGTTCAGTTGGCGATTTTAATTTGTTTCAGGCACTTAATGAGTATCGCGACCATTTTACAAAATTTGGCGGTCATGCAGGCGCCGTGGGTTTAACATTACCCGTGGCAGCAATTGACGGTCTGCGCGAACATTTAGTTCAGCAAAGTACTCAGCAACAAGCAGCCATCAATTCAAGTGCTGACCTGGTCGTTGATTACCGGTTAAATGCTCAGCAATTGCCGCAGTTAACACCAGCATTAGTTAATGATTTACAGCGCTATTTAGGCCCCTTTGGTGAACAAAATCCGGAACCAGTTTTCGAGTTTGATCAATTTCCTTGGCAAGGGTGGCAGGCCATTGGTAAAACTGGCCAAACATTAAAAGCACGTTTAAACGCTGATGTTGAATTGATTGGCTTTCGTCACGGCGCAGAGGCGCAGACGCTAAATCAGCAAACTCATTTAAAAGTGGCCGGTACTTTAGGGTTGAATATTTGGCAAAATAAGACGAAAGTTCAGATTACTTTCCTGGCCGCGCAGAGTACTGCTTCAAGCGTGAGCCAAGCAACAATGCCAGCTGATCAGTCAGGTAGTACTAGTGCCAATTCTGCACCAACTACAGTCGCCGGCGCAACAACCGTGCCGACCGAACTGTCGGGAAAATTTCCGCAAACTGAATGGCATTGGGCCCAGCACCGCTACCAAGTAACTGACTTGCGTCGGCAAACATTTAAACCACAATTGTTGCAACAAGATTGGAATTATATCTGTTTTGACCAACATTTGGCACAACAATTAACTCGTAAAATGACGACTAAAATTTATACTCGTCCGGATCAACTTGATCGCACTGCGACTAGGTCAAGTACTTTGTTTATTGACTTACCTTTGAATCATCAGCAGTTGACCAGTTATTTGGATGTGCTAACTAGTCCGAGCCTGTATTTGTTATTTTATACTTCACCACAGCGACGAGAACGGCTGCAACTACAAGTACCACAATTACGTTTAATTTTAAAAGAAATTTATCAGCAACCAGCAATTGCTCGACCACAACTCCCACAATTCGCGCAGCATTGCCAAGTTACTGAAGCACAACTTCATTTTGGAATACAGGTGTTTTCTGAATTGAATTTTGTTAAAATGGATAAGGAACGTTTGACGGCAAATCGCCAAGCACCAAAAACGCCACTACTCAATTCGGCTACTTTCCGGCGGCAACAGGCGTTACAACAGAGTTATCGCCAACTTGCTATGGGTAACCTAAATCAGTTAGAGGCTTTTCTCAAAACAAGTCAAAAAGATAGATAGGATGTAAATAATGGTCAAAAAAGAGATTGATTTTCATGATTATATTGCGTCGGTCCCTGATTTTCCTGAGCCAGGGATTGTTTTCCGTGATATTTCCCCATTAATGGCCGATGGCGCTGCTTATTCAGCAGCGACTGATCGGATTACTGAATTCGCCAAAGCACATGGTGCCGAAATGATTTGTGGCCCAGAAGCACGTGGATTTATTGTTGGCTGTCCCGTTGCCGATCGTTTAGGAATTGGCTTCGCACCAGCACGTAAAAAAGGTAAGTTACCTCGGGAAACTATTTCAGTTTCTTATGATCTTGAATATGGTGAAGCGCAGCTATTTATGCACAAAGATGCCGTTAAGCCTGGACAACGGGTGCTAGTTGTTGATGATTTGTTAGCAACTGGCGGAACGATTGCCGCCACAATCAAGTTAGTTGAACAATTGGGCGGCATCGTTGTTGGAACGGCCTTCTTGATTGAATTAACTGATTTGCACGGTCGCGATAAAATCAAAGATTATGATTTATTTACGTTATTACAATATAGTGGTAGCTAAACTGATAACGAGTTTGGGACATCAGTTATTTAAATAAAATAAGACCGAACTTTGGTTGCTGAAACGTGTTTTCAAGAGGCAACCGGCTCTGCTTAACGCCAAATGCCGATCAATTCTGACGAATTGTTCGGTATTTTACGTTAATGCTCACCGGCCGATCGCCTTTTGTCACACGCTTTTTTGTGGTTAATTTATAGATTCTTGCTAGTAATAGCGGCACAATTTAATTTTAAGTTGTTGCCTAGTTTGGTTATGACCACATACAGGCCGCGACAACCAATTGAAATGTCGTCAAAACTGGTTTTGTTTCTAAACATCATTAGTTTTATGCCAGTGTTGGAAAAAATCAAAAAAAGACAAAAAAATAATCCTTTCATTTTTTGAAAGAATTAGGTACTACAGAATGCTGTTATTTAAGTACGAATCGATTATGACCAGAGTTTGAAGTGACTGTCAACATCGCGGTCAATCCGTACAACATTGTAATGATGGCCGGGGCGACGCTTAACTTGGCCAGCGGGACGGTTTTGGTAGACAAGATAGACAATCAGTGGCTCAAGAATCAACGTTGCTAAACAGGCACCAACCAAGTAGAGGGCAGCTGTCTGCACTTGTTGCTGCGTAAAGTGCACCGACATTTTTCGTTCAACATAAGCTTCAAAATCTGTTAACTGGTCTTCGTTCTTCTCATGTCGGACCAATTTCTGTTGTTGGTGACTGACACTGATGACTGGTATTTCAAGAACAGATTGTTTATAAAGATAACCACCGGCCAATAAGCCGATCACTAAAACAACGAAGCAGAGATAGCCATGTTGTTTAATAAATTTCATCATAATCTACTAATCGCTCACAATGCTAAAATAATAAATTTCTTATCTATCAAGTATAGCACTTATTCCAATTAAGTGTAACCGGTTTCGCTAAAATTATCCGAATTGCTGGTCAGTCATTTAAGCGTTTTACTAGATTCTAAGTAGAGACAGATGATTAGGTTATAAGGTGCGCTGAAAGTGTCCAAAATTCATGCTAGAGGTTGATGGGGAAATCAGGCATAATATGGTATACTATTAGCCGATGATTGGGATTTATCAATTTAAAAATTATTGGAGGGATCTTTTATGCAAACAGAAGTTGTTCAAGATCAAGGCTTAAAACGCTTCTTTAACCAAGTTTATCTCTTTATGGCAATCGGTGTTGCTATTTCCGCAGGGGTGGCTTTCTTACTGAATTTCCTGTGGGCTAGCCAAGTGATGACCATTTTAGGCCAGCATTCTTGGTTAATGTGGGTCGTTTTTGGTGGTGAATTGGCACTAGTGCTTGGTTTGAGTCATGCCCAGATGATGTCAAAGTCTAAAATGGTCAGCTATTTCATTCTTTACTCCGTGTTACAGGGACTGACGTTTACGATTATTCCCTGGGTTTATGATTTAGGCTCAATTACTGCGGCCTTTCTCACTGCGGTCGTGGTTTTCGTCACGATGGCGATTTATGGGCGTTTAACGACTAAGTCTTTAGCACGTAGCGGTCAAATTACGATGATGGCATTGATTGGTATTCTAGCGGCAACGCTGATCAATATTTTCATGCATTCTTCAACCATGGAATATATTTTATCTTATGCGACTTTAATTGTTTTTATTGCCTTAACAGCATGGGATAATCAAAAGCTTAAGGTCATGTACCAACAGGCAACCACGACAGAAGGTGGGATTCCCGTTGATAACTTAGCCATTTGGGGTGCGTTGGAATTGTACCTTGATTTCATTAACATTTTCTTATCGATCTTACGAATTTTCTCACGGAACAATTAGTTAAAATACGTGCTATTAACAGTTGAAACCACGCTATTATCGCGTGGTTTTTTAGTCGTCAGTGAAAGTGTGGAAGGTAAATGAAAATTGCTTTAATTGGTTCACCTGGCAGTGGTAAGTCAACTTTTGCGAAAAAATTAACGACAGCAACTGCCTGGCCAGTTCTTTCGTTAGATTATTATTGGCATCAAATGGATTACAGTGAGACTGCCAGTGAGAAGCTGTTACAGATTCAAATGGATTTTATGGCCCAAAATAAGGATTGGGTGATTGACGGCAATTATTCGCATACCATGGCGCCAAGAATGGTCCAGGCCGATATCACAATTTGGTTTCAAATATCGCCATTGGTTGCGGTGAAGCGGGTGGTTGGTCGGTCTTTACAAGATCGGCACAATGGCCATAATCGTCCGGAAATGGCACCTAACTTTGAAGAACATTTTGATCGAGAATATTGGGAATTTATAAAGTTTATTTGGCATTATCCCAAGTCACACAACCAATATGTTCGTGAATTACATCAAAAGGTTGCACCTAATAAACCACTATTATTACTGCATCAGGCTGACAAAGCACAAGTTTTACAACAGTTAGTGACTAATCCAGGAACATTGTTAACCAAGTTATCCGAACTTTGAAAGTGCAGGGAATTTGTGGAACACTCAGCTCAGCGCTTTTACTGCTGGTCAAAGACTTCACACCTATTTCAGGCACGCATTAGAAATAAGAACTGACATTCATTTAGGGAAGGCTTTTACTAAACTTTTGTCAGTCAGTAAGTTACACTGGTATTAGTTAACTAAGGCTTGATTGAAGGAGGAGTTTAGATGAAAGTTTTCGTAGTTGGTGCTAATGGTCAAATTGGCCAACAGTTAGTTGCTAAGTTAAGTGCAAAGGGTGATCAGGTTACTGCCGGTGTGCGGCGGCCTGCCGAGCAAGCGGTTGTTAAGGCTGCTAACGTTCAGTATGTTTTATTTAATTTAACTTGGTCAGTTGCTAAAATGGCGACTGCTTTTGCTGATCAAGAAGCCATTATATTTGCGGCTGGTTCAGCCGGTAAAGATTTATTGCGAGTTGATTTAGATGGTGCTGTAAAAACCATGCAGGCAGCCACGCAAGTTCACGTTAAGCGTTATTTATTGGTCAGCTCAGTCAATGCCGACCAGCCAGACAAATGGGCGGGTAGTTTGGAAAATTACTTCATTGCCAAGCATTATGCAGACGAATGGTTATTACATCGGACTGATTTGGACTATTTGTTAATTAGACCAGTCTCATTAACGAATCAGGCTGGCAGTGGCAAAATCGCTTTAAATGCCGGCACGGCTGATCTTCAGCAACAAGTTAGTCGAGAAAATGTGGCCAGTTTGTTGGCAGAGCTTATACATCGACCTGAATTACAGCAGCTGGAATTAACGGTTACAGATGGTGATACCCCAATTGCTATGGCTTTGGACCAATTGAGCGCCCAAGAATGGCGAGTTTAGGCTAATCTTTGCGATGATGCATAGGCCTGTTTGACAATCTCTCAAGATCAAATCAGAGATTGCCAGACAGGCTTTTTGATTTGACTATTTTAAATTTCTCGGACTGATTAAATTTTGCTGACTAGACATGGTCTAGACTATTAAGATTGCTATAACAGTAAAATAAAACAATTGGTCTAGTGCATATTACTAAAGATTTTCAGGAAAATCGGTTACACTATCAGGGTAATGTTGGCAACCTTGAAGGAGGTAATTTGATGAAAGTATTTGTTGTTGGTGCCAATGGTCAAACTGGCCGGCAAATCGTTGCTAAATTAGTAGCTGCTGGCGACCAAGTGACGGCTGGTGTTCGCAAGCCAGAGGAGCAAGGGGTGATTCAGGATGACCAGGTTAAATATGTCTTGTTTGACTTAGAGTGGCCAGTTGCCCAAATCGCCAAGACCATTGCTGGTAATGAAGCGATTATTTTCGCTGCGGCTTCTACGGGACCACATTTTATTCGAATTGATTTAAATGGGGCAGTGAAAACCATGATTGCAGCCGAAAATAGTCAGATTAAGCGCTATCTGTTATTAAGTGCTGTTGGGGCTAGTCAACCTGATCAGACGGCCAATCCCTATGAGGATTTTGATTTGGCAAAATATTATGCAGAGCAATGGTTAATGCATCGCACTCAGCTTGATTATGTAATTTTGCGGCCGATTTATCTAACCAATGATGCTGGTAGTGGTCAGATTACCTTAAGCCACAGTGACACCACAGATTCTCCACAAGTAAGTCGAGAAAATTTAGGTCGTGTTTTAACGGCTTTGATTCATCATCCTGAACTTAGCCAACAAGCAATGACTATTTCCGATGGTCAGACACCAATCGAAACGGCCTTGAAACAGTTTAAATAGTTTTTGATTAGCTGTTTTTCGTTTTGTTGATGGCTGATTCTACTGAAACATCCTTCACGTTCTGCTGTTGCTGCTTTTCTTGCAACGGTCGCCGCGCAAGGATGTTTTTTTGCGTAGATGATAAGTTTTACTTATCAACGACTATCATTAATCGGTATTAGACATCTTGCTAAGTATGGACTAACATAAAATTGTAGTCGTTAATTATTATTACGCCTGAATTATTCATAGTTCATAAAAATCCCGTCAGTTTTCGTATTTTTTCGAAAACTGACGGGTATGTCTTTATCTT
>NZ_RHOT01000008.1 GCF_003946675.1 Lapidilactobacillus gannanensis | reverse complement strand
GATCTGAATGATTGATACAAGTTCATTCTAGACAATGGCGGTTGTGAATTATAGCCGTGTAATATTTACTCGCTTACCAACTACGGCGCCAAGATTGTTTGGCGCTGAGTTGCCGGTTAAGTCTAACTTAATGGGAAAAACAGACGCATTTAGCTATCTATTAGTTGGTGCTTCATGCTATACTAATCAGGTACTTAAATAATAATAGTTTGTCTTCAGGGCAGGGTGTAATTCCCGACCGGCGGTAAAGTCCGCGACCCGCGTAAGCGGCTGATTCGGTGTAACTCCGGAACCGATAGTATAGTCTAGATGGAAGAAGACAGTCTTTTTTGTGATACATAATTAGACTGTTAGTCAAAACCCTGACTAACAGTTTTTTTGTTCATAAGAGGGGCTGCACGAAGACAGCTGTTTCTCAAAGGAGACGGTTACAGTGCACAATGGTAAGCATTTGCGTTTGGCGGTTAGTGTTAGTATTTTTGGGGTGATCAGTTATCTCTTGATGTTGGTGGAATTTCCGATCTTATTCGCTTTTCCATTTCTCAAGCTGGATTTTAGTGATTTAATCCCCTTATGTGGGCTAGCAATTTTTGGTTTTGGTGGTGCAACGGGTGTCGTGTTGATTCGTGCACTATTGCATTTGGTCATGACTGGTTTTTCAGCACAGTCATTGATTGGTGAATTAGGTTCGGTGATTGCCAGTTTGACAATTCTTTTGTTGGCGCAGATAATTTTGCAAAAGCAACAAAAGGGGCAATTAACTTGGCAGCGACGAATTTTATTGATTATTAGCAGTACCTTGGTATTAACAGTAGTCATGGCAGTTTTAAACTACTTTGTATTGACGCCATTGTATTTAAAAGTAACCGGATTTAAATTAGGTATGGATTATTTGAAATATGTTTTATTGGCAATTGTGCCTTTTAATCTGATTAAGGGTGTCCTAGTGGTCGGACTCTTTACCGTGGTTTACGCGCAAATGGGGACTTGGCTACAAGGACAATATCAATCATTTCATCAGAAGTAATCACAAGGTATTCATTGACCATCAATCATTTAAATAAGGCCGAATCGTTGCTGAAACGTGTTCTCAAAAGGCAACTGGTTCCGCTTGACGCAAAAATGCCGAGCAATTCTAACGAATTGTTCGGCATTTTACGTTAAGGCTCATCGGCTGATGGCTTTTTTGCCAGATGCTCATTTTATATTACTGTTCACTGCGCTTGTCATAAGCTGACATAGTTGTTTTAATCATTTAATTTTTGCCCTTGGTCGATTTAAGGTAAGTAATACCACGATTATGGGTTTGTTTTGGCGTCGGCATACACAACGACTAATTTATGGTAAGCTAGTATTAATAACTAGCCGTTAGTGTTTAGGGGCGTCAGTGGCTGTCGATGTAAAGGGATGGGCTGAACGAAGAATCGCGCCAGTGGGGCAACTTGTGTAGGCATCTTTGAATTTTGCCATTAATGCCGCTGGTATTGGTGTCGTGCCATGATTATTATCAATTTTAACATAAGCAACGCCTTCTTCATCATATTCAAATAATTCTGGTGCTTTTAACTGGCATAAGCCACAGGCAATACATTGTTCTGGAACAACCCGGGTATACATAGATTTTAACCTCGATTTAGGTGGTGAATTTGTTGGATAATCAATTATTATTAGCGGTTTTTGCAACCACGCCGCGACGTTATAAGGCAATATTTTATGGGCTAGCCGGCAAGCAAACTGTCTCAAACTTATTGGCATTGCGTGATTACGGCCTGCTCAACTACTTTCATCTTTATCCTAAATTAAGCCAGCAAGAATTTCAAGCGCAATTAGTCAGTTTGCAACAGGCTGGTTGGTTGCAACTTGATCAGACAGACGCGACAGCAGTTTTAACGTCGGCCGGCGAGCTAATCTGCCAGCAAAATAATTTGGCTCGACAATGGCCTCAAGCCTATGATTACTGGCAATTCGGTGATTGGCAATTACAATGGCAGCGCCTATTATTAGGTGTGCAAGTTGTGAGTAATCGGTGGCATCAGGTGCAACAATATCAACCATTAACAGAAAGTTATCAAGTTCAGCGGGAATTGCGAATTTGGTGGCGCTATTGGGCCCAACATGACTGGCAGTCTTTCAAGGGTGAACTCCAAACTAGTTTAACTGAATTACCCGAAACTGCAGGAACATTATTGGCTAATTCGTTTAGCAGTTCAAGTTTTCCGGGATTAACTAGTCAACATTTAGCGCAATTGCGGTCACAATCGCTGTTGCGCTTGCAGCTTGCACAAATCAATAGTTTAGGTTTATTGTTACAAGTGCTGAAGCAAAATCCGTCGCAGTGGCCACTGTTAAATAGCTTGTTGCCAGCACCTAAGAGTCCGTTATCGCGAAGTGCGTGGCAAACTTATCAGCAAGTTTTGGCTGGGCAAAGCTGGTCTGAAATCGAACGCCAACGCCGGATCAAAGCAAGTACTTTAAAGGAGCATCTGTTAATTGCGGCGATTTTAATGCCTAATTTTCCATTCGAAAATGCAACGATTCAATGGCTTAAGCACGAGGATGAGCACGGCTTTTTTGCGAACCATTTAACTAGTTTGGAGAAAGGAACCCTTAAAAAATGACAGTGCCATTAACTGATGAATTACAACAGCGTTTTGGGTATCAGCAATTTCGTCCAGGTCAAGCCGAAATAATCGCGGCCCTTTTGGCTGGTCAGGATGCCATTGCCGTTTTACCAACTGGGAGTGGTAAGTCACTTTTGTATCAATTTATGGCCCCACATTTATCGGGCCTAATTCTCGTGGTAAGTCCTTTGATTTCTTTAATGTCTGACCAAGCGTTACGAATTCGTAATGCACATTTAGGACCAGTGGCCGTGCTAAATAGTCAATTAACACCGCGAGAGAAACAGCAGATTTTACGGCAGTTAGCCCAATATAAATTCTTGTTTGTGGCCCCAGAAACGTTGCAACAACCCTTTATTCAGCAAGCCATTAAGCGGGTGCCGCTAGCGTTGTTCGTTGTTGATGAAGCACACTGTATTTCTAGTTGGGGACCGGATTTCCGCCCAAGCTACTTGTTATTAGGACAAGTTCGGCGGCAACTACAACCGCCATTAACTTTGGCGTTAACGGCAACGGCAACACCGCGGGTTTTTCAAGATATTCAGCGTGAATTAGCGTTACCAGCGACGACAGCCCATTATCGTGCTTCGGTTAATCGCAGCAATCTTTTTTTGCGTTTGGAGCGAATCACGCAGCCAGCTGATAAAAATGCCCGCTTAGAACCATTGTTAGCTTTAGGTGTGCCCACGTTGATTTATGTGGCGACCCGCCATCAAGCTGAAACTTTGACTCAGTATCTTCAGCTAAAAACTGCGCGGCCAATTGCCTATTACCATGGCGGTTTATCAGGAATTGAACGTTATCGGATTCAGCAACTTTTCTTACAGGATCAATTGGGCATTATTGTCGCCACGAATGCCTTTGGAATGGGTATCGATAAAAGTAATTTACGGTTGGTCATTCATTATGACTTACCAGCAAATTTTGAAAACTATTTACAAGAAATCGGTCGCGCTGGTCGTGATGGTCAGCTGGCTTTAACTGTTATTTTTGTTGACGAGCTTGATTTTGCCAAACAAGGACAACGAATCAAGAATAGCCAACTGACGTCAACCGAAATTCAGAATTTTTTTGCTCATCCTGATGATCGGCAACAATTAAATGATGGGCAGTTAGGCGTGCTAGCAGCATATGCCCAAACACAATTGCCAGTGGCCCAAGTTAATGATATTTTACAGCAAACTAGTCGACTACGAGCGCAACAGCGACAAGCATTTTGGCAATTTTTGAATTCGAAAACGTGTTTACGGCAACAACTATGTGACTATTTTGATGAGCAACCACCAGTGATTCAACATGATCAGCAGTGTTGCAGTCAAAGTGATCAGGAGTCGTTGACAACATTATTACAGCGGCTCCCTTTAGTCGAGGCAACAGTTAAAAACAGCTCAGAGCCACCATTAACTGATTTAAAAACAGTCTTAGCAAAATTGTTTGATTAGCTGAATCTGCCTTTTTTACGATTTATCAGTTTTTTTAAGAAATTTCAGAGTGGATTATGCTAGAATTGTATCTAGACAGATAGGGGGTCAAGACATGAGTCAAAAGGATCAGAAAAATAGCCAAAATAATGATCAACAAGCCCGTCCATGGGAAAATACATTTGACAGTGATCGTGATGAAAACGGAAAGTTATCACGGGTGGCGACTAAGAAGAAGGAACGCAATAATATTGTGTTTGTGTCGATTCTAGTGGTCATTTTGCTGGCAGTGATTGGTAGCACTATTTGGATGTGGGTCGCTGCCCAAAATGACAATAAAAGTCCACAAATCGTGGTGTCATCGTCAAGTCGGGTTAAATCTTCAGTGAAGTCACAAAAATCTGAAACGAAGAAATCCAGCACTAAATCTAGCAGTTCCGTCAGCGAAGAAGCAAGCTCCAGCAGCGTTTCTAGTACTGAGGAATCATCTACTGAGCAGAGCGCCAGTGAACCTGTTACTGAATCATCTAGTTCAACCGCTGCAAGTAGCTCAACTGCTGAGACTGGATCAACTTATACCGTTAAATCAGGCGATAACTTATATCGAATTGCTGTTAATAATGGCTTAACCTTGGATCAATTGTTAAGTTTAAATGGGTTAACATCCAGTTCAGCAATCGCACCAGGTCAACAACTGCGCATCAAATAGTTGTTGCTTAGTGAGTGATTAGTTTTGTTAGATCAAATTCAAATGTTTAGGGAATGAAGATTAGTGCAAATTGCAATTGATGGGCCAGCTTCAGCTGGTAAAAGTACTGTTGCCAAGCGTGTTACCCAAAAACTTGGCTTTATTTATTGTGATACTGGGGCAATGTATCGCGCCGCAACAGTGTTGGCTAAAGAACATCATTTAGCGTATGGTGATGAAGCTGGTATTTTGGCAGTTTTAGAAAAATCAAAAATTTCTTTTAAACCTGCTCATCCAGGCGAGGACCAACCAGTTTTTTTGAATCAGGAAGACGTGACACTAGCAATTCGTACGCCGGAAATTACCAATAATGTCTCCCAAGTGTCCGCATTACCAAAAATTCGTGAGGAATTAGTTCGGCAACAGCGGGAGATTGCCAGTGGTCATGATATTGTGATGGATGGTCGCGATATTGGGACTACAGTTTTACCAGCTGCTGAATTAAAAATATTTTTAGTGGCTTCTGCAGCCGAACGAGCTCGGCGGCGCTACGCTGAAAATATTACCAAGGGAATTATGACCCCCTTGGACCAATTACAAACAGAAATCGAGCAACGAGATTATAAAGATTCTCATCGACAAGTATCACCTTTAACCAAGGCTGATGATGCCGTTGAAATCGATACCACCAGCTTAACAATTGCGGAAGTGGTGGAAAAAATCGTTACTTTAGCAAAAAAACGAAAAAAATAGTGGTTTTTAACAAGAATTAGTACTTTTTACTAGCTTGTTAGCGGCTTTTCTATTAGAATTAGTATGATGTTATAGTGCAGGAGGAATAATTCATGTCAGACCAAGATTATAGTCAAAGCGAAATGGAAAAAGCGCTCAATGGCGTTCATGAAGTAAAAATCGGGGATGTTGTCAAGGGTGAAGTTTTAGCCATTGATGACAACCAATTAGTCGTTGGTATTCAGGATGCCGGCGTCGAAGGCGTTGTTCCTTTAAAGGAATTAACAGCTGATCGCAATGCAGATATTAAGGACCAAGCTAAAGTCGGTGACGTCATTGACTTAGTTGTTTTAGCTGGCTTAGGCCATGATAAAGAAAATGGTAGCTACTTACTTTCTAAGCGTCGTTTAGAAGCTCGTAAAGTTTGGTCAGAAATTGAAGATAAATTCAAAGCTGGCGAAACGCTTGAAGTTAAGGTTCGCGAAGTTGTCAAGGGCGGTTTAGTCGTTGATGCTGGCGTGCGTGGCTTCATTCCTGCTTCAATGGTTGATGATCATTATGTTGACGACTTGAAGAAATATGTTGGTCAAAGCTTCGAAGTTAAGATTATCGAAATCGAACCAAGCGAAAATCGTTTGATCTTATCACGTCGGGAAATCGTTAAGGAAGAAAAAGCTGCTAAGAAAGCTGAAATCTTCGCTAATTTATTACCTGGTGATGTGGTTGAAGGTCAAGTTGCTCGTTTGACTAACTTTGGTGCTTTCATCGACTTAGGCGGCATTGACGGCTTAGTTCATATCTCTGAGATTTCACATGATCATGTTGACAAGCCTAGTGATGTTTTGAAAGTCGGGCAAGATGTTAAAGTGAAAGTTTTAAGTGTTGACGCTGATAAAGATCGCATCTCACTTTCAATGAAAGCTTTACAACCAGGACCTTGGGATAAAATCGCTGAAATCGCACCTGTTGGTTCAGCAATCGAAGGAACTGTTAAACGTTTAACAGCTTTTGGTGCCTTTGTTGAAGTTGCTCCTGGTGTTGAAGGTTTAGTTCATATTTCGCAAATTTCTCATCAACACATTGCTACACCTAATGATGTGTTAAAGGAAGGCGAAAAAGTTCAAGTTAAGGTTTTAAGCGAAGATCCAGAAAACAAACGCTTATCATTATCAATCAAAGCCTTAACTGAAAAGCCAGGCGAACCTGAAGAAAAAGCTGCTGACCACAATAACAACGAACATTTCGAAATGCCTGAAACTAGCAATGGTTTCAGTCTTGGCGAAATGATTGGTGATGCATTGAAGAATGACAGCGACGATTCAGACAAATAATTAGTGCCTTCTTGATGAAAAGAGTTTGGACCTAAAACTGGTTCGACTCTTTTTTCTTAGCTTGGCGCCATGAATCTAGAAAAGAAATGAGGTGGTTCAATGGCAAGACCTGTTGTTGCCATTGTTGGTCGGCCTAATGTTGGTAAATCGACCATTTTTAACCGAATTGCTCGGGAGCGAATTGCGATTGTCGAAGATACCCCTGGTGTAACTCGGGATCGAATCTATACCCATAGTATTTGGTTGAATCATGAATTTAGTTTAATTGATACTGGTGGGATCGAGTTTGCGGACCAGCCGTTTATGACACAAATCCGCAATCAAGTGGATATTGCCATCGATGAGGCTGACGTGATTGTTTTCTTAGTCAACGCTCGCGAAGGTATCACTGACGCAGACGAGAAAATTGCCCAGATTTTATATCGCGCTCATAAAAAGGTCGTTTTAGCCGTCAATAAAGCTGATAATCCCGAACAGCGTCAAGATATTTATGACTTTTATGCCTTAGGTTTCGGTGATCCAGTACCGGTTTCTGGTACGCAGGGTACCGGTCTTGGTGATTTATTGGATGCCATCGTGGCAGAATTTCCCACTGAGATCGAAGACGATGATGATCAATCAATTAAATTCAGTTTAATTGGTCGACCTAACGTAGGTAAATCATCATTAGTTAATGCGATGTTAGGTGAGGATCGCGTGATTGTCTCGGAAATTGAAGGGACGACTCGTGATGCAATCGATACTAAATTTACCGATGAATCCGGCCAAGAATTTACAATGATCGATACGGCGGGAATTCGCAAACGTGGTCGTGTTTATGAAGCAACTGAGAAGTATGCTGTGATGCGGGCGCAAAGTGCCATCGATCGTTCTGATGTGGTTTTATTTGTGATTGATGGTAAAGATGGTTTGCGAGAGCAAGATAAGAAAGTCGCTGGCTATGCTCATGAAGCTGGCTGTGGCATTATTATCGTGGTCAATAAGTGGGACTTGGTTAAGAAAGATACCAAGACAATGGCTGAGTTTACGGAAAAATTACGCGGTGAATTACAATATTTGGAATACGCGCCAATCGTTTTCGTCTCGGCATTAACAAAACAACGTTTAATTCAATTACCTGAAATGATTAAAACTGTTTCAGAAAACCAGCAACGGCGAGTGCAGTCTTCAGTACTTAATGATGTTTTACTTAAGGCGGTGGCAATTACACCAACACCAAATGTGAAGGGACATCGGCTACGCGTCTACTATCTGACTCAGGTTGCTATCAAGCCACCAACATTTGTGGTTTTTGTTAATGACCCTGATTTATTCCATTTTTCTTATCAGCGTTTTCTAATTAATCAATTAAGACAAACTTTTGATTTTGCTGGAACACCGATTCGCTTGATTGCCCGGAAACGTAAGTAGGCACAAGGATTTGGCCTGATTTAGGAGTAAATTATTAAGATTTCGCCTTTTTTCGTTAAAAATACAATTTTTTTTGCGAAAAAGCTTGTAGTTACGGCGTTTCTATGATAACTTTATCAATGGAATAATGATCTTATAAGTCATTGTTTCTGTGTTTCAACAAAAAAAGAATTGGCATGCTTAGCGCAAAGCTCAGCTGCGGGAGGTGAAATCAACATGGCAAATAAAGCAGAATTAATCGATAGCGTTGCAACTAAAACTGGTTTAACTAAGAAAGATGCAACTGCAGCTGTTGATGCAGTTTTCGGTACTATTCAATCAACGCTTGCTAATGGTGAAAAAGTTCAATTGATCGGCTTTGGTAACTTCGAAGTTCGTCAACGTGCAGCTCGTAAGGGTCGCAACCCACAAACAGGTGAAGAAATTAAGATCCCTGCAAGCAAAGTACCTGCATTTAAGCCAGGTAAGGCGCTTAAAGACGCAGTTAAATAAGTATATGATTAATCCGTTGGGGCAATTGCTTCGACGGATTATTTTTTTGCTAAAATGTGCCAAGGACGCAGAAAAGACGCAGAACTTTTAATCAAAACCCGGAATCCGCCAACTGTTTGAGAATATTGACTTTCATGTCTCTAGTGACATGCGGATACTTTTTTACATAGATTAACAAGCTTTGATTGAAGGGCAATTTAAGCGGGCAAAGTTTGTTGCTGCTTCTCTGCCAATAATTGGTAGTTGGTCCTGTTACTAAAGTTCGTTATAATAGAAAAGAATCAAGGAAATCAGCTCCTATTGCGTTAGCAAATTGCTTAGTGATTTGCTGGGGCAATCTTGCAGGAATGAGTTCAAGGAGGCGTTAAGGTGAGTTATTCAGAAAAAATGTTAGCAGCATTAGATGAACAAGACTTACAAAAGGCGGATCACTTATTTAAACAGGCGTTAGCCAATGATGATCCAGAAACGTTATTTAATTTGGCCGAGGAATTGCAGGCGTTAGGGTTCAGTGCACAGAGTAGTCAAATTGCTAAACAATTGTTAAAGCAAGATCCTGATGCTGACGAGGCCCGTTTGATGTTGGCAGAATTGGCAATTAATGATGATCAAACAGATCAGGCACTTAATTGGCTAGCTCAGATTAAACCAGAATCACCAGTTTATCCGCAAAGCTTATTAACGGCTGCTGACTTGTATCAAACGTTAAATTTATTAGAAGTTAGTGAACAAAAATTATTACAAGCACAAGTCTTGCTGCCAGATGAACCGGTGGTTGATTTTGCTTTAGGCGAGTTATATTTGACGATGGGGCGCTATCAAGAAGCACTAACTGCTTATCAACGCCTTGCGGAACAGAAAATCTCTTATTTTGCGCAAGTATCAATTGATCAGCGGCGTGCTGAGGCCTTGGCAGGGTTAGGTGAGTACGAGCAGGCTGTTGCGCTATTAACGCCCTTAACAAAGAATTTAGCGACTGATGAACAGCTTTTCCAATTGGGTGTGTTGCAACATAATCTGCATCAGGAAACAGCAGCAATTAAAACGTTGACGCGGTTACAACAACAAAATTCTGATTATAGCAGCTTGTACGAACCCTTAGTTGCCAGCGAATTAGCAGCTGATCAGCCAGCTAATGCTCTGCAGTCAGCACAAGTTGGTTTAGGCTATGACGATTACAATTTGAATTTGTATCGTTTAGGTGCGGAAGCGGCTTTGAAAATCGGCGCTACTAAAAAAGCCAGTGACCTTTTGCAAAAGGGACTGGCAATTGATAATGACGCTGAGAGTTTGCGTGCTTTGTTAGGTACCATCGTTTTACGCGAGGGCCACTATCAGCAAGTAATTGATCTGTTAGCCCCGCTGGCAACGGCAGATCAAGCTGATCCTCAAGTTGCTTGGGAGTTAGCAGTCGCCTACGATCATTTGGATCAAGTTGAAGCAGCCAATAGTGCTTATTTTCAAGCTTATCCTGAATTAAAAGATAATCCTGATTTCATGCGGCAGTTTATCAATTTCCTACAGGAGGAAGGACAAACTAAACCGCTAAAATTAGCTTTACAACAATATTTACGGTTAGTTCCTGATGATCCTGAATATACCCAATTATTATTAGATTTAGAAGCAGACCAAGCTGAATAACACGAACTAATGATGTTTGAAAATTGATTTTCGCGGCCGCAGATAGGTGAAGCCTTCACCAACAGCTTCATGAACATCAATGATGCTGATAAAGGCATACTCGTCGAGTTGCATAATAATTTTTTTAGCGGCAACAATTTCGCTGGGCGCAACCACACAGTAAAGAACTGGTTGTTGATTATGTTGATAGCCACCTTCACCATTGAAAAACGTGGTGCCACGTTCAAGCTCACTCATTAGCGCGGCGCTGATTTGCTGATTCTCTTTGCTAATAATCAGCATTCCTTTCGCTGAATAACTGCCATCTTGAGTGGCGTCAACAATTTTCGAGAAAACGAAAGATGCCAGCAAGGTGTACATCATGTGCTCAATATCTAGATATGATAATGAGGCTAATAAAACAAATACATCGATGATCAGTAGGGTTTTACCCATCGGAATTCCGCGCTCTAATTCGAGAATCCGCGCAAGTACATCGCTACCACCAGTGGTCCCACCAAAGCGGTAAATCATTCCTGAGCCAAACCCACCGAAAATGCCGGCGAGCACCCCAGCGATAAATAAATCATGATGTAAATCAATTGTTTGTGCCCAAGCAACCCGTTGCCAAATCCATAAGGAACCAGACAAGGCTAAGGTGCCATAAATTGTAAAAATTAACCCTTTGCGTCCGAGAAAACGGTAGCCTAAAATAATGAGGGGAATATTGAGTAGAATTGTCGTATAGGCGGGATCAATGCCCCACCAAGCGCGAAAAAGCAAGGTGATCCCGGTGATGCCACCTTCGGCCAAATTGTTTTTAATATTGACGGCTACCAGACCGAAGCCATAAAAAAGCGCGCCAAAACTAATCATAAAAACTGATTGGGCAGTGGCCCACCAAGATTTTTCTTGTAACTGTTTAAGCATTTTTATAACTCCCTGAATTAAGAAATAGGTGTAATTATTAATGTATTTAAAAGAATTTCCTTTAGAATTTGAACAGGCACTACCTATTCTACAACAAATAACAACTAATGGATATGAAGCTTATTTTGTTGGTGGCTCGGTGCGTGATCACTTGCTAGGAAAGGCGATTGCGGATGTTGATATTGCTAGCAGTGCTTTTCCAGCCGAGATTAAAACAATTTTTCCAACAACGATTGATACGGGCATTAAACATGGCACGGTCACGGTGCGCTGGCATCAGCGAAACTATGAAGTGACTACCTTTCGAACGGAGTCGGGGTACCAAGACTTTCGCCGGCCAGATCATGTGACATTTGTGCGTTCTTTGTTGAAAGATCTGCAACGACGAGACTTTACCATTAATGCTTTAGCTGTTCGCGCCGATGGTTTAGTAATCGATGAGTTTACCGGACTAGCAGATCTGCAGGCGCATTTGATTCGCGCTGTCGGTAATGGTGACGAACGTTTCCACGAAGACGCTTTACGCATGATGCGAGCAGTCCGCTTTAGTAGTCAACTTGATTTTAGAATTGAGGCAGCAACTTTTGCCAGTCTAATTAAAATGGCGCCGTTACTTGAAAAAATTGCTGTTGAACGAATTCACAGTGAATTTGTTAAAATGATGCTAAGTCCCCACTGGCAGCAAGGTTGGTCACAGTTTGTTAGCAGTGGTTTGATCCAACACACACCGTTCTTTAAAAACCGGTCAGCAGCCCGACCTGGTTTTGCCCAGCAAGACGCCCAAGCATTGCCTGATGAGACTAGCGTTTGGTTATTGCTGGCCTTAGCCATGAATTTAACCTATCAGCAGACACAGCAATTACTTCGGCAATGGAAAACGGCTAATCAAGTTCAGCAGGATACTTTAGCTGCTTGGAATTTTAGTCAATTGTTAAAGCAAAACCGGACATTAACGGCAAGTGAATTATATCAAGCTGACCCTAAAATGTTACAACGGTTAACTGCAGTTGGTGCTAATTTAGCTTGGCAGACTGATTTTCGACAATTAACGGCCGCTTATCAGCAACTCCCAATCAAGAATGACCATGAATTAGCACTGAACGGCGGTGATTTGATCCAACAATTAGGTCTTAAGCCGGGACCACAATTAGGTCAATTGTTAGCTGCGGTGAAAACAGCGGTGTTAACTGGGGTCGTTGAAAATCAAAAGTCAGACTTGATTCATTGGTCGCGAAAACGATTACGCGATATGATATGATAGGTTTAAATCAATTGAATGAAGGGAAGTTTTGTTAAAGATGACTGAAGCAGCGCACGTTTTTAAAGAGTTACGGTTTTATTTTCGTAATGGTGATGAATGGACGGTTTCTCATGCTGAAATGGCCGATGTTTGGATTGCCCGAGTAACAACATCATATGGTCGCATTAATGGTACCGGGCGCATGCAAGAAATTCATCCTTGCAAGAGCTTTAAAATCGAAATACTTCCTGAAGCCGACCATTCTAAGTCCACTGACATCAATTCTGGTTCACTGGAATTAGGAATGTTTGGCCGGGCCACAAAATATCAAGATATTGAAAAATGTGATTTAGTTTTTGAAGAAGCAAGTCGGCAACCTTTACAAATTTATTTCCCATTTAAGCAAAAGGATGTTTCTGGTTTAGATAATGTTTATCAAACCAGCATGATTTCTCCTAAAAATGGTCATTTATACGTGGTGATTGATGCTGATAAAACTGTCTTTGACGTTTTTCCCCAGCTCGCTCAGTAATTAAAAAAATTTTATTGAGCGCGATTTATTTGACTAGTGCTGAACAACTACTTGTGTTAAGGTTAGTAACCGAATAATCCAGTCAGGGGATTATGCGGTTATTTTTTGTTAAGCCTGATTGTCAGGTTATATTTTAAATAAAGGGTGAGTAATTTGAACCGAAATGAGCAGACCTATCTTAATTTTCTGGAAACGATTTTAACGCAAGGACATTATAAAGAAGATCGAACCAAGACAGGCACTTACAGTATCTTTGGCTATCAAATGCGGTTTGATCTTCAAGCTGGCTTCCCATTAATGACGACCAAAAAAGTGCCCTTTGGTTTGATCAAAAGTGAGTTGTTGTGGTTCTTAAAGGGTGACACCAATATCCGCTATTTATTGCAACACCATAATCATATTTGGGATGAATGGGCGTTTACAAAATATATTGCCAGTTCTGATTATCAAGGACCAGATTTGACTGATTTTGGTCATCGAGCGGTGACTGACCCAGATTTTGCTAAAGTTTATCAGCAAGAACATCAAGCTTTCTGTGAACAAATTTTAACAGATGAACAATTTGCTGCTAAATATGGTGATTTAGGTCAGATTTATGGCAGTCAGTGGCGGGCTTGGCGGACCAGTCAGGGCAACACGATTGATCAATTGGCTGCTGTGATTGAAGCAATTAAAACAACGCCGGATTCACGACGCTTGATTGTTAGTGCTTGGAATCCAGAAGATATTCCTAGTATGGCATTACCGCCTTGCCATACCTTATTTCAGTTTTATGTTAATGATGGTCGTTTATCTTTACAATTGTATCAACGCAGTGGGGATGCCTTTTTAGGTGTGCCGTTTAATATTGCCAGCTATGCCCTATTAACGGCCTTGGTAGCGCAGCAAACTGGTTTAGTGCCCGGCGAATTTATTCACACTTTAGGTGACGCGCATATTTACAGTAATCACTTGGATCAGGTGCGGCAACAGTTAGCCCGAACACCACAAGCAGCACCAAAATTACTTTTGCCAACTGCTATCAAAGCAGACTTAGCAGATTACCAAGTAGCTGAAATTAAGCTGGAAGGCTATCAGCCGTTACCAGCAATTAAAGCACCAGTAGCAGTTTAGCGTAGGCTTTCGTAGAATTTGTGTGCATAACGTCAAGGAGGTTGAAGAATGGCAATAGCATTTGTCTGGGCAGAATCAATTGGTGGGGTGATTGGTCAGCAGGGTCGGTTACCGTGGCATTTACCGGCTGATTTAAAACATTTTAAAACGTTGACGTGGCGACAGACGATTATTTTAGGTCATCGGACCTGGCAATCTTTTCCCAATCAGCAGCCCTTGCCTCAGCGGGAGCATTGGGTCCTGACTCATCAGCCAGCTCATGATTTTCCTAATGCGGTAACGGTCTTCAATGATGCAACCGCATTGCGACAAGCAGTTTTACGGCAGCCTGAACAAGATTTTTATGTGATTGGCGGGGTGGCCTTGTTTAAGTTGTTTGCTGATTTAGTGACCGATTTGTATTGTACTAAGATTGACCATGTTTATTTGGGTGATGTGGTGATGCCGCGTTTAGCGTGGAATCAATTTGATTTATTAGCACAACAAGTTGTTCCAGCAACTAAAAGTTCGCCCCAATTAACATTTGAGCATTGGCAACGGCGAAATTAACTTGTGTTAGTTTAGGCGCGTCTTAGTTGAATAACGGGTCTAAACGACTTTTTCGGTGTGGTAACAAGTCAACCTCAATTGAAGTTAAAACGAGGGTTTAGCGTAGTGCTAAGTTTTTTTCAATTGAGTGGGGGTTGACTAGCTGATTTTAAAGGTGCGGCAAGCGTAAATTTTTTATCAGTAAGTGCGATTCTTACCAGTTTGTTGGATGAATTTTAGGCTTAATTCTGTTATACTTGCACAATGAGACGCGAGTCAGATCCTTTTTGAGAGGAAGCATGAATCATGACTAATAAGATTAAAATTGTGACTGATTCTTCAGTTCAGCTCACGGAAGCAGAGATTGCTAAATATCAAATTACGATTATTCCATTAACAATCGTGATCGATAGTGAAGTTTATACTGACGGGGTTAACTTATCCCGAACAGAATTTATGACCCAAATGTCCCAAGCCAAGAACTTGCCGCAAACTAGTCAACCTTCAATTGGTACGATTTTAGACCAATTTGACCAGTTGACCGCAGATGGCAGTCAGGTTATTTCGATTCATATGACTGAAACGATTAGTGGTACAGTTAATGCGGCACGTCAGGCTGCCCAGATTTCTAAGGGAAGTATTACGGTTATCGACAGTGAATTTACTGACCGGGCCATGGCTTTTCAAGTGATCACAGCAGCTGAAATGGCAGCGGCCGGCGCTAGTCGTGAAGAAATTGTTACGGCCGTTCAATCGGTTCGGGAACGGACTCAGCTCTATATGTCGGTTACTAATTTGACCAATTTAGTTAAGGGCGGTCGGTTAAGTCGGGTATCTGGTATGTTGTCTAGTTTGTTGAATATCAAACTGATTTTACAATTACACGATAGTCAATTAGAAGCGATTCATAAGGGCCGCGGTATGAAAACAATCAACAATTTCTATCGTGAGTTGATTGAGAAAATGAAACAAGCAGCGCCAATCAAAATGATTGGTATTTCTCAAGCCGATGACGCTGACTTTGCGGAGAAGCTAAAGAATCAACTACAAACTGTCTTACCTGACGTGCCTGTTTTAGTGGCACCAACTAGTCCAGTGATCGCCACTCATACTGGTCCTGGCGCTATTGCCGTCATGTTCTATACAGCATAAATTTTGCCAAAGGTGGAGCGCTGGTTCCGCCTTTTTAATATATTAATGTAGGTGTGAAAGTTTTGAAGAATATTTTGAAAGTAATTAAGGTGATCGTGGTGATTGCAGTTGTTGCTGCTATTACTGTGGTCGGATTGAATTTTCTAATTAAGTCACCCAACAATCAGTCTGCTAAAAATGGGTTAAAACCACAAACAGTGAAAACGGCGACAACAAAAAAGGTTTTAAAAAAAGTTCATTATGTGGCGATCGGTGATTCATTGACTTATGGGATTGGCGATGCGACTGAAAATGGCGGTTACGTTCCTTTGGTTAAAAGCCAACTAGCAAATGACGATCGCACCGATGTGGTCAGTCAGAATTTCGGCGTTAGTGGTGATACTTCTACTCAGGTTTACCAACGGATTGTTAAGCAACCGAAAATTCAGCGCGGGTTGGCTCAGGCTAATTTGATTACTATGACGATTGGTGCTAATGACTTGATGCATATTATCAATAAAAATGTCATGAATATGGACTTGAAAAAAGTTGAAAGTGCCCGGACAACTTATCAAGCAAATCTGGAACGTTTGCTGAAAAAAATTCGGTCTTATAACAAAACGGCGCCAATTTTCCTAGCAAGTATTTATAATCCTTTTTATGTTTATTTCCCACAAATTACTGATATGAAAACAGCAATGGATGACTGGAATGCAACGGCACAAAAGGTCATTAAAGAATTCGACCAAACGTACTATGTTGATATCGACCAAGTCATGACCCAACCTAAGGGGTCAGTCTTGGCCAATAATAAAGCTAAGAAAGAGGCTTTAAATCCTTATTTGTTTACTGAAGATCACTTCCATCCGAATAATCGGGGGTATCAGGCGATCTCACAGCAATTCATCAAACAAATTCAAGCACGAAAAACCACTTGGCTCTACCAAGTTAGCAAATAAATTGTTTTCAGAAAATTGTTTTAAAGGAGTCGACTGGTTATGGCTACACAAGCACGCCATCAAGTAAAAAAAGCAAAAAAAACAAAGCAAGAACGTGGTCCAGTTAATATTTGGAAATGGATCAGTTTAATCCTCATTGGGCTATTACTAGGCGGCGGGATTTTTCTTGGTTCTAAAATTTTCACGCAACCAACCAATCAATTAGCTGCAGATGTTTCACAAGCTGATGAACCGGTATTTAATGTTGATTTGACGAAGCAACAGGCCAATCGGATTGTTGCTTATTCGCTGAAGCATTACTTAAAAAATGACGAATTTCAATATAGCTTTAAATTTACAGATCAGGCCGTTTTGGGCGGCAAATTTAAGTTTCTTGGTTCAACTGTACCTTTTACCTTGAACCTGGACCCTTATGTCATGGAAAACGGTGATATTCAATTAAAGGCGGAGTCATTGTCAATTGGCGCCTTACCAATTCCAATTAGTCAGGTGATGAGTTTCATTGGTAACGACTATAAAGTACCTAATTGGATTAGCTTAGATACTAAAAAAGAAACGATTACTTTGCATTTACGCAAGTATAAAATGAAAAATGGTATGAGTGTTCGCGCCAATCAAATTGATTTAGATAAAAACCAAATCAATTTTAGCGTGTATCTGCCAGAATAAAGAAATAAGAGGTTAACGAATGGAACTGAGACGAAGTTTTTATCAATTTTTAATGACTGAGCGCGATCCTAATAATCATAGTGAAATTGCGGAGTTCGCGAACAATGCGTTTTTCGACCATTCTTTTCCCAAACAAAGTAAAGATTACGATGAGATTTCTCGCTATTTAGAGTTGAATGGCGGTTACTTACCCAGTATGTTGATTTTCGATCAGGCTTACCAACTCTATTTGGATAGTGAGGCATAATAATGGCAACAAATAATGACAGTGAAAATGAAACAACTACGACGCCCACAAAGCAGACGAAAACGCCTTTAAGCAAGAAAAAGGTCCCACGGCGTAAGCATTTTACTCGGCTAACCTATTGGTTTAGTTTAGTGATTGCTTTGTTAGTCGGACTAATTGTCGGCGTTTTGATTGTGACCGTGCAAGTTCGCAAGAATTTAGCAGCTAATGCGGAAACACGCCAAATTGATCAAGTCTACCAATTGATTCAGAAGAATTATTACACTAAGGTCAGCAAGAAAAAGTTGGCTAACGGAGCTATTTCTGGCATGCTCAAAAGTTTAAATGATCCTTTTTCTGAGTATTTAGCCACTGAAGAAACCTCAAATCTCAACGAATCAATTTCTGGTTCATTTGAAGGTATTGGTGCCCAAGTTCAGAAGGATAATGCGGGCATTAAGATTGTGTCACCGATCAAGAATGCGCCAGCTGCTAAGGCGGGGCTAAAGGCTAATGATATTATTTTAGCAATTGATGGGCAATCAACGGCCCAAATGACCGTTAATGATGCTGTTAGCAAAATTCGGGGCAAGAAGGGTTCCAGTGTTCAATTAAAAATCAAACGTGGCGCAACGACTTTCACAGTTAAAGTAAAGCGTGGGAAAGTTGATCAGGCCACCGTAACTGGCACTTTGAGTCCAACTGATAAGCAGGTTGGTGTGATTCAAGTAACGACTTTTGCTGAGAACACAGTTAGTGGTATGAAGAAGACAATTAAAGCACTCCGCAAACAAGGGGCAAAGAGTTTTGTTCTGGATTTACGGGGCAATGGTGGGGGCCTAATGAATACGGCCTTAAGCCTGTCTAGCATGTTTTTACAAGATAAAAAAGTTATTATGCGGGTCGTTGATCGAGACCAAAACGAAACGGTTTATCGTGCCGGTAAGAAGTATGATGACGGGTTCAAAGTTACTGAACCGGTGACTGTGATGGTCGATAGTGGTAGTGCCAGCGCTTCAGAAATTTTCACAGCGGCCTTGCAACAATCTGCAGGTGATAAAGTTGTGGGGACGCAATCCTTTGGTAAGGGGACGGTGCAAACGGTCATTCCTTTAAGTGAGACCAGTGAAATGAAGTTTACCACCGCAAAATGGTTGACGCCGAATAAAACTTGGATCAATAAAGTCGGGATCACACCCGATACAGTGGTTGATTATCCGACCATTGCTAAATTGACTTTGATTTCAAATGACGCAACTTTAAAAAATGGTGATGTCAGTGATCAAGTGAAGTTGCTCCAAGAAAACTTACAAGCGTTAGGTTACGCTGTTGACAATACCAAGGGGATTTTCGATGACAGTACGACCGCCGCAGTCAAACAGTTACAAACTAAAGCGGGTTTAACCGCCAATGGTGAATTCAATGAGGATACTTACACGGCCTTGTACGTTCAGGTCGCGGCTTTCTTACAAGCTCACGACGAAATGATGCGTACAGCTGTGAAAACGAGCCAAGAAGCACAAGCTAATACGCAAGCTTAATCGACCATTATAAAAAATAGATGTGACCGAAGATAAACTTATTAGCGTCAGAAATCTACGCTGATAATTATGGACACGTCTATTTTTTCTTTTGTCAGGAAGTGACTACGATTGTTTCGTTTGTGGGATGATTAATGACAAAATGGGGATGAATTTCACCGGTTTTTTTGGTAAGCTTTTCATGGATCATTAAATAATTTTGAAAGCAGACTGGTGCGCTATTTTAATGGCCAGTGGCTGCGCTGAACGTGTTTATATAGAAGAGGATGTTTTAAAAAATGAGTACAATTCAATGGTATCCTGGTCATATGGCCAAGGCCAAACGGCAAATTCAAGAACAACTTAAACTAGTTGACGTGGTGATTGAGGTGGTTGATGCGCGCTTACCAGAAAGTTCGCGCAATCCAGAATTAAATCAATTAATTCAGCATAAAGATCATTTAATTATTTTGAATAAATCAGATTTGGCTGACCCACAAGTGACTAAACAGTGGTTGCAATATTATCAAGGTGAGGGTCTGGCTTCATTAGCCCTGGATTCACAACATGGTCAGCCTTTGAATCCAGTGTTACGGGCAACTAAACAATTGTTGGCGACTAAATTAGCGCAACAGGCAGCCAAAGGAATTAAAGAAACGACGATTCGCGCCATGTGTGTTGGTATTCCTAATACAGGAAAATCAACGTTTTTAAATCGCATGATCGGTAAAAATGTTGCTCAAGTGGGTAATCGTCCAGGTGTAACCCGTAAGCAAAATTGGTTAAAAACACAACAGAATTTTGCCATTTTAGATACACCGGGTGTGCTCTGGCCCAAATTCGCGGATCAGTTAATTGGTCAGAAGTTGGCCTTGACTGGCGCAATCAAGGAGGGACTTTATCATGAAGATGATATCGTCTTATTTGCGTTAGCATTTTATCAGGCTAATTATCCCCAACTATTACAGCAACATTATCAACTTTCAGCTGAGCAATTGCAGTTGGCACCGGTTGATTTGTTAATGGCTTTGACTAAAAAATTAGGTTTCCGTGATGAATATGAACGGATGGTCACGCGTTTCTTATTAGATTATCGTAAGGGTAAGCTGGGACGAATCACATTGGATCAAGTACCAGCCACTTGGCAGGCTACCGTCCATGACTGAAGAACTACTATTGCCAGAAAAAGTTGGTCAAGCAACTATAGCCAAGATTAGCGCTGCTTTAGCTGCAGCTCCCAGTGCAGCCCTTTTGACTGCGCTTGCCACCGATCCGCGCAAGGGTGTCCAGCAGGCGTTAAGACGCTACCAACGTCAGCAACAGGCGACGGCTGAACTACAAGCGGCTTTACAGCAAAAACTAACACTAGAACGGCAATTGTGGCCCCAGTACCCCTTAATTGCAGGAATTGATGAGGTGGGACGGGGCCCTTTAGCGGGACCAGTTGTCACAGCAGCAGTAATTTTACCTCATGATTTTCATTTGTTAGGCGTAGATGATTCTAAAAGGTTAACGGCCCAAGAGCGGGAACGGCTGTATCGTGAAATTCTGGCGGTAGCACTAGATATTAGTATTGGTGTTGGTGATGCGCAATTGATTGATCGGGAGAATATTTATCATGCCACTGAAATCGTTATGGGCCAAGCAGTTCGTGGACTTTATTACCGGCCGCAATTTTTACTGGTTGACGCCATGACGGTGCCGGTTCGGTTGCCACAACGAAAACTGATCAAAGGTGATCAGCAGTCAGCTAGTATTGGTGCGGCCAGTATTGTGGCCAAGCAGGTGCGTGATCATTTGATGGCGATGTATGATCAGGTTTACCCTGGCTATGATTTTGTGGATAATGCTGGCTATGGCACGGCGAAACATTTGGCTGGTCTGGCCGAATTAGGCGTCACGCCAATTCATCGGCGCAGTTTTGCACCAGTGCAGGCAGCACTTCATTAGTATTAATGTTTGGCAATTGCTAACTTGAAAGGCTTATTCAAAAAAGGTCCCTTGAGATTGGCTAGCCTTAAATTAAAATGATTCAGAAAAATGACCTAGTTTCGCGTACTTAATTGGTATGCAGGTAGGTGATTTTTTTATGGACAAAAATACAGTACTTTTGGCAGCAAAACTAACTAAGCAATGGTCTTATCAGGAACAATTACAATTAGCCCGACTATTGCAAGCGCAAGCAACCCCTTTACCGAGTACTTGGCCAGCGTTAAATAAGTGGTTGCAGCAATGCTGGCCTAATTTAATATTGCCAGCGTCATTGGCAGCGCCCACGATGACTGACCATTATTTAACTATTTTAGATGCCGATTATCCTTTAGCCTTGGCAGAAATCTTTCAGCCGCCAGTATTATTGTTTTATGCAGGTCACCGCGAGTTATTGACAGCGGAAAAATTGGCAATTGTTGGTGCTCGCGAATGTACCACCTATAGTCATGCCTGTTTGCGCCGACTTGTTCCTGACTTGGTTCAAGCAGGAATTACCACTGTGAGTGGCTTGGCGGCTGGAGTCGATCAATTAGTCCATCAAGAAACATTACTGGCTCACGGCGCCACTATTAGTGTCATTGGAACTGGTCTAGATGTTTATTATCCGGCTCAAAATGAATTGTTGCAGCAATTGATTACCCAAAAAGGGCTTTTATTATCTGAATATCCACCGGCAACACCGCCACGGCGCTTTCACTTTCCCCAACGTAATCGAATTATTGCTGGTTTAAGTAGCGGCGTTTTGGTGACGGAGGCTCGACAGCGTAGTGGTTCGTTGATTACTGCCAATTTAGGCTTACAAGAAAATCGCAATATTTATGCTTTACCAGGTAGTTTGCTGTCACCACTTTCGGCAGGAACTAATCAATTATTGCAGGCAGGCGCCACGCCCGTTTTGACGGCAGCTGATATTTTGGCCGACTTCCCCAACCTTAATGGGACAAAAAATGCCAATGCTAGTTTAGCGATAAAATAAACTGAAGCAGAACTAGCGTTATCTCAAGATTTGTTGAATGTTGAAATTGTAGTAGACCGCCGTGAAAAAAACGCCTTTTTCCGCTTTGTAAAAAAGTTCATGGTTGACAAGTGGCTAAAAACTAGCTTATGATTATTTCCGATTTGAGCACGGACTTTTTTAACGTGCCGATAAAGCCTATTAAGGTTAAGAATTAGTAGGAAAAGAAGGGAGTTTTTGCATGGCCACTAAAAATCTTGTGATTGTGGAGTCACCAGCAAAAGCCAAAACAATCGAAAAATATCTCGGCCGGAATTATCACGTGGTCGCTAGTTTGGGCCATATTCGTGATTTACCTAAAAGCCAAATGGGGATTGATTTCGATCATGATTATCAGCCTAAGTATATTTCAATTCGAGGCAAAGGCGATGTCATTAAACAATTAAAAAGTGCCGCTAAAAAAGCTGATCATGTTTACCTCGCAGCCGATCCCGACCGCGAAGGAGAAGCGATTGCTTGGCATGTTTCCCATATTCTGGGGTTAGATCCAGCAGCCAACAATCGGGTCGTGTTCAACGAAATTACCAAGAATGCGGTAAAAGATGCTTTTAAGGAACCTCGAAGCATTGATATGAATTTAGTCGATGCCCAGCAAGCACGCCGAGTTTTGGATCGAATCGTTGGTTATTCGATTAGCCCAATCCTCTGGGCTAAAGTAAAAAAAGGTCTGAGTGCCGGACGAGTGCAGTCAGTGGCGCTTAAGCTAGTGATTGATCGAGAAAAAGAAATCAAAGCCTTTATTCCCGAAGAATACTGGAGTTTGGCTGCTGAGTTTCAAAAGGGTCGCGGTAAGAAATTCGCTGGTAACTTTTACGGGTTAAACGGTAAAAAGGAAGCTTTACCTGACAATGCTGCTGTTCAAGCAGTGCTCAAAAAAATCGATAAACAGCAACCTTTTGCGATTACTAAAGTGACGAAAAAGGAACGGAAACGATTCCCAGCGGCACCTTTTACAACAAGTTCGTTGCAACAGGAAGCCAATCGTCGGTTGAACTTTAAAACTCGTAAAACCATGATGATTGCCCAGCAGTTGTATGAAGGCATTAATCTGGGGAAAGACGGGACCGTCGGCTTAATTACTTATATGCGGACTGACTCCACACGGATTTCCTCAGTGGCTAAACATGAGGCAGCCACCTTCTTGCATGAAAGTAAGGAATTAGGTGAACCTTATGCGGCTACTAAACTGCATAAGACCAAGAATCCTGAAGGGGCTCAAGATGCCCATGAAGCAATTCGGCCCAGTGCAGTGGTCCGAACACCGGAAAGTCTTAAGGAAATTTTATCGCGGGATCAATTCCGCCTGTATCAGTTGATTTGGTCACGGTTCTTGGCTAGTCAGATGACACCAGCAATTTATGATACAGTAGCGGTCGAGCTCGAGCAAAACGGTGTTAATTACCGCGCTAATGGTTCACAGATGAAGTTTGCTGGATTTACTAAGATTTATCATAGTAGCAATGATGATCAAAAAGAGAATCAATTACCAGAATTAGCTGTTGGTGATGAGGTCAAATTGACTAAGACTGATCCGCAACAACATTTCACTCAACCACCAGCTCGCTATTCTGAAGCCAGTTTAGTCAAAGCGCTGGAAGAAAACGGTGTTGGTCGACCTTCAACTTATGCACCTACTATTGATACCATTCAAAAACGATATTACGTTAAATTAACGGGTAAAAGCTTTGAACCAACTGAACTTGGCGAAATTGTTGACGAGTTAATTGAGAAATTCTTCCCAGATATTGTTAACATTGATTTTACCGCCAAACTTGAAGATGAACTTGATGGCATCGAAGCTGGTAAGGGTGAATGGGTGAAGGTAGTCGATCAATATTATCAACCATTTGCTAAAGAGCTAGATCAAGCTGAACAGAAGATTGAGAAAGTTCAGATCAAGGATGAACCAGCTGGCTTTGATTGTGACATTTGCGGTGCGCCAATGGTGGTTAAAATGGGCCGTTTTGGCAAGTTTTACGCTTGTAGCCGGTTCCCAGATTGTCGTAACACCAAGGCAATCGTTAAAGAAATTGGGGTTGTTTGCCCTAAGTGTCAAAAAGGACAGGTTTTGGAACGGAAATCTAAGAAAAATCGCATTTTCTATGGTTGTTCCCGTTATCCAGACTGTGATTTTGTTTCTTGGGATAAACCAGTTGGTCGCAATTGCCCAGTGTGCCGTCATTACTTAGTTGATAAAAAGGTTAAGGGTGGTCATCAGGTGTTATGTCCTAATGGTGATTATGAAGAACAATTACAAAAATAAACCAGTTTGACGAGAAATGAGGAAAGATTGTGGAATCTTTTGTTAATGTTGTGGGAGCCGGCCTTGCAGGCAGTGAAGCGGCATGGCAAATTGCCAAACGCGGTATTCCGGTGCATCTTTACGAAATGCGGCCTGGTCAAAGTACGCCAGCGCATCACACGAATGATTTTGCTGAATTAGTTTGTACCAATTCTTTGCGCGCTAACCAATTAACCAATGGTGCTGGTTTGCTCAAAGAAGAAATGCGGCGGCTGGATTCATTGATTATGACGGCTGCAGATCGTAGCGCTGTTCCTGCTGGTGGCGCACTGGCTGTCGATCGCGATAAATTTTCGGGTTATGTGACTGCCCAGTTGCGCCAGCATCCACTAGTGACTGTGATTAATGAAGAATTAACTGACTTTCCTCAAGGGCCCACGGTAGTTGCTACTGGTCCTTTGACCGCACCAGGACTCGCCACTGCCATTCAAGCATTAAATGGCGCCGAGGGCTTACATTTCTTTGATGCGGCTGCCCCAATAATTACTAAAGATTCCATTGATTTTAATCAGGTTTATTTGAAGTCTCGTTACGACAAAGGCGAGGCAGCTTACTTAAACTGTCCGATGGATGAACCAACTTTCCTGACTTTTCGTGAAGCGCTGGCTACTGCTGAAGCAGCGGAAGTTCATGATTTTGAAGATAATCAAGTTTTCGATGGTTGCATGCCAATTGAAGTAATGGCGCGGCGAGGCATCAAAACAATGATCTTTGGGCCGATGAAACCAGTTGGTTTGGAAGATCCTCGTACTGGTAAGCGGCCATATGCGGTCGTTCAATTACGGCAAGATAATGCGGCTGGTAGTTTGTATAACCTAGTGGGTTTCCAAACTCATTTGAAGTTTGGAGAACAGCGTCGAGTTTTTCGAATGATTCCTGGGTTGGAACACGCGGAAATCGTTCGTTATGGGGTCATGCACCGCAATACCTTTATGAATTCGCCACAAGTACTTGCGCCAACTTATCAGTCGCTACAACGAGCAGATTTATTTTTCGCTGGTCAAATGACTGGGGTAGAAGGTTATGTTGAAAGTGCGGGCAGTGGGTTATTAGCCGGAATCAACGCGGCACATTTATTCCGCAATCAGCCACTAATGACGGCACCTGTGACGAGTTCAATGGGGTCAATGGCCTACTATATTACGCATGCTGATCGTAAACATTTCCAACCAATGAATGCTAATTTCGGTATTTTCCCTGAACTTAAGGAACATATTCGCGATAAAAAAATGCGCAAAGAAGCGTACGCAGAACGAGCACTCCAAGACTTTGATCAGTTCGTCAATGAAGTTAAAACCTACGACTGATCAGCCAGTATTAGGACTGTGATGATCTGATTGACTGGCGTAGCAGGAGAAATCTGTTCATAAATTTGAAAGACAACGAGTTTGTGGGTTACTTATTTTTAACAACACCTTCCTTGATTATGTTAAAGTAGAGACATTGAGGTAGGTGTTTTTCTATGGCAGAACAAGCATGGGTGCGGCAGTTTGGTCAGTATTTAGTGGTGGAACGGCAATACTCTGGATTAACAAAAAGTGCCTATTTAGATGACATTCAGGATTTTACTGATTTTTTAAATACCAATGGTGGCCTAGCTTCTTATCGTGATGTGGGACGATTAGAGATTGAAACTTTTCTAGATGATTTGACACAGCGAAAGTTGGCTCGTGATACAATCAGTCGGAAAATATCAGCCTTAAGGTCCTTTTATCGTTATCTGGAAAATCATAAACTAGTAGAGCGTAATCCCTTTACTCAAATCGAAATTAAGGGCGCGCCGAAAGTTTTACCACGGTTTTTCTACGAACAGGAAATGACCGCTTTGTTTGAAGCTGTCCAAGGTGATCAGCCGCTGCGTTTACGTGATCGCGCGTTGTTGGAATTATTTTACGCGACGGGGATGCGGGTCAGTGAGGTAAGTGAGTTGACCTTGACGCAAATTGACTTTCAAACACGAATTATCTTAGTTCATGGGAAAGGCAATAAAGATCGCTATGTTCCCTTTGGTCATCATGCCTTAAATGCACTAAATGATTATTTAAAAAAGGCGCGGCCCCAATTAATGGCCAAACAACAGGCAACTCATGACTTTGTGTTTGTCAATCATTATGGCCAGCAGTTAACTAGTCACGGTATTTCCTATATTCTGAAACAAGTTATCAAGCGTTCCAGTTTGCACAGTGATATTCATCCCCATATGTTGCGACATACATTCGCGACACATTTGTTAAATCACGGTGCAGATTTGCGAACAGTTCAGGAATTATTGGGTCATGCTAGTTTATCAACAACGCAGATCTATACTCATGTCACGATGCAACATCTGCAAGCTGATTATCGCCAGTATTTTCCACGAGCAGTTAGTGAAACTGGGGCATCCACTGAGGTCAAGCAGACTGATCAGGATGATCCGCAGCAAAAACCTAAAAATCAAAAATCTAAAAATAAAGAAGGATAGTTCATGACAACAATTGTTGCAGTCAAACATCAAGGCGAAATTGCCATCGCTGGTGACGGTCAAGTCACAATGGGCGAGAAGTATATTATGAAAGCGAGTGCGCACAAAGTTCGTCGCATTTTCGATGATCAAGTGATTATTGGTTTTGCCGGCGGTGTGGCTGACGCTTTTACATTATCAGATTGGTTTGAAAAGAAATTGCGGACTTACGCAGGTGATTTGCAACGTTCAGCAGTTGAGTTGGCACAAGACTGGCGTAAAGATCCAACTTTGCAGAAACTTGAAGCAATGTTAATTGCCTTTGATCAGAAACAATTACTTTTGATTTCTGGCAATGGTGAAGTGATTGCTCCTGATGAAGATGTGATTGCCATTGGTTCTGGCGGTAATTTTGCCCAGGCAGCCGCAATCGCCATGACTCGCCAAGCACCAGCAATGAAGGCAGTTGATATTGCTCACGAAGCGATTGATATTGCTGCTGATATTGATATTTTTACTAATCACGAAATTATTACAGATCAGTTTTAAAGGAGTTAATTAAAAGATGACTTTAGAGAAAACCCCGCGCCAAATTGTTGCTGCCCTGGATGATTATGTGATCGGCCAGAACTCAGCCAAGCGCGCAGTAGCCGTAGCCCTGTACAATCGCTATCGGCGCCACCAATTAAATGAACAATTACAAAAAGATATTACCCCGAAAAACTTATTAATGATCGGCCCAACAGGGGTTGGTAAAACTGAAATCGCGCGGCGACTGGCAATGATCGTCGATGCACCCTTTGTAAAAGTGGAAGCGACCAAGTTTACTGAGGTTGGTTATGTTGGTCGCGATGTTGAGGCGATGGTTCGTGATTTAGCTGATGCTGCAGTCGCAATCGAAGAACGAATTGCTTTTGATCAGGTTCGTGGTCAGGCCTTACGCGAAGCTAATAAGGAATTAATTCGTTTATTGGCGCCTGGCGAGAAAAAGCAAACTAAACCAGCCAATAACGGTAATTGGATGCAAATGATGAATCAATTAATGCAGGCCCAACCAAATCAAACTGACGAGCCTGAAACTGAACAAGTGTCTGAAGCGGTGCAGAATCAACGAATGGACTTAGCAGAGAAACTCAATCGGGGTTTGTTAGAAAATCGCGAAGTCACCATCAAAGTGCCTGAGTCTAAAAAAGTAAATCCAATGATGGATGCAATGGGCGGTATGGGTGTTGATATGAGCGAAATGTTGGGCCAGTTGATGCCTAGCCGTAAAGTGAAACGCACATTGCCTGTCAAAGAGGCCCGGGAGATTTTAATTCGGCAACATTCAGAAAAATTGATTGATCGAGAAAATCTGCAAGAACGAGCGATTAAACGTGCGCAAGATGATGGTATTATTTTCATCGATGAAATTGATAAATTATCATCTAAGCGCCAGAATAGTTCCGGTGAGGTTTCTCGTGAGGGTGTGCAACGCGATATTTTACCAATTGTTGAAGGTTCTCAGGTCAATACAAAATATGGTCCCTTGGATACTAGTCATATGCTATTTATTGGCTCAGGTGCCTTCGCCCAGACTAAGCCAAGCGATTTGATTCCTGAACTTCAAGGTCGTTTCCCAATTCGAGTCGAATTAGATGATTTGAGCAAAGCTGACTTCATTCAAATCCTGACCGAACCACATACTGCTTTGATCAAACAATACATTGCGTTGGTCGGAGCAGATGGGGTGAAGTTGACCTTTACGCAAGAAGCCATTGAGAAAATCGCTGAAGTTGCCGATGATGTTAACAAGCGTACTGATAATATTGGTGCGCGTCGGTTAGCGACAATCTTGGAAAAAGTCCTTGAAGAAGTGCTCTTTGATGGTCCGGATATGCAAATGGGCGAAATTATGATCACTGAGAAGTATGTGGCTGATCGCATTGACGCCATTGCCTCAAATCAAGATTTGACGAAGTATATTCTATAAAATACAATTTTTCTAAGGCTATGAGTAATGGCGCGGAAATAGCTTACTTAAAAAAACATGACAAATCAGGTGCTGACTATTTGTCAGGTTTTGTGTATTCTGTTATGGTAATGAAGAAAAAAGCTTGTGCAGAATCAGACGTTAAGGCACTAACTAGCACTATTCTGGCAAACATGGAGGTAAAATTAATGAATGTTAAACTAACCAATGAATTCTATCAATTAACTGTGGCAACTAAAGGAGCAGAAATGCAAAGTCTGATTGACCAGCATTCTGGTGTGGAATACCTGTGGCAGGCAGATCCCCAGGTTTGGGGTCGTCATGCGCCCAATTTGTTTCCCATTGTTGGTAAATTAAAAGATGACCAATATACTTACCAAGGGAAAACTTATCACATGACCCAACATGGTTTTGCTCGTGATTTAGAATTCAATTTGGAACGGGAAACTGATCATAGTTTAACCTTCTTATTAACTGATAATGATGAGACACGGGCCAAATATCCGTTTGCCTTTGAATTTCGGGTTAAGTATTCCTTGATCAATCGGTTATTGAACGTGACTTATTATGTCAACAATCCTAGTTCAACTGAGCCGCTGATTTTTGGCGTTGGCGGCCATCCTGGTTTCCGCTTACCTGTGGAAAGTGGCGTTGATTTTGCGGATTACTTTTTACGGTTCAAACCAAGTAAAAGTCGTATTCAAATTCCGCTGACGACAACAGGTGTTGATTATGCCCACCGGACGTTGGCACCGACTGATGTTGATTGGCAAATCAATCATGACGTCTTCAAGGACGATGCTTTGATTTTCCAATTGGCTGGCACCAATGAGGTTGAGATTCGTTCTGATAAAACTAAACACAGTATTAATCTGAAAACGAAGGATGCGCCCTTTGTTGGCGTCTGGTCGGCTTATCCGCAGACTGGCGATTATGTTTGTATCGAGCCTTGGTGGGGGATTGCTGATTTAACAGATAGTAATGGTGAATTGACTGATAAATTTGGAATGAACACGTTGGCCCCGCAAGAAAACTTCAAAGCCAAATATCAAATTAGTTTTTCCTAGTCAGTCCGCGATAGTTGCTACTGACGCCGTATAAAAACAGGTGCCTGCTTAATCAATGAAAGTCGAGATTCTGACAATCATTAACTAAGTAGGCACCTGTTTTTTCTTGCGGGTTTATGGCGTTAACAACCTTATTTTTTCTTTTTTTGCTGATGATAGTACCAACCAAAAGGAACTAAATTTTCAGTACCTTGACGAATCCGTTTGATATTGGCGCGATGACGATAGAAAATAAAAATTGTTAGTAAGACTGCTGTTAAGGTGAGAAAGATGTCATGATAATAAAACGAGAAAATCGTGATTAGGATCATCCCCAACATACTCGCCATACTGACCATACTTGAAATCAACATAATCAAGACAAAGGTACTCACCGCGATGACGAAAAATTGCGGATTGTAAGCCAGTAACACACCAGCACTAGTGGCGACGGCTTTACCACCAGAGAACTTAATAAAAATAGAAAAAGAATGTCCTAGGATTGCCGCCAAGCCAAAAACTAGAATAAAGTAGTGGGGGAGACCTAGCTGACACCAAACTGGTAAACTAGCTGCCACTGTGCCCTTGAGGATGTCCAAAGCTAAAACGACGATCCCAGCTGTTCGGCCTAAGACGCGAAAAGTATTTGTTGTACCAATATTGCCACTACCAAATTGGCGAATGTCTTTTTTGAAAAAAATCTGACCAACTATCACCCCAGATGGGAAAGCGCCTAAAAGATATGCTAAAATAATTAAGACTGCAAATTTCAAAATGATTCCTCCGTAGGACATGTTGATTTGGTTGAAGTGATTTAATGTAGCTGGACAACCAGAATAATGGCACTAAGCCCTATTCTACAAAAATCTGCTGCAGTTGACAATCATTATTCAGTCGCGTAACCTTAATAGATAGAACGTATGTTTGTCACTGCGACAAATACATTTTTTTAAAAGCAATTAAACGCAGTGCTGGCAAGTATTTTGCGGCACTGTTTCGCATTGTCTGCGTGAAGCTTGCATGGCAGTGGGAAACGAGAATTTTGGAGGTTCAAATGGTAGCCAAACAAAAATATGATGACAGTTCAATCCAGATTCTAGAAGGATTAGATGCTGTTCGCAAACGGCCAGGGATGTATATTGGTTCGACTGATGGTCGCGGCTTGCATCACTTGGCTTATGAAATTATTGATAATGCCGTAGATGAGGCGATGGCTGGTTACGGTACGGAGATCAATGTCTGCATTAATCAGGATGGCAGTTTAACCGTTACTGACCACGGTCGCGGAATGCCAACGGGGATGCACGCTTCAGGGCGGCCAACAATTGAAGTTATTTTAACTGTGTTACATGCAGGTGGTAAGTTTACTGAGAGTAACTATAAAACATCTGGTGGTTTACATGGGGTTGGTGCTTCGGTGGTCAATGCACTTTCATCCTGGTTGGAGGTTGAAGTGGTTCGTGATCATCGGCTTTATCGTGAACGCTTTGTTAACGGTGGTCATCCTGAAGGTACGTTAAAAGAAATTGGAAAAAGTAAGCTTGCTTCAGGTACTAAAATCACTTTTTTGCCTGATCCGACAATTTTTACGACCACTAAATTCAAGTATGATACTTTAGTTGAACGACTGCGTGAATCGGCCTTTTTGCTTAAGGGTGTTGGCATTACGATTACCGATAAGCAAACCGAGCAATCAGAAACCTTCAAGTATGATGACGGCCTGCAATCTTTTGTGCGTTATTTAAACGAAGATAAGGATACGTTAACCGACGTGATTAGCGTTGAGGGCGAAAAGGATGGCATGGAAATCGATTTCGCTGCTCAATATAATGACGGCTATTCTGAAAATATTATTTCCTTCGTTAATAATGTGCGGACTGCTGATGGTGGTAGCCATGAAACTGGGATGAAGTCAGGGTTGACCAAAGCATTTAACGACTATGCTCGAAAAACTAACTTGCTGAAAGATAAAGATAAGAATCTTGAAGGTAGTGATGTGCGCGAAGGAATTAGTGCGGTAATTTCTGTGCGCATTCCCGAAGAAATTCTTGAATTTGAAGGCCAAACTAAGGGGCGTCTAGGAACACCACAAGCACGAACAGCCGTTGATAGTTTGATTTATGAGCAATTTTCTTATTACTTGCTAGAAAACGGTGACGTAGGCCAAATGCTAGTTCAAAAAGCGTTAAAAGCTCGTGAAGCCCGCGATGCTGCTCGTAAAGCTCGTGATGAAAGCCGTAATGGTAAGAAGCGCAAACGTCATGAAGGCTTGCTCTCTGGTAAATTAACGCCAGCCCAATCGCGTAATCCTAAAAAGAATGAACTTTACTTAGTCGAGGGTGATTCAGCCGGCGGTTCTGCTAAACAAGGCCGTGATCGTCATTTTCAGGCCATTCTACCTTTACGCGGGAAAGTATTAAATACCCAAAAAGCGAAGTTACAAGACATCATTAAAAACGAAGAAATCAACACCATGATCTATACGATTGGTGCTGGTGTTGGTGCTGATTTTAATTTAGCAGATGCCAATTATGACAAAATTATTATTATGACCGATGCTGATGACGATGGTGCTCACATTCAAATCTTACTGCTGACATTCTTCTATCGATACATGCGGCCTCTGATCGAAGCGGGTAAGGTGTACATTGCTTTACCACCACTGTATAAAGTACAAAAGGGTCGCGGCGCCAAAAGTGTGATTCGTTACGCTTGGACGGAGCATCAACTGGTCGTCGCAACGGCCGATCTAGGTCATAATTATAGTTTGCAACGTTTTAAAGGTTTGGGTGAAATGAATGCGGATCAGCTTTGGGAGACCACGATGGATCCCGTTGCGCGTACCTTGATTCGGGTCAAAATCGAAGATGCCACTTTGGCTGAGAAGCGCGTAACAACTCTGATGGGTGATAAAGTTGAACCTCGTCGGCGCTGGATCGAAGATAACGTTAAGTTTACTTTGGATGAGGAAGGTAGCATTCTTGATACAACTGCTGCCGAAGATGTCCAAGGGGAAACGGGTACGCAAGATTTATTAAAGCAAGTTGAACAACATAAAGGTGTGTGATGAGTTTGGCTGAACAACCACAAAAAATTGAAGAGCTCTCCATTGAGAAAGTCATGGGCGAACGGTTTAGCCGTTACTCGAAATATATTATCCAAGAGCGGGCCTTACCTGATATTCGTGACGGATTAAAGCCAGTTCAGCGTCGTATACTCTATGCCATGAATTTGGATGGCAATACTTATGATCATGAATTTCGAAAGTCGGCTAAATCTGTTGGTAATGTGATGGGTAATTTCCATCCCCATGGTGATAGTTCGATTTATGAATCAATGGTCCGCATGAGCCAAGATTGGAAATTGCGGGCACCATTAATTGAAATGCACGGGAATAATGGTTCGATGGATGGCGATCCGCCAGCAGCAATGCGGTATACTGAAGCCCGCTTAAGCAAGATTGCTGGCCTCATGTTGAAGGACATTGAAAAAGAAACGGTAAATATGGTTTTAAACTTCGATGATACTAGCGAAGAACCGACTGTTTTACCAGCCCATTTTCCGAACTTATTAGTGAATGGTTCTTCAGGTATTTCGGCCGGTTATGCCACGGAAATTCCACCACATAATCTTAACGAGGTTATTGATGCGGTAATTTACTTAATGAGTCATCCTGAGGCGGAACTTGCTGATTTGATGAAGTTTGTTCCGGGGCCAGATTTTCCAACCGGTGGCATTTTACAAGGTGTTGCTGGCGTGAAAGATGCTTACCAATCTGGTCGCGGTCGGGTTTATTTACGTTCCAAGACGGCAATCGAAACCTTACGTGGACAGCGGGAACAAATTACAGTGACAGAGTTGCCTTACGAAGTGAATAAGGCCTTGTTGGTCAAAAAAATTGATGAGTTGCGCGTACTGAAGAAAGTGGATGGTATTTCTGAGGTTCGTGATGAGACTGACCGGACTGGCTTACGCATCGTGATTGAATTAAAACGAAATGCGGATGCGCAAGGTATTCTCAATTATTTATTTAAAAACACTGATCTGCAAATTTCTTATAATTTCAATATGGTTGCAATTGCTGATTTGCGACCACAACAAATTGGTTTACGACAAGCCTTGGTCGCTTATTTAGCACATCAACGGGATGTCTTGACTAAGCGAACTCAATTTGACTTAAAAAAGGCTCAAAAGCGGCAGCACATTGTTGAAGGCTTGATTCGAGCTTTATCGATTTTAGATGAAGTGATTGCCTTAATTCGGAGTAGCAAGAATAAAGGGGATGCTAAGCAAAATTTAGTGGCCCAGTATCAATTCAGTGAAGTTCAAGCTGAAGCAATTGTTTCTCTGCAATTATATCGTTTGACCAATACTGATGTGACTGCGCTAGAGGCTGAGCATCAGGAACTATCCAGCACAATTGCCACTTATCAAAAAATTCTTGCTGAACCAGCCGAATTAGATCGGATGATCAAATCAGAATTATTAGCAATTAAGAAAGAATTTGCAAGTCCTCGTCGAACTAAAATCGAAGCCAAAGTCGCTAGCTTAGAGATTGATACTAGTGTCATGGTCACTTCGGAAGATGTTATGGTTCAAGTCAGTCATGATGGTTACTTTAAGCGTAGTAGTATTCGTTCTTTCCAAGCGACTGATGCTAGTGATGATGGTTTGAAAGATGAAGACTATCCGATTTTTCAGGCGCAGGTGAATACCCTAGAACACTTATATATCTTTACGAATTTAGGCCGGTTACTTTATCGTCCAGTTCATGAATTACTTGATGTGAAGTGGAAAGATACTGGTCAGCATTTGTCTCAAAATGTTGGCTTGGCCACTGATGAAGCAGTTTTGGCAGTTTACCGCTTTAAGGATTTAGCAAGTGAGCAGGGGAATTTTGTTTTAACGACTTCTGATGGTTATATCAAACAGGTCAACTTGCAGAATTTGTTACCCGGACGAACTTATCGGACCCGCTTACAGGCAGCCATCACACTTAAAAGTACGACAGCTCATGTTTTAAGCGTTGATTATTTGTTGCCTGAAACAGCGCCATTTGCTGAAGTTTTTGCTTTTTCAGAGCGCGGTTTTGGGTTACACTTTGCGCTAAGTGATGTGCCGGTTGTTGGTGCCAAAGCAGCTGGTGTCAAAGCGATGAGCCTGAAAGAGCAAGATGTTGTTGTTAGCACCTTGATTTTAACTCAGTCTCAACTAGAACAAATGGCAGACGTGGCAATTTTGACTCAGCGTGGCGCCTTCAAGAAGATGGCCTTAAGTGAATTACCACTTAGCAATCGCGCACGACGAGGTTTATTAGTCCTGCGCGAGTTGAAAGCTAAACCACATCGGATCGTTGCGGCTGCAGCAATTGATCCAGCACAACCACAATTATTGATTACAACAGACACTGGTGCGCAATTACCAGTGCAAACCGCTGATTTATCAGTTAGCGACCGTTACTCAAATGGTAGTTTTGTTTTGGACCCAACAGATGCTGGTCAACCGATTTCTTTAGTAGTCGTCCCAGCTGAGCCCGAGACAACTGATGATTAAGGCATCATTAAAGCATCAGAGCCGGCTTCCTGCAATTAACTGGTTGTGATCATTTCAGCTAGCGTTTGCTTTTCTGAAGCGGAGATTGAGATTGCAACTTTTGATTTGGTTGAGATGGAAATGATTATCAGATCAAAAGAACCACAGCTTAACAAAAAAATAAACTTAATCTTAGTTGCTGAAATGTGTTCGCAAAAGGCAACGGTTCCGCTTAACGCAAAAATGCCGAGCAATTCGTTAGAATTGCTCGGCATTTGACGTTAATAATCATTGGCTGCATGCTTTTGGTTAGGCACTATGGTTTATTTTTGATTACGGTAATCGCCATACAATTGAACTGCAATGATGCGCTAATTAAGTGTTAAAAAATGGTAAAACAGTGAAAATTGTTGTAATACAACGACAAAATTCTGTTATACTACATTTGAAAAAAATAAAAAATATTTTGTGAGAGCTTGCTCAAAAATGCTTAGAATATTGCGCTATACATTGATATGATAGCGTTTTATTTAATTTTTAAAGCCCAATAATTGGGAAAGAAAAGGCTTGCAAAAGTTTTGTGACATGTTATACTTAAATCATCAAATGTGTTGTAACTAGATTGATTGATATGGAGGCTATTTTTATGAAACAGATGGAAAAAACAACCACACCTGAATATTGGGAAGGTTTTGTCGGCGGGGATTGGCAAACAACAATCAACGTCCGTGATTTCATTGAAAAGAACTTAAATCAATATGACGGCGACGAGAGCTTTCTTGCTGGCCCTACTGAAGCCACAACGGAGTTAAATAATCGTGTTCTTGATTTAAAGAAGCAAGAACGTGAGGCTGGCGGTGTCCTTGACGCCGACAACAAAGTTGTGAGTACAATCACTTCACATAAACCAGGCTATATTAACCAAGATTTAGAAACAATTGTTGGTTTGCAAACTGACAAACCATTGAAACGTGCGTTCATGCCATTTGGTGGCATTCGGATGGCTGAAGATGCTTTGAAGGCTTACGGCTTTGATACTGATGCGGAAGAACATAAGATCTTCACTGAAGACCGTAAAACCCATAACCAAGGTGTCTTTGATGTTTATACACCAGCTATGCGGAAATGCCGTCATTACAAGATCATCACTGGCTTGCCCGATGCTTATGCTCGTGGCCGACTAGTTTCTGACTTCCCACGGATTGCTATTTATGGGATCGACCGTTTAATGGCTGCTAAAGCACATGATTTTGAAAACATTGGCGATGGCGAAATGACTGATGATGTCATCAAGCTTCGTGAAGAAGTTCAAGAACAATATCGTGCTTTAAATGACATCAAGAAAATGGCTGCTTCATATGGCTTCGATTTAAGCCGTCCTGCAGAAAACGCTCAAGAAGCCATTCAATGGATCTACTTTGGCTACTTAGCTGCCGTTAAGACTCAAAACGGTGCTGCAATGTCTGTTGGCCGAATTGATACTGTTATTGATGCTTATATTAACCGTGACTTGAAGCGTGGTACGATTACTGAAGAACAAGCCCAAGAATTCATTGATCATATGGTCATGAAATTACGGATGGTTCGCTTCATTCGGACTGAAGACTACAACTCATTGTTCTCAGGCGACCCAATTTGGGCCACATTATCACTTTGTGGTATGGGCATTGATGGTCGTCATCATGTTACTAAGACTGCTTTCCGTTTCTTAAAGACTTTGGACAACATGGGTGCTGCTCCTGAACCAAACATTACTTTGTTATGGTCAGAACGTTTGCCAGAAGGTTTCAAACGTTATGCGACTGAAGTTTCAATCAAGAGTTCAACTATTCAATATGAAAATGATGATTTAATGCGTAACGAATGGGGTACTGATTACTACGGCATCGCTTGCTGTGTCTCAGCACAACCAATTGCTACAGGTATGCAATTCTTCGGTGCGCGGGCTAACTTAGCTAAGGTTATTCTTTACACGATCAACGGTGGTGTTGATGAATTAGGTAAAGCTCAAGTTGGACCTGCTTATGAAGGCATTAAGAGTGAATATATTGATTACAAAGAATTCATGAAGAAACTTGATCCAATGATGGATTGGTTAGCTGACATTTATGTTAACTCATTGAATGCAATCCACTATATGCATGACAAGTATTATTATGAAGCTGCCCAAATGGCTTTGAAGAACACTGATCTTGACCGGACGTTCGCTACTGGTATTTCAGGATTCTCACATGCTGTTGACTCAATCTCAGCTATCAAGTATGGTCATGTTAAAGTTGTTCGTGACGAAGACGGGATTGCGACTGACTTCATCGCTGACGACAATGATTACCCACGTTATGGTAACAACGATGATCGTGCAGATGATATCGCTAAATGGTTAGTACAACACTTCTTCGAAATGATGAACAAACATCACTTATATCGTGGTGCGAAGTTATCCACTTCAATCTTAACCATTACTTCTAACGTTGTTTATGGTAAGAACACTGGGACTACACCTAATGGCCGTCAAGCCGGCGAACCATTCTCACCAGGTGCTAACCCTGCATACGGCGCTGAAAAGAACGGTGCCTTGGCATCATTACTTTCAACTGCGAAATTACCATATCACTTTGCTCGTGATGGTATTTCAAATACCTTTGGCGTAACACCAAATACTTTAGGTCATGATGATGAAGCCCGCAAAGATACTTTAGTTAACATGGTTGATGGTTACATGGAAAATAATGGTATGCATTTGAACATCAATGTCTTTAACCGTGATACATTACTTGATGCGCAACAACATCCAGAAGAATATCCAACATTAACTGTCCGGGTATCAGGTTACTGCGTATACTTCGCTGATTTGACAAAAGAACAGCAAGACGACGTTATTTCTCGGACTTACTTCGAGACAATGTAGTACAACACATTTTGCAACGGTAGGAAGCGTTCCTGAACGCTTTCTACAAAAGACAATAAACTTTAGCGGTTTATTGTCTTTTGTAGTTTTATTAGAAACAGGATTCAGTGGTAATTGCTTAAGCTAAGCAGTATTAAAATGAGTGTCTGTTTTATACTGAAGATGTAATTTCAACAATCACCCTAATATGTACCAAAGAATCGCGAACCGAGTTACTCTGCTTCAAGAAAGGATAGATAATTATGGTACTTTCGACAACAACTAAGCCAGTCGTTGGCTACGTTCATTCAATTGAAACTTTCGGGTCCGTTGATGGCCCTGGTATTCGTTATGTGATTTTTCTCCAAGGCTGTCGAATGCGCTGTGAATTTTGCCATAACCCTGATACTTGGAACATCGGGACTGGTGATGAAATGACTTCTGATGAAATTCTGGCGGAGGCCATTAAATACCGTGCGTTCTGGGGTAAGCGTGGTGGTATCACTTGTAGTGGCGGTGAATCATTGCTACAAATTGATTTTTTAATTGATCTTTTTACTAAGGCCAAAGCCGAAGGAATCAACACCTGCCTAGATACTTGTGGTCAGCCTTTTACTTATAAAGAGCCTTGGTTTAGCAAATTTAAACAATTAATGGCGGTAACTGATGTTTCTCTAGTCGACATTAAGCAAATTGATACTGATCGGCATAAGCGCTTGACTGGCTTTAATAACGAGACTGTCCTCGCGATGATTGAATATATGTCCGATAATGGTCATCATATGTGGATTCGCCACGTATTAGTTCCTGAACGGACTGATTACGATGATAATTTACGTGAGCTTGGCGAATACATTAAAACTTTAAAAACAGTGGATAAGGTCGAAATTTTGCCATATCACACGATGGGTGTCGTTAAGTATGAAACATTAGGCATTGATTATCCGCTAAAAGGGATTGAACCGCCAACTCATGAGCGAGTTGTTAATGCGGAGAACTTATTACATGTTAACGATTATCAAGGCTGGTCTAAATAGTTATTTTGAAAGTTGACTGGTCATTATCGCTTTTATTTTGAAAAATTATAAAAAAGAGTAATACTTTGACTTGAGCCTTGATTCCGTGCCTGTTATGATTTTAAGGGTACGAAATGTAAGGACAATCAAAATTGTTGCTTTTTTTTTTGCTTATACTATGATAATGTTAACGTGTAACCATAATTAAAATTGGGGGGATTTGTCATGAAGACAAAACAAGAAAATCTTTTTGCATCAAAAACGTTGACTTATTTTATGAAGTTGGCAGAAACAATGAATTACACGCAAGCTGCACAAATTTTAGGTATTACACAACCTGCTTTGACGCAGCAAATTAAGAAGCTAGAACGGACGGTGGGGGCCCCGGTCTTCTTCTCAATTGGTAAAAAATTATATTTATCCGATGCTGGTCGGACGATGCTGAATACGACGCAACAAATTTTTGATCTCGTTAACGAGGCTTTAAATAAGGTTCAGCAGTCAACTAGCCCAACAAGTGGTTCAATTAATATTGGCTTCTTGTCTTCGATGGAAGATAGTGCTTTTGAAACTTTCTTCATTCATTTTTCTGAGAAATATCCCAACATTAAAGTACGCTTCGTTCTATTGACTCGTCGCGAAATCTGGGAACAGTTGGAGAACAACCAAATTGATCTAGCTGTCATGTATGTACCTGACCAGAGTATTAAGAACTGGCGCTCATATGATACTCGAAAGATTTTCTCAGATCACTTGATGTTCTTACATCATGATCAAAAGTTAGTTGGCAAGAAGAAAGTACGCTTACAATCAACAAATAAGAGTGACTGGGTAACTTATCCACCAGATTACTTTATTGCCCAATTATTGCGGGAAGTCTACAAAAATAAAATGGTCGACGAACCGCTTAGCCGTGCTCAATTCACGTCACCGTATCAAATCGTCAAGTTCGCAGAAGCTCGGCAATTGGCAACAGCCTTACCATATAGCTTCTGGTTAGCTCATCAAGGCGAATTTAAGATGGAAGCAACTGCCTTTGACCCAGCGATTAATTTTGATATTGCCTTTGTTTATCGTCAAGATAAAGGTAAAATTCCACGAATTGCCCGCTTCTTCAAAGAATGGGACGCTTTTTTTGCAGAAAAGGACTATCAAACTGTTTTAGGTAATTCACGCCACCTCTAAAATGCGGTACAATGAATAAGACAGATTGATTGTAAAGGAGTTTTATTAATGGCAAAAGAGTTAGTTTTTGGACATCAGAATCCTGATACAGATGCAATTGTGGCAGCAATTTCTTATGCATACTTGCAAAAGCAGTTAGGCCCTGATGTTGAGGCGGTTGCTTTAGGTGATCCTAATGAAGAGACTGCTTATGTTTTAAAGCATTTCGAAACTGAGGCACCACGGGTCATTAAGACAGCGGCTAATGAAGTTAAGCAAGTTATGTTAGTTGACCATAACGAACCTCAACAAAGTGTTAGTGATATTGCTGACGTTGAAGTTTCACATGTGGTTGATCATCATCGAATCAACAACTTCAATACCGCTAATCCATTATTCTATCGTGCTGAACCAGTTGGCTGTACCAGCACGATTTTATGGGAAATGTACGATGAACACGAAATTGCAATTCCTACTAAAATCGCTGGTTTGATGTTATCAGCAATTATTTCAGATACTTTATTGCTGAAATCACCAACAACAACCGAGAAGGATCGCCAAGCAGTTGTCGCATTAGCTAAGATTGCTGGCGTTGACTATCAAAGCTATGGTCTTGATATGTTGAAAGCTGGGACTAACCTTGATAGCAAGACTGAAGCAGAATTGATCGATATGGACGCTAAGAGCTTTGAAATGAATGGCAAGTCTGTACGCATCGCCCAAGTAAACACAGTTGACTTAGACAGTGTTTTACAACGGAAAGCTGCTTTTGAAAAAGTGATCAATCAAGAAATCGCTGATAAAAATTACGATTTATTCGTATTGATCATGACTAACATTTTGAACAGCGATTCTGAAGGGCTGGTATTAGGCTCTGCATCTGGCCAAGCTAACTTTGAAAAGGCATTTGACAAGAAATTAGTCGATAACTTGGTTGCACTACCAGGTGTTGTTTCTCGAAAGAAGCAAATTGTGCCACCATTAACAGCTGCATATTAAAAATATTTTTCAAGTATTACAAGAGAACGTTGAATCTAGATTATTTCTTCTAGATTCAGCGTTCTTTATCGTTTTAGTTCCTGAGGCGAAAGTAATTAATGAGGAGGTCAGATAGTTGCGAGATATAAATGAAATGTTAGTGGAAACGACTAAACTTGAGTTCTCTATTGGTAGTTTTTGTGGTGGGTATGAAGGGGATTATTCGCTAGTGCTGACATCGCAAAAGTCTACTTGATAATCTTCCTGGTCAAATGTGGCACTATCGAGCAGATCTTTTTATGTGCCATTCTGTTTGAGCACTTTCACTAGGTTTTAATGGTCGCGCACTTTACCAATTAGTATTACCAAGCCTTAAACGTTATTAGCTGATTAACATTCTCAAAAAGAATTTGCCGCAAATTTGATAAGCGTGTTAAGATTAAGCATAGCTTATCATGATGATTATCTATAAGCGTGATCGAATTGAAGGGAGTTAGTTTGATGACAACAGAATTTCCGAAGAACTTTTTATGGGGCGGCGCAACTGCTGCTAATCAATTAGAAGGTGGTTATCAGGAAGGCGGTCGTGGTTTATCGATTGCTGATGCTTTACCAGGTGGACCTGATCGGTTTAAAATCGTGCAACAGCCAGACTTTGATTGGACAATTGATGAAACAAGATATCGCTATCCCAATCACTTAGGAATTGATCACTTCCATCATTTCCGTGAGGATATTGCGCTATTTGCTGAAATGGGCTTCAAATGTTATCGCTTCTCGATTTCTTGGTCACGAATTTTCCCACAAGGTGACGAAACTGAACCTAATGAAGCTGGTTTGCAGTTTTACGATGCTGTTATTGCTGAATGCTTGAAGTATCAGATTGAGCCAGTTATTACGATTTCCCACTATGAGATGCCACTTAACTTAGCTAAGAAGTATGGTGGTTGGAAGAACAAGGCTTTGATTAAGTTTTATCAGCTCTTTGCCGAAACAGTTTTAACCCGTTATCATCAGCAAGTGAAGTATTGGTTGACTTTCAACGAAATTAATAGTGCTGCTCATTTCCCGGTTATGGGGCAAGGCTTAGTACCAGCTAATGGCGCCAATGATCAACGGAATATTTTCCAAGCTTGGCATAATCAGTTTGTTAGTAGTGCGCTGGCAGTTAAAATTGGTCATCAACTTGATCCTAATTTGCAAATTGGCTGTATGATTCTCTACGCCACCAGTTATGGCTACGATTCAAATCCAGTCAACCAACTGGCAACATTGCAACAGAATCAAGATTTTAATTTCTTCTGCGGTGACGTCCAGGTCCGTGGCCAATATCCGGCATATACGAAGCGCTTATTAGCTGAGTACAATTTAAAATTCAGTGATCTTGACTGGACGGATGAGGAATTAGCCTTGCTAAAAGCTTATCCAGTTGATTATATCGGCTTCAGTTATTATATGTCGACGACGATTGAAGTTACACAGCAGGATCATGCCAGCGCAAATGGTAATCTAGTCGGCGGCGTCAAGAATCATTTCTTAAAAGCCAGTGATTGGGGTTGGCAAATTGATCCGACGGGCCTGCGCATTGCCTTGAATCAACTTTATGATCGTTATAAAAAACCATTGTTTGTTGTTGAAAATGGTCTGGGAGCAGTCGATCAACCTGATGCCCAAATGCAGATTCATGATGATTATCGGATTGACTATCTACAGGCTCATATTAAGGCTATGGCCGGGGCAATTGACGATGGGGTTAACTTGATGGGTTATACGCCTTGGGGTTGTATTGATCTGGTCAGTGCTTCCACCGGACAAATGTCTAAACGCTATGGCTTCATTTATGTTGATTTAGATGATGCTGGCCAAGGGACACTGAAACGATACCCGAAGCAATCATTTTATTGGTATCAAAAAGTGATCCAATCAAATGGGCAAAACTGTCTATAAAACAAGTAAACAGGAACATCGGTTGATTCAATAGGAGGATCTGTTTATGGTAGAAGTTGTCAGTTTAACCACCCCAACTGCAAGTGAGTTAGATCAACTCATGAAGATTTGGCTGGCCGGTAATTTAGCAGCCCACAATTTTGTCTCGCCAGATTATTGGTTGAGTCATCAAGATCAGGTGCGTGAATTACTATCAACTAGTCAATTAATGGTTGCTAAACACAATCAAGAGATTGTTGGTTTCCTAGGTTATCTTCCTGAAAGTCATGAAGTAGCAGGCTTATTCGTGGCTCATGATTGGCAGCATCAAGGGATTGGCCAACAATTAATGGCTACTCTTAAGGCGCGAAAACCAGTGCTAGTACTTTATGCTTATGAACGTAATCAAGGCGCCTGTCAATTTTATCAGCAACAGGGTTTTAGAATTACCCGCCGTCAATTAGATGAAACGGTTGGTCAAGTGGAGCTAGAATTTAGTTGGTCAGCTAATTATTAAAAAGAAAGAAGTTGACCAAAATGCAACAACGAATTGCTTTAATTTCTGATGTTCATGGGAATCAAACTGCATTGACTGCTGTGCTAGCCGATGCTGAACGTCAGGGAGCTACTGAATACTGGTATTTAGGTGATTTATTAATGCCAGGACCGGGCACAAATTCACTTTTTGAATTGTTGAATCAAGTCAATTTAACTGTTTTGCTCAAAGGTAATTGGGATAATTTTATTTTTGAAATGACTAATTTAGGCAGTGCCACCGTTGACTTGACTAATACCCAGGATGTTTATATTGCGGCCTTGGTCCAATACGTTAAACAAACGCTGAAGCCGGCATATTATCGTCAATTGGATCAAGCACCCATTCAGCAAATGATCCAACGTGCGGGACTAACTTTTTCGTTGACACATAACTTACCATTACGGAATTATGGTCATCAATTGCTGCCATTTCAAGAGCAGGCCAACTTTAACCGTTTATTCAGTGAAGCACCAAAGACCAAAAATAGGGTGGATATCGCCATTTATGGGCATACGCACCATCAAATTATGCGTACCAGCCAAACAGATCAATTGGTCATTAATCCTGGTTCAATTGGTCAACCTTATAGTGCTTGGCCACGCTTATTTACAGATCATCGCTCGCAATATGCTTTGCTTAGCTTGGATGAACAAGGTTATGACGGCCTTGAGTTCAGAAAAGTCAGCTATGATTTAACTGCTGAGTTAAAAATAGCACGTCAACAAAAATTACCGTATTTCGAGTTGTATCAGCAAGTTTGTGAGACCGGTTTGGCCAGTACCCATAATCCAGTCGCTTTAGACCAACTCAATCAGCGCTATGGCTACGTCGCGCAAGTTCATCAATTTTTGCAACAATTGGATCAACAATTGAATGTAAATAAATAGTATTTAATTGAGCAATTAATCGCAAAAATAAAGCTGGTGTTAGCAATGAATCAGACGTATTCTATTCTTATTTTCCCAAAACTACAGCAAATACAGCAAGTCACAGAAATTCGTCAAGTTTATGATCCTTTGGCGACTAAGATTCGGCCGCATATTTCCTTAGTATTTCCGTTTACACCAATCGATTTAACGGCAACCGCATTAATTCGGCTGGTTAATGACCAGTTAGCCGACACAACATCTTTTAAGGTTGAATTAGCTAAGATTAGTTGGCAGCCAGATTATCATTTATATTGGGAATTAACAGCTGGTCATCAACGGGTTCAACAATTGCATGACCAATTATATGCTGGCGTGTTAGCACCATACGAACAAAAACAATATCAGTATCAATCACATGTCACTTTAGGTCATTTAAGTTCAGTTGCAGCTAGCAAGTTGAATCAATCAACACTGATTCAGAAATTGAAGCGGCAATTAGAACCAGAGCCAGTTTTAATTGACCAGATTGCCATTGAAGCGATTCAACCTGATGAAAGTAGCAAAGTTATTGCTGAAATTAATTTAAAATAAAAAATTGGCGCCCAAAAACAAATTTAATTGTCTGAGGGGGCTTTTTTTGTAAAAACCGGCTAATTTTGACGGAGAATTAAAAATCAGGGCGGTAAATTCAGATTGCTGATTTGTAAGTTATTCTTACGATAATATATATTATGTTAACTTAAATCGTTAACATAATATAATTGACTGTTTATCTGCGCCACTTCTTTCCATAATAAAAAACTCGGATTCATAGTATCGAATCCGAGTTTTTTATTTGTGGTTGTTAATTAGTAATTATTATTATTTTTCAGCTGCCAAAACTTTATCATCAGGCAAAATTAAATTCAAAATGATTGCGATAATTGTTGAGAATGCGACGCTGGTTAATTGAAAAGCGCCGACTTGTAAATAAGCACCACCGATTCCGATAACCATGACGACAGCGGCAATGATCAAGTTCTTTTTGTTATCAAGATCAACATGTTTTTCGACCATAATGCGCATGCCGTTGTTGGCAATCACGCCGAATAATAAGAAGCTAATACCGCCAATCACTGGACTAGGAATACTCATGATCAAGGCACTTAATTTACCGATAAAACTGAAAATAATTGCTAAAACACCAGCGCCACCGATGACGTAGACGCTGTAAACTTTGGTGATTGCTAAAACGCCGATATTTTCACCATAGCTAGTCACTGGCGGACCACCAATGAAACCAGCAATAATTGAAGCTAAACCGTCACCAGTCATGGTGTGATCCAAGCCTGGGTCACGAAGAAAATCATTGTCGGTTAACTGGTCTAGCACCATGATATGACCTAAATGCTCAGTCATCGTGACAAAAGCAATTGGTGTCATACCAATAATGGCGCTCCAATAAACTTTCGGTTGATAACTGGCAAAAGGAAACTCAAAGTTCGGCATCTTAAACCACGGTGCCGCGATGACACTGCTGAAATCAACCAGACCGAAGACCACTGCAATTAAATAACCACTGATAATGCCCAATAGAATCGGAATTAAGCTTAAGAACCCTTTACAGTAAGTGTTAAAAAAGATGGTGACGGCCAAAGTCAACAAAGCAACCGCAAAAAACTTAAGATCGTAATGATCGTTGTTCATCATGGCGTCTTTGGCCGCGTTCCCAGCAAGCGATAGCCCAATCACCATGATCACGGGGCCAACAACGATTGGCGGCAATAATTTATCGATCCAGCTGGAACCAATCTTATGCACCAATAAAGCGACTAATAAATAGATTAAACCAACGGAGATACTGCCTTGAGCAATGGCGGGATAACCGTCTGATTTCATTAAAGCTTGCATGGCCACGATGAAGGCAAAACTCGAACCTAGATAAGCGGGAATTTTACCCTTGGTGACAAATAAATGAACTAATGTACCCACACCAGAGCTTAAAATAGCGATGCCGGGATCTAATCCGACTAAAATTGGCACTAACACTGTGGCACCAAACATGGCGAATAAATGCTGTAATGATAGGCCGAACCATTGAAGTGGTTGGGGTTTTTCGTGAATATCCAGAACTGGTTTGCTAGCATGATGTTGAGTTGACTCAGACTTCAAATTAATACTCCTCCTCAAAAGAAATTGCGTTTAATTCGTTAGTACGCTGAACAGTAAACCTCCTGCTCGCCACCTCACCTCGCTAATCATTTAATTATCATGGCCATAAAAAAATCCCCTTACCCGTAAAGTAACGAGTAAGAGGATAAGTTGAATTTAGGTCCAGTTGTGGTGCATTTAAACTACAGTACGACCTGATTCGCGTGCTCCGTCTCCTTGTTAGCCTCACAGGACTAAAATTAAAGGACTGATTTATTTATTGGTACTAGCATACATAACTTATCAGTGACTGTCAAGGCCAATTTAAAAAGAGTGTCTGCTTGGTAGCAATTCTAAATCAGATATTGTGGTCGTTTACTGGTGCGACGATGTTACTTAGTCAAATTCGCAATGAATTCCGGTGCCGTTTTCAAATCAGGTAATTGGGGAATGTCCCCAAAACTACTAGCCGCTTGCCATTCGTGCCGATTGATCCATAAATATGGCCAATTTAGTTCTTGGCACGGCAGGACGTCCCACCAGAAACCGTTAGCAAGATGATAATGATCATGGTTGGCGAAGTCTAAGGTTTTACTGACAGTTGTAAAGAATTGCCGGTCAGGTTTATAACAACCTGTTTCTTCTGGCAGAAAAATGTGCGTAAATAAATCGCCGAATTTTTCTAAATGAGCGCTCATCAACATTTCTGAAGAATTGGACATTAAATATAATTGATGACCAGCACGCTTTAATTGCCGCAAAGCTGGTAGGACATCAGGATATGGTTCTAAATCGCGATAAGCCTGGACAATTGTTGGTAAATTATTCTGGAAAACGTGCCCACTGCCCAATTCCAAATCCATAAAACGAACGATTTGCGCTAACAAATCTTGATAAGGAATCACTTTTTCAATGTACATTAGCCGATCTTCGTAACTATTAAAGCAAGTTTGAGCTTGTTCGGCCGTTGTCGTTAACTTGGCCGCCCGAGAAATTTCACCAAGTTTATCTTGGATTGGTTGCATATTTAGCAACGTACCATAACAATCGAAAGTAATTGTCAATTTTTTAGACCTCACTTTTTGCCATTATTTTCAGTTGGGCATTAATTGCATTTAGTAATTGCCTGGCATAACCTTTGGCAAACAGCCGTGGTAACCGGCAATTCACTGGTAGTTGTCGCTTCATATTGGGCCAAACACCAACTGATCAACTGACGCTGATCATGATTCAGAATGTTTTGTTCCAACAACCAACGACCACCAGCTGCTTTAGAAAGAATACGGTCAGTTTGGATATACGCTAAGACCCGGGCCAAATTGAGACTAACATAAACTGGATTAGTTAAGATTTCCTGCTCGGCAGCACTCACATCAGCAAGAATATTCTTAAGATAAGCGGTCCGAGGAATTGGTGCAAAAACGTCTTTAATCACGGGCCCACTGATTACCTCACCATAATGCGTCAAAATCGTCAGATGTGCCGCTAAATCTGGATCAGTTCCCTGCATTTGTTGCACGTATTGTAAAGGATTTTCCTGATAGTCAGGCCAATGCATTGGTGAAAAATGAAAGTCGAATGGTAATGGTTGAATAAAGTTCTGAGTCCATTTCTCTAAAAGAACATGAAATTCCAAGCCTTTTTTAGGTGCCAATTGCCAACCTGTCGTGACGGTCCAAGTCATTAAAGTTAATTTTTGTTGATCGGTTAAAGGCTCTTTGACGACAATAATATAATCTAAATCACTGACGTTTTCATGGTATGACTTAAGTACATACGAGCCGTGCAGATAAACGCCGACTAAGTTATCACCTAATAATACTGGTAAATCTTGTTGTAGATGAACGAGTAGTCGCGCTATTTTATTGTTTTGTGACATCGAGCATCACTCCTAAGTAATTGCTGAATAATTTTTAACTATTCATTATAACACAGGCATAAGCCTCAATTTTCAGAAAATAAGGAAAACTCTACAAAAAAATGGATTCATTTCAACTTTGCTCGACTGATTAGGATTAAAGTGTTCAAGTCTAATGAAGATGCACAGGCAGAATCGGTTCTGACTCCATTGCGGGCTTGCTGGTTGTGGAACGCTGCCGGCATCGATTGATGCCAATTACAAACCAAATTGTCATCAATACGATCCTTTGTCTAATTGCTAAAGCAATAAGACAAATTTGGCGGCTGACAACCACGCCCTTCATTTCGTCTGGAGTTGATTTGGTTCATTTCACGGTTGTTACTGCTTAAAGCCAATATAGCAGGATAACTCAACTAAATTAGACAGTGCTTACATCTGAATGGGAAAATTCAAATATCTGATTGACACTTTAAAGCTTACACTAACTTCTTAAATCTATCATGCTTGTCAATCAAACTATTAGTTTACATCAATCTGTTTTTCTCACAGTGTTGCCGAATCAAACTACTTAATCAGGCAGGGGCCCAGCGATTGGCGTCAGCTGTGAAATTTGTCTTGCTGCTTTAGCAGCTAGTCAAAGCCTCGCATTTGAGATTGTTGCTGAAAGCAATAAGCTCAAATCGACGGCCACAGCGCTCCACGCCCTCAAAATCGCTGGGCCCCTGCCGTCACCTAACTAAGGAGCGACTAAAGCAAGTTTTAATAACAGCAATATCGGTGTTTTGACTGCAAGACAAAAAAATTCTCACACCTCAAGGAAAAGGCGTGAGAATCATGCAGGAAGTTGCATCATGGTGCTTGTGTGAATTAATAAGTTAGAACCCTAAATTAACGGAACATCGTCTTCGTTGCCCGAGCTAAGATTCGTGGATCCTTTTCGTAATGATGCATCTTAGTTAAGCGACTTTCAGGAATACCTAGGAAATGATAAACAGCTGTTTGGGCTGCCCGGAACGAGTACTGTTCGGTGAAGACCATGTCAAATGGCATTTCAACGAACTGACTGATAAAGGCTAAGTTAGTTGAACCCTTAGGCACAACTGCTGGCCGATCCCCCACTGCCCGCTGGTTAAAGAGGGCACTGGCATATGGCATATAAACTGGAATGACATTGACAATGCTATCCATGATTTTATCCATATGGTTACGAATGTTATCAGAACTTGGATCAATTGCTGCCAACTGACCAATGAATTCTTCAAGCATTTCCCGACCGGTCATTTCGATGAACGGTTTGTCAACGTAGTCACCGACCTGACGTGGATAAAGGCTATAACCCCAGAAAATCGTCTCGTTTTCCTTTTGGGCATGGAAATGTGGTTGATGATGCACAACGATTGATAATAATTCGTTACTATCAACGAAGGTATTTAAAGCATTCCCTGGTTGTTGTTCAGTGATCCGCGCAATTTCATTCAAGAGATAATGATTCTTAGCAGTTACAGTGAAGCTACACCACTCAGATTGTTCCCGATCATTAAAGAACTTATCAGGTTGACCTAATTGGAAGAAATGATTAGCAGCTTGTTTCCATAATTGAGCCGAGGCTGCGTATTCCATATTTTCTTTAATTGGTGTGTCCATGTCACCAATTGAGCTGCTATCAGTGATTGAACCGTTAGTATCGAAAACAAAGTCATCAGGATCAATCTTGATTTCGCCAGTATGATCTTTATCGCCGGGCTTTTTATCAACCCGTTCGTACTTCAAGCCAGTGACCGTGATTTCATCACGTAATGGGGTATCCTTGAAGACAAAATCAGTGATCTTGCAGTTATCAACGAAAGTAACGCCTTGTTTCTCTAAGAAATGACGCATTGGCAAAATCATACTTTCGTATTGGTTATAAGGTGTCCGCGTGACCCCTTCCAGCGTATTGATCCGGCTGAATTCAAGAATCATCCGATTCATATAGCGCCGTAATTCCATTGCTGAGCTTTGCCGTTTGAAAGCAAAAGTTGTTTCCCACATGTACCAGAAGTTAGTAGTGAACATATGAGGACTGCTTTGGAACCATTCTTCAATACTAATATTGTTTAGTTCAGATTCCTTGGATTCAGGCATCATCATTAATTTTGTTAATAATTTCCGGTCGCGGTTATTAAATTGCATATGACGATAATCATTCTTACCACCGTTGATCCGCAAACCTTCAGTTTTATCCATCAGGCGACCAACGTCATGAGTGGGATGATCATGATCAAAATTCAAGATATCATCAGTGACACTCCAGCCCGGATGATCTTCTGAAGGAACTGAGGCCAAAAGGTCCCAAAGATTTTCATAAGTTTCTTCATTCAGCATCCGGCCACCTTTAGCTAAGTAACCTTTGTTATTACCTAGAGGACTGTTGCTGTATTCATGTTCATAATCACTAACCGCAGCACCGTCATTAGCACCATGAGTTTCTAGGCCAAACATGGTAATTTGCTTGCCTTGCCAATGACCATCACGAATTAAATAAAGTCCAGCTGCCAGATTACCAACTCCGGCACCAATCATATATGCTTTACGAGTCATATCCGAATCACTCCTTATCTAATACCTTGTACAACTTTCATTATAAACACCTCGTTGCGAATACCAATAGTCAAACACTTTTCATTGTAAAAAAAAAGGACACTTTTTTAAAAGTGTCAAAAAAATAATAGCGTTTTCTTTGTTGAATGATTAGTCTTTTAGTTGATAAATATCGGGTAACCAAGCTAAGGCAATCGCACTTTCACCTAAGTGAGTCCCAATGACGGGGCCAAAATAAGAAATTTCGGTCACCAATTGCGGATACTTGGCTTGAATTTCTGCCTGCCAGGCTAAAGCTGCGGGTTCATCATTGGCGTGAATGATAATTAAACGCAATGGTTGGGCACTTTGAACAAAGTCAGTGGCAAAAATCTCTTCAGCACGACGATAAGCGCGCTTTAAGGAACGAATTTTTTCAAAAAGGACAATTTTGTTGCTCTGATCGTCGAAAGTTAACAGCGGTTTTACTTTCAGCATCGTGCCAATCACTGCAGATGTATTAGATAAGCGCCCACCGCGGACTAGATTTTTTAAATCATTGACAATAAAGACTTCATTGATTTGTTGCTTTAGCTGGTCTAAACGTTGAATAATTTCATTTATAGGAGACCCAGCTTTGGCTAATCGAGCTGCATAAATCGCCATGTAGCCCATGAGCTTAACTGTGATGCCAGAATCATAAGGAATAACACGTGTATTCTTAACCTGATTGACTGCCGATTTCAACGTATTATAAAAACCTGATAAAGTACTGGCTAAATGAATCGAGAGAACAATGTCATAGCCAGCGTTACCTAAATTTTCATATAATCTAAGTAGCTCGCCAATCGCCGGTTGGGAAGTACTTGGTAAGGTGGTCTCAGTTCGCAACCGCCGATAAAATTCCGAAGTTGTCAAATCAACACCCTCTTGGTAAACTTGGTCGGCCATGATCACCGGCATTGGCACAATCGTAATCTGATTCTTAGCACACTCAGCGGCAGATAAATACGCCGTGCTGTCAGTGACAATTGCAATTTTCAAGATAAGTCCCCCTGATCAGTTGTTAATTGGCTTAATAGCCGTTGTCGTACCAGACTTTGATTTATGTTAAAATAAGTAGTCTAGGCGCTGGCGCGATTAATGGTTAACTTTATTTTATGAATTGTTGTCTGGTATGAGTGTTAATTTGTGGGTCCGTGTGGTCAGACGGTTTAATAATGTTGTCAACAATTGCACTTCTTCGGGTGCCCAATTGGCCACTAAGGCTTGCTCTAAACTTGCTAATTGACTTAATAGGTCTTGGTGCTTGGCCCAGCCGCTAGCTGTTAAAGCGTAATCACGTTGCCGTTTATCGCTTTTGCTGACAGCTTGAACATAGCCCTTTTGAGTAAGTCCGGCCAACTGTCGGCTTAAGGTCGACGGGTCTAGTGCCAGTTCTTGATTTAAGAAACGTAAATTAACTTCAGTCTGGTCCATCTTAAGTAATAAACGCATTTGTGAAACTGGCAATTGATTACTGAGACTCAGCTTTTGTTCAATTAAACGAATTTGTTTAATAAACTCTAAGGTCACCGCTGTAAAATCAAGCATGATTAGCCTCACTTTCTCGCAAACTGCGATTGATTAGGATTTCTTGCAATGCATGTATTATACAATAGTTCTGATGTAACTTACAATGATAACCAATAACTAAGTTTTTGCTGGTTTAAAAAAATAAATTTAACGTTATTTATTTCTGAAAGGATGATTTTAATGTCATTTGATGGTGTCTTTCTCCATGGCATGACTGCCGAATTAAAAGCCCAACTTGAGGGCGGTAAAATTGTTAAGGTGCAGCAACCCTACCCTCACGAGGTTGTGTTAGTAATTCGGAGTCACCGCCATAATTACCCGCTGCTCTTATCCGCTAATCCACAGTTAGCACGGGCACAAATTACGACGATTCCCTACGCTAATCCTAAAACAGCGCCAACTTTTGTGATGACCTTACGGAAGTATTTAGAAAATGCCAGCTTGGTTAGTTTGACGCAGGTAGCTAATGATCGCATCTTGACACTACAAATTCGCTCGCGTGATGAATTGGGTGATCAAGAGAATTTACAATTAATTGTGGAAATTATGGGTCGCCATAGTAATGTGATCTTGGTTGATACTGCCACTAATAAAATTCTTGATCTTATTAAGCATGTTTCCCCCGATCAAAATCGTTATCGGTTATTAATGCCCGGGGCTCAATATGTGCAACCAGAACAGCAAACAGGTTGGCAGCCTTTCAGTCACGAACTGACAACTGCTGATTGGGAACAGTTGCTGCTAAAACTAAGAGATTTGAAAAATCGACCGGTGACAGTTTTGCAGCAAGCTTATCAGGGTTTAGGTAAAGATACAGCTCAAGAACTAGCGACACGTTTACAACGGGTAACTAGTGTCGTGGAACTGAAAGAAATTGTGACATCCTTTTGGGCTGAATTTGCGCAATTACAACCGACGATTGGCAAAAACGAAAAAGGACAACTGCAATTTAGTGCGATTCCCTATCAAAGTCTGACTGATCAACAAACTGGTTTTGACAGTTTAAGTGCGATGTTAGATTCCTTCTATGGCACTAAAGCGGAATCAGACCGCAAACATCAATTGGCTAGCGCGATGCTGCAACGGTTAAATAATGTGATCAAGCGTAATGAGAATAAACTGAAGAAACTGGCAAAAACCATTGATCGTGCTCATAATGCCGATGAAGATCGAATTAAAGGTGAAATCTTGACCACTTATTTGCATCAATTACCTGAACATGGTACTGAAGTAACCTTGCCCAACTTCTACGATGACGAAAAGCCACTAACAATTACTTTAGCCCCTGATTTAACACCGGCTAAAAATGCCCAGAAATATTTCACGCGCTATAACAAAGCCAAGACTGCTTTAACCGTGGTTCAAGAACAGATTGAGGAAACGCAAGCCGAGTTGGATTACCTTTTAGGCGTTCAGGCTCAGGTTGAGGTTGGCGAGCCTAAGGATATTGAAGATATTCGGGTTGAATTAGAACAACAAGGTGTATTGCGACGGACGCAAAAGCGGAAAAAACTGCGCGTTAAAATTAATCCTGCTGAACAATTTTATGCCAGTGATGGGACTTCAATTTTAGTTGGGAAGAATAATTTACAAAATGATCAATTAACGCTGAAGAAGGCTCGCAAGACAGATATTTGGCTGCATACTAAAAACATGCCTGGTTCACATGTGATTATTCAAAGTGATCACCCGACTCCGGAAACAATTAAAGAGGCGGCGATGCTGGCGGCTTATTTCTCCAAGGCACGTCAATCCAGTCAGGTGCCAGTTGACTATGTTCAAGTAAAAGCTATTCATAAACCTAATGGGGCCAAACCTGGTTTCGTTATTTATACTGGGCAACAGACGATTTATGTGACACCAACTCAAGATTTAGTAGTCCAATTACGCCAAAAAAAATAAATTCTTACTAGACTTTAGATACCTTTAATGATGACGCTGGCAATAATCAAAATAATTGGTGTCTTAACACGAATTATGTCGCATCAAGTTAAATGAACCAGTAAAATGACTGCAACTGTTTCAAAATCGGTTTTTAGCAACGACAAAGCCTGTGCCACAATCCCGCTAGATAAATCAAGGATTGTGGCACAGGCCTTTTTTGTTGTTCAATTTAACAGTTAACTTGAATCAAGGTGTAATAGTCAGATTATAAGGGTTCGATTGCAAATGCCCGTGATTCTAAAACCGTTAAGATTGCTTCCGCCTCATCTAAAGTGGTGATCAAGGGGACATTATGCATTACCGATAATTCTCGCAACAAAGCGCCTGACATACTCACTGGGCCCCGCCACTCGGTGGTATTGATCACCATTTGAATATTGCCTTGACTGATTTCTGCTGCAATATCTGGTTGGCGTTGACCAATATCGTGAACGAAATCAGTTGCTAACCCAGAACGTTGAAATTTAGTCGCGGTGTGGGCAGTGGCAACGATTTGGTAACCAAGACGTTTAAAACGTTGAGCAATTTCCAAACCGCGGTTTAAATCGTGCGAAGCAATTGAGAATAAAATTCGCCCATAAGCTGGTAATGGCTGTCGCGCAGCTTCTAATGCCTTATAGAGTGCCTTTTCAAAAGTGAGATCAGAGCCAATCGCTTCACCAGTTGTTTTCATTTGAGCCTTGGCTAATTTTTGCCGCTGGTTGATTTTGGTGAATGAATAAACTGGAATACGAACATGGACATTAGCTGTGGTCAGTACTTGGTTATCTTGATAGCCTAAATCAACTAAGCGACTACCCATCAGCACCTTAACCCCTAGTGCAATAATCGATTCTTTGGTCATTTTATTAATAAAGGCAAGATTACGACTGCCCTTTAAATCAACGGCCAAGACGTATAATAACTCATCCTTAACTAAGAAACGAATATTCATGAAACCGCGCATTTGCAATTGCTGGCCAAATTGCAAAAAGACTTGTTTGATCTGGGATAAGATGGCGTCACTTAAATTACGAGCGGGGCTAATTGTCATGGCATCCCCAGAATGCAAACTAGAATGCTCTAAATGCTCCATGATACCAGTAATCAAAACTTGCTCGCCGTCATAAATGCCGTCAACTTCATATTTATCGCCACTTAAAAATTCTCGGATCGTAAAGGGATAATTTGCCAAATCACGCTTAAAGCGAGCCAGATAATGCTGTAAATCTGTCTCACTTTTAAGAATTTCTGTTGGTGAGAAACGATGTTCAGGATTGGGATGGATTAGAATTGGATATGGCAATTGACGGGCCCATTCCTGGCTAGTGGCGTCAGCTAAAGGTTCCGTGATCTGACGAATTCTAGGTCCCAATAAATGTAAGTCAGCTAATAATCGTTGCATTTTCTCAGGTTGATGAACCTGATCTAAGGCTGCGCCAGTCGCACCAAGAATTTGTAAGCCAGCGTCTGCCAAAGCGGCGGTCAGTTTACTGGCCGACTTACCGCCTAGTTGTGTGATGACATAAGTTGGCCGTTCAACGTTAGCAATATTCAAAACAGCTTCAGCGTTGATTGGCGCGTAATACAAATGATCAGCGAGTTGTACACTGGTTGAATATGCATCGGGATTATTATTGAGTAGAATTGTTTCATACCCCAGCCGTCGTAATTCTTCTAAGCCATGGACCGTTTCATAATCAACCTCACTCCCCTGACCAACTTTCGTAGGACCGGCACCAATAACGAAGACTTTCTCTTTATGAGCCTGCTCAGAAATCTCATTTTCAGTGGCGTAGGTAATAAAGAATTGATTTGAATGGACTAAGGGATTGCTGGCCAAACTGTTGATTTCTTGGAAACCTGGTTCAATATCGGCTTCCTTGCGAAAAATTCGTAATTGATCTGTTGTGATCTCCCAGAGCCGACTAATTTCTAAGTCAGAAAAGCCATAGTATTTTGCTCGCCGCAAAGTTTCAATATCGGCTTTATGAGCCACTAGTTCTTGTTCCAATTGAACGATATTTTGAATTTTTTGAATAAAGAAGGCGTCGATTTTGGAAATATGACTTAAATCAGTTACCGAATAGCCGCGTCGCAATGCTTCTGCTAAACAAAATATTTCTTCATCAGTGGGATGAATTAAATAGGCTGTTAATTGATCGTCATCTAATGCGGCAATTTCAGCTTTCCAAAGATGATCAACTCGTAAATTGTAAGAACGGACCCCTTTTAGAATAGCAGCCTCAACATTACGATCGAAGACCATCACTTCACCAGTAGCCTTCATTTCAGCGCCTAAAGTCCGATCAGCACCTGAAACACGGTCAAACGACCAGCCAGGGAATTTGCAAACTAAATAATCAAACGCTGGCTCGACTAAGGCAGTACTCCCAGACTCATAGGGATGGGCGATTTCGTCCAGACGTAGCCCCACTGCTAATAAGGCGGTCACTTTAGCAATGGGATAACCTAAGGCTTTGGCAGCAAAGGCACTCGTTCGACCTAAGCGTGCGGTCGCTTTTAAAATCCAAACTTGATCGGTTTTAGTATCCACTGCAAATTGAATGTTGCAAGAACCGACAACTTGTAATTGCCGGGTAATTGTAATTGCCATTGCCCGCAAGGCTTCAACCTGTCGATCAGTTAAAGTTTGGATGGGCGCTAACGCAATCGAATCACCAGAATGAATGCCGACCTGATTAAGTTGTTCACAGTTAAAAATGGCAGCAACCTGATCTGCATGATCTCGTAAAACTTCGAATTCAATCTCTTTAGCCCCAAGGACACTTTGACTTAATGCGACTTGATGGAATGGAGAAATTGCTGTTGCCTGACCAAACACTTTTTCCAATTGTGTCTGGTTTTCGGCGAGGCCACCGCCAGTGCCACCAATTGAATTAACTGGTCGTACCATAATTGGCCATCCCAAACGATCGATTGCTTGGGGAATCTGGTCAAGTTGGTCAATAAAAAGTGAACTTAACAGTGGTAAATTTAACTGCTCCATTAACGCTTGAAATTGATCCACATCAGTTGCAGGATTTTCATGAGTTAAGTCGGTGCCAATTGTTTGAATATTAAGCTGATCTAATAATCCTGATTGTCGTAATTGCAGTACTAGATTAATTGTTGTTTGTCCACCAACGTTAGCCAGAATTGCATCAGGCAGTTCTTTACGAATGATTTCTGTCAAAAACTTCAATGTAATTGGCTCTAAATAAACGCTAACATTGGGATAACGATCAGTCATATTAGTTGCCGGATTGGAATTAACGAGAATCACATGATAGCCTGCCTGTGCTAAGGTAACGACAGTTTCCGTGCCTAAATAATCAAATTCAGTGGATTGCCCGACGACATATGGTCCGGAACCAATGACTAGAATTTTATTTAAATCAGTTCGTTTACTCATGATTCTAGCCTCTGCTTTCGACTAATATTTGCATCCATTAAATCAATAAAATCATCAAAAAAGTGTAACGTGTCCCAAGGTCCAGCAGCTGCTTCTGGATCAAAATTAATCGCAAAGTTAGGAAAATACCGGTGTCGGTAACCTAAAACTTCTTGATGATTAACGGCCACATGAGTCACGAATAAATCAGAATTCGCTGGTAATTCTGGCAAATAAAAGCTACTATTTTGAGCAGCAAAATTAGTGTTTTGAGTGATTTTCTCGCGGACGGCCAAATTAATGCGATGCTGACTGACTGGTCGTGGTAAAACTGGCACATCATTAACCAATGCCATGACAGCAAATCCCAAGCCAATCCCAAAAATCGGATAGCGTTCTTGAACAGCCTTTAAAGTTGCAATTGTCTTGGTTAAAGCTTCCGGTTTTCCGGGACCGTTGCTAACTAAAATGCCATCTGGTGCAATGGTGTTGATCATGTCGCTATCGGCGTCAAAGGGTAAAACAGTCACATTACATTGACGTTTTGAAAGTTCACGTAAGACGGTGTTTTTAAGGCCTAAGTCAATGACGACAACATTTTTACCAATATTGGGGCTGGGAAATGGCTGTTTAGTCGATACTTGGCTGACTTGATTATTAGCAATTACGAGCGCCTTGATCTGGTCATGAGCATGGGCATCATGGGTATCCATAAAACTGGCCTTCATATTACCGTACTTTGCCAAATGACGAGCCAAACGCCGGGTATCCACATTCATTAACCCAGGAATTCGCTGTGCTTGCAAGAACAGATCTAGGGTCATTTGCGCTTGCCAATGACTCGGGAGTTGATAATTTTCACCAATGACCATCCCCTTTATTGTTGGCTGAATGGCTTCGTAATCATCACGGTTAATCCCAGTGGCACCCTGTTGTGGGTAGGTAAAGGCCACGATTTGGCCAGCATAATTGTCGTTGGTAATCGTTTCTTGATAGCCAGTAGCCCCTGTGTATAATGCAAGTTCACCAGTAGTGTTGATTCGCGCGCCAAAAGCATTGCCTGGGAAAACAGTGCCATCTTCAAGGATGAGGTAACGTTTCAAAAAAATCGACCTTCAATCTAACTGGATTTCTGTTTAATAAGCTTCAAAGCTAAGTCAATTCGTTAAGCCAATAAAACTTGTTCCTGTTGATCAATTTCTTCAACTTGAACTTTGACCTTTTCCGAACGAGCGGTTGGAATATTTTTTCCAACAAAGTCTGGCCGAATTGGGAGTTCGCGATGGCCACGATCCACGAGCACTGCTAAGGCGATTTTTTGTGGCCGTCCAGCAGCCATTAAGGCATCTAAACCAGCGCGAATGGTGCGACCAGTATAAAGCACGTCATCCACTAAGACGACATTTTTGCCAGTGATCGACAGGCCTAAGTCAAGTGGCTGTTTACTTGCTTGGGGCCGATCATCCCGATAATCAGTAATGTCTAAAGTCACGATCGGCACTTTGGTTCCTTCAAGCTGCGCAATCCGTTCACCAATCCGTTGCGCAAGAATCGCCCCGCGGGTTTTGATCCCGACAATAACTAAATCATTGAGGCCACGATTTTGTTCAATAATCTCATAAGTGATTCGTGTTAAAGCACGTTGCATTGCTGTTTTATCCAAAATAACTTTTGCCATAATACCCTCCTGATAAAAAACACCCCATGGTTCAATGACCCTGGAGTGAGTTAATGACGGCCGTTTCTAGTTGGCGTCGAACTAACCTTGTAGCCTCGCGGGACTATTTAAAGGATGTGAATTTATAATTAGTGTAGTGGTTAACTTACTTGCTGTCAAGTGACTGCTCACCTGCGGCTTGACGGCGTAACTTAGCCAAAGTTGTCGCAAAAATTGTTGGGACAGGTGCTGAAAATGCTAGCCACTGACCACTGGTGGGATGAGTAAACCCTAATTTAGCTGCATGTAGAAACTGACCATGGCCTGATAAAGTCTTCTTAGGACCATACACCGGATCACCAGCTAAGGGATGGCCAATATACTGGAAATGTACGCGAATCTGATGTGTTCGGCCAGTCTCTAAACGACAACTAACTAAAGTGTAACCAGGAAACCGTTCGAGTACTTTGAAATGAGTAACTGCCCGCCGACCGCCAGCAACAACAGCTTGCCGTTGACGATTACGCGGATCACGAGCTAAAGGCGCATCGATTGTCCCCTGCTCCTCAGCAATTGTGCCATGAACAATCGCTAAGTATTCCCGCAGATTCGTCTTTGCTTTTAACTGTTGACTTAATGATTGCTGCGCCAAATCAGTTTTGGCCACCATCAATAACCCGGAAGTATCCTTATCAATTCGATGGACGATTCCTGGCCGAATTTTACCATTAATGCTGGCTAACTGACCATGAGCCAATAATCCGTTGACTAAAGTCCCATGAAGATGACCCGGTGCTGGATGAACGACCATCCCTTGCGGCTTATTGACAACAATCACTTGATCATCCTCATAAACGATATCAAGCGCCATCGGTTCTGGTACTGCTTCAATCGGTGCTGGTTCTGGTACTGTCAAGTTGATTTGATCACCAGCTTGAACGGCATATTTTGCTTTCGTCAGTGGCACTTGATTAACTTGGACACGTCCAGCTTTAATGGCCGCTTGGACTTGGCTGCGGCTTAAGTCAGCAAGTTGTTCACTAAGCACTTTATCCAAACGTCCATTTTCTGTGGTAATTGTTATTTGGTAAGTTTTCATTTAGTATCGGTATCCTTATCCAGAAAAATAACATAAATAAATAATAAAATGACCCCAACTGTTAACGCCATATCTGCAATGTTAAAGATGGGAAAATTAACAAAATCCAGTTGGAACATATCAACCACATAACCTTGGCTGGCCCGATCAATAAAATTGCCAATGGTGCCAGCAATAATTAAAACTAAGCCAGTATAAAAAGTAACACTAGTTTTTTGACGGTAAGCCTTGATCAATAGCGGAATCACAATTGCCAATGCGATAATTGTGATTAAGTAGAAAAACCAAGTCTGGCCTTCAAAACTGCTCCAAGCAGCGCCAGTATTGCGAATATTGGTTAAAGACAGCCAACCAGGGACTAAGGTGACTTGTTGTTGTATCGCTAAACTACTGCTGATCCAGCTTTTTAACCATTGATCAGCGCCAATTACTAAAATTCCAAAGACTAAAATGAGCAGTCGCATAATTTCCACCTATACTATTTATATTTGTTTACTACTAAAAGAGACCAGTAATTGTCCCTTGTGCATCAATATCAATTTTTTCTGCAGCGGGATGTTGCGGAAGTCCTGGCATTGTTAAGATGTTACCAGCCAACGCGACGATAAAACCGGCGCCTAATTTAGGAATCAAATCGCGGATTGTTAGGGTGAAACCGCTGGGCGCGCCTAATAACTTGGCTTGATCCGAGAAGGAATATTGGGTCTTGGCAATACAAATAGGTAAATTCGTCCAGCCCTGACGCTTTAGTAATCGCAATTGTCGTTGCGCAGTTGCAGTAAGTTCAATTCCCTGCGCACCGTAAATTTCTTGGGCAATCGTCGTCATTTTATCAGTTAGTGATTGGTCGTCTTGGTATAAACGTTGATAGTTAGCTGGTTGTTGACTGGCTGTCATAACTAATTTAGCAAGGTCGCGGCCACCTTGACTGCCCTTGGCAAAGACCTCTGTTAAAGCACTGGCCACGCCATCAGCACTAATCAAGTTTTGCAATAAATCTAATTCGGCAGTCGTATCCTGTGCGAAACGATTAATACTAGCCACAACTGGGATGCCATACTTTTGCATATTTTGTAAGTGACGCTGTAGGTTAGCATAACCCTTCTCTAGGGCAGTTAAATCTTCCTGATCTAAATCGGCTAACGCTTGACCGCCATTGTATTTAAGCGCGCGAACTGTGGCTACCACCACGATCACATCAGGCGCTTTAGGTAATTGCGGTGTCACAATATCTAAGAATTTTTCAGCGCCGAGATCAGCGCCAAAACCAGCCTCAGTAATCGCATATTGACCGGCATGAAGCGCAGCCTCAGTCGCTAGAATACTGTTACAACCATGGGCAATATTTGCAAAAGGTCCCCCATGGATAATAGCCGGTGTCTGTTCAAGCGTTTGAACTAAATTAGGCTGCAGGGCGTCTTTTAATAACACCGTTAAAGCGCCGGCAACACCAAGATCTTTTACAAAAACCGGTTGACGATCATAAGTATAACCAATTAAAATTCGATTTAAGCGCGCCTTGAGATCCGTTAAGTCAGTAGCCAAACAAAGAATTGCCATTAATTCACTGGCAACTGTAATATCAAAGCCATCACTTCGCATTTGGCCATTAGCTGGTTTGCCTAAACCGATGATTGTTTCTCGTAAAGCACGATCATTAATATCTAGTGCCCGTTTCCAAACAATCCGCTTGGGGTCGAGTTGTAATTGATTACCTTGATGTAGATGATTATCAATTAGCGCCGCTAAAGTATTATTGGCAGCTGTTAAAGCGTGCATATCTCCCGTAAAATGAAGGTTAATATCGGCCATTGGGACAACTTGTGCATAACCACCACCTGTGGCACCGCCCTTCATGCCCATAACCGGACCTAAAGAAGGCTCCCGTAAGGCAATGACGGCCTGTTGGTCAAGTTGATTTAAAGCATCAGCTAACCCAATTGTCACTGTTGACTTGCCCTCACCTGCTGGCGTGGGATTAATCGAGGTGACCAACACTAATTTTCCTAAGGGGCGTTGGCGTAACTTATTTAAGGTTGTTAAAGGTAATTTAGCTTTATCATGACTATACGGGGAAATATCAGCGGGACTTAAAGCAATTTTTGCCGCAATTTGATTGATTTCAGCCACAGTTGCAGCTTGAGCAATTTCAATATCTTTTTTCAAATTAATTCCTCCCAATATTTTAATAGTTGTTGTGTTTTTTTAGTACCTAGCCAGAAACGATATTGACTAGTACCTTTACTTTTAATGGTAATTGTCCGCGGACTTTCACTGACCAAAGTGAATTGCTGCGGAGAAATAATGAGTCCTTGACGACTAAAAGGATAGCGTAAGCTAAGTTGGTGCGCTGCTGGTTCAAGCAGGATATATGAACTAAGCCCAACATAAATCGCCAAAATCAGAAAAATAACGCCTAAAATAATTGCCACTAAACTAATGGCATCAGTTTTTTCCAATTGAAAGATAATTCCTAAAAATAAAATGCAACTTAGCCAGAGCCATAGATTAAGGCGGTTTAAACTGACTGGTTGACAGTAAAATCTCATTTTCTGCAAGCGACACCCTTCATTCTCAGCTAATTGAGGCAAACTACTGGCGCTCAATCGACTTTTTATCGTAATACTTTCCTATTTTAGCATAGTCTGCTGTGAACTTAGTAAAAAACTCCTTTGATTAGTGGATTCTTAATTAGAATTAATTTTTGAAAAATAACCGAAAATAGTTGTTGGTTTACAAGCTGCGAGTAATTAACTAAGCTTAATGAAGTTAGTTTTTTGATTACTGCTAACAAGGAGGTGACGCAATGTTATGGTTGAATACTGATGCAGCTGTTGACCAAGCTCGACAATTAACGGGCCTGGGGTTTTATTTGACTGATGATCAGCATCAATTACAACTCAAGCAAAGCCGGCAAGTGGCTTATTGTGATAATCATCATGCTGAATGGCAAGCTGCCATCTGGGCTTTGAACTACTTAGCCGACCACAAGCTACTTACCACCAATACCTTAGTTTTGCAAACCGATAGTCAATTGTTAGTTGATGGTTTAGATAAACGCTATAGTAAGCACTATGGCTTGGAACTGGCTCAAATACTGGCCTTAACTGATCAGTGCCCACTATTCTTTGTCAAAAAAATTGCGGATCGTCAAAATCGCGCAGCCCATCAACTGGCCCGGGCAGCAATTTATCAGTGAGTAACTCAGAAATGACCCAATTGCCTACTAACGGCAATGGCCGAGTGCTACCAAGCTACCTACGGCTGACCTGACACCGGCTTAGCCATCGCCCAGAAACAGTGACCTAATTTTTTCAAAATTAAAGCAACCTTTAGCTGCTACAAGGTGTTCGCAAAAAGCAGTTGGTTCCGCTTAACGTAAAATAACGAGCAATTCTTTCGCAGAATTGCTCGTTATTTTACGTTAATGCTCATTTTTACGGGTGCCTCATTGATCACCCGTTATTTTCTTAGCTATTTAGTTAAATACTTTAAAACGATCGGCCGCATCCATGTATTCTTTAGTACCCGCTGGCGCTACAATTGAACCAAACGGCATTTCAGCGCGTAACCGCCAATTTTCTGGAATATTAAAAGCTTGAGCAACGGCTTCATCAATCAATGGATTGTAATGTTGCAAACTAGCACCGATGCCATTATTAGCCAAGGTCGTCCAAACACCCATTGTCATAATTCCTTGGGCTTGTTCTGACCAGTCATAGAAATTATCTTTATACAAAGCGAAGTCTTGTTCCATTTGGTGAACAATTGCCATGTCAGTAAAGTAAAGAATCGTCCCATGGCCGGCCTTAAAACTGTTTAGTTTAGCAACTGTTTTTGCATAAGCTTCGGCAGTTGGCACTTCTGTTTTAAGTCGTTCGATCACGATATCCCACAATTGATCATGAGCTTGACCAAATAAGAAAACGGCCCGCGTCGTTTGATTATTAAACGGCGTTGGTGATTCTGCAATCACTGGTTCGACTAAATCAACAATTTCTTGATCACTCAAAGATACTTCTTTACCTAAAGCATAAATTGACCGACGTTGTTTGGCTAAATTTAAATAATCCTGATTCATAAAATGACACTCCCTCAATAAGTTAAAAGCATGAATTCATCATATCAGCTGATTTAAAGTAAGTAAAGCTTTTGTTCTCGCAAATGACTAAAAAAATTTCCCGTTGCGGTTGGACCAGTCTCCCCTTCGTTCATCATTGGTAATAACAACTTAATCATCACTATCATGAAGTAGTCATTGATGGCTATTCCGCGGCCATGGCAATAATTAGCCCTGATCTTAAGTTCAACCGTGAAAAAATGCGATGAATATGGTAAAATTTATTCAATCTTATATCTTATTTGTAAAGGGGTCTCATGATGAAAGTTGCAGTTATGACAGATAGTGCAGCCTATCTGAAACCGGAAGAAGTTCAACGCTATCATATTAATATTTTACCGATTCCAATTATTTGGGGGGATGAAACCCTACTCGACATGGTTGATGTTGGTCAGGAACAGTTTTATGACCGCTTGCGGACAGATCCAGTGTTACCAACTAGTTCTCAACCATCAATCGGCCAAGTTGAAGCTATTGTTTCTAAGTTAGTTGCCGCTGGTTATGAAGCTTTGATTGCACCAGTGATTTCTAGTGGGATCAGTTCTTTTTATAATAATCTTAAGGCTTATGCTGAACGCGAAAAACGGCTGAAAATTTATCCTTTTGACACGCATATTACTTGTGCTGGAACTGCATACAGTGCGTTACTAGCTGGTAAGATGGCACAAGCTGGTGCCAATCCAGAGAAGATTTTAGCTGCCTTGGCCGAACTTCGGGAAACAACTGGGGTTTATTTTGAGGTTGATGACTTGTCTCATTTGCGGCGCACTGGTCGCTTAAGTAATGCGTCAAGTTTTGTGGCTGGTCTATTGAAGATCAAACCAATTTTAACCATTGATATTAATGCTAAAGGTAAAGGCCAGATCACGGCAATTGCCAAGGAACGTCAAGCAAAACGCGCTTTCGAGTGGATTTCAAGTCACTTTGCAGCAGCAATTGCTGACAAGGAATATCCAATTCGTTGTACAATTTTTGACGCCAATGCCCCTGAAGTAAAGGCAGAATGGTTGCAAGAGTTTACGAAGCGCTTCCCGCAAGTTAAATTCGATACCAGCATTATTGGTCCTGTCATTGGGGTTCATACTGGTGAGAAGGCCATGTCAATGATTTGGGCCCGTGATTGGGAAACAATGTAGTCTTTAAACTAATACTCACTAGTTACCTACCTAGTTATTAACGTAGATAATATTATAAATACCACGTCGACGCCTTATTTGATCAACGTGGTATTTTTTTAGTTAATTTTGGCAATCAGAACAGACAAGTTTAATGCGCTTTATTGAGGAATAGCTTATAATTAGTAGGCAATTAAAATGGTTTTGGGTGGAGGGATTTACCATGTATTATGTCGTGATGCCAAAGAATGATATTCGTGATAATTTAGCGACAGAACAATATTTAATGAACCAAAAGGATTTTAATGAACCGCTACTACTGTTGTATATTGAAAAGCCTTGTATCATTGTTGGTCGGAATCAAAATACCTTTGAAGAAATTAATCAGACTTATGTTGATGAACATGATATTACGGTTACTCGCCGGTTATCTGGTGGTGGCGCTGTATATCAGGATTTAGGTAACTTATGTTTTAGCTTTGTTGTCAATGCTGACGACCAGCAGTTTGGCGATTTTAAAGCCATGGTTGAACCAATTGTTACGGCACTACGGAAGATGGGTGCCGCCTCTGTTGAAGTTAGTGGCCGTAATGATATCCTTGTTGCTGGTAAGAAGTTCTCAGGCAATGCGATGTATACCCGTAATGGTAAAACTTTCAGTCATGGAACTTTATCTTATGATGTTGACCTTGATGTCCTGACCAATGCCTTGAACGTCCCGGCTGATAAAATTGCGTCAAAGGGTATTAAATCGGTTCGTTCGCGCGTAACTAATTTAAGTCCCTATTTAAATCCTCAATATCAAAATCTAACCACCGCTGAATTTCGTGATGAGTTGTTGAAAGAGATTTATGGTGTGACTGATTTGGCAGCAATTAAAGCACATGAGTACCAATTAACGGCTAATGATCAAAAAGAAATTGATCAAATTGCAGCGGCAACTTATCGTAATTGGAATTGGGTTTATGGCAAAAATCCGCAATTTAGTATTCAGCGGCGGCAGCACTTCGACTATGGCACAATTGATGCGCGCCTTTTAGTTGAAAATGGTCGGCTGACCGCCCTCACCTTTTTTGGTGATTTCTTTGGTCCTCGTGATGTTCATGAACTAGCGGCTTCATTGACTGGGGTAATTTATGATCGCGGTCATTTAACCACGGCTTTGGAGAAAATTAATGTGAGTGACTATTTCACGGGCATTACACGTGAGCAATTGATTAACTTATTGGCTTAAGAAATATCTTTGTTTCGACCGCCACTTTTTTCTAATCATGACTTGTTTATTCAGGATATTTGCTTTAGGCTTATTGATATGATTAGAATTGAAGGAGAAAGTCGATGCTAAGAGTCGGACCAGTTACGAAAGCTAATAATCAGATTATTGCCATAGTTGATGAAACCGCTGCGGATCGGGAAAAATTATTACAGGATTATCATTTAACCACTGAATTTTTACGTTATGCCACTGACCCCTTGGAACGCGCGCGTGTAGAGTATAATCCGTTTACCAGCAGTTGGTTGATTGTTTATAATGTTCCAGTGACAGCTAATGAAACTGATAAGCGCGTTATTAAACCAATCAGTTTTATTTTGAAAGGCAATCAGCTATTTGTGTTTGTGACTGCTCAGACGAGCCATATCTTATCAGCCGTTGATGCTGTCAATCAGGCCGACGAAACTCGGGGTATGTGGGATTCATTGTTAGCAATACTTTATGATATTAGTACGACCTACTTTGATTATATTCAAAAGATGACTGAAAGTCGCTTAAGAATAGAAGAACATCTACATCAGCGTAGTTCCTCTAAACATATTTTTGAATTAGCTGATTTAAGTACGGCACTGACCTATTTCTTAACTGGGGCCAATGGTAATCTGGTCGCAATTGGCCAATTACGTTTAATTGCCAAACGAGGTGAAAATGTTAATTTAAGCCCGCAAAATATTGCGCAATTAGAAGATATTGAGGTCGAGGCTCATCAGGCCCAAGAAATGTTGGAATTAAACAGCGATATTGTTGATAAGCTGTCTAACACGTTTAATAATTTATTGAATAACAATTTAAATCAAGTGATGAAATTACTGACAATCTATTCTGTTGTGCTGATGATCCCACCAATTATTTTTGGATTTTACGGGATGAATATGGCGCTCCCACTAGCTGACAAGCAATGGAGTTGGGTATTCTCGGTCGTGATTTCGGTGGCACCAATTGTGTGGGTCATGTATCGGCTGAAGCACGATCATTTTATTTAAAAAATACTGAGCTCGCTTTATCGAGAAAAGTTTAAGTTGCTCTCTAGTTGCATGACGGCAGAGTCCCAGCGATTGAATGGCGTGGAATATGGTGGTGTGAGCGGGCGGCAGTTTACTGTCTCCTACTCGCTCGGCCGTGTTTCCACAACCAGCAAGCCCGCAATGGCGTCAAAATCTGTTCTGCTTAATCACTAACGCCTTGGTCTTATTGATCACCAAATTTTAGAGAGAACAATCAAAAAGCTGTTCGACCGAAATTAATGTCGGCGCTGGTCCGCGTCAAGTAGACAGTTCAAATAATTAAAGTTTCTATGCAATTTCTTTTACGGCATGATTCCGGTA
>NZ_RHOT01000077.1 GCF_003946675.1 Lapidilactobacillus gannanensis | reverse complement strand
TACCGTTTAGAATAAGGCTTGTATTTAAGATTTTTCGCAGAAAAAGCTTAAATCAACGCCCACGCCGTTCCACGCCCTCTAAATCGCCCAGCAACCACCTTCTTAAATTGGGGAAGACTTGGCACCAGCAGTGGCAGCGTTCCACAACTCGGCGTCCGCAACGGAGTTGTCCGCTATCCTGCCTAAAATCAACTTTAATTTCATTTCAATTACTAGCCAGTACCATAAAGCAAGTTGGAATTAAAACAGCTTAATAATAGGAAACAAATTCAGGGCCTGCCTACTTAAATCATGACAAATAGGCTATAATAAAGATTAGCATAATTGCTTTGCCAATTAGTAAACATATGGAGGTTGGCCTAATGTCACCGAGTCAAGAAAACTATTTGAAGGCTATTTATGAGCTTAGTCATGATCGGCGCAAAATTACCAATAAGAATATTGCTGATATTTTACAAGTTAGCGCGCCTTCAGTCACAGAGATGCTCACTAGTTTGGCCAAAGAAGCGCTGGTTAGTCACACCCCTTATAATGAAATCTCACTAACTGATAAGGGCCGTGAAATAGCAACAACGCTCGTTCGTCGTCATCGTATTTGGGAAGTCTTCCTGCACGATAAACTTAATTACAATATCGGTGAAGTGCATGAAGCTGCTGATGTCTTGGAGCACACTACAGATGGCATGTTAATTTCGCGGCTGAATACTTTCCTTGATGATCCTAAACGTTGTCCTCATGGTGGCTTAATTCCCGGAAATGCACCCATGACTGATCAAAACGACCAAGTTCTGGTTAACACTCCTGACGGCGAAACTGTCCAAGTCAAACGTGTCATTGATAATCACGAGTTCCTGATGTACTTTGAAGGATTAAATTTAGCCTTAGGAACGAATATTACCATCTTGCGTCATGAACCTTTTGAGGGTCCAATTGTTATCAAAACAAGTGATGGTCGCGAGATTCCTATCAGCTTTAAAGCAGCTGGTTATATTTTTGTCACTGAAGTTAACTAAGAAAACCATGCATCATGAGTCTAGGACAGCAATTATTTAAATTAAATAAGGCCGAACTTTGGTTGTTGAAACGTGTTCGCAAAAAACATCCGGTTCCGCTTAGTAATCATCCACCCGCATAGCGGGTGGCTTTTTATTAGCCCTAGAAGGGCTTGCCACACGCAAAAAGCCCCTTAAA
>NZ_RHOT01000076.1 GCF_003946675.1 Lapidilactobacillus gannanensis | reverse complement strand
AAAACCATCACGAAAGCGAGGCTTCACACCATCTCAACTTTAACCAGCTTATCCCTGCAATGCAATACCAATGTGACTGTGACCGCCGACGGCGGTCAACTTTCAAATGACGCCGGGCTCGTTTTGTTCCAAGAGTTTCTTCATCGTATCAACTTTAGGCAACTTGCCAATCAGTGCCTCAAGTTACCAGACCAACGACGATTCTGGAAGGCCTCGATGATCGACATCTTCTTGGAAAAATTGTTGCTCGACGTTGCTGGGTATTTACATGACAGTAGTGCCAATGACTGGCAACGTTATCCCGTACTGGCGGCCACCTTGGGTAGCTCTCGGCTAGTCTCACAGCCCTCACTTTCACGGTTTTTCAAGCGCCTTGAAGACGCCGACCTAGATGACTTTCGGAAGCTTATCTGGCAAGTAGCCGCCTTGGCTTTCCGTCTTAGTGGTCAATCCCGCTTCGTGCTGGATATAGACTCAACGCATTGTGATACTTTCGGTAATCAAGAACGGTCCGCCTTCAACGCTCACTATATGGCCTATGGATATCACCCTCAGGTTGTATTTGATCAAGAGTCCGGGTTGCTCTTAGACGCCTTGATGCGCCCTGGCAATGAGTACACCGGCAAGGAAGTCGATAAGTTCGTCGAGACAACTTTTTCGCGCCTATCGGCGCTCCCTCAAAGCACCAGCGTCATCATTCGAGGCGATTCGGGGTTTGCTGCGCCAAAATTTTACGAGATGTGCGACACACATGGCGTCGACTTTTTGGTTCGACTCAAGGCAAATTCAAAGCTTGGGAAGCTGGCAGAAACGGCCTTAGTGGATTGCCCTCCAAAATATGAAGAGAGCAAATGCGTCTACCACGAATTCAAGTATCAGGCCGCGTCATGGGGTAAAGCTCGCCGTGTTATCGTATGTTCTACTCATACGGCAGATGAGCTAGTTCCCTGGAACCACGCATTCGTAGTGACCAGCCTGGCCTCCGAGGCTCCAGAGACTTTGTTCAAGACCTATAGACAGCGGGGCAATGCTGAGAACCAAATTAAGGAGCTGAAATGCGGGTTTGGCTTTGACAAAACAGACAGCTCAACTTTTGCACGGAACACTGCACGAGCCTTGATCACCGGTATTGCCTATAACCTGGTTCAGCTCTTTAAACAGCTCTTTGTCTCGGAAGACCGTCGTTCAACCATCTCCTCGCTACGGTTCAGTCTCTTTCACATCGCCGGTAGGATTACTTGGCACGCCCGTCGTGTGGTGATTCATCTTGCTTCTAACTA
>NZ_RHOT01000075.1 GCF_003946675.1 Lapidilactobacillus gannanensis | reverse complement strand
TGAAGTGCCTCATAATTGTTAGACAAAGAGTCTAATGATTGTGAGGTATTTTTTTGACTAAATATAGTTCTACTTTAAAGGCTGAAATTGTTGGTAAATATAATCGACATCTATTTAGCGTGATTAATTTAGCGGCACAATACCAGATTCCTAGACGTCAAATTTATTTATGGATCAAACAATTTGAAATAAGTGGACCTAATGTTCTAAAGCTGCGAAAAACAAAGCGAAAGTTCTCGTTGGAATTCAAGTCAAGTGTGATAAACTACTACCAGACTCATGAGGAAGCTCTAGCCGACGTTGCCGCAAAATACGACCTGTTGCCGTCACAAATTAGTCTCTGGCAAACAGCGTTTATTAAAGATGGCATTGACGCTTTGAGACCTCACCCGAAAGGTAGGTCCGCGAAAATGAAGAATAAGAAACAAGTCCGCCAAGTATTAGCTAAAAATGAGGTTGAACGCTTAAGACAGAAACTAGCTGAGAAGGACCAAGAATTATACGATACAAAACTAGAGCGTGATATCCTAAAAAAATCGCTGACCCTGTTCGGACCTTCAAAGGACGACGAAAAACACAAATAGTTGATCAGATCAGGGCGGATCAGGCACACCTTCCGAAATCAGAAAGATATAAGATTGGTGATATTCTCAAAGCCATTGATCTAAAAAAGGCAACTTATCATGATGAACGCAAAAGAATTTACACAACACATGATAAATACGCCAAGGTTAAGGCAGAAATCCTACGAATTTCCAATCGCGGAATGTGTAACGGACGATACACTTATGGTTATCGTCGTGTTTCAAATGAGCTCGAAAAACTTGGCATTCATTTCTCTGGTGAGGTTATTCGTCGTCTAATGGACCAGCTCAAAGTCAAAGTAAGTATCTACAATTGTCATTCAAATGGAAAATATTCTTCTTATCGGGGATCAGTGGGAAAAATCGCCGAAAATATTATTCATCAAAAGTTTGATGAAAGTGATCCTTATAAAGTACTGCATACTGATGTTACTCAAGTTAAGTTACAGAATCATAAATGGGCCTATGTATCTGCGATTACCGATGAAGCCACCAAAGAAGTTTTAGCCTTACAAATAAGTGAGAGTCCCAACCAAAAGCTCATTACAGAAACACTGGACCAATTGATTAGAAAACTACCTCAGGGCGCAAAACCAATTATTCATTCAGATCAAGGTTGGCATTATCAATTAAATTACTACAGACGATATCTAAATGATAATGAATTTATCCAAAGTATGTCTCGCAAAGGTAATTGTCATGATAATGCCCCAATTGAGAGCTTCTTCCATATTTATAAGACAGAATGTTTTTGTGGTCTACCAATGTGCAAGAACATAGAAGAGTTCAAACAAATTACCAATAACTACGTAGAATGGTTCAACAACACCCGAATTTCAATGAAAACAAAAGGCATGTCACCGATAGAATACCGGCAACACACCTTAATTGCTTAAAATAATATTTTTGTCTAACTTTTCTCTTGCACTTCAC
>NZ_RHOT01000074.1 GCF_003946675.1 Lapidilactobacillus gannanensis | reverse complement strand
CCTGATTTATTCACAAAGATATGCAAAATACCCATCAAACACATGCATCACGCGTTTGATGGGTATTTTGTATTTTCACCTTTTAAGTACACAAAAAGAGCCTCAGCTCTGGTATAGTTAAATTGCTAAACAAAACCACATGAGAGAAGAGGACTCTATATTGAAAACTTTACAGGAAATGGCATTAAATTTCAACAAAAACATTTTAGTATCGCATACGGGTGGTCAATTATCTTCCGATGGCGGGCTAACATTGTGTGTAGAGCTGATGGCAAAATTCCAGTTCACCATCTTGGCCGACAAACTATTGAGGTTCAATGACCAGCGACGATATTGTCAACACAGTAATTCTAGTATCTTAAAACAGTTAATTCTTCAGATTATTGCTGGTTATAGCGCAGATTCTGCGGCAACTTTTTTAGAAAAAGAACCGCTTTTTAAATTATTATTGGATAAACCGTCTTTGGCTTCACAAGCAACAATATCACGTTTTTGGCAACGCTTTGATAAAGATAGTGTTAGCACATTACAGACTTTAAATGAGGCTTTGATCGACCGTGTTCGACTATTAACCAACCAGACAGCCACGATTATTGATATCGATTCGACTCACTCAGACACTTATGGCAAACAGGAAGCCACTAACTACAACGCACATTATGGTACTGAAGGATATCATCCATTACTGGCAACTGATCAAGATGGTAACTTATTGAAAGCTGTCTTGCGTCCTGGAAATGCCTACACCAGCAAAGATGTAAAAGCTTTTTTAACACCACTATTAAAGCATTATCAAACTCAGCTGCCCACGACTGACATTCTGGTTCGTGGTGATAGTGGCTTCGCCACGCCAGAAGTTTACGATGTCTGTGAAGCCAAAGATGTGTTTTACATTATTCGACTCAAACGCAATCGAAAATTACAGAATCTAGCTGAAAAGTTCGTCAAGATCAATGATCAAACCCAGTGGCAAGAGGAAGAGACTCATTACTACTCTGAAATCTATCAATCAGCATCGTGGCCTAAGCCACGGCAGATTTATATTAAATCAACTCGAGTAGCTGGTGAACTGATCTTTTCACATGAATTTATCGTCACTAATCTGACTAATTTAACGGCTGAAACTGCCTTCGAACTGTATCACAAACGCGGCCAAATGGAAAATTACATCAAAGAAGCTAAAACAGGTTTCTTTTTCGATAAGACTGATAGTTCAACGTTTAATACCAATGCTGCCCGGATGATGGTTAGTGTACTGGCTTACAATATTGTCAACTTTTTAAAGCAGCTAACACTGACAAAACATGATTCCGGCTTGTGCGTTAGCACATTGCGGATCCGTTTATTCAAAGTTGCGGCACGTGTTGTGCATACTGGCCGACGCATTCAGTTGCGGCTGAGCTCGTATCATGTTTACCATCGGCTGTTCTACCAGGCTCTACAGCGTATCCAGGCTATTGAATAACCGGCAAAATTAAAAAAATCTGTACAACCAAGGGACAAGTGTATCCAAAAGTTCAAAGCAATTCTGAGTTAGTTGAAAGATCTCACTAGCTAGAACTGATAAACATCGTATTTCAGCAAAAGATAAAGACATACCCGTCAGTTTTCGAAAAAATACGAAAACTGACGGGATTTTTATGAACTATGAATAATTCAGG
>NZ_RHOT01000073.1 GCF_003946675.1 Lapidilactobacillus gannanensis | reverse complement strand
AGAATGCAATAATCCCTTTATGGTTGTCAGATGAAATACAATAATTCATTTGATGATTACGGAGGGATTTTTGTATGTCCAAATCTAAATTCACAGCACTGGAAAAGCTCAATATACTTAAAGATTACCAAAAGTCAAATCTGCCAATATATGCGTATGCGAGGCAGCACGAAGTCAGTAGACATACACTTAAAAGATGGTCGATGCGTTACAAAAGAGATGGGATTGAAGGTCTTGAAGAAGCTAAGACATACCTTCACTACAGCAAGGAGTTGAAACATACCGTTGTCCTTGCCTATCTAAATGGAGAAGGCACATTTGAAGAAGTGGCCGATAAATATGGATTACGTCAAATGACTCAAGCAAAAGCATGGGTCGACAAGTATAATGGAGATAAACTTTTGACGGCATCACCGTCCAGAAAGCAGGTCCCCAGTATGCCTAAGAAAACAACTTTTGAAAAACGAATTGAAATAGTTGAGTACGTGGTCAAGCACAAACATTCATACACTGAAGCTGCAGAGCACTTTCAAGTTTCATATCAACAAGTACGTTCTTGGGTGCTTAAGACCAAGAATGGTGGTTATGAGGCCCTCATTGATAACCGTGGCCATCACAAAGATAAGTCTGAATTGACTGAGCTCGACAAAGCAAACCTTCGCATTCGCCAACTAGAGGCCGAGCTTAAAGACAAAGAATTGGTGGAACAATTCGCAAAAAAATTGCTGGAACTTCAGCACAAGGGGTGAACAAACAACATCGGCTGGCTTACAACGTAATCAAAGAGCTCAGTCAAGGCAAGCATGGTGCCCTCACCAAGTTATTAGCCGTTGTCGGCGTAAGCCGACAAGCTTACTATAAAGGATTAAAGCGTAAAGAAACCGCTTGGGAAGTCCGCAATCATCAGCTCCAAGAGCGGGTACAACACTGGTTTGATCTCCACCGTCAAGGTATCGGCGCTGGCAATCTTCTAGTGAATCTTCAACATGACGAGTCAATTACCTTTGAAGTTACGCATAAGATGATTCGGCGAGTGATGCGAGAATTGGGTTTAAGATGTCAAATTCGAATCAAGAAACACAGCCGTCAAAAAGCAAGTGAACAATACGTTCAAGACAATGTCTTGAACCAGCACTTTGAAACAGATGCACCTAACAAAGTTTGGTTATCAGACTCAACGGAATTGAGATTCGGTCCAAACGGCGAATATAAGACTCGACTGAGTGGCGTTCTCGATCTCTATGGTCGTCTTCTCTTGTCGCACCATCTCAGCATTACGGAAACATCAGCTGCAGAAATAGAAGTATTCCAACGTGCATTTGATCGTGTCGGAAAAGTTCATCCAATGATTCATACAGATCGCGGCTCAGCTTACACATCTGGCGCCTTTAACAACTTTCTTGCCCGTTATGATGTGACTCGCAGTATGTCTCGGCCAGGCACACCATACGATAATGCGCCGATAGAACGATGGTGGAACGAATTCAAGTTGCGCTGGATGGATCGTCATCCGATGGCTAAAACTTATGAAGAACTCGTGAAGTTAGTTGAAGAAGGTATTGAATACTTCAATCACCACAACCGCTCAGCACAAAGAAACGGCCTCACTCCAGATGAATACTGGAATGAAGCCGTTTAGAGACAAATTCAATTTTATATTATTTCATCTGTCAACTTGACAGGGCATAGTGCAGAATTGCTCGG
>NZ_RHOT01000072.1 GCF_003946675.1 Lapidilactobacillus gannanensis | reverse complement strand
GTGTGGTAACTATAAGAATAGGTCTTCATGGCCTTTTTGGTCTAGTCATTTAGGTGTTGCACTTCAATTTTAAATCCGGCGATCGATTAAAGTTAATAAAACTCCCACTTGATGATGAGGAACTGAAACCTTTAATGACTAAAGCCTTGAGACGCTACTTTAACGCCCTGAGAAGCAATGAGAAGCACATCAAGAATGTTGAGAACTACTTATACGGCACCATGCAAAACCTATTTGGCGTTTGGTGGAATAAACAAGCGGCTAGAGAATATGCGGCCCAACACCCCGAAGAAGAAAAATCGGCCGACAACGATAACAGCTGGTTGTACCACTAGTCTTAAAAGGCTACAAAATCCTTTCTAAGCGATTTTAAGACTTACTAACCTATTTTATACTCAAACTAGATTTAAATGGCTTAAACATAAGAATAGGGGCTTTTAAATGAGTGCCAGAGCTAACCAGGCTAACCAGCTCAAAAGTTCAGCCTTTAGATCAACTCCAAGCTCGAGTGATTTGAGGCCAAGGCTTTATCTATTGATAAGGTACTCAAAAGGTAGTATAATGGTATTAGTAAAAGAAAGGGGATGAGACAATCATGGCAGTTAAGGAAAAGAAACGGGTCCAAGTCAAGATTGATAAAGATTTGGCCGATGATACCGAAGCAATTTTAAGCGAATTGGGCTTAAATCCAACCACGGCCATTAACATGTTTTACAAGCGGATTGTTGCTAATGGTGCTTTACCTTTTAATGCGTCTTTAAGCGAAGAAGAAAGAGCTAATTTACGCTTTTTAAAGGCGACCGAAGGGACACCAGTCACCGAGTTCAAAGACGCTAAAGAGGTCGCTGATTGGCTCAACAATCCAGATGAGGACTAATGACTTAGTCAGCCTATACGTTAGTTTTGTAGAAACTAACGGTGGCAAGTCTCGGCCAGTTTTAATTCGTCGGGTATCAGAACAGAAGGTCGAGGCTTTTAAAATTACTAGTCAGTATGAAAAGAAGTCGGCTTATATCAAGCAACAATATTATCTGATTCAAGATTGGCAATCCGCTGGGTTGAAGAAACCTTCCTGGGTCGATCTTGGTAATATTTATCGCTTTCCAAAAGCCGGTTTAAACTTTAAAGAAATTGGTCATTTAAGTAAGCTAGATCAAAATAAAATTTCAGATTTTACGCTTGACCTAAAATCAAAAAGAAGAGGTAAGGGTCAAAAGATAATTCAACAGCGATCAAGTAAAAGGAAGCACAAAGAAAGTAAAGCAGAGCTTACATAAAGAATTCAAAAACAGTTAAAAGACTTTGCTAAACACAATCCAGAAATTAAGCCAAAAAACAATCCTGAAAATAAAAACGATCGGCCTAGTTATTAGGTTGATCGTTTTTTAATTTATCCGGTTTATGGGCGTTAACATAGTCAGCAAATGTTTTTAAAAGTTCTTCGGTTTGTTCGACCGAGAGGTTATTAGCTTGAAAGTACTTTTCTAATAAAGCCCCTTTTTGAATTAATCGGCGAGAACGGGCTTTGCGGGCTTGCCGATTTTCATAGTATTTAGATTGTCGTAATTTAAAATCTTCCGCGAATTTTATAATCAAGTTAGCCACCCATGTTGATTGATCAAAAAATGGTCAAAAAAAGACACCAAGACGAAAAATCAGGTATCATTGAAGTTCCAACACTAAACAATGAGAGAGGTTTTCGTCTTGA
>NZ_RHOT01000071.1 GCF_003946675.1 Lapidilactobacillus gannanensis | reverse complement strand
GGCGCTGGTCCGCGTCAAGTAGACAGTTCAAATAATTAAAGTTTCTATGCAATTTCTTTTACGGCATGATTCCGGTATTCCATTGGAGTCATGCCGTTTAGTGTTTCTTGGCGTCGTTCATCGTTGTACCAATTGATTGCTGCTTCAATATTCTTCATCATCTCTATTTCAGATAAGGCATATTCAAAGGCGAAACGTTCGACCTTTAAATGACTCCACAAGCTTTCCATCGGACTGTTGTCGCCAGGCGTACCTGGCCGCGACATGCTGTGGTCAATCCCTTCACCGACAAGATAAGTGTTATACACACCAGATGTATAGCTTGATCCTTGATCGCTATGTAGAATCTCCGGCTTAGCGCCATTATTGTTCTTAACTGCCACCTTAATCGTGTCCGTTACCAGCTTAGCGGTTTCTGTAGGGGCGACAAACCAAGCGATTACGCTATGATCGTAAAGGTCTTTCACTGCGCTGAGGCGTAACTTCTGCTTGTTGTCTTTGCCATAAGTTAACTCTGAACAATCCGTTACCCAAACCTTGTTTGGGGCAATTGGGTGGAAAGCGTGGCCAACGTCTGCTGTGTATAATTTGTTGGTTAAGAGAAACTCTTTCTTTTCTGCCTTGCGATCGTGCTTAGCCACGCGAATAGAGGCCTGAATATGTCCTTGGCGCATGATGCGGCGGACACGTCCATGACTAACGTGATAAGGCGTTTCAGCGTTGATGTAGGTCATAAGTCGCTTGACGCCAAAGATGTAATGATTCTTTTCTTCCAGCTCAATGATGTACGCAAGAATGGCTTGATTCTCTAGCTCGTGGGCAGTCACCTTACGATGTGTCCACTTATAATAAGCAGAGCGTGAGATCTCAAGAATTCGACACGCATCACTGATCCCATACGGCTTTCCGGAATCGGGATTCACTTCTTGTGCGAGTTGTTTGATTGCTTGGTATTGGTCGTCTGAACGGCATTCCTTCTTTCTATTTCCTGTAGTTTTTTTAGCACTGCGACCTCCGTTGAAACATAGGTTAGTCGCGCTTGTAGTCGCTTATTCTCAAGTTTAAGTCGGTCGACTTCGGAAAGCTGTCCATTATCCTCTTTAGCTTTACCACGACGGTCTGCGAGGGCAGATTCGCCTCCTTGTTTGAACTTCTTGACCCACGCATAAACTTGACCATATGAAACATTGAAGTGCTTCATCGCTTCGATATAGTTATGGTCATTGGCGATCGTCCATTGCGCGATCTCGATTCTCTCGGTTTGTGATGTCTTGCGTCCATCTTTCATTGGTGTTGCCCTCCTAGTGGCTTGAGGTAATTTACCACTAGTATACAGGGAAACCCATTGATAGATCACTGCGGCATTGGGGATACCATATTCCTTGGCAAGCTGCGGATAAGAAGTGTTACCTGCCAAATATTTCTGGACAACCTCAAGCTTCAATTTTTGTGAGTAAGCGCGCTGCGTCCGTCGCACTTTGAGTCCATCCACACCATCGGCTTCATAGCGTTCTATCCATTGCTGAACCTGGCTGTGTTTGACACCGTGAAGTCGTTCGACTGCCATGGTACTCAAACCATCATCAGTAACTAGACCAATGTAGAAGAACTTCTCTTTTAATGTATATCTAGACCCTTTCCGGCCCATACAAAAACTCCTTCCTAGGAAGACAAGCTTTAATTATTTGCTTGTCTACCCAAGAAGGAGTATAGCC
>NZ_RHOT01000070.1 GCF_003946675.1 Lapidilactobacillus gannanensis | reverse complement strand
GAAAATACAAAATACCCATCAAACGCGTGATGCATGTGTTTGATGGGTATTTTGCATATCTTTGTGAATAAATCAGGAATAAGCTTTCTGAAAAAATATTGGGGATGGGCTTATGGAGAAACATTACAAAACTCGTGCGGAGTTAAAACGTGAAGTAAAAGATCTTTATCGTAGCAATTGGGGAATGGCCATTAAGTTAAATTTAGTACCAACTTTGATTTCCGTGCTGGCAATTTTCTTAATTGTCATATTCGGCTTATTTTCTTTAATTTCGTTATCAATGGCGCCAGATATTATGGGCAGTGCTGATAGTATCTTTGCTGCCTTTTCAGTATTCACCTTGCTAGGTAGTGCTTCTGGTGGCGGCGGTTTAGGTGGTTTTATCATTACCCTAATTGTCACTGGGATTTTATACACCTCACTAGACTGGCTTCGAACTCAACAAAAGCCTGACGGCGCCTTGCGAAATGCCTTTACTGTTTTCTCAGGCAAGTATTTCTTAGGCACTTTGTTAACCTACTTGTTGGTGCAACTTTTTACTTTCTTATGGTCACTATTATTTATCATTCCTGGAATTATCAAACAATATGCCTACTCACAGGCACTGTACGTTTTCAAAGACGCGGCTGATGCACCAGATCAAAATAATATTAGTTATTTTGACTGCATCACGAAGAGCCGGCAATTAATGGTCGGTCATAAATGGCGACTGTTCGTGCTACAACTCAGTTTTCTAGGCTGGGATATTCTGGCCAGCCTTAGTTTTGGCATCGGTAATCTTTGGTTGACACCATACAAAAACGCAACCTACGCTGCTTTTTATAAAGATTTGGTTGATTAGCATAAAAAGTCGCAATCCTAACTGGGCTTGAGGTCAGGACTGCGACTTTTTTTGACAATATTTTTAGTGAGTGGGCTGATAAGTCTGAAGTTTAAAACTAGTTTTAGATTTCTAATAACTATTGTATTCGGCTGGTGCCTATGATATAAACAAAGACATATATTTGGGCAAAAGCTATTTTAAAGGGAGACTTTTTTATGATAAAAGCACATAAATCGCGGGCTGAGTTAAAGCGCGAGGTCAAGGATACCTTTCGCGGTAATTGGCTAGAAGCGATTAAATTGAATCTAGTGCCGGTTATTTTAGGCGTGATTGTTTTAATCATGGTTGGTGTTATGGCTGGCAAGGGCTACTTCTATTTTCTAAAAGAGAGTATTAATAACTTTGAATTTAGTAGTATTCGCGAAATCAATTCGAATCAGCAAACCTCTGGTGGCAGTACTTTGGGTGGTTTTGTGGCAGCATTGGTTACAACAGGAATCATGTACACTAGTTTGAACTGGTTAAGGACCAAGCAAGTACCAGAAAGCTCTTTAAAAGGCGCCTTCGCAGTTTTTACCAAGAAATATTTCATTGGTGTGTTTGCGACCACATTATTATTACGAATTTTTACTTTCCTGTGGACTTTACTCTTGATCATCCCTGGCATCATTAAAAATTACGCTTATTCTCAAGCAAATTTTGTTTTTAAAGATTTAGCAGATAGCAATAACGGTGAAAGCATTAGCTACCTAGATTGCATTACCAAAAGTCGCCAACTAATGGTTGGTAATAAATGGCGCCTTTTCATTTTGCAAGTTAGCTTCATCGGCTGGGATATTCTGGCCTGTTTAACTGCCGGAATCGGCTTCTTGTGGCTGATTCCTTATAAGAATGCTACTTACGCAGCTTTTTACGCCGACCTCGTTGATTAATCTTATCCCTGATAAAAAAGAATCTGGCGTCTGGGACATAAATCTTTTCACCAAAATAAAATAGATTTTAGCAGTTGAAAGGTGTCTCCAAAGACAACCGATTCTGCTTAGTAATCATCCACCCGCATAGCGGGTGGCTTTTTATTAGCCCTAGAAGGGCTTGCCACACGCAAAAAGCCCCTTAAA
>NZ_RHOT01000007.1 GCF_003946675.1 Lapidilactobacillus gannanensis | reverse complement strand
ACTGAAAGGATGTTTTTTTCGCTAAAGCTTCTCTGACCCCCACAAGTAAAACTTGTGGTTGCATTTCTACATAAGAAATCTAAAAACCAGCAAGTTGACTATTTAACAGCCAACCTGCTGGTTTTATTGTTTTTTCAACTATGGCTTTACTGAAGCACTGGCAACACCATCGGCCTTAGCGGGAGCTGGTGGCGTGGCTGCTTTGACAGAAGCGCTCGCAACAGCATCATTGCTTGTCGCTGGATCATTTTTAACAGAGGCGCTAGCAACACTATCAGCTGACGTAGCACCAACCAAATGTTGCTTGGTTTGTTGTAAATACCAATCAATCACTGGTTTAATATCCATGACATACTCATTTAAGCCCACATAATGCTGTTGATCATCATGCATCGCTTGATAACTATGCACCACGTATTTATCGGGACCATGTTTAGGTACATGAATACGAATAACATCTTGTTTACCAGCGCGTAATTGTTGCAATACCCACTCAACATTTTTTAAGGCCTTGGCTGGATGACAAACGATTAACGGATTACCTACCTGTTCTGGCTTACGGCCAGCTAGAGTGCCTGCTTGTTCCTTGCCAGCATTATAATACAAGAACTCATTATTACTATCGGCATAGGTCAGTTCCATTGGCATTGACGATAACAAATAATTAATTTGATCAACCGTTAAAATACCGCGATCTAACTGAACATAAGTATCACCACTAACGGCTTGAACTTTTTTTGCAGCCTGTTCAACCCAATCAGCTGCCCGCATATCTACGTCAGGAATTGTTGTGGCAATTTTGCCGGTGGCATTTAAATCTTCCTTAGGCAGCGGCTTAGGTTCTTCCAAGGCCTTAGCTACTTGCACAAATTTAACGAATTTACGCAAAGTCACTTGTAAAAACTCACTAGTCTTAGTATCTTTGATCTCGCCATGATCATCAAAGGCCTGCTTAACTTCAGCAAGTAAGAACTCGTTTCCAGGCATGACGATGGCGTTAACACCAGGTGCTTCCATAATTTGCCGCAAGTGTAACTGTGCTCGCGAAGAACCCTGATCATAGTATGATGCACCAACAATCAGCACCGGTTTATTATCTAACGGATGGATTTTAAAAGATAGCCATTCAATTAAACTTTTCAAGTTAGCAGGTACCGTGTGATTATGCTCTGGCGTAGCAATAATAACACCATCGGCCTGCTCAATTTTTCGTTTCATAAACTGAATGGGCCCAGCATCAGTCTGGTCCTGACTCTGATTAAATAGCGGAATATCTTTCGTATCCAAAATTTCCAAATCAAACAGATCGGCGTTATGAACGGCAATATATTTCATTAATAAGCGGTTATAAGATTGATCTGAATTCGAGCCAACAATTCCAACAAGTTTCATCACGATCACCTCATTTAAATTTTATCCCAGGAAAAGTTTTGTGCTTCTCGTTGATTGATTTTTTTAGCATGGACTAATTGATTGGTTAGTTTAACAAAGTCTAAGAAATCAGCAAATAACCCAGTAAGTTTAGCAACTTGTTCTGAGTCTTTTAAATCGCCGTGTTCATCAAAGGCTGTCAATGAATGACCTAATAAAAACTCCGAGCTTGGCATAATTCGGGCGCGTAACTCGGGCGCGTCAAGAATTTGCCGCAAATGTGACTGTGCGCGTGAAGAACCTAGTGAACCATAAGAAGCACCAGTAATCATTACTGGTTTGTCAACAAAAGGATGCTCCCCATAAGAAAACCACGCTAGCGCGTTAGACAGACTAGCCGGCACCGAATGATCATATTCTGGTGTACTAATAATCACGCCATCACTGGCCATAATCTTTTGATCAATTGTTTGCACTAGCAGCGGCAATTTTTTGTCAGCTGGTTTATTAAATATCGGTAATTCGGCAATTTCAATCAATTCGATTTTGGCTTGGGCAGCAAAATGGCGTTGCATAAATTGTAATAACTGGCGATTAGTGGAGGCTGTCGAATTCGTCCCCACAATAGCAACAAAATTTTCCATGATCAAACTCCTTTTTAGTTGTGAGTAGCAGTGCTTTGGCAAACATAACTGCAATACTAAGACTGTGACATAAAGTCTTTTGCTAAAAACAAACTGCACTTGAGCTATTGAAACATATTCGCAAATAGCAATCAGTTCTGCTTAATGTGCTTGGTTACACTCTGAAACATTTTAGTTAATTGCCGTCAGTCACTGCTCCCAGTGTGATGTGATTGCGTTCACATTTTTGCTTACTGCTATATTGTAAGCGCTGCCGTTAAAAGATTCAATTAGAATTTGTGACTAAACCAAAGTTTTCTGATTGATAAACTTGGCCGTTCCGGTTAATCAAGCAGCATTCAAGATCCGGGATTGTGGCAATAATTCTGAGAATTTCTGTGGTACTTTTACCAAATAACATTGTGGTCCACAGCTCGCCAGTCACTGATTGTGCCGATCTAATACTGATACTAGCTAGTTCTGACGATATTGGATAGCCCGTCTGTTTATCAAAAATATGGTGATAATGTTGGCCATTAATTTGTAATTGACGCTCATAAATCCCAGAAGTGACCAGTGATTGGTTGCTTAAAGCAACTGTCCCTATAAATTGTTGCTGGTCACCTTGAGGGTCACGTAGGCCAATTTGCCAAGGTTGTTGTTCCGAGTTGGTACCAATTGTCACCACATTACCACCAAGATTGATCAGAGCCTGGCTTACCCCCTGCTGACGTAAATAATCAGCTAGTAAATCAGCAATATAGCCCTTGGCAAGCGACCCTAAATCTAAGGTCATCCCCGCTACTGCCAAATAAACCATCTGATGTTGTTGATCAAGTTCAATTTTATGCGGGTCAGTTAACGTTAAGGCGTTTTTAATTGTCATTTCATCAGGAACATGGGCATCACTGAAACCAATTCGCCACTGCTGGACTAAAGGTCCTAGAGCAATATTCAAATTATTGTTTGGCAAAAGACTATAAGCCTTCCCCAAAGCAATCAACTCAAATAGTTCAGAATTTACAGCAGTCCATTGGCGACCAGCATTGGTCGTTAAAACACGTAATTCGGAGGTTGGATCATTGGCGCTAAACCGATGTTCGTAAATTCGTAGGCGCCGTTCAACTTCTGTCAATAGCAACGTCGCCTGAGGATGGATAAGGGACACCGTAATCACAGTTCCCATGAGATAGACCTTACGTGTTGTTAGCATGTCATCAGCCCTTCACAAAATAAAAACAGTTCTAACACCACAGCCAGATTTTAAAAATAACCGCAACATTAAACTATCGTAAATCAAGTATTTAAATATTCAAAGATTTAAAATATTATAAACCAAAGCCAGCATATTAATGACCACTGTACCAATGATGATTTCTTCACTACGTTTCACAATCATTAAATTTCTTTTCAAAAATCATTGGTAACTATAACAACTAACAACTACTACTTAATCACACCAATATTTAGGTCAGCTTGAACAACCATACATCCCAGCTTTATAATGAATATATCGTTTTCAAAATTAATTATAGGCTAACAAATCTTGAAATACTATTGTCTGTTGTTAACAAATCACTTATTACGTAATCAGACAGCATAGCCTAATCAAAACAGTCTAGTTTAAAAAAGGAGTTTTTACCATGACAGTAACCTATGACGATCCGGATTTTTTCAAGCATTATCAACAAATGCCACGTAGTCAGGGTGGCTTGGCAGCAGCTGGAGAGTGGCCTGACTTTCAAGCCCTCCTACCTGATTTAACAAACAAGCGTGTATTAGATTTAGGCTGTGGCTATGGTTGGCATTGTCGCTATGCTGCCGATCATGGGGCGAAATCGGTCCTTGGTGTGGATGCTTCAGCAAAAATGTTGGCCGTTGCACAGCAACAAACCCATTCTCCAAAGATTAATTATCAACAACACGATATCGAAACCTTTACTGCGCCACCAGCCGCTTATGATATTGTGATTAGTTCTTTAGTTTTGCACTATCTGGCTGATTTCCCTGCTGTGGTGCGGCACATTCATCAATGGCTGGCACCACGAGGCATCTTCCAATTTACAATTGAACATCCGATTTTTACGGCCGAGGGTCATCAAGATTGGATCAAGGATGCTCAAGGTCAGCCAGAGTATTTCCCAGTTGACCACTATTTTACTGAGGGCCCACGCCAAGCTGACTTTGCTGGTAGTGTGGTGACCAAGTATCATCATACGTTAACCACACTAGTGGATGGTCTACTAACGAACGGTTTTCAATTGCAACGGTTAATTGAACCACAACCAGCGCCAGAACTGCGTCATTTACCCGAAATGCAAACTTCTTTGCGGGTACCAATGATGCTGATTATTAAAGCTCAGAAAATTTAGACGGTTTCTTATAACACTGTGACCAATAAAAGAACTGCAGTTGTGGCATAAGTTCTTTTAACAAAATAAACCGAACTTTAACAGCTGCAACTGATTCTCAAAAGGAGTCAGTTCCGCTTAACGTAAAAGAGCGTGTGACTTTCAACATCCTTAAAACAAGCCACTAATTCCTGCTGTAACTCACGTAAGGGACTGTCTTTCAACGTCACCACATAATTAGTCGTCTGCAACTGCTGGCCTGGTAAAGTTAATGAAACTAATTGTTGGCTTTGCAAATAAGGTTGGGCAAAAGGCGCTGGCAAAATAGTCACACCTAGACCAGCCAGCGCTGCTCTAATCAACACCTCAGTATTGACGCTTTCTAGCATGGGAACCACTTCAACTCCTAGGTGTCGCGTAGCGCTTACGAAAATATCCCGCAAAGTGCTTCCAGGCTCCCGTAATAAAAAAGGTACAGTCAATAATTGCTGCTTCGTTAAACGTCTTTTAGTCAGTAAATTAGGCGCCGCAACTAATAATAATTCATACTGTGATAAAGGCTCAGCTTGGAAAGATTTACTAGCCTCATAGCCTTCTAACAAAGCCAAATCAATTTCACCCTTAAGCAGCCGATCCTTAATTTGCTGAACATTTTCCGCATAACAGGTTAGCGGTGTTTGTGGATGCTGTTGACGAAACTTCTTCAGCGCAGTCGGCAATAATTCTTGACCGATCGTTAAACTAGTGCCAAAGCGTAAAGGAATGCGCTGGGCTTGTTTCTAATCACCATACTGAGCTAACTCATTGAATTCAGTTAGTAGCTGCGTCACTCGAATACGAAATTGACGACCAGCACTATTTAATGCTAAGCGATTATCGATTCGATCAAACAGCCTAACGCCGATACTTTGTTCCAATTCCCGAATAGCTTTGGAAATCGCTGGTTGACTTAAGAATAATTGCTGAGCAGCCTTGGTCATTGACCCAGTAGCGGCCACTGTCGTAAAGATTTCCAATTGGCGAATATTCATGATTGCCACCTCATAACTGTTTAGTTATGGCCAGTATACTAAAGATGTATTTTTAGTCAATCTTGATCATCGTTATACTGGAGTAACAGGGAGTGAAATCATGCAAACTAATTGGCGACTTTTTAAAGTTTATTTATTGGCAGGCACCTTTACCTTCTCCGGTGGCATGGCAATGTTACCAGTAATCGAACGTGAGCTTTGTCAGAAATCGCAACTGATCAGCAAAGACGATCTTTATGAATATACCACCTTGGCCCAGACTTTCCCCGGGGTGATTGCGCTGACTAATGCTTGCTTTGTTGGTAAAAAAATTAATGGGACCAGTGGCATGCTAGTCGCTGGTCTAGGCGCTATCTTACCCGCTTTCGTACTGATGTCGGCGGCGACAATGCTCTATCAACAATTACCACAAACTGGTGTTATTTTAAGTGTATTAACCGGGATTCGTGCTGCTTCAGCAGGATTATTGTTTAGTGCCGCTTACACGCTGGCACGTTACAACTTACGTGATTTTTGGTCAATTTTCTTAGCGCTTGCTTGTTTCGGTTTAACTTTATTTAACCTGCTAAGCGCCCCGACTTTAATCATCATCGCGGCAGTAGTTGGCCTACTGGTCAATTGGTCACAACGAAAGGAGTTCCATTAATCATGTTAGCCATTATTGTTGCCTTTCTTAAAATCGGTTTTCTTGGCTTTGGTGGTGGTTATGCAATGTTGTCATTAATTTTTGCTGAAGCTGAGCGATTTGGGTTGACTGTTCAACAATTTGCCGACCTTAACGCACTGGATGGAATTATTCCTGGACCGATTGCGATTAACTCAGCCACTTATGTGGGACAATTATCTGGTGGTTTAGGCACAGCCTTGGCCGCCACTCTAGCGGTTTGTGTCCCTTCCTTGATTATTGTGCCACTTTATACTCATTTTGAAACTAAATTAAACGATCATTGGCAGGTACCCGCCATGTTAAATGGTATCAAAGCCGCGGCCGTCGGATTGATTATGGCAATTGCAGCACTACTCTTGTTAACGCTAGTCTTTCAGGTGACTGACATTACCCGCTGGTCAGGCAAATCTGCTGATTGGTTGAGTCTGCTGATTATTCTTTTCGTTGCCATTGCTGATTTACGCTGGCAAATAAATCCTTTGCTGCTAATTTTAATGGCTGGGTTACTTGGTGGCCTAAGCTACTATCTTTAATTCTTGCTATCAAAAATAACGCTGATTGGTGGGCAAATCACAGCTTGACACTAATTATTTTATTGTTAAGATTGAACTTATTAATTTATTCATAAGTGGTGGTCAAATGACATTTCGTCGTAACAGTCAATTAATTATTTCAGGCTTAATTTTTAGTAGTCTCATTGCACTGATTTCCTTTCTATTCTTGATTATTGAAGAACAACTGACTCAGCTTATTTGGCAACGATTACCCCAAGCATTGGGTCACAACTTTATCTATGAATTGCTTATTTGTCTGGTGGGTGGTTTGCTGGTTGGTCAACTTCATCAGACCTGGGGCGACTTACCGCAGACAACCCAGACCACAATGATGGCCTTTAAACAAGATCAGACTGTTAATTACCAGAATATCTGGCAACATTTATTAGCTGCTACGGTTATTTTAATTTTCGGTGCTGGCGTTGGTCCTGAAGCTGCCTTGCTTAGTGCCGTCATCGCACTATCAGTTTGGCAGGCTGATAAATTACGTTACCAATATTTCCATCAGCAAGCATTCAGCCAAGTCGGTTTCTTTAAAAGTTGGCTGATGCGGCTTCATCCCACCAAATATCGGCAAACTTATAATCGTGATTTGGCGCAGCAAGCCAATCAAAAAACGGCCAAGGAATTGTTATATACCTTACTACTGATTAACGGCCTAACAACCTTCATAATTTTAATGTGCTTAACGAAACAACCTACTTTTATTACTAAAATGGGCTTGTCACAGTGGCGTTGGCAAGAACTATGGCTGATTATACCAGCCATTATGTTTGGGTTATTATTTGGCTGGTTGTATCGCCATTTTAGTGATTTTCTGCAACGACTTAGTAACCGCTATGCCACAAATGTGCGAATTAAAGCCTTACTTGGGGCTGGCGTTATTTTTGTTTTCGCCAGTGTGCTCCCACGACTACTCTTCTCTGGTCAATCTTTCCTAAGTTTAGTGCCACAATTTAGTAGCCAGCAATCGGCTAGTACTTTATTTCTAGCCGCAATTCTGAAACTACTTTTTCTGCAACTTTGTCTAAAAACTGGTTGGATTGGTGGTGATATTTTTCCAATCACTTTTGCGGCAATCTTGCTAGGATTTGGTTGGGCGCACCTTCTACCTGGTTTTGATAGTCTACTAATTGTGGCCATGGTGGCTGCAAGCGTAGCAACGAGTATCCTAAGATCTCCGATTTTTCCTAGCATCTTCATCGCTTTATTCTTTCCGGCTAATCTGGCACCAGTCTTTCTAATCATTATCTTGATTTTTGTAATCTTGCAGAAATTAACTGCCAAACGGCACCAACGCTAACTAAATTCGGCAAAAAGACAACCAGCTTTGAATGCACAAACAAGTTCTAAAAAGGCAACTAGTCCCGCTTAACGCAAAAACAACGAGTAATTCTAAAGAAATTATCGCAGAATTGTTCGTTGTTTAGCGTTAAGGCTTATCGGCTAATTGTCTTTTTTACGTGCTGATTATTAAACATATTTGAAGCGACCAACGGCAGCTGTCTTTATTTTGAAGAACGCTTGAAAGCACGACTCAATAATGTCGTTGCACTTAAAGCTAGTAATAAAACTGCATAGGTGCGCCAGAAATGGACTATTGCTTCACCAGTTTGTGGCAAAGTTTTTTGCCGTTGCCCTGGTGTTTTTTGATGAATTTGCGTGGGTGTTGATCTGTTAGTCGCGCTGCCCTTGCCACTGCTACTTTCAATTAAAGTATTCACCAAATCATAACCAACGACAGTGGTCTGATAGTTAGGTACAGCTGTTTCTGAAATTTCATACTTGATTAGTTGACCAGCTCGATATTTCGGTAATCCAGTAAACTGATATTGCCAGTTCGTTGTGGCGTCAACTTTTCGACTGGTAATCAATTCACCATCGGCTAACAACTTGACTTCAATTTCGGCTGGTCGTTTACCAGCTTGATCATGCTGATCTTGCCAGGTTTTCGTTCCCGCAATAGTAATGAGCTCTGGCACATGAACATTAGTCAGATTGGTTCCAGAAATCACACTTTGATAACCAGCAGGTACTTGGGCTTCTTTGATGGCGTAATTAATTAGTTGACCTTGCTGGTACTTAGGCAAATTATTGAAAACATACTGCCAATCGTTCGCAGCAGTCACAACTTGTGAATCAATTTTGACTGCATTGGCATACAACTCAACCGTAATTTGCGTTGGCCGCAAACCATCTTGATTATCAGCATCAGCCCAACTTTTCTGGCCAGTGATAGTAGTAACGCCAACCTGACCATTAGCATTACCTTTAGCGCCTAAATCGACCTGTGCTGACGAGGTACTATTTTCAGTATTTTGATCAATATTAGTTTCCTCACCATCGCCGTCACCAGGCTTAGTGGCAGTGATGCTTGCAGTATTCTTCAACGAAATATCTTTACCAGCAGTTAAATATTCTTCATCGGTAATTGTAGTCGTATACAAAATATTAACGGCTTCTGTCAACGGTCCGTGCCAGGTTAGCTTTAAGGTTACACCGTCAGTTTCAATTGTGTAATTTTCTTTAGGCACCGGCTGATTGGAATCATGATATTCAACCCGAATTGTATCCACATCTAACGTTTGATTCGAGGTATCCAAGGTATCAATCACCATCACATTATTTAACGTATCACCCTGACTGTTAAGGAGAATCTGCCACTGAGCCTTAGTGTGATAGCCCGCCTCGTTCAAGTCATCTAGTGCCCAACCTGCTTTCAAAATGTAGAGATCATCCCCTGTGATTGGTGGCTCTTCACCATTCTTAGTTCCCTTAATAGTAAAATTCAGATCACCATAACGCTCTTCAGTGTGCGTACTGTAATAATCGTTAAAGATAATTTGACCACTGCTTTCGCCTGGCCGACCACTAAAAGTGCCAACTACCACACCATTAGGATCGGTAATTGCAACTTTGTAATGCTGCTGAAACGTCGTACCCGCTGGCAAATTTACCATCGCATAATCACCAGCATTAATTTCCAAGCCATCAGCAATTTGCCAATGATAATTAATATTTTCACTGTCCCAAATCGTCCAATCACTAGTATTAAGTGGACGGCCTTGATTATCCCTCGCATCAAGACTATCGAGCCCACTAATCGTAATTTCTTGCCCAGCGCGTGTTGCTGCCGCTAGCAAATAAGTCGGTAAATACAGAAATTGGCTAATGAGTGTCACTATGACAACTAACACATAAAACCAATGACGCTTGCTAATCTCCTGCATATTTTTCAAATAAATCTCCCCAATAATTCAGATTTTTAGTGACGGTTAAATATTTTTATTTATTCAACGTCGTAAAATTTAGTTATATTCTAGCATGGATTTCTAGCCAACTGACGGCGATTCACAAGCAAAAAATCGCTATTCACGGGACGAGATATGACAAAAGATGATGCCCATTCAAATAATTGAAGTTACACTACGCCGACTCCCGCAGCCCCTCACACTCTTTTTTGAAACGTGTTCGAAGCGACAAATGGCTATGCCTAATTTAAATAATTGCTTGATCTGGTTTACACCAGCTCAAGCAATTATTTAAAATTACGCTACGCCAAAAATACGTCGCTCTCACGCTCTTTTCTGTTTGCCTTCCTTTTGAAAGCGCCTTATAATGAGATGAGATTACTTAGTAAGGAAGGTTTACTAACACATGGATCAACTACAACACAAAGTTCTTTATGGTTTTGGTGACTCGTTAATTTTTGGTCACGAATTACAGATTGGTTTGTTAGATGATTTTGCTCAGCGCCACCAACTAGCTTTCCACAATTTTGCTGCTAATGGGGCGACGGTGATTCCCACTCAGCCATCAGATCATACTTGGTCAAGCGATAATCACGTTCCAGACTTAGTCATGCAAATTAATAGTGCTCCCGCAACAGCGCCAGATTTAATTGTCTTTGATGGCACTACTAATGATGCTATTTCCTATGTTGATCAGCTACATCCTCTCGGTCAGATTGCGTCTGATTTCAACAAGACAAGTTTTGATGTGAATACTTACTGTGGTTGTTTCGAACTAGCAGTCATGCGCTTGCGTGAACGTTACCCACTAACACCAATTTATTTTATTGGCGTCCATCATATGCCAGCAATTCCATTGGCGCGTCAAGACCAAGTTCAGGCCGCTGCTGCCGCAATTTGCGGTAAATGGGGTATTCCTGTAATTGATTTATATCATCGTGGTCAAATCAATACGTTCATTCCCGAAATGGCTAAACGCTACTCCTATAATAGTGGTGATCATCCACATGACGGTGGCGATGGCACCCATTTAAATGCTGAAGGCTATCAACGTTTTTACACGCCAATTCTTGAAGCAACCATTACACCGACGTTTAATTATTAGTCACTTTTTTATTTCCCGATGTGGCCAAACTATTATTCTGCTTTGAAATCTTGCAATGATAAAATGCACTAACTCAACTCCAGACTAAATGGCGTCAAAACCTGTTCTGCCTATCAGCACATATTTGGCAATAACTTTTTAGCAAAGATTAATTAAAAAAGTTATTGCCAAGATATTTACAAAGCCAGCTGCTTCATGCTAAGATACTGGCAATAAGATAACAACGACCATAAGTAAGACCAGTAAGTTAGTAAATCTGAACAGTGACTTAGGAACAGTGAAAACCTAGGCAGCTACCTACTAAACTGAATAACCCTTGCTTTGTTTCTAACCGAATTGTTTTAACATAGTAGGCTTAGACGTTTCCGTAACGTTACCAGCGGCAGCAGATGATTGTCTGCTGATTTGAGCTGGTTTAGTAACACTAAACAACTTGGGTGGTACCGCGAAAAAAGTCTTTCGTCCCTAGATAATGGGATGAAAGACTTTTTTATTTTATCCTAAAAATAAAGGAGTTATCGACCATGCATTTAACTATTCCCCAAAACTACGATCCTAAATTATCTGTTCGTGATACTCAAGCAGCCATTCGTTATATTCGTGAAACATTCCAAGATGAATTTGGCGCAGAGCTACAGCTTTCCCGTTTGTCAGCGCCAATGTTTGTTGAGCAGCGTACCGGGTTAAATGACAACCTTAATGGGATTGAACAACCAGTGTCATTTACGATGAAGGACTTGCCCGACCAAACAATCGAAATCGTCCATTCTTTAGCTAAATGGAAGCGAGTTGCTTTGAAGCGTTACGGCTTCCAAATGCACCAAGGACTTTATACCAACATGAATGCAATTCGTAAGGATGAAGATCTCGATAATATTCATTCAATTTACGTTGATCAATGGGATTGGGAGAAGATCATTAGCCGCGATGAACGCAACCTCACCACTTTAAAACAAACAGTTCAACAAATTTTTAAAGTAATCAAACATATGGAACATGAAGTCTGGTACAAATTCCCCCAAGCAGTCTATCATTTGCCCGACGAGATTCACTTCATTACCAGTCAAGAACTGCTTGATCGTTATCCAGAATTGACGCCTAAGGAACGAGAAAATGCCATCTGTCAGGAACTCGGTTGTGTTTTTCTGATGCAGATTGGCGACACATTAACAAATGGGCAGCGTCACGATGACCGCGCACCTGATTATGATGATTGGCAATTGAATGGCGATATTTTATTCTGGTACGAACCCTTACAAAAAGCTCTCGAAATTTCTAGTATGGGTATTCGGGTTGATGCAGCAGCCATGAAACGCCAATTAAAAATTACCCAACAGGAGCAGCGCCTGAATTTGCCATACCACCAAATGATTCTCAATGATGAATTACCTTACACAATTGGTGGCGGTATTGGTCAATCGCGGTTATGCATGTTACTCCTAGGCAAGGCCCACGTTGGCGAAGTTCAGGCAAGTGTTTGGCCGCAAGCAATGATTGATGAATGTGCAAAACATCAGATTCAAATTCTTTAATTACGATTGCTGACTGTTCTTTTTGTAAAAAGTACCATTAGTGTCGGGTCTTCCCCAATTCGAAAAGGTGGTTGCTGGGCGATTTTGTGGACGCAATCAGCGGGTTAAAGCTAAAGTTGGTTTGGGGCAGAATAGCGGATAACTCCGTTGCGGCCGGCGGGTTGTGGAACGCTACTTAGACTGGTGCCTAGTCTTCCCCAATTTGTGGAGGTGGTTGCTGGGCGATTTTTAGGGCGCGGAACGGCGTGGCCATCGATTTGAGCTTATTGCTAACGCAACAATCTCAAATACGAGGCTTTGACTAACTGCTAAAGCAGCAAGTCAAATTTCACTGCTTCTCGCAAAATCGCTCGTACGCAAAGAAACCCCCTTCCCTGACGCCAATCGCCCAGCAACCACCAGATGAAACTAACAGAATTGAGCACCACTGTAAGCCAACCAGCTTGCAATGAACTATAAAGCCTGTGTGACAATCTTTCGAGATAAAAATTGAAAGATATCATACAGGCTATTTTTGTCTTACTATTCAACTATTACTGGTGAGTGAATTAAGTTGATCAATTCTACTAGAACTGCCTTAACCACTAACAACAGTGAAGAGCACTAACCTAACTCCAGACGGAATGGAGGGATCGGGTTGTCAGCCAATGGGTTTGTATTTGCGTACGAGCTTGCGAGAAGCAGCCAAATTATTCTTAGTGGCCGTGCCACTTAGAATAAGACTCGTATTTAAGACTTTGCAAAGCAAAGGCTTAAATCGATGTCGGCCGCGTTCCACAACCCGCAGCCCGTAATGCAGTCAAAACCAATCCCGTTTCAAAAACCTCACCAGATTTTAGTGTCTTTGAACTTAGGTCTGTAATTGGCATCAATCAGCGTCGGCCGCGTTCCACGACAAGCAGCCCGCAATGAAGTCAAAACCAATTCTGTTTTAATAACTTTACCGACCCGTAGAAATTCAGTCATTAAATCTTGTTCGCTCATCTTGATCTACCCCATTCACTTTTTTGATAACTTGCGTGTAGCATATTCTAATTTTTAACTAATCGCTTTGTTTTTAAAAAAAGACAGAAATCGTTGATTTAACGCAATTTCTTGTCTAGACTAAGTTGGCGATCAGATTGGCTGTCGTCCCCACTAAAAGTGTATGATAGAGATAATCTTACTGGGGGAATTTTAACCATGTTGAATGAGCAAAAACTAAAAACTTTAATTCGCCAAAGTCCCGAACTAACTGACATTTTAAAAATCAATACTACCTTGAACTTGCCGGATAGTTGGCTCTGCGCTGGCAGTCTACGTAATTTCATTTGGAACACACTGACTGGCAAGCCACCTTTTGATCATGACAGTGATGTTGACTTGGTCTTCTTTGATCCCAGTATTTCTTATGAAAAAACCGCACAACTAAATCAAGTTCTCCGTCAAAAATATCCTCAGTATAACTGGGAGCTAAAAAATGAGGCGCAGATGCATTTGCATAATCCTCACACCGCACCATACCATTCAACACGGGATGCGGTCCGCCATTTTCCTGAACGTTGTACAGCTATTGCGGCGCGAATAAATCCTCAAACACGACAACTAGAGCTATTCTTACCTTATGGTTTAACCGATATCGTGCACTTCATCATTGCGCCAACGCCCTACTTTGCCAATGATCCAGAGAAGAACATCATTTTTAACCGACGTCTAACTAGCAAAAACTGGCGTCAAAAATGGCCGCAATTACGACTGGTTGCCACCGAATCGACCAGCCTTGACTTAAAATCATAATAAATAAAAACACCAGACTAACAATTTTGCAAACTCATTGTTAGTCTGGTGTTTCATTACCTAAGTGTTATCTTACCGTACCGTTAAAAGCTATTTAGTTTCGTGCTCAGGCCGATTTTTAAAAATCACAAATTTGGATAGCACATAGTTACCAATAATTGCCAAAATCTGGCCGACAACTTTAGCTGCAGTCCCATTGCCACTTAGTAACGAAATTCCCACCCAAAGTGTCGCCGATTCAATTAGAAAAGTTAAAATCCGCGTGCCATAAAAAGCCAACATCTCTCGAAAAACAGTCGTCGATTGATGACGGAAAACAATCACTCGATCAACCCAAAAGCCAGTTTGGACACCTAAAAACCAAGCCACAATAAATAACGGACCGCTTGCTTACCATTGCTTTCTTGGACAACTGGATCAGCTGTCACAGAAAAAACGGGTTCTGCATCATTAATCCCCTCGGAAACACTATCAATAATTTTGACAAATTGATGCTCATTAGTTTGGATTTGTTTAGCCATAAGATTATTCTCATGAAATTAGATTCACCCTTTAATATTAAACCTTTTTGACATAATTGAAACAATTAATCTGTTTTTGTTCCCTGAATTCCTAAAAGATTTAACGCTTTTCCTAGCTTTCTCTGGCTGATTACTTCAGCGTAGCATTAAAGAAGTAGCATTGCGCCTAATACCCGGCTATTTAAAATTCTAACACGCTTTTTTGAATCTCAGTTAGTACTAGCAACTTCTTCAGCAACTAACTGACGGTCATAGAGCTTGAAGAAGGGATAGTAAATAAGCATTGAAATTCCCAAATTAACCAAAGCCAACACAGCGGCACTTAAATGACCACTAGTCCCAATCCAGGCACCAACACCGACTGGTAAGACCCAGGCCATTGCTGAATTGACTACTGGAACCCAGCCCATTTTAATGGCCAAATAAGCAGTTGATGCTAACACAATTGGATTAATCAAAAACGGTATCATTAGGTAGGGATTGTAAACAATTGGTGCGCCAAAAATAACCGGTTCATTAATATTAAAAATTCCCGGAATAATGGCCGTGCGCCCCAAAACTTTGAGCTGTTGCGACTTAGCTACAAATAACATCAAGAGAACCAAACCTAATGTGCCACCAGCGCCACCAATGAAAACCCACATATTAATGAAATCACCAGCAAAAATATGATGGGCACCGTTAATATTTTCAGTCAGTAACACCAGTAAAATCGGATTAACAAAACTATTCTTAATAATCGCAGTTCCATGAACCCCAACAATCCAAAGCAGATGAATCAAGAGCAAAATAACGACCATCCCTAACCAAGAACCAGTTAAATTCTGGACGAAGCCAAAAGGAATCAGCAATAAAGCATGTAAGTCAGTTCCCAAGAAACCTAAACCGATCATCAGAATAATCATGACGAAGGCAATTAGAATGGCTGGAATCAAAGACGCAAAAGAACGACTAACACCTATTGGCACTCCCGCTGGCATTTTAATCGTCCAATGCTGGTTCACGCAAAGGCGATACAGTTGAACTGCTAAAATTCCTAAAATAATTGCAATAAAAATTCCGATTCCACCAAAACGAGTTAGCCAACCATTGGTTAAAGCCACACCATTCACTGAACCAGTATTCGCTTTGATCGTAGTCGTTAATCCAACAGCGATACCATTTCGCCAAGTAATTGTCGGTACTGACATCAAGAAAGCAAATAACGATAAAATTGCCCCTGTAAAAGCGTTAAGGTCAGCCTCACCAGCCTGACGATATTCTTCAATATAGTAATAACCAACTGCTAATGAATAATAAATAGCAATTGACCCCAACGCCATTGTGTTACCCAATGAATAGTAACCGCTAAAACGAAGAATCGTCTGCTGAAAAAAGCTAGTTCCCGCTGGTAATATTTGCGGTAAATTATTTAAAATCAGAAAAATCGACGCCACAATCGTAAATGGTACTGCAGCCAAACTCGCATTCATAATACCGCGAATAACTTTAGTATTCGCTAATTTATTCAATGGTGGTAACAAACGCTGCTCAAGAAAATGGAAAAATGTTGTCATTTTTATCCCTCCAATAAATAACACCCAATATCCTCATTATATCGGAGCACCTAGGCTAATGAATACTAAAAAGCCTAGCTAAATCATCAAAAAAGTTCTAACTATTCGCCTATAAAATCGCGTTAGTTAGAACTCATCAGGTATTTAATTAATTGTGTTTTTGAGTAGTCGCTGCCGCAACTGCTTTTTGATAAATATCAATTTTGTCTGCCACTTTGGCTAAATAGGCTTGATCTTGAGCAATCCGCGCCTCAATATCTTCTTTCTGTTGCTTGATCAAAGCCAACCGTGCTGGCAAAGTATCAGCGCCAGCCTCGGTCATTTCAATAAATTGCCGAATTTTAGCTAATGGCATCCCAGTACATTTTAGACAGTTGATTAGTTCCAACATACCAATATCATCCTCAGAAAAGTGTCGATGACTATTATCGTCGCGTGCTAAAAATGGTAGGAGTCCCATTTTATTTCTCCTTTTTACAAAAAGTGCTTGACCTAAACCATGGTCGAGGTTTTAAAGTAACTATTGTTGTGAGATTTTCTAGCGCAGCGTTATTGTAACTAGTTGCTAAATCTACGTTATGGTACAACTAATACTCTAACGTCAGAGTATATCATGTTTATCACAGCTTTTAAATGTGGTTTCAGCCACGAAGCTTGTTTTTAGGAGGACAAAACATATGAAAAATATTAAAATTGGTAATAGTGCTTGGGAAGCTTCAGCAGTTGCCTTAGGCATTATGCGGATGAACGCATTAACCACCACTGCTGCCACCAAAACACTTGAGACCGCAGTTGCCAGTGGCATTAATTACATTGACTCAGCCGATATTTATGGCATGGGAAAATCTGAAGAAGTTTTTGGCGCCGCCTTGAAGCAAGCTGCTTTAACCCGTGATCAATTATTTATTCAATCTAAAGCCGGCATCGTTTATGATCCTGCTCGTTCCCATGGCAGTTTTGTTTTTGGCAAACGGTATGACTTCTCCAAAGCTCATCTAATTGCGGCAGTTGATGGCATTTTGCAACGCATGCAAATTGATTACTTGGATTCATTCTTATTACACCGACCTGATCCACTCATGGAATTAGATGACGTCGCAGCTGCTTTCGACGAATTACAAAGCAGTGGCAAAGTTCGTCACTTCGGTGTTTCTAACTTTAATCCAGAACAATTCGCTATGGTTCAAGCGGCCATTTCCCAAAGATTGCTAATTAACCAATTACAATTTAGCATCGCTCATACTGGCATGATCGATTATGGCCTGCATACTAATATGACCGATTCGCGATCAGTTAGTCATGATGGCGGCCTAATGGAATTTTCACGGCGCACCAACACAACCATTCAGGCTTGGTCACCTTTCCAGCATGGAATGTTTGCTGGCACTTTCATTGATGATCCCGAATTTAAAACTTTAAACGAGAAATTGGCTGAATTAGCCACCAAGTACCACGCTAGTAAAAATGCGATTGCTGTTGCTTGGCTGTTACGCCACCCTGCCAGTGTGCAAGTCATGTTAGGTACCATGAATCCTGATCACATTAAAGATAGTGCTGCTGGCGCTGATATCACGTTAACCAAGCAAGAATGGTATGATGTTTATTTCGCGGCCGGTAATGATTTGCCATAAAGTATCCGACCTGTTGCAAAAGTAACTTTAGCTGATAAATCGCGTTCTCAATCGCTGTTAAATCTGACAAAGTAGGGTGTTTTCATGACTGACTTATTTGATAATTTTCCCAATCTATCTGACCAAAAAATTCTGATTAAGCGCCTACAACAGCTCAGTGATGTGGACGCCTTACTGGAAATTAGCCACAATCCCAGTGTTTACCAGTATATTGGTCCCTTTTTGGCAAATAAAAGTAAGGCCTTCCTGAAAACAGCCATCAAAAACCTTAACGGCCGGGATTTTGATAAACGAAAAATGATTATTGCTGGTATTTATTTGCAACAGCAACCTACAAAATTGGTGGGCCTCGCTGAACTGTTCAATTATCAACCCAAGCGTGGAATCGTCACCATTGGCTACCGCTTAAACCAACAGTATTGGCACCAAGGTATTGCTAGTGACACCATTCGCTTATTAGTTGATTATTTACAGAATAAAATTGGCATCAAGCAAATTAAGGCCATGGTAATGCCAGCCAACATCTACTCAGCTAAAGCTTTACTAAATAATGGTTTTGTCAAAGCAACTCAACCAGCTCAAGAAAAAAATTGGGCCGGACAGGACATTGTTCAAGTGGATGTCTACACCTATGAGGCTAACTAATCTTCAACAAAAGACCGGTTACGCTTGACTCGGCCCTCACAATTACTGCCCACAAATCAGTACGTGACAAAGGCCGACGAACAGCAATATAAAATACCGAGCAATTCTATTGATGAATTGCTCGGTATTTTAACGTTAAGCAGAACCGATTGCCCTTTGAGAACACGTTTCAGCAACCAAAGTTCGGCCTGATTTTTCAAAACAACTGATGTCCTAGACGCTTTAACACTGCCAATCTTTACGCAGAATGCCATACTTTACCGAGTCCCAATACTGCCCTTGCCAGTAACGAACCTGAGGCACGCGTGCTTCTAAATTAAGGCCAACGTTTTCCGCGACCTTCATCATTCGAACATTGCCTGACCAAGTCGTCAACCCAACATGAGGTAACGCACTCCGTTCAAAAACTTGATTGATCCACAGACGTAAGGCCTGACTACCCAGCCCCTGTCCCCAAACCTGTTGTTGATAAATAACTAGACCCACATCAAGCCAACGTTGCAACTGACCATCCTCATAGTAAGCAGATACTTCCCCAACTAATTTCTGATCAACCCAAATACCCTGACGCATCCAATCGCCAGGGTTTATTTTGTGCTGAAATTCATCTAAAGTTAAAATGGGATCATTAAAATAAGGGCCATTCCAACGTTGCCACTCATGATCACTCTGCCCATATGCTAGTTGCCAAAGTGGCACAATATCAGCTGCGGTTAACACTTTAAGTGTCATTTCCATAATACTATCTCTTTCTCGGCCCATGTAAAGTTATAACGGCGCCGAAAACATCACGAATAGAAAACATAGTAAGGCTGCTTCAAACAGTAACATCACACTTGAACCAAAAACTAAAAACTTACGACGTTGCCGAATAGCGATAAATAGAATAATAAGGGTAAATAACGTGACTACACCGAGAATTAATGACATAAATCCACCTCCGCGTTAGTCATCTCAATATAAAATGATAGCTAAACAAACAGATTCCGTCAAGCTTGGCAGGAATTAAGAGCGCACGAGTCCCGTCAGCTGGCGCTTTTTTGGTGTCATGTCATTTTCTTAACATCGGTCGTTACTTAGCGACTATTAACTGCGGCCAGTCCAGCATGAATCTGATCTAAATTCCACTTCATCATTGAGTAATACGTATCCCCAGTTTTACCCTTGCTAGCTAAAGAATCAGTAAAAATCTTGGCATAAATACTTAAACCACTTTCTTTAGCTACTTTCTCCATCGACTTAGGTGAAACTGACGACTCAACAAAAAGGCTCTTCACTTCAGATTGACTAATTTTAGCTAAAACTTGTTGCATCTGCTCTGGGGTGCCTTGAGCTTCAGTATTAATTTCCCAAATATAGGCCGCTTTTAACTGATAGGCCTGGGCAAAATATTTAAACGCACCTTCAGAAGTTACTAATAATCGCTGCCGTTCAGGAATGTCAGCAAATTTAGATTGTGCGGACTTGTGCAGACGTGCTAATTTAGCAATATATGCGGCCGCGTTCTTTTGATAGAAATCAGCATTTTTATGATCTTTTTCCTGCATGATCTGGGTCATGCGCTGGACATATTTAATGCCATTAGCCAAGTCGAGCCAGGCATGAGGATCCACTTCATTGACGTTTGTTGTTAAATGTTGCGGTAGCACTTTATCACTAACCGCAAAGGCATCGACGTCAAATTCTTTATGCGAAGTCGCGACTAATTTTGTAAACCAGCCATTGCCACCAGTTTCCAGATTCAAACCATTATGGAAAATAATATCTGCATCAGCAGCCGCTGAAACATCAGCCGGCTTGGGTTCATACTCATGCGGATCTGTTCCGCGTTTGACAATGCTGTACAATTCAATCCGGTCTTGACCAACATTGTGGGCCATGTCTTCCAAAATCGAATTAGTCGTAACAACGCGTAATTTCTGTGCAGTATTGATTTGACTGGTCGCTTGATGATGACGCTGATTCAAGAACCAATAAACGCCACTAATCATTAAAACCACTGCCACAATAGCCACCAAGTTCTTCTTCATTAGTCAACCTCCTTGGCTGGCTTTTTGCCAAAATGAAAAACAGCTTGCTTCGGTGAGAAAATAAAGGAGATTGCAAATAATAAGGCTGCGACAAGTACAATGGCCGGTCCTGAAGCCCAATTAAATGTGTAGCTAAAATACAACCCGCTCATTGCAGAAATAACGCCAAAAGTCGCCGCTAAAACCAACATTGTTGCTAGTTTATCAGTCCAAAGAAAAGCAGTTGCTGCCGGTGTGATCAACATTGCTACCACTAAAATGATGCCTACCGTTTGTAAGGCTGAAACAGTAACCAACGTGAGGACTAACATCAACGTATAATGCAGTAATTGAACTTTCAGGCCATACGTTTTCGCATAAGTTTCATCGAAAGATGTGACTAATAATTCTTTGTAAAAGAAGGTGACGAATAAAATAACAATTCCTAATACAACGGCTGTGGTCATAATATCCGCATCATTCACAGCTAAAATATTACCAAACAAAATATGATGTAAATTCGTCGCGCTTTCAGCCATGGAAATTAGGATAAAACCTAGCGCGTAAAAAGCACTAAAAACAACACCGATCGAAGTATCCGTTTTAATTTTGCTATGGGCGGCGACGAAACCGATCAATAGCGCCGCAAGAATGCCAAAAAGCGAGGCACCAATTAAGATATTGAAACCAAACATATAAGCCACCGCAACCCCAGGTAAAACAGCGTGAGAAATTGCATCCCCCATTAAAGACATTCCCCTGAGAATAATAAAACTACCAATGATGCCAGACATCATTCCCACCATAATTGCCGTGATCAAGGCACTTTGCAAGAAATCATAACGTCCCAATGCATTAAAAAATTCAATTATTGAGGCCATCACTGCGCATCTTCCTTTACTGTAAACAAGACAGAAGACAGGTCCGCACTAAAAGCTTGTTCAATATTCTGAGCATTATAAACTTCAGCTACTGGTCCAAAGTCAATGATGCCATGATTCATGATCACTAAATCGTCAAAATAACGGGAAACTTTATTTAAATCGTGATGCACCACAATAATTGTTTTTCCAGCATCTCGCCATTGCTTGAGAATTTTCATAATCGCTGTTTCACTTTGCAGATCAATTCCCACGAATGGTTCATCTAAGATAATGATTTCTGCTTCCTGAACAATTGCACGGGCAACGAAAACTCGTTGTAATTGACCACCAGATAAATTACCAATCTGGCGCTTGCTGAAGTCAGTTAGCGAAACCTTAGCCAAAGCTGCTTGACTGGCTGCCCGTTCTGTTTTGCCAGGGCTTTTGAATAAGCCTAACTTGCCATACGTCCCCGTCAAAACTAAGTCGAACACGTTAATGGGAAAACTTAAATCCAAATCCTTCCGTTGTTCAACATAAGCAATTTGCTTTTGAACTGACTTAATTGAGTGATCATTATACTCGACCACACCTGTTTGTGATTTGATCAGACCAAGAATCGCTTTGATCATGGTCGATTTGCCTGCACCGTTCGGCCCAATGATCCCAGTAATTTTACCTGCGTCGAAAGTAACGGCAACATCGGTAAATACTGGTGTGTCATCATATGCCACAGTGAGGTTCTTAATAGTTAACATCAAGATCCTCCATTCTTTTTTAAAAACAAACTCTAATTTCAGCCTATCACATAAATTTATTAATCACAACAAAAAAATTAGTCTTGATTAACTTATTGTTTAAACACCTTAATTTTAGCGTCATACATCAGTCTGCTAAATTAAAAAAGTGACCACTATCAGAAGGACCCATCAGATTAAAATAGCCAGTGTGATAATTTCATCTAGAGAAATTATCACACTGGCTCAACTATTTATTGCAATTTTTTAGAATTAGTGATGCTCAATTCTTGTTATTTTATCCGCGCGATTTTTAAATAGCAAGGGCAACGAGATCAATTAAAAGATGGGTCAGCCAAGAACGCCAAATACTCTGACCGCCAGCTATATAAATACGATTAAGAATTAGCCGAGCAACACCTTGTAATAATAAAACATGCAACAAGGTTGAGCCTAGCGAACCATCCCAATAGTCAAAGAAATGCATTAGCCCAAAAACTAGCCCACTTAGTAACGTACTTACCCACCAGGGACAGCCTTGAGCGCGTGCACCTTCAAGCACTCCAATTCCTAGCAATTCCTCTCCCATCAGCATAAGCGGTAATTGCGCTATTAATGGCCACCACGCTGCTGCCGCTGCTGGATTTTCAGTCCACTTCAACCCGACGGTGCGCGCCCCGATTCCGACCAAGATACTAACACCAAAATAAAGAAGTACCCCAAGCGGTACTAACCACAGGCGTCGTGGTCGGCCAAAAGCCACGCGGCCACTTGAATTGAAAGCCACCAACCAAGCTAAAGCACCACTAACCAATAACGCCCACCAAGCCCAAGGGAATAACATTAAGCAACCATAACCAATTAGCAAAAGTAACGCCGCTAACGATAATCGACCAGCCGACGTGTGAAATGTTGTTGCTGATTTCATTGTGATGACCTCCTCAGTAGCATCCAAATGCTTCGGTAACGTCACTATCCATAATTGGACTTGGTTTTGCCGAAAATTTGTTTGGACTTACTTTAAACCACCAAGTGCGGAAGGAAAAGCGCGCAATTTTGTTCAATGACTAACTGTCTTTGGCCGCACGGTTAGTTGAGAATCAGTGCCGCACCTTGCTGAAATAGCACATCGTTAATCCCAAAGTAAGCCAAAGCTTCTAAGAATAAAACTAGCGCATTGATCACCAAGGACAGCACAATTATGCCATAACGAATCGTCAAATAAGCATAGCCCACTGGCCGATAGCGCGTTAACCGCGGTCCCTGATAATCAATTGTTAACAACAGCAATACTAATACTAAAGCCGCCTGTAAAATAAAACCAACTAACGTTAACCCCGTCGCTAAATAATCAGCCTGCAGCCAATAAACGCCTAAAGTAATCAAATCAATAACAATTGCAAACAATGGCATGCTATCACTCCATTCATATTTCGATAACTAAAGTTTAACGAAATAAGCTGGCGCCTAACCATAGATTGCACGAACAATTTTGTCATTTTAAAATTTAGTGACAGTCAACTGCTGTTCGGCCGCGTGGTAACCCTTGATATAGTCAACAATCTCCGCAGTCCGCTCGTCAGAAACTTGTGCTTCCCAGGCAATTAACTTAGTCGGATAGTGTTGAAATAAATGTTGACTTCTAAAATCATTGACCGCTTGATCATAGCCAATTTGGTAATCATCCCGTGAATCAGACCGAATGGTTTTCGCAGCCTGGTAATCTTGCTGCCATTGCTGATATTCCGCTTGGGAAGCTTGATAACTACCTGATTGTTCATTTTCTTTCACCAAACCATGTAACGTACGAAACCGCCGATAATTTCTCATATCAATCACCTCAGCTAAACGTAAGCAACTCTAATCACCACTTAGATTAGGCTGTGATCCGAATTCTGTAAAGATAATTGCCTAAATAGCAAAGATTTCTTGACTGGTCAGCGCAGGGCTAACCAATGTCATCATGCTTGTTGGCAGCTAACCGCGCTGAACGTTGCAGCTCCGTTTGAATCAGCGGCCTAGTTTGTTCGCTTAAAGTTGCCATGATTTGTTGGCTTAAAGCATTATCGAAAGCCGATAACAGCGTCACAAATTTCCACGTCAGCAGATTGTCACCTAACGGCTTTTTTAGACTTAGGTAAATACGCCTTAGATTCTCTGCAGATGCTAAGGTTGGACTGTAGAAACATTTAAAACCAAGTGTATCCAATAATTCCATTTGTTCAGCTTCAGTAGCATTATTCTCAAAAAAGACTAAAATATCTGAAAAATAATCAGCCGACACTCGGGCCAACGTTCGAGCAATAATATCACGCGGTAAAGGATAAGATATCTTTTTTGAAGTAGTACATTGACGCCAACTAATTAATTGATTATGACCAATTTTACCAACTAATGGCAACATTAATTTGATCACAGCTGCATCACCAGTTTGCAAAGTTTGGCAAATCTCAATTTTAGGATAAAGCTTATCTTCAAGTTGTAACTGTGCTAATAGCGCCAAGGTCAGTGGTACATCTAAACTTTGCTTTTGTCGAATAATTCGTGCGGCTGCAGTTCGCGTTACAGCATCAGCAGCTGAAATCATTTTCAATAACTCAGCTTGATTACTAGCCAAGGGTAAGCTGGCCGTTTCTGGTAAATAGCCGCGAGTTGTCTTTGTCATGATTACATCTACTCCAAATTTTATTAGGCGAAAGGATTCCCGTATTTAGCCACATAGCGATAAAAGCCAAGTCGATATAAATCAACAAGTTGCTGATTCTGATTTGAAAAATGAATTAAGTTTAATACCGTTTCAGTAAAGTCCAAACTAGCAGTCCCGTTAGCCGTCACTAAATTACGATCACAAACAACTTGTTGTTCTTTAAAATCAGCTGAATTTCGATATTTTGTGAAGTTTGCCCACGAGGCTAAACTATTGCCAGTATGCTGGTAGTTATTAAGTAAGCCTTGAGCTGCTAAGAAATCAACAGCACCGCAAATAGCTGCCACAGGCTGATTTGTTTGTAAACGTTGCTGAATTAAAGTTACTAATTCTAAATTATTCAATTGCCAAGCCTTACCACCAATCAAAACTAATAAATCAATTTTACTGGGTAAATGATCAAGCTGATAATCAGGAACAAGCGTCATGCCACGAATCGAAGTGGCTTGACGCTGATTAGCCGCATACCTAACTTGCCATTGATCACTTTGATTTAATTGACTGGCTAAGTAAGCACCTTCCCAATCAGAAAATTGCGCTAATATTACAAAAACCGCTAATTTCATTTTAATATTCCCTATATATCCGTAGATTAAACATACTTTTTTAGTATACACGTTATCAGACTTAGGATAGTGGTAAAATCGGCGCTTTCAAAATCATCCCTGAGCCCTCCCCTTGACGGGCGCAACTTCATTTCTTACTACCAGCAACTAAGTCGCAACGAGCCACCTAACACTGCTTTTAAAAAGACTCGTCTTAAAGCGTTATTCTTAGCAACAAAAAAGTATCATCATGATTAGCCATTAAGCTAATAACAATGATACTTTTACAAATGAATTTGGACGATTTTATTCGCCGTAAGCTTGACTAAATTAAGCTAATTAATCGATTAATTCAGCCAACCAGCGATACATGCTAAAGTCATGCTTTCCTCGCCATCCTATCCGGAGATTATCTCACTCTGCGTGGTTCAATTAACTAATGGCATCGGCGGTCACCCGATTCAATTTTATTTTTATTTAATTTAACGATCACTAGCAATTACTTCTTGCACTGCTGCACCAAAATCTGTTAAGGGATGGCCCAAAGCAGCTTGGAAGTCATCGTTCTCTTCACTTAAGTCACCATCACGCATTAACTGTTGGAAAAGAGCTAATTGGGTTGCAACAGCTGGTAACATGCCTGACTCTTGCAAAGTTTGTTGATAAGTATCAACGTCAACACTATCAATTTCAAAGTCCTCAGGAATAACTGCGGCTAAATCCTGATAAGTACGCGGTTGTCCAGTTAACTCGTAAACTTCACGTGGTTCTTCCATGGCTAGCACCCGAGCAGCAGCTTCTGCATACTCGCGCTCCAACGCCCAACCAATTCGACCTTCACCAGCAGCATAAATATAAGGATCACCAGCCAGCGCTCCCTTAATCAAGCGCGCTTCATTTTCCAGATACCAATTATTTCTGAGGAAACTATGGGCCATTCCCGTAGCCAAAATTGCATCCTCGGTTGCTCGGTGATCAGCAACAAATTGAATTTTTGCAGGACGAACAGCACTTTCCGTATGTGGAAAACTAGTATAAGCAATAAACTTCACACCAACGTCATGAGCAGCAATCACGACGTTCAATTGTTGACGCTCACGAGTCATTGTCGGACTAGGATGTGACGAAACTAATAATAACCGATCAACACCAGTTAGCGCCTGCCGTAATGTAGCAGGATTTTCATAGTCACCCGCGCGCACCTCAACACCAGCTGGGACGATGGCCTTGGCTTTCTCCACATTACGGGCAATTGCAATAATATCAGTTGGTGCCACCAATTGAGCCAAAACTCGAACAGCAACACCACCAAAATGGCCAGTTACGCCAGTCAAAGCATATTTTGTCATCAGACAACTTCCCCCTTCAGTACCTGTAGATTAGTTTGCTGTCTGTTAATGACCACCAAACCTCTCATTAATTGGCATCATTGTAACACTATCTGAGGGCGTGTCAAAAAAGAATGCTTAGTCAAAAAAGCCCATAAACCTGATTAAATCGCGATTTGTGGGCTATAGCTATTTAGTTTCCAATAAATTACTTGTCTCGACAAGTTGCTGTTTTAGATTACGGGTTGCGATTAAAGACCAAAATTCAAAGACACTAAAACCTAGTGAAGCTTTCGAAACAGAATTGGTCCTGACTGCATTCCGGGCTGCGGGTTGTGGAACGCGGCCGACATCGATTGATGCCAATTACAAATCAAAGTTCAAAAGCGCTAAAACCTGTGAAGTTTTTGAAACGGAATTGGTTCTGACTGCATTCCGGGCTGCTTGTCGTGGAACGCGGCCGACACTGATTGATGCCAATTAAAAACCAAAGTTCAAAAGCACTAAAATCTGGTAAAGTTATTAAAACGGAATTGGTTCTGACTGCATTGCGGGCTGCGGGTTTTGGAACCCGCCGGCCGCAACGGAGTTATCCGCTATTTTGCCCCAAACCAACTTTAGATTTAATCCGCTGCTTGCGTCCGCAAAATTGCCCAGCAACCACCTCCACAAATTGGGGAGGACCTAGCACGATTCCACTAAACTTTACTGAGCTGATTAGAGCGTTTTCGTAAGCATTCCCCTCAGGGATTAGTTGAACCCGATAATACCCTTTTCAACGGCTAAAGCAATTGCACCATTAACAGCAGTCTTTTCAGCCTCAATCAAGTTAACTCGAGTTTCAATCACCTTGGTGTCCATCTTGATTTCCCGTGTTAAACCAGGTGTATTGATTTTTGGCTCAAAGAAAGCTTTAAATTCAGCCAAGCGTTCTGGGGTCCGGAAGATACCAGCAATAACTGTGATGAAGGTCGTGAATTCCATATCACCGCCAACAGTGTCTTCCAACCATTGCCAATCATTACGGATCCAGTCCCAAGCAGCCTGTTGACCATGATTATTATTCAAGATACCTCGGAACCAAGCACGTAAATCTTGTGGTTTAACTGTGGCGGCATTTTCAAATTCAGCCACGATTTTAGCAATCATCTTTGGATCTGGCGTAGTAGTTACTGCAGCACAGATACTCTGTTTGTAGCTAGCATCAGAAGATTGACGATAATCGTTCAATAATTCGTCAATTAATTCTGGCGTACCGTAATTTTTAACTTCATTCATTAACACATAGACCCGAATGTCAGCTGATAAATTAACTAAATTATCGTGATTGGCCACAAACAATTCATGAACAGCCGCAATTGTTTCAGGATTCTTGGCATATAATGACGCTCCTAAAACAACTGGTCGAGTCAATTGATCATCGTTAGATTCGCCAGCAGTTGGCTTCAAGCCTAAACGCGCAATTTGGCTAACACTTAAACGATCAATCAAAGCCTGTAAATTCTTTTCTGCAGCAGAATCAGGAGTTACAAATTTCTTCAAGTCGTTAGTGACCCGATATAATAATGTTGCAACCACATTTGATTCGCTATCAGCAAATTTCTCAAGTAAGGGAACGATGGCGGCGAAAGAAATCTGGCGACCCTCAGCTAATAGCCGCAGGTCTTGTAACAATTGTAGCTGTGAAATTGGATCAAGCTCAGCAACGTGAGCTAAGATGTCTGCTTGCAATGTTTCGTCGTATTTAACGATAAAGTGTGAATTATTACCGATATTCAAGCGGAATGGTTGGCCATTTTCTTGACGAAGTTTCGCATAGTCGCCTAGTTGGACTTCTTTATCAGTCATTAACGCAGGTACTGCTTTGTAGTTGCCGTTTAACGGAATCTGCCACTTACGACCAACTTCTTCACCTTCGCCGACGAAAAATTGTTGTTGTTTCAGGGTTAATTGACCGTTCACAACACTGGCTGAAACCACTGGATAACCAGGTTGCTCCAACCAAGAATTCATAATTGCACCCACATCTAAATGCGAAGCTGCACCTAAGGCTGACCATAAATCAGCACCAGTGGCATTGCCATAATGATGAGCAGCAAAATAATTTTTCAAGCCTTCACGAAGCGCATCGTCGCCCAACAAAGCCCGCACCATCACTAATAAACGTGCTCCCTTGGCATAAACAATCGCACCATCAAATAAAGCATCAATTTCGGCTGGGTTTTCCACGTTCACATGGACAGATTGTACACCGTCAGTTGCATCACGTTGTAAAGCTGCAGCAGCTTCGGAAGTCTGGAACATTTCCCAAATGTGCCAATCAGGTTGCAAAGCATCAATGGCCACATATTCCATCATATTAGCGAAACTTTCATTTAACCAGAGATCATCCCACCACTTCATCGTTACCAAATCACCAAACCATTGGTGAGCTAACTCGTGGGCAATTACTGTGGCAACTAATTGTTTCATTTCTAGTGAAGTATTATCAGGATCAAGCACTAAATAAGCTTCCCGATAAGTCACCAAACCCCAGTTTTCCATGGCACCAGCGGAGAAGTCTGGTAAAGCTAATTGCCATGAATGTGGTAATGGATATGGTGTTTGATAGAAATCTTCGTAAAATTCGATTGAGCGCTTAGCAATATCTAACGCAAAATCAAGTTCCTTAGCTTGATGAGCTTTCGTGGCAAAAACGCCAATTTTGACGCCACTCTTAGTTTCAGTCATTTTACTTTGCAAATCGCCAAAGGCAAAGGCAATCAAATAAGTCGACATCCGGACCGTGGTGTCAAAATAATGAACACCGTTTTCAACTTTGATTTCTGGCATGTTGCTTAAAGTCGTTTCGCCAGGTTTTTCGTCATATTTAATGGCCAAATCAAATGTCGCTTTGGCTTCTGGTTCATCCACACACGGAAAAGCTTGACGGGCAAAATTAGTTTCAAATTGCGTACCAATAATTTGTTTCTTAACACCATCAACTTCGTAATATGACGGATAAATCCCCATCATTGAGTCTGTTAAGGGTGCTGTATAAGTAATCGTTAAAGTTGTTGCCCCTGTTTTGCCTAGATCGATGCGAATTTCATCGGTTGCTGGCTCAACGGTAAAGGGCACATCTTCATCAGCAGCTAAAATTGATGAGACGTCTAAATCTTTCTGATGAATGGAAATTGTTGATTTCTTCGCATCACCAGTAATTGTGGTTTGCCCAGAAATTAGCTTTGTTTCTCGATTAACGTCGATATAAACATTGTAATGTTCTGGTTGAAAAGTTTCATAAAAATGCGTAAATTCAGCCATGAGTGCCTCCTCAAATTAATTAGAATAAGTTTATTATACGACTTTCAAATTAATAATTGCGAGTTTATTAGATTTATTGTCGTAATTTTCTCAGTTTGTTCTTAGAGTCGGTAACTTTAGCAAAGTTCCTAGGGTTATCTTATAGTAAATTTGCGAAAAAACAGAATTGGTTTTGAATGCATTGCGGGCTGCGGGTTGTGGAACGCGGCCGACATCGATTGATGCCAATTACAGACCAAAGTGCAAAGTACTAAAACTAGTGAATCTGTCAAAACAGAATTGGTTCTGACTCCATTGCGGGTTGCTTGTCGTGGAATGCGGCTGGCATTGATTTTAGTTAACTACAGACCCAAGTTCAAAAGCACCAAAACCTGGTGAAGCTTTTGAAACGGAATTGGTTTTGACTGCATTGCGGGCTGCTGGTTGTGGAACGCGGCGGCCGTCGATTTGAGCTTTTCTACAAAAATCTCAAATTCGAGGCTTATTGTAAGTGCTAAAGCACTAACAATAATTTCGCGGCTGACGACAAGATCCCTCCATTCCGTCTGGAGTTGAGTTGGTGATCTTCACTGTTGTTAGTAGTTAAGACAACGCTAGTAAGAATGATCATCTCAATTCACTCACCAGTAATAGTTAAACAGCAAGACAAAAATAGCCTGTATGATATCTTTCAATTCCATCTCGAAAGATTGTCACACAGGCTTTGTTGGTTACTATAAGCTGGTTTTCTCACAGTGGTGCTCAATTCTGTTAGTTTCATCTGGTGGTTGCTGGGCGATTGGCGTCAGGGAAGGGGCTTGCTTTGCGTACGAGCGATTTTGCGAGAAGCAGTGAAATTTGACTTGCTGCTTTAGCAGTTAGTCAAAGCCTCGTATTTGAGATTGTTGCGTTAGCAATAAGCTCAAATCGATGGCCACGCCGTTCCACGCCCTAAAAATCGCCCAGCAACCACCTCTTCAAATTGGGAAAGACTTGGCACCCAGTCTAAGCACCGTTCCACAACCCGCCGGCCGCAACGGAGTTGTTCGCTATTCTGCCCCAAACTAATTCTCCGCAGAAGACTCGCAACGGCGTCAGAACTAATTCTGTTTTAAAATTAATCCATTGAATTTACTTAATCACAAAAACATTCGTAACCGATTTCAATCGTGCTACAATTAATTTATTAATGACTACTTAAAGGAGTTTACTGATGTTAAAGACTGACCCTACTTTAGATACGCAATTACACCACCGCACTGTCCGGCAATTTACTGACCAACCAATTGCCGACGCGACCATTAACGAATTAGTGATGGTGGCTCAGCATACGGCTACTTCACACTTTCTCCAGTCCTTCAGCGTACTCAGCATTACTGATGCTAAAATTCGTCAACAAATCGCTGAAATCAGTCGGCAAAAATACGTCAATGGTCATGGCCACTTATTTATTTTCATTATTGATTTAAATCGAGCCGCAACAATTACTGGGCGCAACCAACAAAACAGTTTTCTTGGTTCCACAGATAAATTCTTCCAAGCCGCTTCGGACACTGCTTTAGCAGTCCAAAATGTAGTCAATGCTGCCGAATCACTAGGACTGGGAACGGTAATTTTAGGGAGCATTCTCAATGATCCACTTCGCTTGATCAATTTATTAAAACTACCGCCACTAACCTTTCCAATGCTAGGGTTGATTGTCGGGCAGCCTGACCAGGAAACTCAGCCTAAGCCACGACTGCAACAAGAACTGGTACATTTTGAAAACACCTATCATTTGCCAGCTAATACGACGGAATTAGTGGCCGAATACGATGCGACCATTAAAGACTATTACGGTCACCGCAGTCGTAATAATCGTGTCGAAACTTTTACTAGTTTATTGACGAAGGCCGCTAATGACCTGCCGGCTCACCGAATTGATCTTGATAGCGCCTTGCAGCAACAAGGATTCTTTTGTGACTAGTTCTGCCAACAATCTTGATGGTGCCCATGCATAAACAATTACTCTGGTAATTAAATAGTTTCTAGTTAATAACAAAGCCTGTGTGATAATCGCCAGCTAAAGCTGAGATTGTCGCACAGGCTGTTTTGATTTTGTCGATTTATTTATTAAATCGTGTCGCATTACTACCACTTATATTGAACCGGATCCTTAATGTACTGATCATAAACATCGCGGACAATGGCCATTTGTTCTGTAGTGAAGGCTGGCAAATCAGCAGCGGCGACATTACGGGTAATTTGTTCCGGCTTGGAGGCACCAGGGATGACCGTGCTCACGGCATCCGCCATCAGAATGTAACGCAAAGCCATTTGTGCTAATTGGTCCCCAGCACCTAAGCGTGCTTTCAACTCAGCAGCGGCTTTGACACCAGTCGCAAAATCCACGCCAGAGAAGGTCTCCCCTTGGTCAAATTGTTCACCATGACGATTCGTCGTCCGTTGATCATTTTTGCCAAAAGTTGTTTGCAGCGTGTACTTGCCACTAAGTAAACCACTCGCCAGTGGCACCCGCGCAATAATCCCCACATCTTTAGCTTGGGCCATTTTGAAGAAATTATCTGCTGGTCGTAGCCGAAACATATTATAAATAATTTCAACTGACGAAATATCGTAATCTAAAGCCTTCATTGCTTCTTCGACCTTTTCTACACTAACGCCATAATTCTTAATTTTACCAGCCTTTTTCAGTTGGTCGAGTGTAAAGAAAGCTTCCGGATTGTAATAAACTTCAGTTGGTGGGCAGTGCAGCAGTACGTTATCCAGCGCATCCACTTGTAAATTCGTTAAGCAATCTTCAACGAATTTAGTAATGTTCTTGGGCGTATAGCCACTGGCCACATGTGGTTCTAACCGCCGACCTACTTTTGTCGAGACAAAAACCTTGTCGCCTTTATCCTTGATAAATTTGGCTAACGCGCGTTGGCTAGCGCCATCTTGATAAACATCTGCGGTATCAAAAAAGTTAACCCCAGCATCATAAGCTGCCGCCAATGTTTCCTGAGCATCCTGCTCATTGAATGGATCACCCCATTTTGAGCCTAATTGCCAAGTACCGAGTGATACTTCACTTACCTTAAAATTGGTTTTACCAAAACGCCGATACTTCATCTAATAATCCCTACTTTCTTAATCCAATCTGATAGTAGCACGCACAGTTTGATTAAGCTAGCTTGACCTGATTATAATTCAACACTAGTTTTATTTTTCAGTCGGAGCGACCACAATAAACATAATCCCGTGATTATTAAAGTTAAAATAAAGGTCCAGCGATAGCCTTGAGCATTAGCTAATTGACTAGATAATCCCTGTTGCAAACCAGCATTACGGCCTAAAGTAATCGTCGCCACCATTAAGGCTGTGCCCAGTGAACTAGCTAATTGGCGAATCGTCACGATTAAAGTACTGCCGTGAACCACGTAGGCTGCTGGCAAAGCATTTAACCCATAAACAATAATCGGCATATAAACTAGTGTCAGCCCGGAAATTCGTAAGGCGTAGGTCAGACAAATCATGATCGGCGTAGTGGTGTTGCCAAAATAAATAAATGGCACCGTCGCTAAAATGGCCAAGCCGAAACCAAGATAGGCTAGTTTTTTAATGCCAATTTGGTCATAAATCCGCCCCGAGACCAACGATAAAATAGCCATTAATAAAGCACCCGGTAATAAAGTCAGCCCCGAAACTAAGGCCATTAGCCCAAGAATGTTCTGATTAAATAATGGGATAATTAATTCCGGTCCCATTAAGGCAATCGCCGAAAGTAAGGCTAAGACGGCGACTTTTCGAAACGACGGGGCCAAGAAAACGCGAAGTTCCAATAGTGGTTGTGCCAAATGTAGTTGCCGATAAATAAAAGCGGCAATAATAACGGTGCCAACAATAATCCAGATTAATGAGGCTCGGTCTAAGCGGCCAGTGACACCAATATTGGAGAAGCCATACAGCAACGCACCAAAGCCAACAGTTGATAACAGTAATGAGGGTACATCTAACCGATCTGGTCGCGTCGGTGTAATATTTTTAATTAAGAAAATTCCTAGTATTAGCGCCAGCGCGGCCAAGGGAATCAAGCAAAGAAACAGCATCCGCCAAGAATAATGGTCAACAATATAGCCAGATAAGGTCGGACCAACTGCCGGGCCTAAATTAATGACCACGCCAGTAACACCTAGCATCAAGCCACGTTTATTAATCGGCGAAATAAGCGTAATGACATTTTGGACCAAGGGCATACTGATACCTACCGCCAAAGCCTGAATCAACCGGCCAATTAACAAAAATGTAAAAGAACTGGCGCTAGCTGAAATAATCAGGCCAGTTAAAAAAGTGGTCATAATCGTGATGAACAACGGCCGCAGTTTAACGCGATTAGTAAAGTAAGCCGCAGTCGGCATCATGATGCCGGCGGCCAACATATAACCGGTGCTCAACCACTGTGCAGTCATTTGACTAACATGCAATTCCCGCATAATTGTGGGAAGCGCCGTATTCATTAACGTCTCTGCTAGAGTAGTAATGAAACTGCCTAATAGTAAAACCGTCATCATAATCATTTGTTGCCGTCGTTGTGTTGTCGCCATAATAATGCCTCCAAAATTCGTTAAATAAAAAAGCCGGACAAGATTTCCGGCATTGTCCCGGCATCTTATCCAGCTTGTAATTAATTAATTTACAGAACCCTCCGATGAACACGTTGACCAATTAAACTTGGTCAACTTTCTATGAAAGGTACTTAAGTGATTCGCTAATTTAGTATAGCATAATCATAAAAACCTGAAAAATATTTTTTTACTGATTTACGTACCATCAGCTGCTAGATGGTACCAGAATTATAAAACTGAAAATTTATTTTTCAAAAAGTAAGACCGCTCTAAATCCGCACAATGACTTTCCCCAGACTATGGCTACTTTCAAGATATTCATGGGCTTCGCGGACATGGGCCAAATCGAAAATTTTTGTCGGTGTGACATTGACTTGGTACTTTTCAATAAAATCAATTAATTGTTGAACAGCAGCGCCGGTCACTTCACCTGAACTAAATCCCGTCAAATAGCGGTCATTAGGAATATCCATAATGGGATCAAACTGATCAATTGTCCACTGACCCCCTAATTCACCTGTGGAGCTAGAAATTCCGAACTCATTTAGTCGCAACAACGAATCACGAATTGCCAAACCACCAATCAAATCGATAATTTTATCAAAAGTGCCACTGCCCGCAGGTAAATTAATTGGATCAGGTGTTACTAGCACTTGATCAAAACCTAATGATTCTAACAAAGGCACCTTTTTAGCCGAACGCGTTGTCCCCACCAATTGATTATGACGGTTCATCGCCTTGATCAACTTTGAAGCTGCTAAACCAACCCCACTGGTAGCCGCCCGAATCAAAATCCGGTCATCATTTTTAATTTGCAAACTGCGAACGATCCCGTAGGCGGTGTAATAAGTTTCGGGGACAGCCGCCAAATCATCCCAGTTTAACGTCGTGGTCACGGGATACACTTGTTGATTCGGCAGCAACACATATTCTGCATAGCCACCATCAAAAGCGCGACCCATTTCGCCCATTAACGAGACCACTTTTTGTCCAACTTGAAACTGCTCTGGTGCCGAAGTTGCCGCAATCGTGCCAACCGCTTCAATACCCAAGATCCGTGGAAATTTAACTGCTGGTGACTTACCTTCACGAGTAAAAATCTCTGAATGATTGATGCCAAAACCATGCACTTTCACCAAAGTCCAGCCCGGCTTAACCTGGGGTGTTGGTACTTCGGTATACTCTAAGACAGCCGGTGAACCCGGTTGTCGCACAATAACTGCTTTCATTTTATCCACCTCATTAATAAAAACGCCAATGTTATAACCATTATTGTATTCAAATCATAAATCTAACCTGATATTCTAATTCACATCAGTGGAAAAACAGCGCCCGCAGTAAACCAAGTGCTATCAGGATTAACGGCCAAATTTCTGCAAAAAACCAAAGAATCAATCCAATGACCATCAGTGAAGTTACTAACTGAAATAAAGCCAACAGAAATTCTCCAATTTTCATTTGTTGCCCTTCCTATGATTAATTTTAGTCTGATATCTGGCTTAGCTAAGTATCAACTAACTAAATTCTAAAATAATTGGCGAGATAATGCGACCAATTGGCATCAACAGCTATGTATTTCTATGAACTAATTATGCTATAATGGCACTATTCCGCGATTAGCAATCGTTTTCAAGAAACGCTGGTCAAATGCGCTAGCGACTTCTTTAAACTTTATAGTTAAGTCAGGTGAATTTATGATAGGCAACTTTTTATTATTTGCAACCAGCCTTCGTGTCAGTACCTCACTGACAAGTCTTTTCCATGCGCCGAACACATGGCAAAAATGGACCTTCATTGGTCTGCTGGTTGTGGCCACGTTACTAGTATTGTGGCTCTTACTTTCTTTAATCTTCATCCCTATTTTTCATTTACTAAATCACTTGTTGACTCACGCTGATAACTCAACGATTATGCCCCAACAAGATTTACTTACTGGTACATTGACCTTAGGTGTGTCTGACCTAGTCACTGGCGAAGTGATGATCAGTGGTGGTGGCCGGGCCCGACAAACTTATGCAGCCCGGCTCTACCAACCCGACCAAGAGCCTGAACTGGCAGCCTTGCCTAAAGGTGCACGTGTGGTAGTCGTCAATGTGATCAAGGGTGTGGCGTATGTTATTCCCTTTCAAGAACCAACCACTGAATTGCACCAAGCTTAAAACAACTTCAGTGTTTATTAAAATTCAACAAAGGTGGTCCCAGATTTATGGATAGTTTAATCTAGATGTAAGCTGATTCCTGAGACAACTTTTAAGAGAGGGTATAATGAATAAATCATCTCTCAAAAGGAAGGAATTTTTACATGCCAACTCGTTACGACAAAGAATTCAAACAAAACATGATCAACCTATATAAGCAAGGCGAATCAGCTGCCCAACTGGCCAGAGAATATGGCATTAGCTATTCAACAGTTCATAAGTGGATCCAGGGCCAGGCCAAAACTCAATCCGGTAAATCGCCAGACGAAATCAAAGCGATGGAAAAGCGACTGGCTTCGCTGTCTGAGGAGAACGAAATCCTAAAAAAAGCCCTGGGCTTCCTTGCGCAGAAGTAACCAATATCTTTGATTACATTCACCAAGAAAGCCATCACCACCAGGTAACCAAGATGTGCCGAATCCTCGGTGTTTCCAGAGCTCAGTATTATCGTTATCGATCCCCCAAACCTTCAAAACGCCGGGCCGAAGATGCGGACTTGAAACAACGGATTCTGCGGATCTTTGCGGAATTTAAGCAGCGATACGGTGTTATGAAGATCCACCATGAATTGAATCTGGAACTTCAACCACTGCAGCTTCGGTGCAGTCCACGACGGATTTCCCGGCTCATGAAGGAACTGGATATCCACTCCGTTACCGTCAATAAGTGGGAAGCGGCTTCGGCTTCCAAAACCAAGGTTGAACAGCGTCCCAACTTGCTTAAGCAGGATTTCTCGACCACTGGTTTAAATCAAAAATGGACCGCTGATATGACCTATATTCAAACGAAGCGTCATGGCTGGTGTTACTTATCAACCATCATGGACCTGCACTCACGACGGATTATCGGCTATTCGTTCTCAAAAAAGATGGCTACTGATTTAGTCTTAAAGACCCTTGAAAGCGCGGTTAAAAATCGAACCATTACTGGTGACCTGATTATCCATACGGATTTAGGATCACAGTATACCAGCGATGATTACAATCAACGTTTAACTGAGCTACATATCCGCCACTCATACAGCCGTAAGGGTTGTCCGTATGATAATGCGCCAATGGAATCCTTTCACGCTTCCCTCAAAAAGGAATGTGTTTACCCAGTGCCGGTCTTTGAAGATTATGAAACTGCCGCTGCCGTCCTTTTTGAATATGTGCATGCTTTCTACAATAGGAAGAAATAGGAAGAGAATTCATAGTTCACTGGGCTACCAGACCCCCTTACAAGTTGAAATTGCAACACTTACGAGCCAAATGGCCGCCTGATTTAATGCTTTCCAGGGTTCAAATAAGTTATTAATCGCGATTAATGATTTATTTGAGCTGTGGAAGGTAAACGCGGTTCTGAATGTCTCTTAAAATCTGTCTCAAATATTGACTTCAATCCAGCATGACAAGGCTATGGGGCAAGTTACAGGTGCACAACAGCGCCACGGCTTTGACGAAACGACGACGCTCGGAGCGATTGAAACAATCGTGGCCTATGTTCAACAGCATTGGGCGGTGCCAATCGTGTTCTTCACTTGTGTGCGAAAACACGATGCGAATTATGGTAAATTAGTGCAGCAATTGAAAGTCTTACAAAAAAAGTGGCACTTCACGATTATTGACCTCTGGCAAGATCCAGTGGTCAAAGCTGAAAATCGCGCCCAACCACTAGCAATGGTCGACGACGCTCATCCAACCCGATTAGGTTATCGGAATATCTGGACGCCAATTTTTCGGCAACAATTAACGGACGTGCTTCGCCAGTCGGAACCATAATCGTCAATCGATTTCGCGTTTTCAAGGCTTCCGTCGATAGTCTAAAGAAATAAACATAACGACCGGATGAACCTGTCATATGATAGGCTCATCCGGTCGTTATGTTTTAGCTTACTTCAAATTTTAGGTTAGTCTGCGACTTCAATCTTCCCAACCGCAATTGGTAAGGTGACGTGTGCATCGTAGGCGCCAACTTCACCAGCAACGGTGGCTGGTAAAGCCAAGTCTTGTGGTACGCCGTGAATGTAGATGACCCGTTTGTCGAGTTCCAAGTCATCGGTACCAAAGACTTCTTTGAACTTCGCTTGCAAATCAGCTAATGGCACATCGATTTCGTAGGCAAAGTGGCCTTGGGCGTCAGCGACTGGGTAGTTATCATTTGGCACGTCCATGTGATGTGGGGCGTTGTCAAATGGCACCATCGTTGTCCCTGAGACTGGTTCAGTTTCTGGCAAGTCGACAAATCCGTCATGATTGGCATCCTGCGCCATCGTGGCAATTTGGGCCGCCTTACCATCTGGAAAACCGTGGAAATGTTCCCAGTGTTGCGTATTTGCAGGTGTATCAAACATTTCAATCGCCACGTGTAATTGGTCACCGTCTTCAACAAAGGTGGCAGTTCCATGGGGTGCCGTTCCAATGCCTTCTACGTTTAGTGGTACGATGTTAGCAACGTATTTTTTAGTCATGAATGATTCCTCCAATTCTTCATTATAAGTCCATTATATGCTATTCTAAACTTATTAAAATTGATATATGTCAAGAAAGGAAAATTTATGCACTCAAAAATGGATTGTATCACATTGACCCGACTAATTCAGTAATGATGCATATTATTTCCAGTCAAACTAGTGTTCAAGCTATACTGAGACTATCAAAAGCTTACTAAATAAGCGATGAATAAACTTAATTTTTTAATCAAGAGGCGATTGTCATGGCAACAACTTACGGCATTTTCTATAACGGACAAGCGGGTAATGGGCAAGCGGCAACCGTCGCCCATCAAACCGCGCAAGCGCTATCGAACCACGGCATTGAGTCTCAATTACTGACAACACCAGGAATCCCCCGGGCAATTGCGTTAATTAAGCAAACACTTCCTCAACTGTCAGCACTAATTGTTATTGGTGGAGATGGCACACTGAACGTTGCAATGACAGCCCTAATCCAAGCTGAAGCACATATTCGTATCGGCGTTATTCCCATGGGAACGGTTAATAATTTTGCAACCCGCTACCAGTTACCAACTGACCCCCAAGCGGCCATCGAACTAATTTGTACTCAGCCGGCGACCCAAGCAGTCGGCATGCTAGTTTGTAATCAACGCCGGGCAGTCGTGAGTTCACTGACATTCGGTAATTTGGCTGACATTTCCAATGAAGTTCGACAATCTGAGAAGCAGCGATTCGGTAAATTAAGCTATCTTTACCGTGCTATTCGCCATATTGGTCACAATAAGTCACTGCCAATTCGATATCAATTCAAACACGAAGGAAGCCATACCTTAAAAACATGGTTCTGTTTGATTACAACGACCAAATCAGTCGGTGGGCACGTCTATAGCGCGTCTGCTCCAGGAAAAATGCATATTAGTCTACTTAACAACATTGGCTGGCGGCAAGTAATTCCATATATTTGGTTCGCACTAACGGGGAACTTGCAAAACTCCAAGGCCATTACACAGCTAACGGCAAACAGTGCACGAATTACGAGTGCAACTGGTCAAGCCGTGACGACACGTATTGACGGCGACCCAGCGGTTAAACTGCCAATTGAATTGACCTATTTGACAGACCGCTTCGAATTGATCGTACCAACAGTCATCGAATAACGACGTATTTTTTATTAATGGCAGATTGTAAAATTAATCCGAACGCTGTTCGGACAAAAAAATCAGCTGCCTTTAAAATGGTGTTTACCACAAACCCATCTTTTAGGAGCTGATCTTTTGTCTAGTATAACCTATTCCGAACGAATTAAAATCGAAACCTTTTGTGAACTAGGGCTGTCCAATATCCAAATGGGCGTTCGGATTAATTTTACAATCTACTATAAGCCTACCGATTTTTTAATATTATTTTATTCATCAATTTCCGGCGCCGACCCAAGCTCTGCCTGAATCATCCAGATTTTCTTCTCAATTGCGGTTTTGAGACCAATGAAAATATCTTGGGTACTGAAGTCTTTTTCAACATCGGATACTTCAATGCCGTGTTGGTAAAGGTCTTCCAAGTAACGATAGCCATCAACTAAGTGTGCGAGGCGTTCTGGGGTTGTTTTGTCCCATTCACCAGGCCAGTCTTGAATCTTAGTGTTTTCGGCCATTTCTTTTAAGGTCGAGTAAGGACTGCCATCAAGCGCAATCAGCCGTTCAGAAATGACATCGAGTTGGCTGTCAATTTCTTCCATGAACTCATCCATCAAGGGGTGCAACTTCAAAAAGTTAGGTCCACGCATGTACCAATGCGTCTGATGGATAATCATTGACATCTGGCTCAAATCGGCAACGAGTTGATTTAATACTGCTTTGGTTTTCGTATATTTCATTAGATTGATCTCCTTTCGATATGGTTATTATAACATAGTGGTAGCTTAATCTGAAACGTTATACACTGGCAAATTAAGTTATTTATAGCCCGTAGAATTAAGTCGTTTTGAAAAGATGGAGACGTTATATGGTAGATTGTAAAATTATTTACGTTCTAAGAAGCCTAATACAGATAAATTTGGCTAATTATCCATGTAATTTTTGTTGCAATGTATCACCAATGCCATCTACTTTCTTAGCGGCCAAGACGGTGCCACCGATGAGGACACCACCTACAATGAGTGTAGAAGCGATCATAAACTTAAATACATTTTTCAAGACGTCCATAAAATTCCCTCCTTACTTTTTACTGGTTCGACCAACAACTAATGAAACAATCAGAACTAAAATAATTGCACCAATGATCGATGGTATCAATGCCATGCCAGCTAACGAAGGGCCCCAAGTGCCAAGGAGCCCTTGACCAATCCACGCACCGATTAAACCAGCTACGATGTTTGCAATCCAGCCCATAGCAGCACCACGGTTAGTGATTGCGCCAGCAATGGCACCAATGATTGCCCCGACGATTAATGACCAAATAAGTCCCATATTTACTCACTCCCTTAGTTAACACGACTAGATTTATTGTCAGACGTTACTTTATCAACGCTGTCACCTAATGTTTCCTTCGATTTCTTTGCGCCCTTACTGATGGCTTCCTTCGTTTTGTCTGTGGCATCGCTCACGCGATCTTGCAGAGAAGTCGAATCTTTTTCATGTTGCTCCTTTGTCTTGACATCAACAACATTCACATTTACCTCAATTACTTCTAAGTCGGTCATATTCTTTACTTCCCGAACGATAACATTTTTGATCTTGTCATACAGTTTAGAAATATCAATGCCGTATTCAGCAACAATGTCGAGATCCACTGCAACCTGCTTTTTTCCAACCTCTACATCAATTCCTGATGTGACATCTGAAGTATTAACTAGTTTTTCAGCAACATTTGCGAAAAAGCCGCCATCTACGGTTAATAAGCCATCTACCTCAGAAAGTGCGATACCAATGATCTTTTGAATAACCTTATCATCAAATGTTAAATTGCCTTTAACACCAGACTTTTCGTTAGTTGTTGTTTTCTCACTTGGCGTTCCATTCTGCATAATTTTTCCTCCTTATAATTCAAACAGTTATTTAAAAACATTTGTTAAGATACCAGTTTTTTGAATATAATAACCCGCGGTAATCCCGATTGCCATAAAAATCAAAACAAAAAGCGTCTTGAAAAATCCAAAAGTGATGATAAGGACCGCTAAGAGCAATCCCATAATTCCACCAATTAGTGGCCAAAAATAGGCTTTAATGAGTTCGGTCACGTTATCACCTCCTAGACAACTCGAGATTGTTGCACATTAGCGTCCGACTCATTGAAATCAACGAGTCGGATTTTTATTTTTTTCTGTTCAGAAATTCCAAGACAAATACGCAAATCTTTTTTTAATTGATTGAGAAAATTTGCAGTCTGTTTCTTAGCATTGACTGAATTTAGTAGATCACCCGATATTTTAAGTGTGATCCCTTTTCGTGATAACTTAGCTGATACCTTGGGGTTGCCAATAAAGGGTTCATGTTGAAGTGCTGAAAGCGCAAAATGTTCAATAGCTTTCTTACTGACGGTCACTTGACCATCAGACTTTTGATGAAGATATAATGATTGTGACCGTGGCCAAAAAAGTGTGATAAGCAAAAAAATAATTAACAGTACCGCCAGAATTACTCCACTCCAAAAGAGGTATATCGGTTCGTACTGCTCCAACCAACCAAGCTTTAATAACATGGGTGTACTAGTACCAATAGCCGTTGACCAATTTTTAAAGACAAGAACTATGGATAAAGGAAATGCAAGGATAATAACAACTACTATTAATACCTTAAATATAAATCGCAAATCATCACCACCTTTACCATAATTATAACAGGACAGGTAGTGATGATGGAATTATATGCTCTTATAAGGAACCAATTAAGATTTTTGTTTGACTAAACCAATCTAGCCAATAGGGTATACCCTATTGGCCTTTCTTGATTCATTATCAATGGCTTTCTAAATTATCACTGTGCCGACCGTAGGCTGGCAAGGTATGATTTTCAAACCGGCCATTGCGATCTCGAGGAATGGTTAAGTTAAGTTGGCCGTACTTCGTATCAAACGAGCGCTCATAACTGCCGTTGCGGTTATTACCAGTGTTGATCCCAGCGTATGAGTAGCGTTCGTAACCCAAAAACTCTGCCAATTCGGTTTGAAGCAGCTGGTTAATCGCAATTTCGAGGTGGTGACGAAAAACTTCGTCCAAATCTTGCTTTTGGGCTAGTGCAGCGATAATTTCTGTGGTAAGTTCATTCATGGGGAACGCCTCCTGTGATGTTTTCTGTGGTTACTAAATATCATAAGGGAAGGCATCCCCTATTTCTATACAATTCAGAAGTCTTTTATGCATTTACACAAGATATTTTACGCTCTCAAACAAAAAATAACTTTTTAGGTGTCGTTATTTCTCACACTACATTTACTATACAATTCGCTGTATATTAAACGCTTTTAGATACTGTTCTAAGTTATCCCGCAAAGAATTTGCTGATTGATTTGAATAGATATAATCACCATTATTAATTCGAGAATAAAGTGGACTATTAGTTTTTGATGACCACCGTTGTTCATTGGCGATATAGTGACGGCCTTTTTTGCTTATAAAGCCTATTTTCAAATCTTGATAAACATTAGGATAAGTTTTGGCAAGATGTTCAATTGTACGCAAAAAATAGTCTCTGTTACTCGTGCCCTGATACTTGAATCCATCACTTAATTCAACATAGTAAGCAACAGCGTGATCCATTTCTAAAGGCGAATCGGGTATCGACTGGGTTGAATTGATTGATTGAGTAATCATTTTTCGCTTTCTACGCTTTTTTTCATCTTGTTTAAACACTGCGATACCGATTAACTCTAAGAGTAAGAGCGCGTTCTCTATATAATTATCAAACCTTACCTTTTCAAATGCAGATACATTAGTCTTATTTCCATTCTGCTTGTTCTCGATGTGCAATCTGCCCACCCGTTTGGCTCTTTCAATCAGGTCAGCTTCAATATAATCAATCGCACCACGATTAAGCGAATCATCTTTGGTAGTAATGAGAACACATTTTTCCCAAAAATCTTTCGACTTATCATGCTGTTTCAGACGAGTTTGTAGCTCAGAAGCTTGCCCGATATAGACGCCTTCATCGGACAGTAACAGATAAACTCCCCAGAATTTTGTTTCTTCCTTTTGAAATAGCTGACTGATACTATCGCGTGGTGAAACAAGCATCGTTCCATTCCAACTACTATCTTGGACAGTCAACAATCCGTCTAATGTGCCATCTTCGAGTAATAATTCAATGATTTTAGCTGTAGCCATGTTTATGCACCCTCATCACAAATTCGTTAATGATAATTATATCACCAATTATGCAGTAGAGAGTGTCAAGAATTTTGTGTAAATGAGTAACTCTTATTTGCATGATTAAATGACCAATTTCAAAACATCGATTCTAATGTATCCTGGCACTGTTTAAATCCACGATGAGACTTGCCAAAGTTCTTTTCGTTGTAGGCCAACACCTGTGTGACTAAGAAACGATCTAACGCGTCTTCATTTGGAAATTGTTCCTTTGCTTTGGTTTTTCGCTTGATCGATTTATTGAAAGATTCAATAAGATTGGTCGAGTAGATCGAGGCTCTAATACTCGTTGGGAAATCAAAGAAAGTAAGCAGATTTTGGGTCTCTGCTAAGCGTTTCGTCATTTTAGAATAGCTAGGTTCCCAGTGCGTAATAAAGGTGTCCAGGACTTTTTGTGCCTCAGATTTTGTCGTTGCTTGGTGAATCTGTTTGAATTCAGACATAACGGCCTGCCGGTCGCTAACACGTACTTTTTTAAAAATATTACGACTCATATGTGACGAGGCAACGCTGGAATTTTGCCTGTGGGTAGCTCCTCTCCAACGCCGATTCAAGTCCCACCATTCCATCAGCGACGACCAGTTGAACGTTGATGATACCTCTTTTTACAAGCCCACCTAATAATTCTGACCAAACTTCGCCATTTTCAGTTGGAGCGATCTGGTAATCAAGAATCTGTTTCTCTCCGTTTGCCGTGATGCCAATCGCGATATAGACCGCCTCACGTTCAACCGTATTTCGTCTGAGTGGAAGATAAGTCGCATCGATGAAGAGACAAACGAAGTTTGCCTCAGTAAAATGACGTTCATGAAAAGTTTCAACTTGTCCCTCGACGACCTTAGTCATGTTTGAGATCGTTGTTGCGCAGTAGTGCGATCCGTACATTTTCTCGATTAAATCGGCAATTTCACGTGTTGTGATTCCTTTTTCGTAGAGCTTGATAACCATCTCTTCTAAGGCATCAACACGACGCGTGTACGGCGGAATGAGTGCTGCTTTGAATTCACCATTACGGTCACGTGGTACGCAAATATTTAGTTTTCCATACTCGGAAGCTATTTGACGAAAGTACTGTCCGTTCCTGGAATTTCCGCTGTTAAAACCACTGCGATCATATGGATCGTAGCCTAAAATTGCGGTTAATTCAGCTTGAAGTAGGCTGTTGACTGTTCTCTCTAACTGAGCACGAAAAACCTCTTTTAAATTTCCTTGAGATAGTAGTGCTTGAGCGATTTCTTTGTTAAACTGATCCATGGGGGAAGACCTCCGTTGATTATGTTTGGCGATTTAATCATACGGGGAAGGTCTTCCCTTTTCAATTACTATTTACACAAAATATTGTACACTCCCTTAATTGTCGGCATACTACCCTTAACTGCAGAAAAATCTTCTTGTGAGAGTCCCTTCGAATTACGAAATATTTGAAGAATCAGCGTTCTTGTCTACCACTATATTTCAAAATCCCTAACAGTTTGTTTCTCTTCCTCGGTAAGTTTAAATGCATTCATAACTTGTTCGTCAATAGCAATATTCAATTCATCTACTAATTTATGGTTACTCTCTTCTTTTGCCATCTCATTCATCAATAGCTTAACGTTATTAGCTATTTCTCTTTCTTGTACATCATTAACATCCGGAATTGGAAACTGTCCAAGTTCGTTTAAGACTAACCGTGGATACAAATTTCTAGAAAATTTATCAAACTTAATGATAAACCAAAGGGATATTGCTTTTGAATTCAGGACTCCCAAGACGTAGAATAAACTTTGTTTTATTTCACTAACAATTAAATTTGACTCACCATTAATGGAATCATCATCTATTATCATCGCATTAATTGCATACTCTTTCCTAGAAGGAATCTGTCTCACTAGAATTCGCCTTTTGCTAAAAATCTGGGGATTTCTTTTTGCCGCCAAATTATTCCCATATTTAACATATTTACCACTCCAAGACACCGCATATCTTTTAATATTGCTACCCTCCAGCCATCTTCTCCAATTCGCATCGACCGCTGAGGTTGAAACAAAAACGTCATTACGTTTGTCTTCTTTTGTCTGAGGTGGATTTCCTTTACCAGTTTCATAGATCTTTACCCCCGCCTTCAAAGTCGAAATTTCACTAAGCGGTCGCATATCTGGCTGATTAATCTTTTCGTATGCATCAAATACTTTTTGATACTTAACTTTTGAAAAACTGAAATTTGAGTTGTTTTTAAAGAAAGTTGAATCAACTTTCCCTACAGGTATAAACTCTCCGTCGGACAATTCTTCAAGTGAAATAAAATTAGGTTTCTTCTTTTTGAAAAACAAAATACAATTATCCACAGAAGCATCTGAGAAAATTTTATCTAACGAATTGATAATCACGATATTTCCCGTTTTTTCAGTAATGAATTTCCGAATTTTTGCATTAGTCTGAATGGTCAAAATGTTGTTAGGGATAATGTATCCAAAGGTTCCGCCCTTTCTAAGTAACCCATATGCTAATTCAATAAAGAGAGTGTAAGTATTTGCTTGGTATTCACTAATTGTATATGTCTTCACGTAATACTTTTTCATGTCATCCGTAAATGATTGATTGCGAGCAAAAATATATGGGGGATTACCAATTACCAAATCAAATCCAACGTAATTTCCTTCATCATCTAGAACCTCAGGAAATTCCATTCTCCACTCTAATCCAGATGCAAACATTGGGTTTTTCAGTACTTCATCAAGCTCTTTTTTTGCTTTTTGAACCTGAGCGGTTATTTCATCGAATCTTTTTTGTTCCTCTCTTGAATCGGCAAACATATCCATAATTCCAGCTTTCCCCATCTCTGTTAGGAGGTTATTAAGCCTCTTCATTTCAGGGGTAGAGGCGGTATCTGTAAAGGATCGCTTGATCTTTTCAATATTTATTGAAAGTTCTGCCTTCAACTTTTTGTTGCTTGTTTGCTTGTAATCTTTGACTAGTTGAAGATATTCCTTGAAATCATTACGTCTCAAATCAAAAGAGAAATCGAGATCAAATTTATGAAGTAGACTATCACCGATTTTGATATTTATATCAATATTCGGAAGAGTTACTAGTTCACCATTGTCATCATAATAAGAGTTCTTCAACAATTCAATCCACAATCTTAAACGGCAGATGTTTGCCGAGTTTGGATTTATATCTACACCAAATAGACAGTTTTCAATGATAGATTGCTTCTGCTGAAACAGAGCTTTCTGAACTCTTGTAGCCTCAAAATTACCAACTGTATAATTAAAATTATCCCCATTAAAGTCTTGAACTATAAGCTCATCATTTGCGACATAGCAATGAATATTTCTCAGTATTTTCCCTTCAGAATCGAAAATACATCCCAAATCATTTTTTAAAGCAATGATTTCATTCAGAATAGAGACAAGGAAATGGCCAGAGCCTACTGCCGGATCACAAATTTTAAGATCATCAATACTATCACTGACCTTCTTTGCTGTTTCAATATTGCTAATTTTAAACTTAAGATCTTCAACTGTCTTGGCTTGCCAGTTTAAATCAGAATTTATCTTATCAATAGCAGCAGATCGTAAAGCGCGACGAGACATATACATGGTAATATTGCCCGGGGTAAAGAATGATCCGTCAGCATAACCATTGATTTTTTCAAAAATAAGTCCTAGTACCGAAGCATTAATCAAATCATTTTTAGACTTTTCTTTACCTGATGATGTAGTTGAAAAGTCATAGGACTCCAGAAACTCGAATAAATATTGATGAAAATCTAATAATCCACTCTTCTTTTTACCCTTTTCGTCCTTTAAAACCGTCTTTCCATATACCTTGATATCCCCTTCGCGGAGTTGGTCAATGGTAATTCCATAACTACTTGTTTCAACAGGGCTTTCCTCAAATAGAGAACTATTTAAGTACGGAATAAAACTATACTTTGCTTCTAATTCCGAATTCCTCTGATCATGTCTCTTGGCTAGAATTCCAAAAAATAAATCAAATAAATCTGCATATGACTTGATCTTGTTAAAAGAGAGGAATTTATATTTACGGTCACCATTATGGAATGCAACTAATTGCGATTCTAAGAGCTTTAAAAATAGAATACGGTTAATCCATATAACTGACAATTGAATAGCAGTATCATACTGTTTTTCTACCGGTACGTCTTTTTGATCCAATCTAGTAATTATTGATTCAATCATTGAGAAGCTTTGTCTTTTTTCAGGACTAAGCCTCTTAATAATCTTAGTTGTGCCCTCTTTAGCTTCCTCCAAACCCATAATATACAATAGCTCATCGTAAAATTTCTTGTTGAGTTTATTTGAATCAGTAAAAATTTCCTTATTCAATAGATTTTCCGCAGAAAAGAACCTATACAATTGGGTAACATTATTTTTCTTTAACTTAATATCCTTCTTCGACTGAACAGCATTACCCAAATCAAAATGTGCAATTCTGATACCCTTTTCGATTGCTTTTTCAATTTGTGGTGCAATCACTGATGTGTATAAGAAATCAGTCGTATCACTTGATAGCTGTCTAAGAGACCATTTCTTGTAGTTATCAACAAGAGTTTTATTATTATAGAAATATTTCTCAAATTCCTTTGCTTCAATGACAAACCAAGATAATCCATTCGAGATAATAATCTTCTTAATTTCAATTGCGTCACTAACTATTCTTTCTTCCAGATAGTATGCAATCGCCTCTTGAAACGATTTTACATTGAAATTTTTAGTTGTCATCATTTCATTTACATTGGTCAGACTTTTAGTTTCAATTAAAACACCAAGAGAGCTGGAAGCATCTTGACCATTGTAAATGGTCAGATCTATTCGGCTATGTGTATTAATAAAGTTTTTCGGTAGACAACCTTTTAAAAAATCCGACAGGAGATTTTTTTGAAATTCTTCAGATTCGTTTTTGTTTGCCAAAAGGTTCTTAATAAAATTTGATAACCTTATTTCAAACTCTGATTTCTCTTCTTCAAGCGGCATGATAGCTTGAATATTCTTATTCATACTTTCTTTTAATGTTAATCCCTTAACTGTCATAATGTCCTCGATTTTGAACCATTTTGTTTACAATTATAGCAAATAAGGGGTAAACAAAAAATGCCCACCATCAATAGATGGGAGCATTCAAATTATTTTGGCGGAATTTTTGGCGGGGAACCAAATGAATTTTTATTAATTTGTGCCAGTTTACAATTTTTAAATACCGGTATTATCGGCTTTGTAACTTCAATTGATTCCTACCTTTCATTCCCATTCGATCGTAGCTGGTGGCTTGGATGTGATATCATACACAACACGGTTAACATGCCCGACTTCATCAACAATCCGCACGGAAATCTTTTGCAGAACATCCCATGGGATTTTAGCGAAGTCGGCGGTCATGCCGTCGATTGAGGTGACGGCGCGGATGCCGACGGTGTAGTCGTAAGTTCGGCCATCGCCCATGACGCCGACGCTGCGGATGCCTGGCAAGACGGTGAAGTATTGCCAAACTTCGCGTTCAAGGCCAGCGTTTTTGATTTCTTCACGGAGAATCAAGTCACTATCTCGAACTATCTGAAGCTTATCTTCAGTAATCGCACCAATCACACGAATGCCCAAGCCAGGACCTGGGAATGGCTGACGCCAAACTAATTCGCTTGGCATGCCCAAACGTTCGCCTAATTCACGCACTTCATCCTTGAACAGAGTCCGCAAAGGCTCGATCAGCTTGAAGTGCATTTCTTTTGGCAAACCACCAACGTTATGATGCGATTTGATGGTCTGAGCCGTACTAGTACCACTTTCGATGACGTCGGTGTACAACGTGCCTTGAGCCAAGAAATCGATGCCGTCTAATTTGATAGCTTCATCATTGAAAACTTCGATAAATTCTTTACCGATAATTTTCCGCTTTTGTTCAGGGTCAGTCACACCAGACAACTTGTCTAAGAAGCGCTTGCTGGCATCAACCTTGATAATGTTCAAGCCGAATTTGCCTTCAAGACTGGCCATGACTTGGTCAGCTTCGTTCTTCCGCAACAAACCATGGTCCACGAAAATACTAGTCAATTGGTCACCAATCGCTTTGTGCAACAACACGCCAACGACACTAGAGTCAACGCCGCCGGATAAACCGAGCAAGACTTTTTTATCGCCAACAGTTTCGCGAATCTTAGCAATTTGTTGGTCGATGAAATCATTCATTGACCAGTTAGACCGCGCGCCTGCGATGTCGAAAGTGAAATGACGCAGAATTTCATTACCATACTCAGTGTTACGTACCTCAGCATGGAACTGAATCCCGTACATTTTCTTCTCGTCATTAGCAAAAGATGAAATTGGTGCATTTTTACTTGTAGCAACTACATGGAAACCAGTTGGCACTTCGCGGACCAAGTCACCATGACTCATCCAAACAGATTGCGAAGCAGGCAAATCCTTGAATAATGGACTCTTGGCGTCAGTTACTTCGATCTGCGCCTTGCCGTATTCGCGATTATCAGCTGATTCAACCCGACCGCCTAACTTGTAAGCCATCAATTGCATTCCGTAACAAATGCCCAAAATTGGAATTCCCAATTTGAAAATTTCCGGATCAACACTGAAAGCATTTTCGTCGTAAACGCTCATTGGCCCACCAGAGAAAATAATTCCCTGAGGGTTCATTTTTTTCACTTCTGCCGCCGTAATGGTGTTGGGAAGTAATTCGGAATAGACGCCAAAATCGCGAATCCGCCGAGTGATGAGCTGATTATATTGACTGCCATAATCTAAAACAATGATTTTGTCGACATTTTGTAAGTCGGCTGCCGCCATTTTTGTCACACTCCATTTATGAATTTAATCGTGCATTAAAACTAAGATAACTGTTACTATCATAACGATTTTTGAAGAAAAACTCAATCTGTTTTTTCAGAGTGTGAGAGGTGCCGGTTAGACTGCGTAGCATAACTTCAAATAATTGACTGAGCGCTGCCAACCGATCTGGCAATTACTTAAGTTAGGCATAGCAGTCTGGCACCTCGAACACGTTTCAGCAAGTTGTGAGAGGCAACGGTCTTTTGGCGTAGCCTAACTTCAATTAATTACTTGGACGATGAAGTCGGCCGAGCAATTAATTAAGTTAGGCATAGCCATTTGTCGCCTCGAACACGTTTCAGTAAGTTGTGAGGAGCGACGTACTTTTGGCGTAGCATAATTTCGATAAATTGATTGGGCGATGCCAATCGACCGAACAATTTATCAAATTAGGCATAGCCATTTGTCGCCTCGAACACGTTTCATCGCTATACATATAGCAATATAACTCTAATCGTGATTCCAAAAATCGACTTATCTTTCGATTAAGATAGTATATTTACCTCCAACTTGCATTCATCTATGTAAATAATCATAATAATACCAAGTGCGTATTAATTAAGTCTGTTGGAGGATATCATGGCAAATCCAGATAATTATCAAGAAACCCTTGATGCAGCAATTGATAAAGCTAAAGAAGAAATTCAAGATTTATCAAAAATCAATATCATTATTGCAGGCAAAAGTGGCGCAGGTAAATCTACATTGATTAACGCTGCCTTTGGCGAAGAACTGACCAAAACCGGTGGTGGTGCGCCAGTCACTGATAAAATTAGTTTGATTGAAAACAAAGACTTCCCGATCAGAATTTATGATACCGTTGGTTTTGAACTTAAACAAATTAATCAGTGGAAAACCAAACATTCAATCCTACAAATTTTGCGTCGTACTAATAAAACAGAAACGCCTGATGATGACATCCACTGTCTTTGGTATTGTGTGTCTGCAACCGGCACAAGTCTTGAAGACGAAGAATTAAATTTTATGAAACTGTTCTTAGACCGAAATATTCCCGTCATTTTAGTCCTTACCCAAGCCTATTCTTTAAAGAGTGCCAATGAACAAAAACAATATGCACAACAGAAACTGCCTCAATTGCACTCCGTTAGTATCCTAGCAAATGATTCTGAAAACACAACAGCATTTGGTGTTGATCAATTAATTGAATTAACAGCTACCCTTCTACCAGATGGATTGCAAAACTCTTTTGCTAGTGCTCAGAAAGCTTCACTGCGTAACAAACGGCAGGCTGCTACAAAACTGATTAATTCCGCAATTGTTGCAAATTTTGGGACCGGGTTTGTGCCAATCCCGGTCGCCGACGCTCCGATCATGATGAGTATTCAAAGCACAATGCTGGTGAAGATAACCACGGTTTATGGCATCAATTTTCAAAAAAACAAAGTTGAAACTGCGCTGGCTGGGGCATTAGGCGTTTTTACTGCCATCTCTGCGGGAAAGTCTGTGGCTACCTCGTTGATCAAATTAATCCCCGGTGGATGGGTGATCGGCGGTACTATTTCAGGAACTGTTGGTGCGATAATAACCGGTGCACTTGGCTATGCTTATATTGAACTAATGGAAATGGTTGCTCAAGGAAAAATTAATTTGAGTGAAGTAGCCCCTGAAGAACTCACCAATTTATTAATTTCACTCATTAAACAAAAAATGCCACAAAATCTAACTGATCTTGATAATATCAACAAGAATTAACTGCAAAAAAATGTCATTCAATTTGAATGGCATTTTTATTTTTCTACTCGATACCCGCTAAATTAAACTCAACGATATCGTAATTTAATTTATTTGTATACAACGATGGGTTGTTTAGGCGCAACTTGATTCTGTACCGGATTTTTAATTTCATTGGTTTACTAGACTGAACGACATAGTAAAATAGATAAACATGTTTTTCTTTTGTCTTTTCTACATACAAACTACTATCCTTCAAGTTGTTCCATTCCGATTCGCTCCCGTCCGCCATAGTTGCAGCTTTTTTAGCTGACTGTCTTGCCAAATAAAACAAACCATTTTCCTGATCATTGGAAGTCTTATTAATTTTATCTGATAAAATTACTTGGCGTTGTTCCAATTCATAATAAGGAATATCCATTCGATGTGAATTCCAATAGTTGAGGCTCACTACGCCACCAACTACAAACAATACAATTATTGCAATAATCCAAACACGTTTTTTCTTCATGACTATCTTCCCTTTTTTGCCATTTGAAAATTTGGCTTTTTTTGTTCTAGAAAATTCATCTCCACTCTCACTATGGTCTGTGTAAAACTTGCGGATTCAAAAAAGTACCCCCTATTGGCAGCAGTTTGAACTTTTGCTATTCCTAAAATACTTTTAACCATACAAAAAAACTCAATCCAATCAGGATTGAGTTTTAATTTTTTATTTTAATATCGTCGCAACCCAATTTTATCGATCACGTGATGCTGGGTCTTATGCAGAATCAAATCAGCACGATTGCGGGTTGGCAAAATATATTCCCGTAAATTCTTCAAGTTAACATCCCGCCAGACGCGATGAGCCATTTTTAAGGCCTCGTCACGGTCACCAATGGCATATTGGTAGTAATAATTCTCTGGGTCCTGCAAGGCCGTGTCCAACAAAACCTTGAAGCGATCCAAATACCACTCCTCAATTAAATCTGGCTTAGCATCCACATAAATTGAAAAATCAAAATAATCACTAACATAAATCTGCTGATTGCTAGGCAATTGCAAGATGTTGATCCCCTCAACAATCAAAACATCCGGCTGATCAATGATGTCGGGATGATCATTCAACACATCATAAACCTGATGAGAATAACGGGGCACCTCAATCTGCGGTTGATTTGATTTAACTTGGTCTAAGAAAGTCAGCAATTTTTCCATGTCGTAACTTTCAGGGAACCCCTTGCGATTCAAAATCCCCTGACGTTTCAATTCTGCATTAGGGTACAAAAAACCATCGGTGGTAATCAACTGCACTTTTTGATTAGGCAACGAACGACTGAGCAACAATTGCAGCAAACGCGCCGTCGTACTTTTACCAACGGCCACACTGCCGGAAATGCCAATTAGAAATGGCGTGTGCGTTGCTGCCACGCCGCGAAAATCAGCCCGATCTTCAACCAGATGCTGATAATGATGCAAATAAATATGCAACAAATGCCGCAGCGGCACATAAATCTCCTGAACATCCTTCAAAGAAATCCGGTCGTTCAAGGCCGCAATTGAGTGTAGTTCTTCTTGAGTAACGGTATTTAATTGATTCTTCCCGTGAAAATTACACCACTCGTCACGGGTGTAATAATTATAGTTCTCCGGTAAGGCCATTTCGCGTTAACTCCCACTAGCAAATTTCTGGCCATCACGGTCAGGATTGAAGCGTTGTTACTGAAAATATTTTTAGTTGAATGCGTTTAAAATTACCACTTCAACTAGTAGTAAATTAAGATAATTACGAGTTCAAAACCACTGGTGTAGTTTTGAAACAGACTTGCGTCTGACTCCATTGCGGGCTTGCTGGTTGTGGAACGCGGCCGACATTGATTTGAGCCTTTGCTCCACAAAGTCTCAAATACAAGTCTTCTCGTAAGTGCTAAAGCACCAACGAGAATTTGGCTGCTACTCGCAAGCTCGGGCGCAAATAAAAGCCATTGGCTGACAACCACGCCCTCCATTCCGTCTGGAATTGAGGTGGTGCACTTCACTGTTGTTAGTGATTAAGGCAATTATTGTGGAGTAGCTCAACTCTGTTCGACAGTGGCTACATCTTAAACAATTAAACCACAATAGTCTAGTTGAGAACTTCCAACTTTACAGCACGCTAATTTTGTCAACTCCACAAAGCTTGTCAATCAGACTATTAGTTCACCACAATCTGTTTTTCTAAACAGTGGTAATCAGTTCTGTTAGTTTACGCCGGTGGTGGTTGGGCGATTGGCGTCAGCTGTGAAATTATTCTTAGCGATTTATCGCTTAGAATAAGCCTCGTATTTGAGATTGTTGCTGAAAGCAATAAGCTCAAATCGACGGCCACAGCGTTCCACGCCCTCTAAATCGCCCAGCCACCACCTACCCTAATTGGGGAAGTCTTGGCAGTGTTTCAAATCATCAAATTGCAAGACCCAACTAAGAATCGGCGTAACTAAATTTAAGCCTAGTAATTCAGCATTAGTTATTCGACTTTAAACAATTTTTCATCGACGGTAAGCAGTGGTGACAATTCACCGACTGCGAGAATGGTCAAGCGGTGCATTGCGCGAGAGGCAATCGTGTAAACCAATTGTCGCTCGTCTTCGTCGTGATAGTTGCTGGCTGAAGCATCCCACATGATCACCGCATCGAATTCCAAACCCTTAGCTAAGTAGGCTGGTACAATCAAAGTCCCGGCTGCCAAGCGCTGATTTTCGGAACGAATTAACGTGGCCGCATAATCCTGAGACTTCAAGTAAGCCGCAATTGCCTCACTTTCCTTCTTGGTTTTGGCGATGATGGCTGTAGTGAAATTGCGTTGGTCGTTAGACCGCAATTGTTGCAACAACAAGCCGTCTAAGTCTGCTAATTTCGGCCGCACTGCCACATTTGGCAAATCGCCGGGGCGTTCGAAAGTATCAATTGTTTGACCATTGCGCAATAAGGCACGCGTGAATTCAGTAATTGGTTTTGTTGAACGGTAAGAACGAGTTAATTGTACAACTTCTGTTTTATCAGCCGCAAATAATTTTTGCACTTGATTTAACAAAGTATGACTACTGCTGCCAGTAAAAATAGCTTGATTCAAATCGCCTAACATCGTGTAGCGCGCCTTCGGGAACGATTCCTGTAAATAAGCCAGCTGAAATGGCGTGTAATCTTGAATTTCGTCAATGAAAACAAATTTGATTTTGCAATCAGGTCGGCGACCACAAACCAAATCAATTAAATAGAGGTAAGGACTCACGTCGGCTAAGTTTACTTGCTTATCCTTAAAATCAGCCTGGACCTGGTCAACATCAGCCAGCCATTCCTCAGCAGTCACGCCATATTCAGTCAAATTAATTAGCTGTGGTATTTGCCGTAAGAAATGCAAATATTGGGCCCGACTATTTACGAAACGGAAACGCCGGATGCCTTTATTAACTTGTTGCAATTCTTTAGTAACAATTTTCCGCGCCAAGAATTTGAATTCAGCATCACTGGATTCAAATTCTTGATCAACTTGACGATACATTGCTTGTAATTGCTCGTCAGTCAAGCTTTCGACTGTGCGAGCCACCCACTTCTTTCGCGTTTCTGGTTCAATTTTACGATTTAATAACTGAACTAATTTTTCTTGAGTCGCATCCATGCGATTTGCTAAATGGTAATTTTCATTAAAGCTGTAATAAATTTCCGCAATTTTATCTTTGGCAAAATAAGGCTTGCCGCGGAACTTCAAATCACGGAAAATCATGCCACTTTTTTCCAGTAATTTCGCATAACGTTGCACCGCTTTGAAAAATGGCAAACTTGTCTTAATCTGATTAATTTTCTTAGCTAAATCAGATTGAACGACATCAAATTGGGCTGCCGGATTAAAAATCTCCAATTGTGGCAAGCGCCGCCCGACAAACTGGCGATAGGTCATTTGGACCATATTTTGCTCGCCTAATTCGGGCAAGACATTCTCAATGTAATCATTAAATAATTGGTTTGGCGAGAACATAATCACTTGGCTGGAATTTAATTTACCGCGATAACGATACAGTAAAAACGCCACTCGTTGTAAAATTGCGGACGTTTTCCCAGAACCAGCCGCCCCTTGCACAAATAGCAAATCAGCACTGGTATTCCGGATGATTTTATTTTGTTCTTGTTGAATCGTCGTAACGATGGCCCGCATTTGCGTACTGGACTTTTCGCCCAAAACCTCCAGCAACATTTGATCGCCAATTGTCTCCGTCGTATCAAACATTGACTGAATTTCCTGATCTTTAATTAAAAACTGACGCTTCAGTAAAACATTGACGTTCTGCTCACCATCAGGTGTTTGGTAAGTAACGTCACCTAATTTCCCATCGTAATAAATCGAGGAAATTGGTGCTCGCCAATCATAAATCAGAAAATGGTCCTTTTGATCAGTGAACGAACTGAGGCCAATGTAAATTGTTTCGCGCTTAGGCTCACCATGTTCGTGAAAATCAAGCCGCGCAAAATAAGGCGTCTTGGCCAGACGTTGTAAAATATTCAGCTGTTTAGTTGACTGTTGGCGACTATTATCACGTTCCGCCAGCATTTGTTGCTGTTGCCGAATCGACAAAGCCGTTTCCAGATTAGTGGTATCACTACCGTAACTTAAATGCACTTCTTCATTGAATTGTTTATTCAGTGAAGCTGCATCCGTTTGGGCTTGATCAATTGAGCGCTGGGCTTTTGCTTCTGCCAGCGTAATTTCCTGTTGGACGTGATCAAGATACTGTTGCTCGGCCGCCTGTGTTTGACGGGCAAATTTTTCTGTTTCTGCCATGACTCCCCACAACCTTTACTAGCAAAATAAACCGATTAATAAAAAAAGCATTGAATAAGTTTATCACAAATTAAGTTACTGGTCTAGTTATCTGTCTTTTAGTAGTAAAAGCTATCCGTGTAAGCTTGCCCAACCCAGTTTACGCAACTGTGGTCATTGAAGTCGTAAATAAAAAGCTTGGGTGCACAACTTCTAATTAAATTCGAAGTTATCACTCAAGCTTTATTTTTTTACGACAGCTGACTCATTTCATCTAGCAGTCAACTGCAATTAATGAAGACTTAGTATCCCTTGATTGCAAATCAGCCGATGTTACAAGTTTTCTTTAGAGAAACTAGCAAACTTGGCAAAGGGAATCAAATCCATTTGATCATATAAATCAGTATGAGTAGTGCCAGGAACAATGACTAATTCCTTAGGATCCTGCAAACGTTCATACGATTCTTCGGCCAGATAACGTGAATGGGCTTTTTCACCAGTAACAATTAAAGTTAGTCGTGGTGAGATTTCATCGATATGAGCTTGCAAGGGAAAGTTAAAGTAGCCCAGTGGTGTGGTGGCAGTCCAAGCCGCGTTAGAATTAATTGACCGTGGATGAAACACCCGACCGCGATAATAATTAAAGAATTCAGTCGTAACGGGGTCGGCGTCAGTCGATAGTGCCTCACCAAAGAACAAAGCCAATTAACCTTCCGGCCCTTAGCACCAAAATTAACGGAACCAATTACAGTCATCTGGAAAAAGAATACCGTGCAATCTAAAGTAGCCCAATTGTTTATCGAACGACTCCAAGCAGCCATTCAAGCAGATGACGCGCTATAATTTCTAAGTACATGGACTACCACTACCCAAGAAGAGCGTGTGACACCAGGCGGTCAGCCAGTGAGCATTAACGTAAAATGTCGAGCAATTCGTTAGAATTGCTCGACATTTTTACGTTAAGCGGGACCGGTTGCCTTTGAGAACACGTTTCAGCAACGAAAGTTCGTATTATTTTTTGGAAAATAGACTTATGTCCCAGACGCTTTTTGCTATTTTATTTAAGTTTTCAGTTTTATTCAAGCATCTGAACCACCACATTAAGATGGCCCTATTCGCCAAACAAGTCATTTAGCCCAACTGTTATTTCGACTGTTTACGCTTGCGGTACCAGTTAATGCCATAAGGAATCCAGAATACAATTAAATAACCAATTGCTAAACCTAGCATGGTATAAAGAAAAATTTTGTGCAAGTAAAAACCGATTATAAAGCCAATTAAAGCTGTTAGTCCTGTAATAATTGATTTTGTGGCCATGTGACTACCTCCCGTACCCAACTGCTCATAGCGTCATTTTAACATGTCATTTTAGAAAAAGCGATGACCTAGCCACCACCCCAAAGCGCACAGTGGTAAGCCCAACGCATAGGTCAACACAAAATAACTGCCAAATTGGCGAAATTTCTGTGAAGCCACTTGCCCACCAAGCTCACTATTTAAAGTTGAGAAAGTCGTCCAACCGCCACAAAGACCAACGCCTAAGAAAGCGTACCAACGTGCCGTCAAGGTTGCTGCACCAAACATCCCCAACAACAGCGCCCCACTTAAATTAATCAGCAAAGTCGCCTGATAGCCAGCCTCAGGACGGAATTTTTTATATAAATTAGTGAAATGATAACGGCCCAGAGCCCCTAAGCTAGCCCCCAGCCCAACTAATAACCAATTCGCCATCATGCCACCAACTCTCGATCGGCCAAATATTGACTAAGCGTAATTCCTAGCCAAGCCAAAATTAAGCCACCAAACATTGAAATAACTAAATAAATAATGGCGAGACTAACCCGTTGTTGATTCAATAATTTAATAATATCCAAACAGAAACTTGAAAAAGTTGTCAATGCTCCAAAAAAACCCGTACCTAACCCTAAAATAGCCCAGCGCCGGTCCCGTAAAATTTTAGGACCAAAAAAGCCATTCCACAGCGGCAATAAAAAAGCCCCTAACAAGTTGATCATCAATGTTGCCCAAGGAGTGGGTAGCCATTGGCTGATTGCTAATCGCAAAACGCCACCGCCAAATGCACAAACGGCAATTGCTAGACTAGTCATGACCAAACCTCCTCCAAAAATATAATTATATTATCACGTTTTAAAAACAGAAAGTCTAGTCAAAAACAGTGGGCATCAGATTGCGGAATACATCTGAGATTAACTTGAATCAATTACCAAGCAAAGTTAAAAGGCACAAAAACCTAGTGAATTTGTCAAAACGGAATTGGTTCTGACTGCATTCCGGGCTGCGGGTTGTGGAACGGTGTCGGGATTGATTTGAGCTTATTGCTAACGCAATAAGCTCAAATCGACGGCCACGCCGTTCCACGCCCTAAAAATCGCCCAGCAACCACCTCTCCAAATTAGGGAAGACTTGGCACTATTTTACGTTCCACAACACGCCGGCCGCAGCGGAGTTGTCTGCTATTCCGCCTAAAACCAACTTTAGATTTAACTTGCTAAATGTCCCCCAGCAACTATAGTCCCATCTTTTGACCCCACCTAACTGAACCTCTACAATATAGAAGTAGAACTTAATTATTAAGGAGGAATTTGCATGTATACAGCAGCAAGTGATCGTTACGAAAAATTACCCTTCCGCCGCGTCGGTGATACTGGGTTACAATTACCACTGATTACTTTAGGACTTTGGCGACATTACGGCAGTGCTGATCCCTTAGAAGACCGTGAGAAAGTTATTTTGAAGGCTTTTGATAATGGCATTTTTAGCTTTGATTTGGCTAATAATTATGGCCGGCCTGAAGTTGGCTCGGCTGAGAAACTTTTTGGTGAAATTTACCAGCATAATCTCAAACCTTATCGTGATGAATTAGTCATCACTACCAAGGCCGGTTTTGAAATGGGCCCTAGCCCTTATCAGCACTTCAATTCACGGAAAAATTTGTTACAAAGTATCGATCATAGTCTGGAACGTCTACAACTGGATTATGTTGATATTTTCTACAGTCATCGGCCTGATCCAGCAACAAATCCTGAAGAAACAGCATTAGCTTTGAAGCAAATTGTCGATTCTGGCAAGGCGCTCTATATTGGTATTAGTAATTACGATGCCGAACAAAGCGACACGATGATTCAGTTGCTGACTGATTTGAAAGTTCCTTTTGTAGTCAATCAATTTTCATACAATATGTTTCGACCTGACGCTTACACTAGTGGTTTAATGGATGTTCTGAAGAAAAATAACCGGAGTTTAGTCGCTTACGGGCCATTGGCGGAAGGATTATTGACTGACCGCTATCTTGGCGGCATCCCTGATGACTTCCCAATTCACTGGTCCAATCAAGAAATTTTCGCTAATGGCAAAGATGCAGTCGTTACCAAGTTGAATCAGCTAAACGACCTTGCCAAGGGACGGGACCAAACTTTAGCCCAAATGGCCTTAGCTTGGTTATTAAAAGACCAGTCAGTTGCTAGTGTCATTATTGGCACTACTAGTGAGGAAAACTTATTGGCGAATATTCATGCCGCTGATCACTTGACATTCACAGCTGATGAAGAACGTGAAATCAAACGAATTCTTAAGTAAACCAAGTCTTTGAACCAACGACCTGAAAGTAGCAATGGTATTAATTGGTCGGAACAACTGATCATCGTTAGCAGCAAAATTGAATCAAAAAAAATTAGCCTAGTTAGCAATTTTTAGTTTTACTTCTAAAATTGTTGACTAGGTTTTATTGTTTAAGGCAATTTCCCAGACATGCCACAAACAACTAGTCGCAACAACGTTTATCCGGTATTTTGCCTAAAATTAATTTTATTTTCTAATCCCAGCCTTCACCTAGACCAAAGTCAATTGTTTTCTGATTTTCAGCCCGCAAAGCCAACAAGTAATGATACAATAACAATGTACAGTAAATTAAAGAAACTAGGTGGCGTAGATGAAACAAGGCACAACTATTTTAACATTAGACAACGGCTATCATTTATGGACCAATACTCAAGGTCAAGGCGATATTCATTTGCTTTGCTTGCACGGTGGCCCTGGTGGTACGCATGAATACTGGGAAAATTTTGGTGAGAAATTAGCCGATTTAGGTGTTCAAGTGCATATGTATGACCAATTAGGCTCATTTTACTCTGATCAACCTGATTATTCTGATCCAGAAATTGCTAAAAAATATTTAACAACTGATTACTTCCTAGATGAAGTTGAAGAAGTCCGGCAAAAACTCGGCATCGACCATTTCTACTTAATTGGTCAATCTTGGGGTGGCGCTTTAACCATGCTTTATGCGTTAAAGTATGGTCAACACTTAAAAGGTGCCATCATCTCCAGCATGATCGACAACATTGATGAATATGTTGTTCACATCAATAAAGTCCGTGAAGAAGCCTTGCCAGTTGAGGCCGTTGCTTTTATGAAACGTTGCGAAGCTGATGGCGACTGGGCTAATCCTAAGTATCAAAAATACGTTGATATCTTAAATGCCGGTTACGTTGATCGGCGCCAACCAACCGCGATTCGTCATTTGATTTCAACCATGGCAACGCCAGTTTATAATGCTTTCCAAGGCGATAATGAGTTCGTCGTAACTGGTAAATTAAAAGAATTTGATTTACGCAAACAAATTCAAAATATCACGGTACCAACTTTATTGACTTTTGGCCAACACGAAACCATGCCATTGTCATCTGCCCTACGGATGTCTGAACAAATTCCCAATGCACGCTTGGAAACAACCCCAAATGGCGGTCACCATCATATGATGGATAATCCTGATGTTTACTTTGAACATTTGGAAAACTTCATCAAGGATGTTGAAAGTGGCCATTTCGTGCCTTAAGGACTTTTACTATGAAAACAATTACAGTTTACTTAGTGCGGCATGGCCAAACTTTTTTCAATAAATATAATCGGATGCAAGGCTGGTCTGACTCGCCGTTAACTGAAGCAGGTATTCAAGGCGCTGAGGATGCAGCTCAGCGTTTGCGTCACATCACTTTCACCCATGCTTATTCGTCTGACACCACACGGGCAATGCGGACTTGCGAAATTATTTTAGGCAAGAATATGAATACCACTGTGCCTTATCACCCAACGCCATTGTTTCGTGAAGTTTTTTATGGCTATTTTGAAGGGGCTGATTCTGCGCAGACTTGGTATCAAGTTGGTGCTCCTCATGGTGCCCCAACCTTTAGCAAGATTGTTGCCCAATATGGTATTGATGCATCCAAGCAATTTATGCATGACATTGATCCTTTCCACGATGCAGAAACTGCCCCGCAATATTGGACTCGGATTGGTAAAGGTTTCAAAATGCTACGCCAAGAAAATGTCAATGGCGACAATGTTTTGTTGGTTAGCCATGGCACCACCATTCGTAGTATCGTTGAAAAATTTGGTCAAGGTCAATTTGATACAACTGTGGCACCGCGCAATGCCAGTGTCACCAAGCTGCAATTAACTGCCGAAGGTATCACTGTACTTTATTACAATCGCTTGGATAAGATTGACTAAAGTACTGGTTTCAAAACAGAGCGGTGGCGACTGCATTCTGGACTGCTTGTCGTGGAACGCTGCCGGCGTTGCTCCAAGCCAATTAAAAATCAATTGTCTTAGATACAAGCCTTATTCTAAGTAGCCGAGCCACTAAGAATAATTTGGCAGTAATAAAAATAGCGTATTGACACTTCTTCTAAAAAGGGTTGTCAATACGCTATTTGTGTTCACTACTGTTTGATTTTTCTTGAGTGGTGGTTAATTTTGACAATTACAGCAGGTGGTGGCTGGGCGATTGTCTCAGTAGTGAAATTATTCTTGCCGCTTCAGCGGTTAGACTAAGGCTCGTATCTGAGACCGTTCGCAGAATGGGCTCAGATCGATGCCCGCTACATTCCACGACCGCAAAATCGCGTAGCCACCACCACTATTCATGGGGAAGACTTAGCGCAATTACCATTCTATCTGGAGTCAACTCCGAAAAAATGGTACAATTTTGGCGACTAAATGACTGGGGAGTAAATCATGACTAATCAAGAACAACAGCAAAAACAAACCCAAGAAGACCAACTAGAAGATTCACCCGATTTTAAACGCGTTCAGCATTTGGTCGTTGACGAAATGCCGCGCCAAATGAAGCCGGGGCTTGAAAATCTGAACGATGGCGTGATTGCTATCATTATGACGATTATATTATTGGAAATTCCGATGCCCAAGGCTGGCTATGGTGGCTATTTTTATTTTATCCGCAATATTGCCGTTTTTTTAGTGAGTTTCTTTATTGTAGCTGAGTTCTGGTATGAGAATCGTCAATTTCTCATGCTTGTTCAAAAAGCGACCAAGCAAATCGTCGTTCTGAATTTTCTGTTTCTAGCTACTTTGTCAATGATTCCGATCCTAACTAAATGGCTGATGCAAACACCCAATCGCTTAGCGGCAGTCACTTATGGCGTGGTGCAACTACTAGTCCAGCTGTTCAATTACTGGCTATTCTACAGCGGCCAGAAGCAAACTTTCCGCGACCAACAAAGCTACCGACTTTTCTTCGACCGAATTATTGTGTTACGGCTGATTTCTACGCTAGGCGTTAATTTACTTTTAATCATTTTAGCCATTTTGTCGCCTAACTTCTCAATTGTGGCCTATATTGCTTCACCAATTATTTCGCTGCTCTATCCCGAAAGTTTAAAACGCCGCCAAGAATTACGCCGCGGCAAAAAGCATCTCACTAAATCTAAATAATTGTTTGCGGGGCATAATAAAATGGCAACTAAGATTATGGGGAAACGTGTGGAATTAACTGAGGCTTTTTTCGATTTAGTTTTTGCCTATGCTATTTCCAATACGACTAAAATTCTAGCTGATTTGAATCAACATACTAATCCTGCCTTAACTTTTCTGTTTTTCGCAATTGTTTTAATTATTTTCCTAAATAGTTGGATGATCGAAACAGTTTACACTAACCGCTATGGTCAAAATTCATTAACTGATGTCATTTTTTTCATGATTGATATGGGTGTGCTCCTGTTCATGTCGAATACATTTTCCGGCAATCTGCAGACTTGGTTTCGACCGTTTGTCCTGTCTACTGGCGTAATGTCACTGACTTTGGCAGCACAATATACCCTAGTTTACTGGCGGCCAGCACAAGCGGCTGATCGAAAAATTGCCCGCGATTTTCTGTTCATTCTCGGTTTGCGAGCTGGCAGTTTACTAATTAGTGCTTGGCTACCACAACCAGCGGGCCTAATTTTGGCTGCAGTCGGCGTGTTAAGCAGTTGGCTCTTACCTAGCTTTTTTACGACTGATATGAAGCAACATCCGATTATTTTTTCACACTTGCTGGAGCGTCTCACCTTATTGGTAATCATTACTTTTGGTGAAATGATCATTAACATTGCTGATTATTTTACTTTGAAAAACTTGACGCTAACTTCAGTCTTTGTTCTGATAATTGTGGGTAGCTTGTTCATGAGTTATTTGGTGGAATTTGACCATCTGATTGATTCTAAACGAGCCCCAGAAACAGGCGTGAAATTAATTTACTTGCACTACCCAATTTTATTTGGCCTTAGTCTGATTACCGTTTCTTGGGATTTTCTGCGCAGCACAATAATCAACAATAGCTTTGCCGTTTTCTGTTTATATAGTGGCATTGGCTTGCTTTATTTAGGTAATTATTTAGCCCAAAGTTATAATCGTACCAGTTTTAAGACCCCACACTGGTTAAACTTCACAATTGTTGGAACTACTTTAATGGGTTGCTTGATTTGTATCAGTCAACCACAGTTCACCATAATTGTGAGTGTGACAATGGTCGTTGTTCTGATAAATGTCAGCCTTGCGATTTGTTTTCTGCGCCAACGGCAAAGCTTCATGAATAAGAAATAAGCTGAACGATAAATAACCTAAGCGATAATCAAAAATTAGCTCAATCGCCAAGAGAATCTAGACGTCAGTCATTTTATCAAAAACAAAACGCATTTTAACTGCTGAAACATGTTCTCAAAAGGCAACCGGTTCCGCTTAACGCAAAAGTGCCGAGCAATTCTAACGAATTGTTCGGCACTTTACGTTAATGCTCACCAGCTGACCGCCTGCTGTCACACACTCCTAATGAGCAACTTATTTATCAATTTCAACTTTAGGAATCACAATGCCGCGATAAAGTAACACAGTGATCCAATAATATAAGCCATAAAGCACAATGAAAATCAGGAATGGTAACCAAATGCCATGGTACGGATTGACCATTAGTATTTTAAAGAGTTGCAGTCCGAATAACACGTGGATCACGCCTAATGCGCCAGGTAAGGCATATAAAATACCGATTTCCTTGGCAACTGAGCGCCGTAATACTTGGCTACGGGTGCCCATTTTATTTAGCATGTCATAACGACGAACATCGCTATACGCACCGGATAAAATTTTGAACATTAAGCAACTTGCTAACATAGCTAAGAACGAAATTCCTAAGAAGAAGCCCATGAAGATCATTCCAGAATACAAAGCCGTTGCCATCATTGCACTGGCATACTTCGAATTACTTAAAATTTCTTTGTATGCTGGCAAGGCTTGGGCCTGTAATGACTCAATTTTACCGATTCGTTGACGATCTTTGCCAAAGTCTTTAACTCGAATCAGAACAACTTGCTTGGTTGGTGCCGTTACTTGGTCAAACTTAGTCTGATCAACAAAAGCATAATTAGGCAGGTCTTCATAGTTATCGTCCACTCTCAACTCACGATAAGCACTATCAAAAGCCGGGCTATCTTGCTTAACGTTTTGATAATCCTTGGCTTGATAACGTTGCAAAGTTGGTAACGTGATTTCACCAGTTGAGCCACTATAATGCATGTAATACATTGGTGTTTTTTCAAATTCGGCAATATTATAATAATATTTCTTGCCTACTTTTTTGAAACTATAAGCCGTTTTGCTAGTCGTATTTAATTTTGCAACCTGTTGATCAATTGCCTGATTAGTCGTATACAACTTCAAATCGTAAGGTGTGCTTGCTGAAGTCACCGCACTCATATCATTACGAAAACCTAAGCCAACAGTAATTGCCCCTAAAGCCAAAGCGAATAAAATCGAAATCATCGCTAACATCCGTGTATAATCATGAATTCGGAAACTTAACTGTGACAAAGTAAAGTTACGTAAACCTTTTAGTGCGAAATTCTTATTTTTCTTGAGAAACTGAATGATCCAAATGAAGGTCGCATTAAACGTGAAATAACTGCCTAGGACAATCGTCACCAATGCAACTGGAATTGCCAATAATTGCAATTGCTTAATTGCCGCCATCGCCCAATAGCCAACCGCTAACAGAATCACGCCTAAAATAGCTTGAACAGCTAAGCGCCCAGTTTTAACAGCCATCCGTGCTGGCTGGTCAGCGCTATGCAAGAGCTTCAATACCGGCGCCTTGATCAACTTACGACTATTCCAAATAGCTGCCAAGATAAACAAGACAATGAAGAAAGCAATCGTAATTAAAAAGGCTGGTAAATAAAAAGCATTGAAATGCTGTAACTTCAGACCTAGTTGTTGAACTAATAGCTGCGCCACTATTTGTGCCAAACCTGTTCCAATGAGCGACCCAACTAAGGTTGCCACAGTACCTAAAACAAATGTTTCCATAAAAATCAACTGAGCAATTTTACTGGTTTTGGCACCCAGCATCATGAACATCCCATAGTCACGCTGCCGCATATTCAGTAGAAATGAATTAGCGTAAACTAAGTAGACCAGTGTAATGATTGCTAATAAAATCGCACCAAAAATAAAGACAATACTAGTATTAGCCGCGCCAATCATCGAATTCTTACCTAAGAAATCCTGATTAGTTGCCAAGGCCATAAACATATAAAATGTTGCCGCCGCCACAATCAAGCCTGAGAACAGCACCAAATAATCTTTCAGACGACTTTTAATGCCTGATAAAGCTAATTTCGATAACATCAAAAATCCCCCTATTCCGCAAATGTACCCAAATTATCAAGAATTTCTTGATAAAAGTCAGCCCGATTTCGATCACCACGACGTAATTCCTGCCCAATTTCACCATCTTTGATAAAGAGGATCCGTTGGCAATAACTAGCTGAGAAAGGATCATGAGTGACTAACAAAATTGAAACTTGATCTTCACGATTTAATGAATCCATGGTTTCCAATAATTCGCGCGCACTATTAGAATCCAAGGCCCCAGTTGGTTCGTCACCAAATAAAATTGCTGGTTGATGAACTAACGCACGCGCTGCAGCTACTCGTTGCTTTTGACCACCAGATAATTCAGTTGGATAGTGATCCAAGACGTTTTCAATCGACAAGCGTTTAGCAATTGCAGCAACTTTTGGTTGAATTTCTTTCGGTGCCACATTTTGTAAAGATAATGGCAAGGCAATATTTTCAGCGGCAGTTAAATTTTCTAGTAAATTGAAATCCTGAAAGATAAACCCAATCTCCCGACCACGGAAATCAGCCATCTGATTATTTTTTAATTGGGTAATATCTTGATTATTGATCAGGACATTACCACTAGTTGGTTTATCTAATGTTGATAAAATATTCAATAAGGTCGTCTTTCCAGAACCAGAAGCCCCCATGATCCCAACAAACTCACCATTTTGCACGGTAAAATTAACATCTTTTAATGCGGTAAATTTTTTCTCGTTACCTTTACCATATGTTTTAACTAAGTGTTGAACTGCTACGACATTTTCTGTCAATTTAATCCCTCCGTTTTCTTAACAAAATTAAGTATAGCAAATTAAATTTTGCTTTTAGTGGGCTTTATCTAACAAAACTCACTTTAACCTTACAGCCTTGTTAGATGTAGTTCAGACCAGCGACCGATTTTGGTTTGAATTACTTGCCAGCTAGGTTTGAAAGCACTAAAGCCGATGAATCTGTCAAAACGGAATTGGTTCTGACTCCATTGCGGGCTGCTTGTCGTGGAACGGTGCGGCCATCGATTGAAGCCAATTACAAATCAAAGTTCAAAAGCACTAAACCCTGGTAAAGTTATTAAAACGGAATTGGTTCTGACTGCATTGCGGGCTGCTTGTCGTGGAACGTGGCGGCCGTCGATTTGAGCTTTTTCTGCGAAAAATCTCAAATTCGAGGCTTATTGTAAGTGCTAAAGCACTAACAATAATTTCGCGGCTGACAACCCGGTCCCTCCATTCCGTCTGGAATTAAGTTGATGACTTTCACTGTTGCTTGTAGTTAAGGCAGTTATAGCGAGACTAAGCAACTTAGTTCATTCGGCAATAATAGTTGAATAGCAAGACAAAAATAGCCTGTGTGATATCTTTCAATTTTATCTCTCTCGAAAGATTGTCACACAGGTTTTGTAGTTCAGTGTACTCTGATTTGCTTATAGTGGTGCTGAATTCCGTTAGTTCTATCTGGTGGTTGCTGGCAATCAACAATTAGTTCTGTCAGTACTGCCTTGAGATCGATTAAATCTAAAGTGGAACAGACTAGCTCAAAACGGAGTGGAGGCCGCCGGGGTGCCAGCCAATGGTTTTAATTTGCGCCCGAGCCTGCGAGTAGCAGTGAAATTATCCTTGGCGCTTTAGCGCTTAGGATAAGGCTTGTATTGAAGATTGTTGCGGAGCAATAAGCTTCAATCAATGCCCACAGCGTTCCGCACCCCGCCGGCCGCAACGGAGTTGTCCACTGTTTTGCCCAAAACCAACTTTAGATAAAATCGCCCAGCAACTGCCTTCTCAAATTGAAGAGAACTTAACGCCCAGTTAGGAGTAAAAGACTTGTCCTGAAAGCCAGTTTTGTGTTACTATGAACCAGTATTCAATCGAGAAGGGAATGTTATCAATGATTCGTTTAAAGAGTGCCGCTTTATCATCTACAACTAAATAAGCACGCTTAACGATTGATGACAGTTCTTGTACGCTTAACAGATTTTAATTTACTTAAGAGAGCAAGAGTCGGCGTCCAGTCGACTCTTTTTTTGCGCCCAAAAACTGATTGACCCCTTCGTTAAGAGTTAGCTATTTATAATTTTAAACGTGTTCGGAGTTGTCATTACACCGCACACACTATTTTAGGAGGTTTTTCTATGACCAATACTATTGAAGTCCAAGCACCACAGGAACGCGTCTTGTTAGGTGGTTTAAACTATAATGGGCGGGCCGACTTTGACTATACGATGACTGAACTGCAACAGCTAGCAATTGCTGACGAATTGGCTGTTGTTGGTGAAGTTCGGCAAAATCTAGATCGGGTTGATCGCGCAACTTATTTTGGTTCCGGAAAAGTGGAAGAAATCAAAGGATTAGCACAAGAGCTCAACGCAACAACCATCGTAATTGATGATGAACTGTCACCATCACAAATTGCTAATCTTGAAAAGCAAACCGGTTTGCATGTACTTGATCGCACCGAATTAATTTTAGAAATCTTTGCCGACCGCGCCCATACTGCTCAAGCCAAGATTCAAGTCGAAATTGCTCGTTTACAATATGCTTTGCCACGCATCCATCCCTCCGCTAATAATCTTGACCAGCAACGTGGCGGTGGCGGTTTCAAAAACCGTGGTAGTGGTGAAACTAAAACAGAATTAAATCGGCGGACCATTCGTAAGCGAATCAGTGATTTACAGCAAAAGTTAACTGGCTCAGATCAAGTTGCTGATACACAGCAGCAACGCCGTAATGAAAGTGATATTCCTCGCGTTGCTTTGGTTGGTTATACTAATGCTGGTAAGTCAACAACAATGAATGAATTACTACGGACTTTTGCTGGCGAACAAGGAACTGACAAACAAGTTTTTGAGAAGGACATGTTATTTGCGACGTTGGACACTAGCGTTCGCAAAATCGTCTTACCTCAAAATCAACGTTTCCTATTAAGTGATACGGTTGGTTTCGTCAGTCATCTACCACACAATTTAATTGCCTCTTTCAACTCGACCTTAGCTGAAGCGGCTCAAGCGGATCTATTAATTCAAGTAATTGATTTCTCTGATCCTAACTATCGCGAAATGATGCAAACAACAGCTGAAACACTGAAAGAAATTGGGATCAAGGATATTCCGATGATTTATGCCTTTAATAAAGCTGACCGTTGCGAGAATGTCAGCTATCCCGAAATTGAAGGCCATGATCTCACTTATTCTGCTAAAGATTCAGCTTCAATTAAACTACTGGCAAAAATGATCACTGATCAAATCTATGCTAACTATCAAACAGTTACATTACTGATTCCTTTCAGCGAAGCGCGTGACTTAGCCCAATTAACCGCAAATACTAAAATTTTAAGCCAAGATTACACAGAAACAGGTACTTTAATTGAAGTGCAGCTTTCCCCACGGCAATTACAAACTTACCAAAAGTATCAACAAGTTAGTGACCAAAACTAAATTAATGAGCAAGCCAATTTATCTGCAAATTAAAGATAATCAGCAGCTTATTGTTTGACACTTGTAAAACTTTTTATTGATCAAGCTAATTTGTTGACCTGATAGGAAAAGTCCACTATGATATGGATAGTTTCCAGATAGCCAACTAATTGCGAATAGTCATACAAAACTACTGGTTAGTCATTGCATATTACTCTAATTATGTTAGAATTATTTTTCAGTATAGAGAATAATTTTTAGAAAAAAACTAACATTTAATTTCACTGGTTGAATTGAAATCAGCATTATTCTGAGTAAGGAGTGTGGACGATGTATCGTTTTTTTGCCCAGCCACAGGTCGATTATAAAGGTAACTCAATTTATGGATATGAGGTTCTCCTACGCCAAAAAAGCGATAATACCTGGCACCTCCCGAAAAGTTTTAATGAAGTTAACATTAATGAACAAACAAAATTAGTTGAAGACTTAATTGACACTTTGGAAACACGCGTCAAAAATAAAATTGTTGCCTTTAATTTGAATCTTGAACAATTTCGTAATCCAATTACGCTGGGGGCAATCATTAAACTAAAAAAGCGCATTGATCCAGCAGGATTGATGGTCGAGCTGACAGAGGCCCCAACCTTAGCCGAAGTAAAAGAATTTAGTTTATTTCTACATCAATACCAAATCAGTTTGGGCATTGATGATGTTGGTACAGGTTCGAATACTTTCGAGAATGTTGAACTCTTGCTTCCTTATGTGGATGAAATTAAATTAGCGATGCAAAATTTACGTGAAGCAGGTCATAGTACTGAAATTCCCGACTATTTAGCTTTTTGGTCTAAACAAGCACAGGAATATCATTTAAGTGTCGTTCTTGAAGGGATTGAAGATAAGTCCGACCAAGCTTTAGCTGAACTCTATGGCATCAATATTCATCAAGGCTACTTTTATGGAAAGCCATCGTTAGTTGAACGAACACCCTGCTCCAAAAAATAATATCGACTAGATAAAAAAGAGTGTGATAAAAGGCGGTCAGCCGCTGAGCATTAACGTAAAATGCCGAGCAATTCGTTAGAATTACTCGGCATTTTTGCGTTAAGCGGAACCGGTTGCCTTTTGAGAACACGTTGCAGCAACGAAAGCTCCTATTATTTTTTTAGAGATAGACTTATATCCCAGACGCTTTTTGTGAACTGTTGATGGTAATTGCTACTTACCACCATTTAATTGCTGGCCAGATTTCTTTAGCTCCTGATAACAACAGTGTTGGTAGTACAGGAACAATAATCACCGCCAAGTAAAGTGGTGCGGTTAATGCGGTTGTCCCGAAAACTTCATTGAAAAATGGAATGACAGTGAGCAATAATGAAGCCACACCAGCAAACGATACTGCCAATACTAACCGCCCATTACTGAACGGATTACGATGGAAAAGTGTCGTTGTACTGCGAGCGTCAAAAACATGCCACAATTGACCGAATACTAAAGTCAGGAATGCGATTGTCTGACATTTTTCTGGGGCAAAACCAGCATTGGCGGCCCAAATAAAGGCCACAAACACAACCGCTCCCATCACAATTCCTCGAACTAACACTCGTGACAACAAGCCTTCCGCAAAAATCGACTGCTGCGTATCACGCGGGCGTTCTTTCATAATATCCCGTTCTGCCTCATCATAGCCTAACGCAAATGACGGCAAGGCATCACTAACCATGTTGACCCACAGAACCATCAATGCTGATAAAACTGGTGTCAATTCTGAAACACGGCCAATTGACGCAGTCATAAAGAAGACGCCTAATAACAATGACAATACTTCGGCCACATTGGTGGTTAATTCATGCCGAATGAAATTCTTAATATTCGCAAAGATACGTCGACCTGCAGCGACTGAATGTTCAATCGTCGTAAACTTATCATCTAACAAAATCAAATCTGCAGAATCTTTAGTCACTTCCGTACCATTAATGCCCATGGCAATGCCAATATCTGCTGCCCGCAGTGCTGGCGCATCATTGACCCCATCACCAGTCATCGCTACAATTTCACGATGATCTTGCAATAGCCGGACAATTCGCTGTTTATGCTCTGGTGATACCCGGGCATAAACCCGAATATCAGGTACTAATGCAGCTAACTCAGCATCATCTAACTGGTCAATCTCAGGACCAGTCATTACTTTTGCGTCAGCATCAGTAATAATACCCAGCTTGAGTGCAATCGCGCTTGCAGTCGCAGCGTAATCACCAGTAATCATGACCACATTGACTCCTGCTTGATGCAGGGTCGCAATAGAACGTCTAACTTCTGGTCGTGGTGGATCAATAATGCCCGCAATCCCCAGTAATTGGAGCTGTTGTTCCAATTCAGCTTGCGGCGCATTTTTAGCTTGGTCAGCTGTAATCGTACGTTCGCAAACCGCTAACGTCCGTAGTGCTTGTTGCGCATAGGCATTAATTTGTTGTTGCAGTTGTTCCTTAACTTCAGCCACTGGCACCATCTGCTGCTGTTGCCAAACTTGATCCGTTTTTGTCAGGATGACATCAGGTGCACCCTTAGTCAAGATCTTGTAATCTGCCCCACACTTAATAATCACACTCATCATCTTACGCGTACTATCAAATGGAAAAACGCGGACAATTTCAATATTATTAGCCCCAGTTTGGTTTAATAATTGCTCGCGCTGGTAATCAGCCTTACGCCCTAAAACAATCAAAGAAACGTCAGTTGGATTGCCAAAAGGTCGATACTGGCCAGTACTATCCTGACTAATACTGGCTTCATTATTCAAAACTGCGGCTAACATGAACCGCTGATAAATTTCCGGATCAGCGACTTTATTGTCCATAGTTTCAATTTCACCGCACGGTTCGTAACCATTTTGATCCACCTGAAACTGTACGCCATTACTCCAAAAATGAGTCACGGTCATTTCGTTTTTGGTTAAAGTACCAGTTTTATCGGAGGCAATGAATGTCGTTGCGCCCAATGTTTCCACACTATTTAAGGATTTCACCAACCCTTTATTTCGCGCTAAGCTAGTTGCGCCGATAGTTAAAACAATCGACAGCACCACTGGTAACGCATCAGGAATGGCAGCGACTGCTAAAGCAATTGCAGTTGACAAGTTCTCGGCAATACCTGTAAAAGTCAGTTGGCCAGTATTGACTAATTCCTTGCCCATCCCAAAACCTAAAACCAACACAACAATACCAGCAGCAACATACATTAACTTTTTCGTTAATTGCGCAACTGTTTTTTCAATTGGTGTTTTCTGATTTTCAGTTTCATTTAAAAGCTGCGCAATGTGACCTAATTCAGTAGCCATTCCTGTTGCCACAACCACTCCAAGGCCACTACCCTGAACAACCGTTGAACCAGAATAGCCCATGTTGGTCCGTTCGGCTAAAGGAACATCGCCAGTTAACGCAAACTGTGTTTTTTGCACTGGCTCAACTTCACCGGTTAAATGCGACTCATTAACTTGAAGTTCATTTGCTGTCACCCAGCGTAAATCCGCATCAAGAAAATCACCCATTTTTACACTGACAATATCCCCAGTGACTAATTCTGATGCCGGAATCTGTTGCCAATCACCATCACGCAGAACCGCAGCATGATGATTGGCCATTTGTTTCAATGCTGCCAACGACTTTTGCGCCTTTGTTTCCTGAACATAAGCTAAAATAGCGTTGACCATAATCAAAATGAAAATAACAATTGCTTCATAGATTGAAGCTTTGCCGTGATTGGCATCATGATTGACGAAGAAATCATAACCAGCACTCACTAAAGCTAACGCAACTGCAATCCAAAGTACCACCACAATTGGCTCTTTAAAAGTCCGCAGAAAAATCCGCCAACCGGGATCAGCTTTTTCCTGAGCCAATTCATTGGGTCCTTGGTCAATTAAACGTTGCTCTGCTTCGGCACTACTTAAACCTTGATGCCGCGAAGTCTGTAACTTCTTTAAAATATCTTCTCGATGTTCATTATAAAACATAATTCACTCCTCAATTATATTAGACCATTAAAAAAGAGCCCTGCTCAAAAGTCCCTTTCTCACCCCAGAAAGGTAACCCTTGAAAGCAAAGCTCCAACCGTTTCATGCATTAAATTATCTTTATTATTCCACAGAAGAAAACAACTTGTCAAGAATAGAGTGTGAGGGGTGCCGGACTTTTGGCGTAGGATAATTTCAAATAATTGCTTGAGCTGCGCCAGCAGATCGAGTGATTATTTAAATTAGCCATAGC
>NZ_RHOT01000069.1 GCF_003946675.1 Lapidilactobacillus gannanensis | reverse complement strand
GCACTTCTAGCCGGATATATGATTATCCTAACTGAAGTTCGGCAGTTTTTACATACGTGTGATATTTACTCGCTTACGATCAGTCCTGTTAACAAACACCAAACTGGCTTCAGCAACTAAAGAGATGTTCTCAAAAGGCAACCAGTTCCGCTTAACGCAAAAATACCGAGCAATTCGTTAGAATTGCTCGGCACTTTACGCTAATGCTCATCAACTATTAGTACACGCTTTTACTTTTCAAAAATTATGAGTAACAATAATCTATTCTAAAAAGTCTTTCAACTGATTTGAACGAGATGGATGGCGTAGCTTCCGTAAAGCTTTGGCTTCAATTTGGCGAATCCGTTCACGAGTAACACCGAAGACTTTACCAACTTCTTCCAAAGTTCGCGTCCGACCATCATCAAGACCAAAACGCAAGCGCAGGACATTCTCCTCACGATCAGTTAAAGTTTCTAGCACGCTTTCTAATTGTTCTTTCAGTAACTCATATGATGCATGATCTTCAGGACTAGTAGCATCTGAATCTTCAATAAAATCACCTAAATGAGAATCGTCCTCTTCACCAATTGGTGTTTCCAACGAAACTGGTTCTTGAGCAATCTTCAGGATTTCGCGAACTTTTTCAGTTGGCATATCCATTTCAGCACCAATTTCTTCAGGTGTTGGTTCCCGGCCTAAATCCTGTAATAACTGCCGTTGGATCCGAATCAGTTTATTAATGGTCTCGACCATATGGACTGGAATCCGAATCGTCCGTGCTTGATCAGCAATGGCACGGGTAATTGCCTGACGAATCCACCAGGTAGCATAAGTTGAGAACTTGAATCCTTTGCGATAATCAAATTTCTCAACGGCCTTCATCAACCCCATATTACCTTCTTGAATTAAATCAAGGAATTGCATCCCACGGCCAACATATCGTTTAGCGATTGAAACAACCAGCCGTAAGTTGGCTTCAGCCAATTTTTGTTTTGCAACTTGGTCACCTTGTTCAATTTTTAATGCTAAGGCAACTTCTTCCTTGGCATTTAACAAGGAAACCCGGCCGATTTCTTTAAGATACATCCGAACGGGATCGTTAATCTTAACACCAGTAGGTGCTGATAAGTTTTGTAAATCCTTTTTAGTGACTTTTTTAACCTGCTTCAAAGAACGGACAGCCGGCTCACCGTTCTTATCAACGATTGCGAACCCTTTATCCTCAATTTGTTGCATTAATTCATCAACCGCTTCATCTTCTAAAGAATAAGGCTGGATTAATTTGCTAACTAACTCATCATCTGTGATTTGTTTATCAGCCTTATGTTCTGCAACCAATTCTTTAACGGCTGTTTCTAATTTTTTAGTTGGTGTTGTTGCTTCTTTTTTTTGTGCCATTCTGCTGCCCCCATTTAATTCGTTATGTTTTAAGAGTTTGTCAGCTGTCGCTTGAGATTTAGCATTTCACTAAACCATTGCGCCGCCGCTTGATCATCACCAATATTACTGGCGTTCTTAACCTTCAGTTGGGCTTGACGTAGCTGAGCCTGCAACTGGGCTTGATTAATATTGCGACGGTAATCAGCAACTTCTTCATCAGATACTTCATCTGGTAAATCAAGCATTTCAATCCCCATTAGGAGACTAACTTCATCACTACTAAGTTGATCCGTAAAGCCAGCAATTGAATGACTGCCCTCTTGGCGAAGATAAGCCACCCAGGAAGTAAACAATTTTTGAATTTGTGGCTCATTGAATTGAAACTGTTCATCACTAGTTAATTGTAACAGAACATTCTCTTGATGAATGGCCAAATGCAAAAGTCGTCGCTCCGAAATCGCCGCTCGATCCAGTTTCACATTTAATGCTGGTGTCGGCACTTCGCGGTCTTCGTTTTGCGTCTGCTGTTGTTGCCGTTGCGTGGCTCGTTGTTTCTGGGCATACTTCACACGCGCAGTTTCAAACTCATTTTTCAACGCGGTTAAATCCAATTGGGTTTCATTGGCCACTTGCTGTAAATATAATTCTTGCTCAACACTTGAATCAATCGTGACAATGTCCTGCAACGCTGCTTGTACATATGCCAAACGATCGCCATCAAGGTTTAAATTATAATCACTACGCAAGTGCTGTAATTGAAAAGCAATTGGCGTTAATACATTTTGACTAAGCTGCTTTTGAAAGGCAGCGGCGCCATGTGCCTTCACAAATTCATCGGGATCTTGCTTATCCGGCAAACTAATAATGCCAACTTCAAAGGATTCATTTTTCAACAACTTCAAAGCTTCTGCAGTGGCTTTTTGTCCAGGCTCATCGCCATCATAACAGACAATCAGCTTTTGTGCCGCTCGCGAAAGCAAATATAACTGTTGACTAGTTAAACTCGTCCCCATTGAGGCCACGCCATTAGTAACGCCAGCCTTATAGGCACTGATCACATCCATGAAACCTTCGAATAAAATCGCGGTTTTGCTTTCCCGAATTGACTGTTTAGCTTGTGAGAAATGATAAAGTGTCTCGCGCTTTTGAAACAGCTGAGTTTCTGGCGAGTTCAAATATTTGGGTTCATTCTCACTTGCAGTTAAAATCCGCCCAGAAAAAGCAATCACTTGACCATTTTGGTTGGTAATCGGGAACATGACCCGATTACGAAACCGATCAATTAAGCGACCATCATTGGTTTGGACAAATAAACCTGACCGAACTAATAATTCACGGGCCACTTGGTGACTGGTAAAATAATCCAGTAAAACATTACCCTGATTTGGGGCAAAACCAAGACTAAATTCATCAATGACCTCAGCAGCTAGCTCCCGATTTTGCAGGTAAGCTAATGCAGGTTCACCAACTTTAGTCTTTAACAAAATATGCGTATATAACACTTGTGCTTGTGTGTATAGCCCTTGCAACTGACTATTCAGTGAATTTTGGACGGAGTCTCTGCTCTGCACCACTGCTTCTGGCAAGGGAATACCACTAAACTGTGCTACCTTAATGACTGCTTCTGGAAAGGAAATTTGCTCCAATTCCATTAAGAACTTAAAGACATTCCCACCACGGTGACAGCTAAAGCAGTTGAAAATCTGCTTCTCCTCATTCACCGAGAAAGAAGGTGTACGTTCTTCATGAAAAGGGCATAACCCAAACAAGTTTTTTCCTTGTTTGTGCAGCTGAACAGTCTGGCTAACGACATCAACAATGTTGGTTTTGTTTCGGACTTCTTCAATATAAGCTTCCGGGATTCTAGTGGCCATCATGTTCACATCCCTTCTCAAACATAAGCAAGAAATAGGCTGACAGATTGCGCCAACGTCAGCCTACACACAGTTATACAACATATAATCTAACATAAAACAGACTGTCGTGCAATAAGTTTGCTTTTAAAAAGTTAGTTTTCATCGCCGGATTTAAAATTGAAGTGCAACACCTAAATGACTAGACCAAAAAGGCCATGAAGACCTATTCTTATAGTTACCACAC
>NZ_RHOT01000068.1 GCF_003946675.1 Lapidilactobacillus gannanensis | reverse complement strand
TTTAAGGGGCTTTTTGCGTGTGGCAAGCCCTTCTAGGGCTAATAAAAAGCCACCCGCTATGCGGGTGGATGATTACTGTGCTGTTGACTTTTGATTTATCCAACCGACTTAAGTCATAGCCCCATCTGTGTATTTATTGCCTCGTCGGTTCTGCGGTATTAAACCAGTGGCATCATAGTTGGCTGGTCTAATACATGTTGATAACCAGCTGGGGCGTTAACACATTGCGGAATAACATCGACACTTGGAGCGGCACTGGTTACATAACTCTCCTCCAGTGGCATCATATTCTGTACTTCAACGTCGATTGTTGGGATCCCGGCGATATGAATATGGTTATCAATGGCGGGCTCCTTCACAACATCATTGCAGATTTTATGAACATAGATTAAGCTAACTTTCTTTTCTCCTTTAACGTAGCCACTCATAATGAAACGGTGGCCCATCATCGTTCCCTTCTTAACGACGCCAAACCCCCTGGTTTGAAGGTCATGCGGTGCCGTAAAGACCTCATGGGAAACCTTAACATCATCAAATTTAAAACCCAGCCGATCACCCATTTCATAGACCGCTGCAATATAATAGGCCGCAATTCCAGCCTTTAACTTGTCCTGAGGGAACTTGTCTGGATCCATCCCATAGCCGAAGACCTTCACCCAACTAGAGGTATTATCCTGATCATCTTCACCCGATTGAACGGTTAATTCATCAACGTGGTCGACGAGGTTACACAGGTACAGGGGAAGGTGGGAAGCGTAAAAGCCTGGTAATAGGCCACTCGGCATGAACGTGACCCCATTCTTTTGTGCGGCCGTATTGATCATCTTATATAAGTCCGGTGTAGTAACTTGTGAGTAGTATAGCGGGATAGTTGTAATACAATTTTTCTTAGCATTTAAAACCTTAACCATATCTTCTGCACTTGGTGTAAATGCGCCAGTCTCAGGATCATGACGGAGCGGAGTATAAACTAGTACCACGTCAGCATCTAACTTTAAGGCCGCGTCAATATCGTCAGTAACCTTAACACCAATTTCCGGAAAGCCAAATAAACCAGCTGCGTCCTTACCGATCTTTTCAGGATCATTATCAACGGCCGCCACCAGCTGAACCGATTGACGTTCACCGATCATCCGTACGGCGGCTCGACCAACATTACCTAATCCCCAAATAATCACCTTATACAGTCCCATAATAACTACTTCCTTCCTAAATCAGGCTAGCTGAAACATCAGTGCAGAGTATTATTCGGTTTTAATTCTACTTAAAAAAGTCGGGATCTTTGAATTCAGAGTCAGGATAGTGATAGAAGCCTTGTCCCGACTCAACACCGGTATGGCCCGCCGCAATCATTGGCTTTAGCTTATCGGCAATCTTTTTAAAGAGCTCATTGTGGGTCTGCTCATACTGGTTATTAACCACTGCATAAGTCGTCCGTAGCCCCACGATATCTTGAATCATAAACGGTCCCAATGGTGAACCATTGGAAATCATCCAATCCTTATCAATCGTATGGGGGTCGGCAACGCCATTAGCCCATAGCGCCATCGCTGCATTTAACAATGGCACCAGTAACGCATTCATGATGTAACCATGCTGTTCCTTCTTTAATACCACCGGAACCATCTTAATTGAACGGGCAAATGCAACCAGGTCGTCAATAACTGCCGCTGCCGTCTTCGGGCTGCCCACAATTTCAGCAACATTATGTTTCCAGATATGGTTAGCAAAGTGTAAGTGGGCAAACTTAGCTGGCCGATCAGTAAAAGCAACCAGTTCACTTGGTACGAAGGTTGATGAATTACTAGTGATGATCGTCTTTTCTGGTAACAGTGGACAAAGCTCACTGTAAAAGGCCTTTTTAATCTCTACTGACTCAGAAACCGATTCAATGACCAAGTCGGCATCGGCAACGGTTGCCGCCAGGTCATTACTAATACTAGTAATATTATCACAGGCCGCCTGATAGTCATCCGCGGTCGCTTGCATTTCTTTCATAAACGGCGCCTTGATTGCCGCCAGTCGCTTCTCGGCCCGGTCAATATGCCGGTTCCAAATCTTGACCTGGTAACCACAGCGGGCCATCTGAAAGGCAATTTAACTCCCCAACACACCGGCGCCAGCAACTACCACATTTTTAATTTCCATAACAACGCCTCCTAAATCTTCTCTGCACACCTTTATCATACCATAAATGATAGCGCTTTTTCAAATACAAAATGGCGTTTGTATGTGTCAAGTCTTTCTCGGTTCCACTAATTGAACTATTCTTTTTTGCTCGACTGCCGGCCAGGACGACCTCCACAGGGCCGACAACGACTGTGAATAGATCCTTCAACAAAGACAACACCCCCTTTGGAGGCAGCTGCCTAGAGATGATTGTCGCATGACACTTGACAAGACACAAATTAAAATTAAAAGATGAATCGATTTATTATCCTGTTATTTCAAACAGAACCCTTGTTGATGCAAGGCATCGAGTAGTTCGCTGCGCTTTTTCGGCGTATGGGCGGCACCGTTAGCTAACAAATGGGAGAAGGTTTCTTCGCGCTGATTGGTATCGCGGGTCGCATAGTAATGCTGAATCACGTGGTCGTAATCTGTTAGTTGCGTTTTCCAGTCGTCAGGTAAGTGATAAGTATTGTCGAAGCTCATTAAGCTTTGCGGCATGCGCGGCTTGAAGTTTGGTTTTTGATCGGGATAGCCGACAATCACGCCACAAATCGGGAAGGTGAGGTTCGGTAGGTGAAGCAGGGAGATCAATTGTTTTGGATCATTGAGGATACTGCCTAAAATCACGGTTCCTAACCCTTGATTTTCAGCGGCATCGACGAGGTTTTCTGCCGCCAATAAAGTATCCGATGCGGCTTGGATAAATTTATCCGTTGAGCTGAGTTGGTTAGGGTGGTCGGCGCATAGGTCGGCGCGGTATTGATCCGCCACGAAAATCAATAATTCACCATTGCCATCGACATAAGTTTGGTGGCTGATGGCGGCGATTTGTGAACGCAGTGCGGAATCGGTGATATGAATAATGCTAAAAGACTGCAAGAAATGTGAGGTTGCAGTATGTTGGGCCACAGTGATTAGGCGGTTCAAGCATTGCGGGTCAACTTGTTGCGTGGAAAATTTGCGAATGGTTCGATGATCTAAAAACATGTAATCGCCTCCAAAATAATTATAGTCGAAGTCTTAGCTAATGTAAGGAAAGAATTCGTGGTCTTGCAATACCGTCGTCAGCAAGGTAAGCTCAAGGCAAATTCAAGGAGGCCCAATGCCATGGCGATCACCATCACTCGTGTTACTGAGGCAAATGCTGAAGATTTATTATCCCAAATTGCAAGAACGGTTCTGTTGCAAAGTTTTAAATAAAGAATAAAATCCCTTACGGTATCTATGATTTAAGCTGGGATTCCCAATAATACCCTGATTTCAGTACAGACCGAAAACCCGAAGAGAGTGCCTTCTTTTCGGGTTTTCTTATATAATCCTCGAATGGCTTCCATGCCTTTAATCGTGGTAGAGGCAGTGCGTAAACTTCGATAGAATTTATTGCGTCTCTTTACTGGACGATGGTCTTGTTCAATCAAATTATTCAGGTATTTAATGGTACGATGTTCTGTCCCTTGATAAAAGCCGTATTCTTTTAGTTTCTTAAAGGCACTTGTAATAGAGGGGGCTTTATCTGTGACTACAACCTTCGGTTCATCAAACTGCTTCACTAACCGCTTAAGAAAAGCATAGGCTGCTTGTGTGTCCCGTTTTTTACGTAACCAAATATCCAAGGTTAAACCATCTGCATCGATGGCTCGATACAAATAATGCCATTTTCCTTTAATTTTGATGTACGTTTCATCCATTTTCCATGAATAAAAGGATTTTTTATTTTTCTTTTTCCAAATTTGATAGAGTAGTTTGCCATATTCTTGCACCCAACGATAAATCGTCGTATGAGAAACGTTAATGCCACGATCATATAAGATTTCTTGAACTTCACGATAGCTAAGGTTATAACGAAGATAGTAGCCCACGGCTACAATAATCACATCCTGCTGAAATTGCTTTCCTTTAAAATGATTCATCGTCATTCCTCCTGCTATCTTTTTCTATTATTCTACCTTATTTGATAGTAGATTTAAAACTTTGCAACAGAACCTTGCAGGGCTTGTCGACAAGTGTTAGCGTGATAGTCCGTAATCTTAACGATGATTTCATAACGACTAACACGCTCAGTCAAGGTCATAATAGCGGGTTCGCT
>NZ_RHOT01000067.1 GCF_003946675.1 Lapidilactobacillus gannanensis | reverse complement strand
GTGTGGTAACTATAAGAATAGGTCTTCATGGCCTTTTTGGTCTAGTCATTTAGGTGTTGCACTTCAATTTTAAATCCAGCTAACAAAATTAGGTAGCAAATCATATAAGAAATGTATATTCAAGTAACGGTGGTTCAACCTTAGCCAGTTTAGGCGGTGGCAGTCAGCCCGATTGTTTTTGAAGAAAAGCGTTTCTCAGTTACTGTTCCTTGCTGCTCATGTGCTTGCATCTGCTGTCTAAATTCACTAAACTTAATTTATTATGTGGCAATTAGGAGGCAGTGGCATGATTATTGGTCTTGATGTTGGTACCACCAATACAAAGGCAGTTCTTTTTGACCAAACTGGTAAAACTTGGGCTAGCGCTAAAAGTGGCTATGCATTGGCCCAACGTCAGCCTGGCTATGCTGAACAGGACCCCGTGGCAATTTTAGCTGCTGTCAAACAAACCGTTCAACAAGTTGGGCAACAAGCACAACAAGCGGGCTGGCCAATTGAAGCCTTAGTAATTTCCACAGCGATGCACAGTGTTTTGCTTTTAGACCAGCAGCACCAACCTTTGACCCCAGTTATAACTTGGGCTGATAATCGTAGTGCCGCGATTGCACACGAATGGCAACAAGATCAACAGGCAACCGCGATTTATCAACGAACTGGTACCCCAGTTCACCCGATGACACCACTATGCAAATTACGCTGGCTGCAATTACGACAACCGGCTTTGTATCAAAGTGCCAGCTACATCAGTGATCTGAAAAGTTACCTTTGTTGGCACTTAACGCAAGAATTTGTGATTGATACTTCCCTTGCTAGTGCGACTGGCTTATATAACTGGCAGCGCGAAGCTTGGGATGATGCCTTGCTAGACTTACTCCAAATAACGCCACAGCAAATGCCTAAGATTGTACCAATTACGCAACAATTATCCTTAACACAACAAATGGCCACTGCCCTATCCTTACCAACAAATCTCCCCATTGTTGTCGGCGCTAGTGATGGTGCTTTATCTAACTTGGGGTTAGCAACCAGTCAAGCCGAACAAATTGCTCTGACCATTGGTACTAGTGGAGCGGTAAGAATAATTAGTGAGCAGCCACATTTAGATCCGGCTGGTCGCCTGTTTTGTTACCAGTTACGGAAAAATCAATGGTTAATTGGTGGCCCCGTCAATAACGGTGGGCTTGTTTTGCAGTGGGCTGAGCAGAACTTGGCCACACCGACAACCAAACATTATCAACCACTTTGGCAAATGGCGTCAGAAAGTCCAGCTGGTGCTCATGGTTTATTATTTTATCCTTATTTAAATGGAGAGCGTGCGCCATTATGGGATGCAACGGCTAGCGGAAGTTTTATTGGTTTGACCCAACGTCATCAACGTGCCGACATGCTACGTAGTGTTTTAGAAGGCGTGACTTTAAATTTATCAGTCGTTTACCAACAAATCACAGCCCTAACTGGCCCAGTGACTGCCATTCATGCCGCTGGTGGCTTTGCTCAATCAACGCTATGGTGTCAATTAGTCGCTGATGTTTTTGGCCAAAATGTTGTGATTCCCACCCAAGTTGAAAGTTCCAGTCTTGGTGCCGCAATTGTCGGCTGGCAAAGTTTGCGGAATGATCCGAATTTTAGCATCCCCTTACAATCGACGCGTAACTATCAGCCACAACCTGAAAATCAGCAAATTTATCAGGAACTACTACCACTTTGGCAAAAGCTGGGGCAAAATTTAACACAACAATATCAAACTATTGCTCATTGGCAACAGCACTTAGATAACCAGTAACTAGCTAAACTGCAGTCATTCTTCACTAACAATACTACCTGTGACCAACGGCAGTCAGCATGATTAAGGAAATAACGATGGTTAAAAAAATTGGCATTCGCGAACTCATTGAGTTCACTTTAAAATCAGGTGACCTAACGCCAACTCGCACTAGTAATAATACCGCTATGTTAGGGGCCCGGATTCACCGCAAACTTCAAAAACAAGCTGGCCCAGATTATCAAAAAGAAATTCATTTAAAATATCAAACCAAACTTGATCACGTCGACTATCAAATAGAAGGACGCGCTGATGGGGTCATCATTGATCCCGATACGCATGCTGTGATGGTCGATGAAATTAAAACATCAGAACCGGCATTCGCTGAGCTGACCAACGACGCCTTAACTCGTTATTGGGGCCAAGCCAAATTCTACGCGTGGTTGTTGGCTGAACAGCAGGATGTATCCGAAGTGACTGTCCAATTGACCTACTTTCAAACCACCACGGAAATCATTACCCGTAAACAAGAAGTCTGGCAGCGACCGCAGCTAAAAGAGTTTGTTGACCAAGTTTTGCAAGAATTCGAATTTTGGCTCCATTTGCGTTCCAGTTGGGACAAGCAGCGCAATGATGCTGCTGAAAAACTGACTTTTCCCTACCCTAAATTCCGCGCCAGTCAACATCAGTTTGCCGGAGTTGTTTATAAAACAATCGCCGCCCATAAAATTCTGCTAGCGGAGGCGCCAACTGGCACTGGTAAAACAATTGCCACGCTATTTCCAGCGGTCAAATCACTGGCAAGCGGCTTAGGGCAACGGATTTTTTACTTAACGGCTAAAAATAGCACTCGCCAAGTAGCTGAAAAAACTGTTGCGGCCTTGAACGACCATGGTGCCAAGTTAAAGTGTGTGACAATCACAGCCAAAGACAAAATTTGCTTTCAAACAGCTGCTGATTGTCCCCCAGGTAATTGCCCTTACACCGACGGTTACTACAATCGTAATAAGGATGCCTTAAAGGACCTCTTTGCTCACGAAGATATTTGGGACCGGGCAACGATTGAACGTTACGCAAAAAAGCACACAATTTGTCCTTTTGAATTCAGCCTTGATGCGAGCTTGCTGGCTGATGTGGTCATTGGTGACTATAATTATCTCTTTGATCCCCGCGTTTACCTGCAACGCTTCTTTGCTGATCCAGAACCAGGTAATATTTTTTTGATTGATGAGGCTCACAATTTAGTTAGTCGTGGTCGCGATATGTATAGCAGTCAGCTGAATGAAGACTTATTAAAACCGCTGCTAAAGGCAATTCGCGGACATCGTAGTACCGCTGTCCAGAAACTTCGCCACGGGCTTAAACCATTACAAACTGCTTTTAAGTCATTGGATGATTTATTCGATGCTGACGACGTGCCAGTAGTGCTTGCCGAACCAGATGAAGATTGGCTTGATAATTTGTACCAAGCCTTAGATTTACTAACAAAATGGCTCCAAGACTTTCAGCAATCCGAATTTTTAGAGTCTGTTTTGGATGTTTTCTTTGCGCTGAATGCCTTCTTGAAGATATTTGATTTTTATGGGCCTAATTATCAAACCATTGTTACCAAAAAACCAACGCGCCAATTAACCTTACAATGTCTCGATCCTAGTGAGTACTTGCAGGATTCGTTGCATAAGGGCGATGCTAGCATCCTGTTCTCAGCAACTTTAACCCCACTGACCTACTATCAGGAAACCTTAACTGCTAAGGATCCTGACAGTTTAGTTTACCGGATTCAATCGCCTTTTCCCTTAGCACACCAATTGTTAGTCTGCACCAATTATATTCAGACCACTTACCGCCAACGAGCCGCCAACTTACCCAATATTGTGGCGGCTTTAGGTAGTTTAGCCCAAGGAAAAATTGGCAATTATTTAGTTTTTCTACCTTCATATGGTTTTCTCGACCAAGTGCTAACTGCCTTCCGAGCAACGTTTCCTGAAATCAAAACCACCGAGCAAATCAGCGGTGCCACTGAGGCTGAGCGTCGCGCATTTTTGGCTCAGTTTACCAGCGATCCTAATGAGACCTTGGTTGGCTTTGCTGTACTTGGCGGTGCTTATTCAGAAGGAATCGACCTGCAAGGCAACCGCTTAATTGGTGTGGCCATTGTTAGTGTTGGCCTCCCTGGCTTAAGCCTTGAGAACAATCTCCTAAAAGACTACTACCAAGTTAAAAACCAACAAGGTTATGCCTATGCGTATCAACTCCCGGGCTTTAATAATGTCCTCCAAGCCAGTGGCCGTGTTATCCGTGGTGAACAGGATCGTGGCGTGATTCTACTAATCGATCAACGTTTCGCCAGTTCCCGTTACCGTCAACTCTTCCCACCACACTGGCAAAATTTCCGTTTAGCTGACGGACCTGCCAGCTTAGACCGTTTAATTGACAGCTTCTGGGAAGAAAAATCCGACCGCAAATTGCAAGTGCAAGTTAGCCAGCGCAGGCGAAGACAGCTGGCGGAAAGGTTTCAGTGAGTTTCAATTGAAGAAAGCTAAGCAGTATGAACCTTGCGAGCACGCTTGACTTCTCTTTCAAAAGCTTCGGCTGGTGTTTTGAACTTT
>NZ_RHOT01000066.1 GCF_003946675.1 Lapidilactobacillus gannanensis | reverse complement strand
TTTAAGGGGCTTTTTGCGTGTGGCAAGCCCTTCTAGGGCTAATAAAAAGCCACCCGCTATGCGGGTGGATGATTACTTGTAATGTTTGAGGAGTATTAACATTTAATTAATGGCAATATCTCCAAGTGAGTTAAACAGATGTTTACTTTTTCGCTGTGATAGTAGTACCCATTGGTTAAGGGTAGCGGCAACTAGAAAAGCCGGAACTTGATCTTGATCATTGGCTAAGGTTAATTGTAAACCATCAAGTTTTTTACTGGTCACAATTGAGTGCGCATCAAAAACAGCATGAATACCATGAGTCACTTGATAGGTATTAGTGGTGACTGAACCAAGTACGGTCCACTTGAGATTACTAACATAAGCGAATTGATGCCAAAGGCCAGTCATTTTAGTCATTTGACCGAGCGTTTGTCGCTCTGTTTGCAGTTCATACTCAGTTGCAAAATTACTTGTTCGATGAATGACGCGGCCACGATATTGACCATCAATTGTTAATAGGCGAATACCATTCTGATTTAAGCCGAAGCGACCAGTGAGAATCATTAGTGGTTGCATGTTGTGATCAAAAATAAATTGACTGTCGCTACCGCCGATAGTTTGATTAAGTAAATAGTAAATTGTCATTGGCGCCACCCGAAACTAATGCTGACTTTTTTGTTGGCCAAGTGCCCATTCAATGGCCTGACCAACGCCATCGTTTAGATTGGTTGCAGTTGTAAAAGTCGCTAAGTCCTTGATTGCGGGTAAGGCATTACCCATAGCAACGCCAACGCCAGCAGCCTTAATCATTGACTCGTCGTTTAAATTATCACCGACTGCCATTAATTGATCAGCAGGGACGCCCTTTTGCTTTGCATAATCAACCAATGCCAAGCCTTTTTGAGCGCGAATACTATTGATTTCAATATTATTTGGGGATGAGGAAGTGATGACAATTTCCTGACTGTTTTGATAAGCAGTTTTGAAATCGTTAAAGACATCAGGACCAGTTTCGGAAAAGACTAAAATTTTCATGATTTGAAAATTGTCATCGTTAAGGATTTGGTCGTAGTTGTCGACATAATTAATATTCATAATTTCAAGCCGTGCTGCAGCTAAAGCAACTGCAATTTTATAGGTTGTATCTGGATTAAGATTAACTAATAAATCAGCGACATGTTGAATCCGCCGAACTTTACTTTCCGAGAAAATACCTTGATTTGTGACCAGCTCGAAATAAAATTTTTGCGCTCGTAATTTTTTGATCAATTCAGGAACAATTGGATTGGCGAGTGGTTCACTGACAACTAGTTTGCCATTCAGGTCGTAGACTTGAGCGCCATTGAGGGTAATGTAAGCCATTTTATCTAGGCCTGCATTTTTGACGATCGGTTGGGCTTCAGTCAACCCACGCCCAGTTGCTACCATAAATTCAATCCCAGCTTCTTGGGCCTTTTTAATTGCGGCCACAGTTTTCGGGGTAATTTCCATATGATCATTTAACAAAGTACCATCCATATCGGATGCGATAATTGAAATCATAAAATCACCTTCTTAATTGTTTAACTTTAGTGTAGCATAGAGTTATTAAATATAGTTAGAAATGGCGCGATTAAAATGAAACAGATCATCGATAATGATTGGCAAGAAATTCTCGATCCAGTTTTTGAATCTCCAGAATATGCTCGCTTGCATCAATTCTTAAAAAATGAGTACCAGACGCAAACCATTTATCCTGATATGTACCATATTTTTCAAGCTTTTGAATGGACGCCGTTCAATAAAGTGAAGGTGGTTATTCTAGGCCAGGATCCTTATCATGAACCTGATCAGGCACATGGGTTAAGCTTTTCAGTGCGACCAGGAACACAAATTCCGCCATCTTTACGCAATATTTATAAAGAATTGGCGACTGACGTTGGTGCAAAACCAGTTAATCATGGCTATTTAAAGTCTTGGGCAGACCAGGGTGTTTTATTGCTTAACGCTGTTTTAACAGTGCGGGCACATCAGGCCTATTCTCATCGTGGCAAGGGTTGGGAGCGTCTTAGTGATCAGGCAATCGCCGCTTTATCAGAACGTGGTGGGGTTGTTTTTATTCTTTGGGGCAATGCAGCTAAAGCCAAACGAGAGCTCATCGATGAAAGTAAAAACACAGTAATCACTTCAGTTCATCCTAGCCCATTGTCAGCTTCTCGTGGTTTCTTTGGTTCGAAACCATTTTCGAAAACCAATGCTGCTTTGATCAAATATGGTGAGCAGCCAATTGATTGGCAATTACCAGAGAATCCTGGAGATGAACAGTGAGAGATTAACGCGATGATTTGAAATTATGCTACGCAGTCTGACCATCACTCTTCACACTCTGCTTGAAACGTGTTCGGGGTTGCCAAATGGCTATGGCTAATTTAAATAATCACTCGATCTGCTAGCGCAGCTCAAGCAATTATTTGAAATTATCCTACGCCAAAAGACCGGCACCCCTCACACTCTTAAAAATAAAGTTGCGATTCTCACTAAAGGGGGTAAAATGGAAGTTGTATGTATAAAACGCTTTCTTGATGGAGGAAATAACATGGATTTATTTGCGAGCTTGCAGGAAAAAATTAATGGTAAGAATATTAAGATTGTTTTCCCTGAGGGTGCTGAACCTCGGATTATTGGTGCGGCAGTAAGGTTAAAAGCTGACCAAATTTTGGAGCCAGTTTTATTAGGTAATGTTGATGAAATCAAAGCTGTTGCCCTTAAGAATGGGTTACATGTTGATGCGTTAACGATTATTGATCCTAATAATTATCCAGTCGCAGATTTTCAAGCAATGGTTGCGGCTTTTGTTGAACGTCGTCACGGCAAAGCAACTGCTGAACAAGCAGAAAGGATTTTGCGCGATGGCAATTATTTTGGGACGATGCTAGTTTATTTAGATAAAGTTGATGGGATGGTTTCCGGGATTGTACATTCAACGGGTGAGACTGTTCGACCAGCATTACAGATTATTAAAACCAAGCCAAATGTTTCGCGGACTTCAGGTGCCTTTATTATGCAGCGAGGTCGTGACCGTGATGGTGAACGTTATCTGTTCTCTGATTGTGCCATTAACATTAATCCAAACGCTCAGGAATTAGCTGAAATTGCAGTTCAATCTGCTAAAACAGCGGAATTATTCGATATTGATCCAAAAGTTTCGATGTTGAGCTTCTCAACCAAAGGTTCAGCTAAATCACCAGAAGTTGATAAAGTTGTTGAAGCTACTAAAATTGCGCAAGAAATGGCGCCTGAATATCAAATCGATGGTGAATTACAATTTGATGCTTCTTACGTTCCGTCCGTCGCCGCTCAAAAAGCGCCAGGTTCGGAAGTTGCCGGGCATGCAACTGTCTTTGTATTCCCTGAATTGCAGTCTGGTAATATTGGCTACAAGATTGCTCAACGTTTCGGCCATTTTGAGGCCATTGGTCCAGTTTTACAAGGACTAAACAAGCCTGTTTCTGATTTATCCCGTGGTGCTAATGAAGAAGATGTTTATAAGTTAGCAATCATTACGGCTGCACAATCTTTACAATAACATCAAAAAAATTGGATTTTTTCTAGAAGCCTGCTTGATTGGCGCCAGTTTCATCTGGAGAGCTTGTCAAGCAGGCTTTATAGTACTGGTAGCTAATTCATTAAACTATCAGATTAACTTTAAAATTAAGACTAACTTTATGGTGCTCCTAGGGAAAGTCTGAAATATTTTCTGAGTTTGTAATATAATGAGATTAGCATTGACGAGATGAAGTGGTTGGACTTGTAATTGAGGGTCACGGTACTTGATCAAGTCAACTGTCTTAGCTAATAATATGACTTACAATTAATTTTAAAGGAGTTACAGTTTGAAATTTCTAACACAGAACGCGATTGAAACAGAAAAATTTGGTCGAGTAGTTGGTCAACTAGTTCAGCCAGGCAGTTTAATTTTATTGAATGGTGATTTAGGTGCTGGCAAAACAACTTTTACTAAGGGCTTGGCCCAGTCACTAGGAATTGAACGAGCAATCAAAAGCCCCACATTTACTTTGATTCGTGAATATCGGCAAGGGCGGTTACCATTATTTCATATGGACTTATATCGACTTGAGCATAGTTCGGCTGATGATCTAGGTTTAGAGGAGTACTTTGATAGTGCTGGTGTTTGTGTAGTGGAATGGTCTCAGTTTGGCGAGGATGTTTTGCCAGCTGATCGATTAGTCATTGATATTCAGCGTGACTTACCAGGTTTTGCTGCCGATACGCGGCAATTCACGTTGCGTGCTGCTGGGTCCAAAAGTCAGCAGTTACTTGAAAAAATTACGACTGCATGGTCCGATCAATGAGTGAGGACCTTGAAGTTACAATTCTTATGTAGAAATGCAACCACAAGTTTTACTTGTGGGGGTCAGAGAAGCTTTAGCGAAAAAAACATCCTTTCAGT
>NZ_RHOT01000065.1 GCF_003946675.1 Lapidilactobacillus gannanensis | reverse complement strand
TCCGGCCCATACAAAAACTCCTTCCTAGGAAGACAAGCTTTAATTATTTGCTTGTCTACCCAAGAAGGAGTATAGCCGACCAAGAATTTAATAGGCTTTCTCTTTTTTTTAAAAATACACATTTGGGAAATTATTACATCAATTTTTGTCGTAATGATTAGTTTTGGCTATAAATTTTTTTCAACAGCTTACGCGATAGACAGTGAAATCTTTATTAATAATGTAACTAAATATAGAAGGAATTGGACCTCCTTAGGGAGATATTTTCTTTATTTAATGAGTAAGCCCTTTCGTTTTTCTCTGAATTTGAATCCATCATTTTTGAGTATAATTACGTATGGGCTTTTAACCATTTCAAATTTTTTAATTTTATATCTTTTTTACGTTTGTGGTGTTCGAAAACGGAAAGCAATGTTAGTTTTTTCCGGGATATAATTAAGCTCACCAATTATAATTGAACAAACCATCTTTACAATGCAATCGGCAGAAGTGATAATTGCTGTTAATATGATTATTGCTTCTGCAATTATTATTAAACAAGTTACTTACGTGCATTCGTTAAAAACGTGGTTTTTTTTCTCGTTGGCGATTATTTTGAATGTATTGGCTTTTGGCACCTATTCATCCCTATTTGTTTTGTTTATTGTTTTAACATTAATGATTATTGAATTAGATCTGTTCCATTTATCGGATCAAATAACGCTTAAATGTTATTTTTTTAAAATATTACCTTATATGCTTGTGTTCATCATGTCTTATTTTATTCATTCATTTTTAGTTTGGATTAGCAAATCTTTAGTGGGGGTGAGCCGAAATTCACAGTATTTCAATTCTCAAATTGGTATCAAAAATTTAGGTATATCCGCATATATCAAGCACATATATGATGGATTCATTAATAATTTTTTAACTCTTCACAATAAGTATTTTTTTTGGTTACTATTACTTACATTTCTAATTAGTTTGGTCTTGGTAGTCATTCGGAAAAGGCCAAATCTAGGTTGGCAATTATTAACAATTTTTCTAATTTTTATATTTTCTTTAACTAGTTTCTTAATTTTAGGAAAAATAACTCCAATTCGAGTTCTTTTTCCCTCAGTTCCGATAGTAGCTGCATTTTTTACAATGTTTATTATGCTAAACATTCGTCGGAATGTTTTCAGTAATATTTTGTTTGCAGCTTTTGTTTTAGTTATTTTTGGCCAGGCTAAAGTTACTTCAGATTTATGTTATTCAAGTGAGTTGGTTTTCCAAGATGATGTACTTCTAACACATCAGTTAGTAGGTGATTTACATGCTGAAGGTGTTAAAAATATTAACAATTATCAGCTTGCTGTAATTGGCGATTATCACGAGACAAATCCGCAAATATTAAAAGGGGACGTTGTGGGTTACTCTTTCTATGAGTGGGATCATGAAATGTTGAGGAACTCTAGTCGTCGGGTAAGTGGTTTGTGGCAAAGTCTTGGTTATTCAGTACAAACCGTTTCAAAAAGTGATTATTTAAGATTATTAGAACATGTAAAATTACAGGGGGATAATCGTCGTATTTTTATTTATGATGATATCATTGTCATTGATTTGAATAGTATGTATAGATAAAAAAGTAGTATTGAATTTTGATGTGCTCTTAGTTGTTAGAAGAAAATCCAACAATTAAGGGCATATTTAAGTTAAGAGACGTATTATTGCTGTAGGAATAAGTAATTAATACTTCATCACGAGTAAATAACAATCTATAACCAAAATAACTTGATGAATATTATAGTGCATACCTTGAATGGAGTTACTGAATAGTGTATTTTACTGACTAAAAATAATGTGAACATTGAAAATATCCATCGGAGTTGATAACTTATGCTTTTTTGACGGAAACTTGATAATTGAATTGTTCTAGAAACAGATTGATTTTACTAGGTATACTGGTATCATAATTAATGAACTATTTTTAACATTCAAAACAATTTTTGTTAACGGAGGAATTTCTAGTGAAAGTATTGTTAAGTGACTTTCAAAAGGGCCTAAAGAATTTTTATCATTTTATTGAAGATAATATTTTAAAAGTTGTCGCGGTTATAACTGTGTATTTGATTTCAATATCCGCAATTGGTCTGGTTAATTTTCCTTATATCGATGATACTGCCCGACAAATTGATGGTAGTACGAATTTCGGTAGACATTACGGTAGATGGGGAAGTGAGCTGCTTTCCTGGTTGGTTCAAGGAAGCCACCATTTGACAAATATGGGATTAGTTACACATTTTTTGACTGCTATTTTTTTGGGTGTTGCAAGTCTTGTCGTAATTTATCTGTTTAATAGGAAGTTTAGTTGGCTTTCTGTTTTTGCTTCAACCATACTTGGCTTAAATCCTTGGTTCTTGCAATGTGTTAGTTTCCGCTATGATAGCCCCTATATGGCTTTAAGTATATTGTTTTCAGTTTTACCATTTTTATGGTGGACAATAAACAAAAAGTCGTTCTACATTTTGTCCATAGTTGGCATATTTTTAATGTGTAATACCTACCAATTATCGTCCGGCATATTTATTGTGGTTGCATTGAGCTTATGCCTCATTTCCTTGTTATCTGGTGGAAAGTTCCTAGAGACTTTAAAAAAACTTTTACTTTCAGCAATTTCATATATTATTGCTATGGCACTTTTCGCTATTGAAACAAAACTAAATCCGGAGATCATTGATCGTGGTGCGACAGTCGCTCTTGCCAAATTGAGTGATTTACCGACTTCGATTTTACGTAATATTAAGGTTTATTTTCAAACGGTATATAGTGAAATGGCACATATCGTTATTGTGCTTGCGGTATTAGTAATCTTGCTTTTTATATTGTTGTCGGTTACCCATGCAACGATAAATCATACTATAGCGGTACTATATACTATCTTTTATCTTGTTCTAGCATCAGTATTTAGTTATGGCGTTTTACTGATATTTCAGCAACCATTGTCTGCCTGGAGTCTACGATATGAATATGGCTTAGCGGTTATGTTCACAATTATCCTAACTATGTTGATTGACAATACGTCAATTCAGTCAATAGGCGGATTACAGATATTTTCTAGGATATTAGTTATTCTGACAATTTACTACTCGCTATCGTTTCCATTTGTTTATGCTGCCAACTTAAGTGCACAAAAGGATTCCTTTGACCGACAGAGCATAATTCTCACGACTGATTTAAAAAATATGGTTACTGAAAAGACAAGTACAGTCTATATGAGTACGCTATTTCGTGATTCCCCTGTCCTAATTAATAGTGAACGCAATTACCCCATTCTTTCAAAGCTAGTTCCTAGTAATCAAAGCCTATATTGGCCAAATACGACATTATTTAATACGCAAAGTGGGCTCAATATCAACATTCAACAACTTGACGTTAGTACTTTTAAAAAGCGTGGAAAGAAATTAGTTCTGGAGAGTAAATTGTATGATATTTATTCGAATAAGAACGATCTATTTATCATAATGAAATGATTTTTGCATAAACATAATGTAATTGTATGAATGAGAATATTTGTAATATGGGCATTCGAAAGGAAGTATTGATGATATACAGTAAATTGGGCAAGGTAACGGGTTTATTGATTAGGGCTGTAACGATAATTGCAGTAGTAGTTTCTTTCTTTTTTTCGATGCAATCAAATATTCTTTTATTGGATAAGCTTTCCAAGGGATTTACGGTCTTTTTGGGTCTATTTCTTATCGCAAGCTATCTGGCAATAGTATTTTTAAGGAGAAAGAACATTGAATTTCTCTTTGGCCTATTAAAGAGGCATCAAAAAGAGATTTATCTGATGTCTTTTATTTTTGTCATTGTTTATCAAGTAATATTACTCTACGTTCTGAATGTAGAACCAATGTTTGATGCGAGAGGTTTATTAAATGGAATTACTATGCCTCAGGCTAATAATATTGCTAAGTATTTATCATATAATAGTAATAATCGGTTTATTTACTTCCTCAATTTATTCCTTAGTAGAATTATTGGAACTAATATTAAATCCTTTCAAATATTTAACGTTTTGCTTATAACGTTATCTGTTTATATGATGCGAATTGTTGGTGAAAAATTTAGCCACTCTAAATCAGTCGGCTACTTATCCTCCATAATCTTTATGATCTATGCTGCAATACAGCCGCTATTTCTTGTGCCTTACACGGATACGTATTGTGTTTTCCCAATGTTAACTTCCTGTTACTTCTTGCTAGCAGGTTTTGAAGAGAAAAATACTTATAAAGTATATGTCAAACTATTCTTAGCTGGATTCTTTTCAGCAATTTGCTACCTGGTTCGGCCAAGTGCAATCATCTTTGTAATATCGACAGTTATTTTCCTATTGGTAGATATCAAAGTAAACAGAGTGAATCAATTTCTACGACCATTTCTTCTAAGTTTTTTGGTTGCAAATTGTATAGTGATTTTTTCGTTTAATTTATTTAGCCGGATTTAAAATTGAAGTGCAACACCTAAATGACTAGACCAAAAAGGCCATGAAGACCTATTCTTATAGTTACCACAC
>NZ_RHOT01000064.1 GCF_003946675.1 Lapidilactobacillus gannanensis | reverse complement strand
GCACTTCTAGCCGGATATATGATTATCCTAACTGAAGTTCGGCAGTTTTTACATACGTGTGATATTTACTCGCTTACTCTTTTTTGAGATCTTTAAATGATTTAATCAAATTGAATATCGTCTCTTAAATCTAGGAAGAACGCGTGCCATGATTGCTATCCCAATTTCACTGCTGTTCCACTACAAGTGACCATCAACATACCGTTATCACTACCAAGGACTTCATAATCCATTTTCATACCAATAACAGCGTCGGCACCGAGTTTTTCGGCGCGCGCCTGCATTTCTGCAATTGCCTCTTCACGGGCGTTGGTCAGTTCTTCTTCGTAGCCCTGTGAACGGCCGCCAAAGAAGTTCCGCAGACCGGCCCCCATATCCTTGAGCACATTAATACCAGTAATCACTTCGCCGAAAACAATCCCGTAATAATCTGTTACTTGGCGACCCTCGACGCCATTAGTAGTTGTAATAATCATGTTATTTCCTCCACTCAATGGATGATATTGAACTACTTTTAAGATACACAACTTAAGCAATAAAAGCAAAATAAACCTTAACAATTAGATTAGCAGTTGCATTGGACTATAAAATTGGCGTATAACAAGGAATATGATTGGTGGGTGAACTTCTTGCATAAAAAAACGCTTAGTTTGGTGATCATCGCACTATTAGGTTTGATAGCAACCATCACCGTCTATTTCAGAACTGACTATGCTGAAACTTTGGCAGTCATCACGCAAATCAAAACTAGTGCACCGGTCAGCGAGAAAGATCAATATGATAATCGTGATCAACAACTGACACAAACAGGTACTCTCAAACTACTTAACACGAAGAAAAGCGGGCAAACCTTCGCCTTTACAAATAATTACGATCGCTCCCAACTAGTTAATCAACATTTTTACAAACATCAACGCGTGTTTGTCCAAGTAACCGACCAAAAAGCAACCATTGATAATGCCAAACGTGACTGGGTACTAGTACTTGCTGGAACAATTTTATTTTTGTTGATCGTGCAAGTACTTAACCAGAAAAGTTATTTAGTCATCTTATCACTACTCTTTAATATGATTATTTTCGGGATGACTATTCGTCTGGACATTTGGCGTAATGGTACTAATCCGATTCTAATTTATAGTCTGGCCGCAATTATTTTTGCAGTGGGTAGCTTCTTGATTTTCCAAGGTTGGCATTTAAAAATGGCAGTCATGCTACTCAGTACTATTAGTGCTTTATTATTAGCCTTCACACTAAGTTATGGCATCATGGCGCTAACCAAGGAAAAGGGCATCACTTACATGGCAGTTGCTTATGCTACTCAAAGTCCGCGATCACTCTTCTTAGGCCAAACGTTACTAGGCGTTTTAGGTGCAGTCATGGACGAATCAACAGATATTGTGACTAGTCTCAATGAATTACTAGAACAACAGCCGACAGTGTCTGCTCAGCAACTTTGGCAAAGCGGACTAGCAATTGGCCGTGAAATTATGGGGCCGCTAATCAACGTGTTATTTTTGATCTTTATGGCCGACGCCTTGCCAATGACTATCCTATACTTACGCGATAACAATGCTATCAATTATACTTTCACCTATACCTTGTCGCTGGGTGTCATTCAAAGCCTAATTTCAGCAATTGGTATTGTCCTGACTGTGCCAATTGCCACACTGACCAGCCTTATACTCAGACGAAAGCAGGTCCAGTTATGAGTAGTTTAAGCGCATTATTACTTACTTTGCTAGTGTTGATCTGTCTCGTCGGTGGCACTGCTGGCTTGAAAAGTTATCTCAGTATTATTATTAATTTCTTACTGATTTTTTTCGTTGCCTTATTGATTAGTTGGGGCGCCAATATTTGGTTCACGATTGTTTGTTTCGTACCGTTAAAATTACTGACAATTATTTATTTAGGCACGCACGACACTAAAATTGCTGACCGCGCTTTTATTAGTTCATTAATTGTGACCGGCTTAATTGCTATCGTCATCTTAGGCCTTGATTATTCGGCTCAAGCAATTGGCGTCGGTGATCAAACCGGTGAGGACTTAATTGGTATGAGTACTGCCCCGGGATTAAATTATGGCGCCATCGGAATTTTGGTGGCCTTATTCAGTACGCTAGGTGCTATTTCTGAAGCAGCGGTGGCGATGAGTACTGGCTTAATCGAACTAAAAAAACAGAATAAAGAATTAAGTCAAGCCGCTTATTGGCAGAGTGCCCAAAACATCGGTCAAGATATTTTAGGTACAGCCATCAACACGATTCTATTCGGTTTCTTCGGAAGTTGTTTGGCCTTATTTATTTGGTTCACGCGGCTGCATTACACCTTAAGTCAAATTGCTAACGATAAGCTTTTCGTTCAAGAAGCGCTGATTATTGTCGACTCTATTATTGGGGTTCTTTTGATTGTACCGTTAGCCACTTGGGTCGTTAACCGTGGGTCTAAAAAAAATTAATTTGAGGCAGTACCCTCAGTTCTTTCACTAAAAATAAATCGCGCTTTAGTTATTGAAACGTGTTCTCAAAGGATAGTTGGTGCCGATTAACGTTTTTTATCACGCTCACATTTTTATAAAAATCTAATGCAAATCATTTGCTTTTAGTAAGGCTGGCTGGCATAATATAAAACATAAAGGAGGTCAGTCACACAATGAGCTTTACTAGTAAACTTGATGGTACTGTGGTTAGTTATCGCACTGGCGTACAAAAACTTGATTGCAAGCTAATTGTCGTTCAGTTGTGAGACTAGCCAGGGTAAGACGGAAAAATTCACATCGCTTAATTGGATAAATTCGCTATTGCAAGCAAGGCCGCTTAATAACAGCTATAAGCTTAATGACTTTCGCCCAAGAAATTAACACTTGTTCGCTGTTTTAATCAGCCTTGATGACACAATTTGAAATAGTCCAATCTGTAATAAATTAGTCTTTTGTAACTTCGCCTATTAGGTCGATCACCCAATCGGACCTTTAGACAACCTCGTTATTCGCTGAATCTAAGTCATTAACAAGTCAGAAGGTGTTTGCCCTCCCCCTTAGAATATCTTCATGATAAACATTCCCAATGATAGATTAGACCAAGTAAAGAATGTCACCATACCACAAATGTTTTCAATTCCCCCCTGGAGTTCCTTACGTATCCACTCCCATGACTTACGTAACGAAACATTTGTTGGTAGCTGGTGGCATTTTTTTTGATCACTATGATAAACTAAAGCTAATTAGAGAATTTCGAGGTTAGCAGATGAAAACAAATTATACTGATATAAACGCCGCTGCAATGAACAAGTGGGTAGCTGATGGTTGGGAATGGGGGCAGCCACTGGATCATGAGACTTATTTGCAAGCCCAGCAAGGTCATTGGCAAGTGCTACTTACACCGCAAATACCCGTCCCTGCTAATTGGTTCGCCCCTTTTTTGAGAAATAATCGCCTGGCAGGCACTGATTTATTAGGACTAGCCAGTGGCGGCGGACAACAAATGCCTATCTTTCAAGCTTTAGGTGCTAATGCCACCGTCTTAGACTATGCCGATAGTCAATTGGCCAGTGAACAGCAAGTTGCTGAACGCGAAGGTTATCAAATCAATATCGTTAAGGCCGATATGAGCCAGCGTTTACCTTTTGCTGATGAATCCTTCGATTTGATTTTTCAACCGATCGCCAATTGCTATGTTGCAGATGTTCAGCATATCTGGGATGAATGTTATCGTATTTTGCGACCAGGTGGCATACTGCTAGTCGGCATGGATAATGGCCTGAATTACTTATTCGATGTTGACGATCAAACCACTGAGCTAGTGGTCAAACATAAATTACCTTACAATCCTCTGAAGGATCCTGAATTGATGAAAAGTTCAATCGCACTGGATGGTAGCGTTCAGTTCAGCCACTCCTTAGAGGAACAACTCGGTGGCCAAATGAAGGCCGGTTTAACCTTGACCAATCTGCTTGAAGACCGTGGCCCTGATGACTTACTAGGAAAATATATTCCCCAGTATTTACTAACTCGCGCCGTAAAGAACCAATAGGAATCTAGGCAGTTTAACGATTGTAGGTAAAATCCATAGTGTGCCCCAAGGCGATGAGTATTAACGTAAAACACCAAGCAATTCTATTGTAGAATTGCTTGGTGTTTTGTATTAAACAGAGCCGGTTGCCTTTTGAGAACACGTTTTAGCCGCTAAAGTTTTCTTGAAATAGACTTTTGTTACAGTCTCGCTTTTTTGAGGCCGATAAGCCGATAATTTGAATTGCAAACCGATATTCTGCCAAACATTTTTAATTTACATTAATTTTGCTACAGAAACTTGCCGGCCAAGTATAAATAAAAGATCGCCACTAAAAAAGGGGGAAAAATCTCTTAAGGTTTTAGACCAACATTAGTTTTTTATTCAAAATTAAATTCATTTTTTGGTGAGGGACAAAAGTACTTGTCCAGTTTTTGTCGGCCATTTGTCGGCCGAATATAAAAAAGGGATTTCTAAATTTAATTAGAAATCCCGTAAACGTTGATAAATCAACGATAATTATTTTTATGGTTCAGCTAAAACCGGCTAAACCACTAAAGAATGCCGTCTGCAGGATTTGAACCTGTGACCCTCGGTTTACGATACCGATGCTCTACCAGCTGAGCTAAGACGGCAATACTTAATTTAAAAGCTATTAAGTTTTATGACCCCTACGGGATTTGAACCCATGTTACCGCCGTGAAAGGGCGGTGTCTTAACCACTTGACCAAGGGGCCATTAGTAATATCATAACTGCTTTAACAATTATAATCAATAAAAAAATCGGCCATTAGCCGATTTTTTACTCCGGTTGTCAGACTCGAACTGACGACATCTTGATTAACAGTCAAGCGCTCTACCAACTGAGCTAAACCGGAATCGAGCGTGGCAGCGCCCTATCCTCGCAGGCAGTCTCCCACCAACTACTTTCAGCGCTAAGAAGCTTAACTTCTGTGTTCGGCATGGATA
>NZ_RHOT01000063.1 GCF_003946675.1 Lapidilactobacillus gannanensis | reverse complement strand
CGCCCTATCCTCGCAGGCAGTCTCCCACCAACTACTTTCAGCGCTAAGAAGCTTAACTTCTGTGTTCGGCATGGATACAGGTGTATCCTTCTTGCTATCGCCACCACACTGCTTACTCTTAGAAAGAACTTTTCGTCCTCTCAAAACTGGATCCTATCTCATCTGTTATTTTTCCTTGTTTCCATTCACCTTGACCTTTGGTCAAGTCCTCGACCGATTAGTACTAGTCCGCTCCATATATCGCTATACTTCCACTCCTAGCCTATCTACCTCATCATCTCTGAGGGGTCTTACTAACTTATGTTATGGGAAATCTCATCTTGAACGGGGCTTCACACTTAGATGCTTTCAGCGTTTATCCCTTCCATACATAGCTACCCAGCGATGCGCCTGGCGGCACAACTGGTACACCAGCGGTATGTCCATCCCGGTCCTCTCGTACTAAGGACAGCTTTTCTCAAATTTCCTACGCCCGCGACGGATAGGGACCGAACTGTCTCACGACGTTCTGAACCCAGCTCGCGTACCGCTTTAATGGGCGAACAGCCCAACCCTTGGGACCAACTTCAGCCCCAGGATGCGATGAGCCGACATCGAGGTGCCAAACCTCCCCGTCGATGTGGACTCTTGGGGGAGATAAGCCTGTTATCCCCAGGGTAGCTTTTATCCGTTGAGCGATGGCCCTTCCATACGGAACCACCGGATCACTAAGCCCGACTTTCGTCCCTGCTCGACCTGTAAGTCTCGCAGTCAAGCTCCCTTATACCTTTACACTCTGCGAATGATTTCCAACCATTCTGAGGGAACCTTTGGGCGCCTCCGTTACATTTTAGGAGGCGACCGCCCCAGTCAAACTGCCTACCTGACACTGTCTCCCGCCACGTGTGTGGCGCGGGTTAGAGGGTTCATAAAACAAGGGTAGTATCCCACCAATGCCTCTGTGAAAACTAGCGTTCTCACTTCCTAGGCTCCTACCTATCCTGTACATGTTTCACAAACACTCAATATCAAGCTACAGTAAAGCTCCATGGGGTCTTTCCGTCCTGTCGCGGGTAACCCGCATCTTCACGGGTAATATAATTTCACCGAGTCTATCGTTGAGACAGTGCCCAAATCATTACGCCTTTCGTGCGGGTCGGAACTTACCCGACAAGGAATTTCGCTACCTTAGGACCGTTATAGTTACGGCCGCCGTTTACTGGGGCTTCATTTCGTACCTTCGCTTACGCTAAGCACTCCACTTAACCTTCCAGCACCGGGCAGGCGTCAGCCCCTATACGTCATCTTTCGATTTTGCAGAGACCTGTGTTTTTGATAAACAGTTGTTTGGGCCTATTCACTGCGGCTGACCTTGCGGTCAGCACCCCTTCTCCCGAAGTTACGGGGTCATTTTGCCGAGTTCCTTAACGATAGTTCACTCGCTCACCTTAGGATTTTCTCCTCGACTACCTGTGTCGGTTTGCGGTACGGGTGGTTTATTTCTCACTAGAAGCTTTTCTCGGCAGTGTGACATCAGTTGCTTCGCTACTTAAATTTCGCTCCCCATCACAACTTGTCCTTATGAAAATAAGCATTTGACTCATTCTCAGACTTGTTGCTTAGACATGCTTTTCCAGCCGCATGCTCAACTTAGCCTACTGCGTCCCTCCATCGCTCAAACAAAATAAACTAGTGCAGGAATCTCGACCTGCTTGCCATCGATTACGCCTCTCGGCCTCATCTTAGGTCCCGACTAACCCTGGGAGGACGAGCCTTCCCCAGGAAACCTTAGTCATTCGGTGGATCAGATTCTCACTGATCTTTCGCTACTCATACCGGCATTCTCACTTCTAAGCGCTCCACTAGTCCTTACGATCTAGCTTCATTGCCCTTAGAACGCTCTCCTACCACATCACCCCTGAGGGGTGACATCCACAGTTTCGGTATCATACTTAGCCCCGGTACATTTTCGGCGCAGAATCACTCGACTAGTGAGCTATTACGCACTCTTTAAATGGTGGCTGCTTCTGAGCCAACATCCTAGTTGTCTGTGCAATTCCACATCCTTTTCCACTTAGCATGAATTAGGGACCTTAACTGGTGATCTGGGCTGTTTCCCTTTCGACTACGGATCTTATCACTCGCAGTCTGACTCCCGAGGACCGGATCAATGGCATTCGGAGTTTATCTGGATTCAGTAACCCTTGACGGGCCCCTAGTCCAAACAGTGCTCTACCTCCATGATCCTAGCCTCGAGGCTAGCCCTAAAGCTATTTCGGAGAGAACCAGCTATCTCCAAGTTCGTTTGGAATTTCACCGCTACCCACACCTCATCCCCGCATTTTTCAACATACGTGGGTTCGGTCCTCCAGTGCGTTTTACCACACCTTCAACCTGGACATGGGTAGGTCACTTGGTTTCGGGTCTACGTCCTTATACTTAACGCCCTATTCAGACTCGCTTTCGCTATGGCTCCATCTCTTCGATTTAACCTCGCATAAAAACGTAACTCGCCGGTTCATTCTACAAAAGGCACGCCATCACCCATTAACGGGCTCTGACTACTTGTAGGCACATGGTTTCAGGATCTATTTCACTCCCCTCCCGGGGTGCTTTTCACCTTTCCCTCACGGTACTGGTTCACTATCGGTCACTAGAGAGTATTTAGCCTTGGGAGATGGTCCTCCCGGTTTCCGACCGAATTTCACGTGTTCGGCCGTACTCAGGATCCAAGATGGAGAGAAACGGTTTTTGTCTACGAGGCTATCACTCTCTTTAGCTCAGCTTCCCAACTGATTCGACTAACTGTTTCCTTTGTAACTCCGTATATCTTGTCCTACAACCCCAATGAGCAAGCTCATTGGTTTGGGCTCTTTCCCGTTCGCTCGCCGCTACTTAGGAAATCGAATTTTCTTTCTCTTCCTGCAGGTACTGAGATGTTTCAGTTCCCCGCGTCTGCCTTTACTTAGCTATGTATTCACTAAGCAATCATTATCATCTCTGATAATTGGGTTCCCCCATTCGGAAATCTCCGGATCAAAGCTTACTTACAGCTCCCCGAAGCATATCGGTGTTCGTCCCGTCCTTCATCGGCTTCTAGTGCCAAGGCATCCACCATGCGCCCTTTATAACTTGACCATTTGAAAACCTTCGGTTTTCTTGGTTATTTGTTGCTCACAACTTTCGTTGCGCGGTGTTTTTGTTTCTCGGTTAATTACAGATTTAATAGTATCCAGTTTTCAAAGAAC
>NZ_RHOT01000062.1 GCF_003946675.1 Lapidilactobacillus gannanensis | reverse complement strand
TGAGAGGTAGACCTCTCAAAACTAAACAAAGTTTCGAAGCTTGTGTGCAGGTTTCCGTACGTTAAGTTGGCTTTGACCCCAAACCTAACTTTTCCTTAGAAAGGAGGTGATCCAGCCGCAGGTTCTCCTACGGCTACCTTGTTACGACTTCACCCTAATCATCTGTCCCACCTTAGACGGCTAGCTCCTATAAATAGGTTACCGCACCGGCTTTGGGTGTTACAAACTCTCATGGTGTGACGGGCGGTGTGTACAAGGCCCGGGAACGTATTCACCGCGGCGTGCTGATCCGCGATTACTAGCGATTCCAACTTCATGTAGGCGAGTTGCAGCCTACAATCCGAACTGAGACTGACTTTTAGAGATTAGCTTGACCTCGCGGTCTCGCAACTCGTTGTATCAGCCATTGTAGCACGTGTGTAGCCCAGGTCATAAGGGGCATGATGATTTGACGTCATCCCCACCTTCCTCCGGTTTGTCACCGGCAGTCTCACCAGAGTGCCCAACTGAATGCTGGCAACTGATAATAAGGGTTGCGCTCGTTGCGGGACTTAACCCAACATCTCACGACACGAGCTGACGACAACCATGCACCACCTGTCTTAGCGTCCCCGAAGGGAACGTCTTATCTCTAAGATTGGCGCTAGATGTCAAGACCTGGTAAGGTTCTTCGCGTTGCTTCGAATTAAACCACATGCTCCACCGCTTGTGCGGGCCCCCGTCAATTCCTTTGAGTTTCAACCTTGCGGTCGTACTCCCCAGGCGGAGTGCTTAATGCGTTAGCTGCAGCACTGAAGGGCGGAAACCCTCCAACACTTAGCACTCATCGTTTACGGCGTGGACTACCAGGGTATCTAATCCTGTTTGCTACCCACGCTTTCGAGCCTCAGCGTCAGTTACAGACCAGAGAGCCGCCTTCGCCACTGGTGTTCTTCCATATATCTACGCATTTCACCGCTACACATGGAGTTCCACTCTCCTCTTCTGCACTCAAGTTCCCCAGTTTCCAATGCATTTCTTCGGTTAAGCCGAAGGCTTTCACATCAGACTTAAAAAACCGCCTGCACTCGCTTTACGCCCAATAAATCCGGATAACGCTTGCCACCTACGTATTACCGCGGCTGCTGGCACGTAGTTAGCCGTGGCTTTCTGGTTAGATACCGTCACTACCTGGCCAGTTACTACCAAGTACGTTCTTCTCTAACAACAGAGTTTTACGATCCGAAAACCTTCTTCACTCACGCGGCGTTGCTCCATCAGACTTTCGTCCATTGTGGAAGATTCCCTACTGCTGCCTCCCGTAGGAGTTTGGGCCGTGTCTCAGTCCCAATGTGGCCGATCAACCTCTCAGTTCGGCTACGTATCATCGTCTTGGTGAGCCGTTACCTCACCAACTAACTAATACGCCGCGGGTCCATCCTTAAGCGATAGCAAAACCATCTTTCAAATAAAAACCATGTGGTTTTTATTGTTATGCGGTATTAGCATCTGTTTCCAAATGTTATCCCCCACTAAAGGGTAGGTTACCCACGTGTTACTCACCCGTCCGCCACTCGTTTTGATTATCTCTTCCAATGCAAGCATCTTCTGATCAAATCGAAACTCGTTCGACTTGCATGTATTAGGCACGCCGCCAGCGTTCATCCTGAGCCAGGATCAAACTCTCATATAAAAGTTTGTGACTCTTTTTTGATTTAAAAACTAGCGAATTGACTTCGCAAATGTTACTTGATCACAACAACCGAAGTTGTCATGAGCCCTGCACATTTTCGAAACTTTGTTCAGTTTTCAAAGATCTACCA
>NZ_RHOT01000061.1 GCF_003946675.1 Lapidilactobacillus gannanensis | reverse complement strand
TTTAAGGGGCTTTTTGCGTGTGGCAAGCCCTTCTAGGGCTAATAAAAAGCCACCCGCTATGCGGGTGGATGATTACTTTTTTGATATAAGCAACATTAAATGCAGAATCTTGGGTGGCGGTAAAACAGAGCTGGTTTTGACGCCATTGCGGGCTTGCTGGTTGTGGAACGCTACGGCCATTGATTTGAGCTTTTCTCTGAAAATCTCAAATACAAGGCTTATTGTAAGTGCTGAAGCACCAACAATAATATCGAGGCTGACAACCACGCCCGCCATTCCGTCTGGAGTTGAGTTAGTGCACTTCATCTTTTACTAGTAGTGAAGACGATTATAGCGGGATAAATCAACCCAGTTAAACTGTTATTAAATTTGAATAGCAAATTTAAAATTCTAATTAATATGCTTAACAGTGCTACGATTTGTAATTTCTTAAATCCAGAACACTTGTCAATCAAGCTATTAGTTCACAACAATCTGTTTTTCCAGATAGTGGTAAGCAGTTCTGTTAGTTTACACCGGTGGTGGCTGGGCGATTGGCGTCAATGGTGAAATTATTCTTAGCAATTTATTGCTTAGAATAAGGCTTGTATCTGAGATTGTTGCGTTAGCAATAAGCTCAGATCAACGCCCACCATGTTCCACGCCCTCTAAATCGCCCAGCCACCACCAGCCTCTAATTGGGGAAGTCTTGGCACCATTTTATTTCAGGCCTTAAATAGCTGAGTCCCTGCTATCCCCAGACTAAGGAGCGACTTAATCCAATTCAGCCAATATTAAAAAGAACAGAAGTGCCTAGTTCATTGATTTTTCCGCTGCTTTTAATTGTTGGCTCTTGAAATTAGTCAGTAAAAAAGCGACAATATAGTTTAATTCAAGATTTGAAGGGATAATTATGGCAAAGCAACCAATTGGTTTTTTAGATTCAGGTGTTGGTGGTTTAACAGTCGTCAAAGAAGCATTACGACAGTTGCCTCAAGAAGATATTGTTTTTATTGGTGATCAAGCGCGTTTGCCTTATGGACCGCGGCCTGCCAGTCAGGTGCAAGAATTTACTTGGCAATTGACCAATTTTTTATTAAAAAAACAGATTAAAATGTTGGTTTTTGCTTGCAACACAGCAACTGCTGAGGCCTTGGAGGTAATTAAACCGCATTTATCGATTCCCGTGGTCGGTGTGATTTTGCCGGGAACACGTGCAGCTATCAAGGCTAGTCATAACGGGCAAATTGGGGTCATTGCTACTGAGGGAACCATTGCTTCTAATGCCTATGAGAAGGCAATCAAGTTACGTGATCCTGACTTAACAGTGGTTAGTCTGGCCGCACCGAAATTCGTGCCGTTAGTGGAGAGTAATCAGTACCAAGGTGAATTAGCGCGTAAAATTGTTGCCGAAACTTTAGCACCATTGAAAGAAACGGCAATTGATACTTTGATCCTAGGTTGTACGCATTATCCTTTATTGCGTCCGTTGATCCAAGATTTCATGGGGCCAAAAGTGCAGCTAATTGATTCTGGTGCTGAGGCCGTTTCTGAAGTTTCAGTGTTACTGGATTATTTCGAGATTGCTAATCATCATTTAGAGGGGCCAAGACAAACCTCGTTTTATACAACGGCTTCGCCAGAAATGTTTGATCAAATTGCCGGTGATTGGTTAGACCTTAATGAAATTCACGCTGAGCAAGTTAATGTAAAGGAGTCGAATTGATGAAACATGAATTAGTGATTGCCACCAATAACTTAGGCAAAGCTCGGGAATTTAAAGACGTTTTCGCTGCAGCCGGTTGGCAAATCAAAACCTTAAATGATTTTGATCATTTACCACAAGTTCGCGAAACTGGCCATACTTTTGCAGAAAATGCGCGTTTAAAAGCTGACCATTTTGCTAAATTATTACAACAACCAGTTTTAGCTGATGATTCTGGGTTGGAAGTTGACTATTTACATGGCGCGCCGGGAATTCGTTCGGCACGTTATGCTGGGGATCATGATGATGCTGCTAATAATGCGCGTTTGCTGGCTGAGTTAGGTGGTCTGGCACCTGAACGTCGAACTGCTAATTTTCATACCACTTTAGTTTTGGCTTGGCCCGATCGTCCCGCAAACGATTTAGTCATCAATGGGGATGTGCCGGGACAAATTCTCAGTGTGCCGCGGGGCGACGATGGCTTTGGCTATGATCCACTATTTTATCTGCCAGCATTAGCTAAGACGTTTGCTGAAATGAATCCTACTGAAAAGAATAAATATAGTCACCGTGGGGCGGCAATTAAGAATTTATTGCCAGTTTGGCAGCAGTGGTGGCAAGAACAGGAGCAAGTCAAATGAAATTTCTAGTGGTCAGTGACAATCATGGCGATCAAAAAGTGCTTGAAAAATTAGTTCATCATTACCAGCAGCATGTGGATGCAATGATTCATTGTGGTGATTCAGAGTTATCATATGATGCTGATTTACGGCGGCAGTTCTTGATTGTTGGTGGCAATATGGACTTTGACCAACAGTTTCCGGAAAGTTTGACACGAAAAATTGGTTCAGAAACAGTTTTCGTTGCTCATGGCCATCGCTTAGGAATTAATTATGATTTAACCAGGCTACAATTGGCGGCCCAACAAGCTGAGGCAACATTGGCATTTTATGGTCACAGCCATCAACTAGCCTGTGAAATGGTGGCCGGCTGTTTGTTCCTGAACCCTGGCTCAATTAGCCAACCTCGAGGCCACTGGGCGATTTTAGGCGGCACCTATGCAGTTGTAACAACTACCGCAGAAAATATCAAGGTGCAGTACTATACACGTGATTTGGCGCCAGTAAGCGACTTGACCTTTGATTTTAAACGTTAACTAATAAAAATAGTGCAAAAAAAGGACTGTTAGCGCAGTCTTTTTTTTGTGGAGATTAAAAATTGGGTAGTGCTGCTGCTGAAAATTATTTGATCCAAAGTGAGCAATTAATGCTATACTGTAACTATCATGATAACTAGTACACAATGAGTGATGCCGTGAATGAACGGGTAAAAAAGGATGGCATCTTAGGAGTTAATGACCATGGTGAAACAAAAGGAAGTCCCGACTGATGACAGAATTACCAGACGTTGGTGGTTACAGCTCATTACCAGCATGGTGATTTTATTCTTGTTCACGCAATTTATTTTGCATCAGTTAATTTCAACTGATGTGGTTTCCGGCATTTCTATGGCCCAGAATTTTCGCGACGGCGATCAAGTATTGACCCTTCGTCACGGTAAAATTGCCCATGGTAGTGTGATTATTTTTGATGCACCTAACGATCCCGGAACGCTTTATATTAAGCGTGTGATCGGCTTACCTGGTGATCGGATTCAAATGAATCAAGATCGACTTTACGTCAATGGTCATTTGACACCAGAACCATACTTGCAACATTATTTGACAGGCCGGGCTTTTACCGAGAATTTTACGTTAAAGGAAGCATTAGGGGTTAGTCAGGTGCCTGCCCATAGTTATTTTGTTCTCGGTGATAATCGGCCAGTTTCCCGCGATAGTCGCCGAATCGGCTTCATTAAACAAGACCGAATTATTGGTACGGTCAAAATGCGTTATTGGCCATTGAATACTTTCCAGCTTTATTAGTAGGGTATCATACAATTAATTGAATTGAATTAAGTTAAGTCGTTCCCTGTCTAGATAAGCTTGTAGAATGAAGCACCACTATTTGGCCGAACCAGTTCTGATTTATTAGCGAGATGTTTGAAGTATATTCTTTGCGACAACTGAACAGTTTTACATACTTCTTGAAGCTGGGTAATTATTTTAATCAAAATAAAAAGCAACCAGAAAATTGCTTTCTGAGTTGCTTTTTTGTAAGCTTAAATTAATGGTTTACATGAAAACTGACTTATAGGTTAACGCAGCTAGGATACCAGCACAAATTGGTGCGACAACAGGGACCCATGAGTAACGCCAATCAGAGCCACCTTTATTTTTCAATGGGAGCAGGCTATGCAAAATCCGTGGTGCCAAATCACGAGCAGGATTTAGCGCGGGCCCAGTTGGACCACCTAATGAAGCAACTAAGGTCATTACTAGAAACCCTAAAGCCAAATGAGCCGTTCCTAGATCATTATGGAAAAATGGCGCCTTAGTAATACCTAATGCTGAGAAAATTAAAATAAAAGTACCAACAAATTCATTGGCGAAACCATTGAAGCGACTTGAAGTGGCATCAATGGTCGAGAATGTCCCTAAAATATGCTGGGGATTAGTGGTCATGTCATAATGTGGCTTGTAAATCAAAACGACAATAGCCTGACCAACAAAAGCACCTAACATTTGGGCGCAAAGATAAGGCACAACATCAGACCAAGGGAATAGGCCGTTAACAGCTAAACCAATGGTGAAAGCAGGATTGATATGGTTTCCGGAAATACCACCGAAAATAAGTGCAGGAATCATTACGCCGGCACCATATCCTAAAGAAATTAAAACCCAGCCACCATGTTCGCCTTTAGTACCAGTTAAATCAACATTGGCGACGGCACCATTACCTAAAATTACCATGATTGCTGTACCAATGAATTCCGCGGCTAACCGCGTTAATAACGAATAAGTCATTTTCTTCCTCCAAAATTAAAATACAGATAAATATTATACTTGTTAATGGCACGACAAGCAATCTGTGTCATAATAAAAGTATGGAAACAGAAAGGAATTTTTGATAAATGATTGCCAAATCGATTGAAGAAATGTTGTTAAAGAAACAAACCGGCTTTTTAATTCCCGCTGATCGCGTGGCGACTTTACAAGCGACTAATCCACTGACTCATGCTTTTATGCTGCTAACTAAAGTGCGCTATTCTAAAATTCCTGTTCTTGATACAGCGTCACATTTAACTGGGTTGTTGACGATGCCAATGATTACCGAATCAATGTTAGGTTTAGAAGAACTAAGCTTTGATCCGATTGCGGAAATGACGGTTCAAGATGTTATGCAAACTGATTTTGATACGATTAAAGTGACCGACGATATGGATCTGACTTTGCATTTGTTAGTGGATAATCCCTTTTTACCGGTTGTTGATGAAAAAAATATTTTCCAAGGCATTTTAACGCGGCGGGAAATGATGAAGGCCTTCAATTATGTGGCGCATAATATTGAGCAGGAGTACGAAGTCGTTGCCAAAGAAGCTACTGAAAAAAATTGATGATGTTGAAACAAAACTGGTTCTGACTGCATTCCGGGCTTGCTGGTTGTGGAACGCGGCCGACGCTGATTGAAGACTTTTGCAACGCAAAGGCTTCAATACAGGTCTTATCGTAAGCGCTAAAGCACTAACGATAATTTGGCTGCTACTCGCAAGCTCGGGCGCAAATTAAAACCATTGGCTGACGCCAAAATCCCTCCATTTCGTCCGGAGTTGAGTTAGAGCACTTACCAGTTGTTAGTGTTTATGGCAGTTGTTGCAGGACTAATCAACTTAACTCATTCTGTGATAACAACTGAATAGTTATAACCACAAAGCCCGCATGACAGTTTCTGGATTTCCAGAAACATTGTCATGCGGGCTTTGTTAGTTATTACTAGCTGTTGCTTGAATAGTGGTACTAAACTTCGTTAGTCTTAATTCTGGTTACTTGACGATAGCTAACTTTACTCATACTGGTGCTTAATCTATTACACTAGCTTGGCTCAAAACGCAGTGAAGGCCGCCGGGTCGGCCGCGTTCCACACCCCGCCGGCCGGAACGGAGTTGCCCACTCTTCTGCCTAAAACAAATTAAGGCTTAGATCAATAATCATTCTGATTCAGAAAGTTTATAAAACAATATAAGATTTAATCACCTGACGATCAGTCATGGCTTGATAAGCTGCTTCGATTTGATCAAGGCTAAAGGTGTCATCGAAAACCTTACCAGGATTGATTTTACCATCGAGGACAGCTTTCAATAATAGTTCTTTATCATAAGTGGTCACTGAAGCGGGGCCACCAGCTAAACTAATATTGTTGCCAAAGGTTTCGCCAGGGTCAATTTTGTTACCATGGGGCAAGCCAACGCGGCCAATAATGGCGCCGGGACGGCCGACCTTCAAGGCTTCGTTGGTTGACATTTCGGTACCAACACATTCGAGCACAGCATCAGCGCCACCGTTGGAAACCGCCAGTAACTTTTTGATACCTTCGTCGCCACGTTCAGCAATGTTGACGGTGGCGCCAAACTCACTAGCTAAAGCTTGACGGCTAGGATGGCGGCTCGTTGAAATAATTTGCGTGGCACCGCGAAGTTTGGCCGCAATAATTGCACAGAGACCAACCGCACCATCGCCTAGGACAATCACTGAATCGCCAGGCCGGACATTAGCAACACGCGCCGCATGATAGCCAGTTGCCATGACGTCGGCTAACGTCAACAGTGACTTCAACATCGCGAATTTTATAATCAAGTTAGCCACCCATGTTGATTGATCAAAAAATGGTAAAAAAAAGACACCAAGACGAAAAATCAGGTATCATTGAAGTTCCAACACTAAACAATGAGAGAGGTTTTCGTCTTGA
>NZ_RHOT01000060.1 GCF_003946675.1 Lapidilactobacillus gannanensis | reverse complement strand
TTTAAGGGGCTTTTTGCGTGTGGCAAGCCCTTCTAGGGCTAATAAAAAGCCACCCGCTATGCGGGTGGATGATTACTCGTAGTGCACGCGCAGGGGATGCTCAAAGATTGCTTGATTTTTGGCAGGTTGAGGTTATGCCTTGTGACTTTGTGGAAACAGACGCCGAATTAACTGACATGACCGTGGCCCAACTTGCACCTCAGCTGACGGCAATGGCTGCTAGCCCTAATAATTTATTATTATTGGCCCTTGCTGGTACGGAGATCATTGGCTATTTAAGGATCGCTGCGGGGGCCAATCCAGCCACTGCTCATGTTGGTGAATTAGGCTTGTTAGTTGCGCAAGCAGAGCGCCACATTGGCTTAGGCTCGGCATTAATGGCGACTGCCTTAGATTGGGTCAGCGAGCAATCAACTTTGAAGCGGGTTCAATTATTTGTTCAAACGCGTAATCTGCCGGCGCAAAAGCTTTATCAGAAGTTTGGCTTTATCCTAGAGGGCCGGCTACCAGCCAGTTATCGTAGTGTGAGCGGTGACTTGTTAGAAACTTTATTAATGGCCCAGTTGTTTAACACATCAATAAGTTGAAATATTCAAGCTTAAAGCACATAAGAGCAGCTTGATAAAAGTAGCTGCTATATTTTGCCAGCGATAATCACGATAGTTTGCAAAATTAATCTCATAATGATATATTATAGAAGACGAAGTCAAACATCGATCACCGAAGCCCCAGACTATCTCTAGTAGTCTGGGGCTTTTTTTGCGGATAATTATGTAATTGAACGGGCGAGGCTAGATGTTGCCTTATTCATGACTACTTGCGATGCGAATTATTTAGCCAATAATTAAACAATGCAAGAACGACACCAACAATAATGGGTGCCAGGACTGAGTCAAACATCTACTCACCTCCCAACCGTTGATGATTTTTGTCAACTAGTTGGCAAGGCAACATCTTCATTATGCCAGATGATTCACAATTAGTATAGGTGAATTTTTTAACTATTCAAAATAGTCGTATAATCAATGCAGCGTCATTTTCTTTCAACATGATAATCGTTTATAATAGAGAACTATTAGGAGGCGCTTTTGATGACAGATTTTGCACAATTACCATACCAACGTCCCAATTTTGAACAAGTAACAGCTGAATATCGACAATTACTAATGGCATTGAATCATGCAGATGATCCTTTAACGGCAGTCAATGCTGCTTTGGCAATTAGCAAACTGGAAACGAAAATTATTTCGCAACAGATGATGGCAGAAATTCGTTTTAGTGTGAATACTTTGGATGAATTCTATCATCAGGAAGAGGATTATTGGAACGAATATAGTCCTAAATATGATGAGTTTACCACCGAGTTTTATCGAGAATTAGTGAAATCACCGTTCCAAGCAGAATTGCAACATGCTTTTCCTAAAACATTATTTTTAATGGCTAAAAACCAGCTCAAAACTTTTTCACCAGAAGTGATTCCATTGTTACAGCAGGATAATCAATTGCGGACACAATATTCAGAATTAATTGCTGCCGCTCAAATTGATTTTGCTGGAGCGACTTATAATTTAACCCAAATGAAAAAGTTTCAAAATAATGCTGATCGTCAAATTCGGCGGCAAGCAACGCAAGCGACGACAGCTTGGTTTGTGGACCATGAAGCAAAATTGGATCAGATTTATGATCAAATGGTCCAAGTTCGTACGGAAATTGCCCAGCAACTCAACTATCAGAATTATACTGAAATGAGTTATGATTTCATGAATCGGTTTGATTATAATGCTGATGATGTAGCTCGTTATCGCCAAACAATTCTGGAAAAAGTGGTCCCAATCGTCAACCAGTTGCGGCAGCGTCAACAAAAACGTTTAGGCTTATCAGAATTGAAGTTTTATGATGAAGATTATAATTTTCCGAGTGGTAATGCAACCCCTGAAGGTACTGCTGAAGAACTAGTGGCTAAGGCCAACGAGATGTATCATGAAATGTCGCCAGAGACTGGTGAGTTTTTCCAAATGATGGTTGATCGGCACAATTTGGATTTATTAAGTCATCATGGCAAACAGGGTGGCGGCTATTGCGAATATTTGCCTGAATTTAAAACACCATTTATCTTTGCTAACTTTAATGGGACTTCAGCTGATGTAGATGTGTTGACCCATGAGACGGGGCATGCTTTTCAAACATATCAGGCTCAAGCAATTAAAGCTTGGGAGTGTGTGTTCCCAACTAACGAAGCTGCTGAAATTTTTTCAATGAGTATGGAGTTTATTGCTTATCCATGGATGACAAAATTCTTTGGCCAGCAGACAACTAAATATAAATTTGAACATCTTTCTAGTGCGGTCATTTTCTTACCATATGGTGTGCTCGTTGATCATTTTCAAACTGAGGTTTATTGTCATCCTGAATGGACGCCAACCGAACGTAAGCAGGCTTGGCGTCGTTTAGAAAAGATGTATTTACCAAGTCGTGAATATGATGATGCTGACTTGGAACGAGGCCTATATTGGTATCGCCAAGGCCATATTTTTGAAGGACCATTTTATTACATCGATTATACTTTGGCACAAGTAGTGGCCTTTCAGTTCTGGGAACGCTTTGAAGTTCAGCATGATCCGCAAGCTTGGCCAGATTATTTGGCAATGGCTAAGGCTGGTGGCAGTCTCACGTTCAATCAATTAATCGAACTAGGACACTTACAAAGTCCCTTTAAAGATGGGGCACTTGATGAAGTGCTAGCTAAAATTTCTACTAGTCTAGCAGCCGTTTCAGAAACGGATTTACAATAAAGAGGTCGACTATTTTGGTAAAACTGGTACTCATTCGTCATGGCGAAAGTACGGCAAACGCCGACGATATTTATACAGGATGGACTGATGTTGACCTAACGCCTTTAGGAATTCAACAAGCCCATCATAGCGCCCAAATGCTGGCTAATTTGGCTTTTTATCCTCAAGCGGTCCATACTTCAGTGTTGAAACGCGCAATTAAAACGGCCAACATTATTTGTGAGGATCGCGGTTGGCTGTATTTACCAATTTATAAAAATTGGCGCTTAAATGAACGACATTATGGCGCGTTACGTGGCCATAATAAGGAACAAACACGTCGTGAGTTTGGTAAAAAGCAAGTGGCAATGTGGCGTCGTGATTATTGGACGGTGCCACCATTGTTATCTGAAATTGATCATAACCGTTGTTACGCGGATATCGATCAGCGCAGTGTGCCTTTAGGTGAAAGCTTAGCGATGGCTAGTCAACGGGTGATTCCATATTATGTGGATCAAATTGCGCCAGAATTAATTTGCAGTCATGACCAATTAGTGGTGGCCCATGGCAGTACTTTGCGGGTTTTGATCAAGTATTTGGAACAAATTACAGCGCATGGTTTAGATGGTGTTGAGGTCGCTAATGGCGAACCGATTGTTTATGAGTTGAATCAGCATTTGGATATTTTAACGAAAACAGTTTTGTAATTTAAGCTCTTAAAAACTTGTTGCCAGTGCTGAAATTAGCTTGAGTCTGACCACCACACTTATCGTTCCTTCCGGAGTAAAGCTGGTGATCTTCAGCTTTACTAGTTGTTAGGGTCCGAAAAAGAGTGTGACAAAAGGCGGTCAGCCGGTGAGCATTAACGTAAAATGCCAAGCAATTCGTTAGAATTGCTTGGCATTTTTGCGTTAAGCAGAACCGGTTGCCCTTTGGGAACACGTTGCAGCAACGCAGGTTCGGATTATTTTTTGAGAATAGACTTACGTCCTAGTCTTTTTGATTAACCTAATGAATTATAATGCTAAGGCACCCATTGGATCCCAAGGCTTCAAAACAGTTGGGTTATCATGTTCGTCAGCAACGACTTTCTTCAAGTCATCTGATAAGAACTTCTTGTTGATCACAACTTGGTAGACGAATTCGTCAAACCAAGCGTCACTCATAACGAAGTAACCTTTATGGCCAACTTTTTCACCCCATGAGTTTTCAACCTTCCACTTAGTTGGTTGGCCGTTAACCAAATCAACGCCGGTGATGACCATGGCATGAGTCATCAAGCTCTCGCCGTGATCCAAACGTTCTGCTTTGGACATGCTTAAGTCAAGGTCTAATAAATCAGATTTTTGATAAACATTTGTATCCATGACGCCAAGTTGACGGTCAGATGATTTACCAACATCAGAGCCAAACCAAACTGTTTCGCCAGCCTGTAATTGTTTGATTGCTAATTGTTTGAAGTCGTCGATTTTTAAGTTCAAGTGACGAACTTGACGGCCACCAACGACATTACCTAATAAATCAACCGTGTAAACATGATTGTAAGGTTTGTCAGCAGTAGGTGAGTTGATCATTGAAAGATAGTCTTCCAAATTCCAACCAACATACTTCTTGAAGAATGTTTGCGGTGTTAAACCAGCTTCACGATGATAAACTTTGTCATCGTCAGTGTATTCCCAGTCGAACTTAACTGGTGGTTTGCCTAAAGTGAAGACCAATAAGCGATAAACTTCGCTTAACATATCTTCTTTAGCAGCATCAATTTCAGCAGCTGACTTTTTAGCAGCAACTAAAGCCCGTAAAGCAACGGCATCGTGACGTAACTTCGTATTCAAAGTGCTGTTTAATTCAGCAGATTTTGAACTGTTGTATGTTTCAGGCATAACATCCTTGGGCACTAAACCGTATTTCTCGATTAAGGCACAGAGCATATCCCATTGACCACCATCTTGTTGTGGTGTTGCCATTAAGAAGTCAACTTTGCGATCACCTAAAGGCAAATCAGCAGTGGCAATCACGTTTTCGTAGAACCAGTTTGATTTCTCAAACTTGTCCCAGAAGTTGGTGTAATTTTGGGATAATTCAAAACCTTTTAATTTGAATTCATCTTGTAAAGGATGACGCATGGTATTTAAAGCAGCAAACATCCAGCAACGGCCAGATTGTTTCTGGTTGGCAACAGCACCAGTGTCGATTTCAACAGAAAAGTTGGGTGTCATTGCAACATCGGAAGCCAAGTTACGGCTTGATGCTAAAATGCCATTATGAGCAACCGTGTTAGCAGTTGCGTTTGATTTTGGTAAATCAGCGAAATCTTCAGCGTATGCTTTCAGATTTTCAGCAGAAATTTCTTTACTCATCATAAAACCTCCAAACTAGAATTAACATCTTCCATAATATCTTATTTTAGCATGAACGTCTAATTTATTTTTAATCTTTCATCAAAAAAAGTTGTCACTTTAATTTTTCGAAAAATCAAAAAATTCATAATTGAATTAGTTAAACGACTTGATTGTGTTAAAAAATAATTGAATAGTTGCTGTGTTTCACTTTAGTGAGGTTTAGAAACAGGATGTAAAATTTAAAAGCAAATTAATTTTGCCAGCAATGTCGAACACTGGCACTTACAATCTAGGGAAAACTTGTTTTCTTAATTGTGGATATTTTTTGAAAGGGCCGCGGGGCTACGTGGTGAATGAAATATTTTACTGAAATGGTTCTATTGTTGTGAATATCGGGTAAGATTAATATAATGGAATAATAGAAATTACTGAAGAGGGTGGAGCGTATCGTTACTTTAAATGATGTGGCCAAAGCAGCTAACGTCTCTAAAATGACAGTTTCACGGGTGATCAACCATCCTGAACAAGTCACAGATGAATTAAAGCAACTGGTTTTTAAAGCAATGGATGAGTTAGACTATCATCCTAATTTTGCGGCGAAAGCTTTGGCAGCAAATACAACACGCATTATTAAGTTAGTGATCTTGGAAAAAGTCGATACAGTTGAACCTTACTATGCCACCTTATTAATGGGTGTGGCTCAATTTTTAAATGCGCATCAATATGCGTTACAAGTCGTGACTCAAAAAAATGCCAATATTGGTGATTGTGATGGTTACATTATTACGGGAGCGCGGAATAATGATTTTGACTGGATTCAGGATTTAGATCGGCCAATTATTCTTTATGGCGAGAATCGGCATAATTATGATTTTGTGGATTCTGATAATAAGTACGGCACTTTTTTATCGACTAGTGCGGCAATCAATGATGGGTATCAGCAAATTGTTTTTCTGGGAATTGAATTGAAGGAATCCTTCGAGTACTCGCGGGAACGAGGCTATATGGACACGATGCAGAAGTCTGGTCTGCAACCACAAATTGTTCGTTTCGGTAATCATTCTTCTGAGGCGCAACAATATATTCAGGATCATTGGTCTGAGTTCAAGAAGAATACTTGTTTCGTGTGTTCTAGTGATCGTTTGGCGATTGGTGTTGAACGTGGGATTCAGAAAATGGGCGGCAATATTCCTGAAGATTTTGGGATTGCCGGATTTGATGGGGTCTTTCTGGATCAAATTGCTGAGCCAAAGTTGACGACTGTGAAACAGCCAGTGATGGCCATGGGCAGTAAAATTGCTGAATTATTGATGCAAAAGATTAATCAAGCCAGTCCTGAGGCGGAACAAAATCCTAATCGGGAACGGATGGAAGTCATGTTTTCACCGGAATTGATTCGCCGGAACACAACGCGTAATTATCATTTGAATTGATTAATTGGCGAAGCGTCATTAATTTGAGAACCATTAGTTTAGGGACTGTCTGAAAACTAAAAATTCAGGTATAATCTGAGGAAAAACGAATCGAGGCATTCCGATGACAACACCTA
>NZ_RHOT01000006.1 GCF_003946675.1 Lapidilactobacillus gannanensis | reverse complement strand
CTCGCTCATGTTTATCTGGCTACGGTCTACATTGCCTCAATTTGCATCTTACTTAAGTAGTTTTCAGACGGACCCTAGTAAAAAATAGCTGCTGAGCTGCTCAACTTTTAAAGCTAAGTTCAAATTAACGGTGAACTTTTAAAGCTTTTTTTCAAAATCTTTCATGGGTGCGACCTGATTCCAATAATTGAGTGCCTTGTCGGAATCATTGGTAAAGTGCATGCCATCTTTAATATTTTTATTGGTCTTAAACTGACAATCATTTCTCGGTGGTGGTGCGATGGATAATTACAGCTAATTTTATCACTCACCGCGAAACTAGCCTCGTTCAATAAATTCGTGAGGAATCATGATTTTGTCTTGGCGGCCTTGTTTAAATAAATCAAAGGCTTGTTGACCACAGCGTTCGGGATGCTGATCAATTGATGAGAAATGCAAAAATTTACCAATTAGTAAGTTATCTTGACTCACGATCAATGGTCGCTTTTGATGGTGGTAACCTGCAATAATACCGGCGGCGATTTCATCACCATTGGTTAGAATACCATCGATTTGTGGCTGTTGTTGAAAATACTGGGCCGCCTGCTGACCGTCTTGTTCCGTGGTGCAATTACGGCGGACATTGGCGATTTTGAAATCAGGTAGTTCCTGTTGGGCAATTTTTAGAGTTAGTTCAGTGCTGGGGCTAATTTGTTCATTGCGACCAACGGTAATGCCAATTTGCTGACAGTGATGGTCACGAAAATAGCGGAAGGCCTGGGTCAAAGCTGCGGCCCGGTCCAAATAAGCACAAGGAATTTTGGGCTCAGGCACATACTCACAGAAAATTAGTGGTCCGTATTTTTCATAGGTAAGAATTGTTTTGAGCGGATTCGACTTGGAAGTAATAATCAGCCCATCATAGGCTTTCGCAGAAAATTCCTCTAAATAGGTCAATTCCACCTGTTTGTTGTAGTTAGTCGGTAACAAGGTCACTTTATAACCGAATTCAAAAGCTCGTGCCATAATACCGTTTGTCATTTTCTCAAAAAAAGGGTTATTCGCATAGGGAATAATCACGCCAATGTTGTGACTGGCGCCGCGGCTTAGATTTTGCGCGAGTTGATTAGGTCGGTAATCTAAATCGGCCATCACTTGGAGAATTTTGGCTTTTTTCTCAGCGCTAACATAGGGATGATGATTTAAAACTCGTGAAATCGTCGAAGTTGAATAGCCGGTTTTTTGAGCAATTTCTCGAATAGTTACCATGAATTTTGCCTCGCTTACGTTATGACCAGTTTAAATTAAATCTAACTGTTGGAGTGCTTGATAAATACCGTCATGCTCATTATCAGCGGTGACTAAATCGGCCACTTGTTTGATTTGTGGTGAGGCATTGCCCATGGCCACGCCAACACCAGCGTCTTGAATCATTTCCAAATCATTCAGAGCATCACCGAAAGCAATCGTGTCCGCTGCGGCAATACCTTCGTGCTTGGCCACCGCCATAATGGTTTCGGCTTTGGAACCAGCACGAGGAATCACATCGACACAGTAAGGATGCCAACGAACGAATTTGAAGGCCGGAAATTCAGCGGTAAAAGTTGCGTCCATGCTGGCGTCAAAAAAGGCTAAAGCCTGATAAATTTCATGTTGTTCGGCAAAGTGGGCGTCAAAGTCAGGCAAGGCTTTACCAAAAGAAGTCATTGCCTTGGTCATTTGTTCTGGAGCAAAATTAGTGAGTCGCTTAATTTCGTGGAGGGTCAGGACCGCCAAATCAATTTTCAAGGCGCGGGCCTGAGTAATCAAATGTTCGAGTACCTGTGGATTCAAATTTTCTTTAACAAGTTGTTGACCGTCAACAAAAGCTGCCGAACCATTACAAACAATGTAGTTCTTAAGTTGGGTTTCCGCAAGAATATCTTCAATGTATAATAATGTCCGCCCAGTGGCAATGGTCAATAAGTGACCTTGTTGTTCAAGTTGGCGCAATGCTGTCAGCGTGCTGGGCAGCGGATGTTTCTGATCATCTAATAAAGTGCCATCTAAATCAAAAGCGATTAATTTTTGAGTCATCTTTTATTTGTCATCCTAATCTCAAATCATTATTTCCTAATTATGGCCTAATTGTTGGGTGTGCTGGCGTAGATATTGCTTTAAATACGGAATCACACCCGTGCCATAATCCACAAAGGTATATAAAATTTTATCATAGCTTAAGCTGTATTTGGTAGTCCAAAATTGGGGACTAACCGGCTCTTCGACGAGTTCGTCCATTGGGAGTCGGCAGTTTAGTTGTCGCAAATTACTAGCGGGATTCTGCAATACCAAAGCATCAGCCGTAAAAGTGACGGTCACATAATAGTAATCCAACCCAAATTGATCAGTCATTTCAATCACCGTGTTCATTTAAAAACCTCCTAATAATAGAGTGTGAGGCGTGACGAACTTTTGGCCATAGCCAGCTGCTACCCCAAGCACATGTTGTAACTTGACCACAGTATAAAGTATGAAACGCATCCCAGAGCAAGCCATAAATTACAATTATTTTAGAAATAAAAAGTCGACTAGCAAACTAATCGAAATATTTGGTCTAGATAGTGAAGCGTGGTATATTAAGGTTAATAAATGAAATGGTGATGACGTTCACCTAATTAATAACAGTGCCTTTGTTTAATGACGTCTGCAGTGACCTAAGAATTTTCTTGGGCTGGTTGCAGAGGTCATTTTTTATTACCGAGAAATAGATCGGTCTTGCAATATCTTGACAGACACTAACTGAATTGACTAAAGGGGGCTGGGCAATGTTCAAAAGTATTTTAAACCGCGAGCAGGCGACGGCAAATACCAAGTAGAAATTTGCGGCTACTTATCAAGATTTACATTTGGATCAGCTATTTGATATCTTTCAAGCGGCCACTCGTCAGTCGATTAAGACGTATTTCTATCAGCCGTTAACGGACTGGTCGGCGATTAAATATCGACAGAACGTTTTCCGAGATTTGGCTGACGTTGCTTGCTTAACAAAAATCCTGCAATTTGAGCGGCAATTTCGATGTCACGATGATTTTATTACTGAGATTGCTTCAATTCACGATAACGAAGTGAAATGGTATGAATTATTGATTATCCAGAAAAGAAATTTTGCCGCGCTACATGATTTGCAACGTACGCTACAAAACAATTCGGTTAAGAGTCAGGCACTGTTAGATTTGGCGGATTATCTCAATCATTACTTACAAGCTGCCGAAGTGACGCATTTACAAGCTGAAATTGACCGCATTTTTGGCACTTTGCAGCAGTTACATTACCGCCTAATTGTTGATGGTCTGAAGATTACGGTTGAAGAGACGACTGGTTTTGAATCAGGGCTAGATGATGCCATTACAACAACCTTTGCTAGTTTATTAGCCACTGATGATCCCGAAATTAATCATGGCAAAATTAAAAAGCCTGAAGGTGAATCGGATCTTAGTAACTTGCAGGCCATGATTTTACGGGCCTTGGGTCAAGTTTTTCCCAAAGAATTTCATGATTTACGCGACTTTTATGAGCAATACATTGGCTATGCCGACGCGACGATTGATCAAGTTGCGAATGAATTGAACTTTTATTTAGCTGTCATTAAAGTTGAACAGCACGTTGCCAAGACCCAGCAGACGACTTTTTGTTATCCTGATTTGGCAGCAACTGGTCAGGATGAACAAGTAACGGCTAGTTTTGATTTGACCCTGGCAGCTAAAAATCATCAGCAAATTGTTACTAATGATTATCTGCTCAAAGCTAATGAACAATTCTTAATTATTTCTGGCCCCAATCAAGGTGGCAAAACGACTTACGCGCGGATGGTCGGGGAGAATTATTATTTATTTACTTTAGGGGTGCCGATTCCTGGTCAGCAGGCCACTTTACATTTGCGGCAACAGGTTTGGACACATTTCGAACGCCAAGAGAATGAGCGGCTTTTAACTGGGTTACTAGCGGCAGATGTGGATCGGATTTGGCAGATTGCCCAAGCTAGCGGTCCCGATAGTTTTGTGATTATGAACGAACTTTTCTCGTCGACAACAGTTGAGGACGCCGAAGAAATGGCCAAAAAAGTGCTATTGATTCTTGAACAACGAGGTGCCCATGGTATTTACGTGACTTTCTTAGAGCAATTAAATACCTTGCCAGCAACCGCGTCCATGATGAGTCAAGTGGTGCCAAATTCAACGACCCGCAGTTTCAAGGTTATCCGCACAGCGCCTAATGGTCGGGCTTATGCGGTCTCATTGTTGCAGGCATATCATTTAACGGCCGCACAAATTAAAGCAGGTGAAACAAATGAAAGTTGACTTATTAGATCAAAGAAATCAGTGGGCAACTGATTGGCAGTTAAGTGAATTGCAACGGGCAACTTACCAGGATTTGGAATTGCAGCCGTTAGTTGATGCTGCCAGTCAGGATGATGATTTTATTGCCAAAATGATGACGAAGAGTTTTTTTGAGCCATTAACTTCGCAACCAGAAATTGCTTATCGTCAGGCAACGTTACAATACGCACTGCAAGAACCAGATTATTTCAAACAAATTTATCAAATCTGTGGTGAGATCGATTATGAGGTGCGCCACCGCTTATGGATTATTGATGAGGAAGCTGCGACTTATTCCTTATCAAGTTCGGTGAGTTTAACCAAGATTTATTTAGGTGGCATTCAGAAAATTATCGCCGCCGCCAAAACAACGACCACATTGTCACCAGCAGTTCAGCAGTTTCAACAACGACTAAATAATATTTTTGGTAATGGGCAAATGGCGGCAATGCTGCAATTACTAAATGATCTAAATAATAATCATTTTTATGGGGTTGAGGGCCACTTGGAGGCGAATTTCAGTACTGCAGTTGGCGAGCGTGAAATTCAGCATGTTAATCATTTCGTTGATCGTTTAACGGAGAAATTACGACTAGGTACGCGTAAAGTAACTTTTGAAATTAATCCCCGCGATGACAATGGTTCTCAGGCTGTGGTACGGCTGGGCAATCGTGCCAGTTTCAAAAGTGCCCAATCAATCATGACTGTTTTTCATATCCTCAAAGCTTTTTTCAATGAATTACGAGCCCAGACGGCGTGGCTAGTTGGGATGACGCAGCTAGCCCAACCCTTAGCCAACCAATTTTGTTACCCCACGATGACGCCGAAGGTCAGTGGTCAAGGTATCAAGAATGTGGTGTTGTTATTAAGTCAGCAGATTTGTCAAGTGATTGGCAATGATCTCGACATAGAATTGGCGCCTTGTTTGGTTATTACTGGCGCCAATCAAGGGGGAAAAACGACCTTTTTACGGGCGTTAGGTCAGGCGGCGTTGATGGCTAATGCTGGGATGTTTGTCTGTGCCACGCAATTGACGTTGCCTGGATACACCAATGTTTGGACTCACTTTAAGCGTGAAGAGGATACTGCTATCGCCAGTGGTAAGTTGGATGATGAGTTGAAGCGAATGGCGACGATCGTTCAACAGCTAGGGCCCCATGATTTAATCCTAATGAATGAATCGTTCTCTTCAACTAATGAGCACGAAGGTTCAACAATTAATTTTGAAGTCACGAAGGGTTTACTGGCACGGCAAGCAACAGTTTTTAGTGTCAGTCATCAATATGAATATACGCAATTACTCAAGCAGGCAACTGATCTGAAACCTGTCTTTATGCGGGCACAACGATCCGATGATGGTGCGCGTTCCTTCCAGATTTTACCGGGACCGGCGCTAAAGACTAGTTTTGGCCTTGATATTTTTCGCAAAAAATTCAAAGCTGAAGCCAATGTTACTGTGCCACTTCTTGAAAAGGCGAACTCAACAATATCAGAGCAAACAACCGGCGATTAAAAGGTAATGATGAATAATCATTGTTATTCTTAGTGAGTCCAAGTGGTTCTTACCCTAGATTCTGGAATTGGTGAGATTGTTGGTGACAGTATCTATGGTGGTAAAGAAGCGGTTGAATTTGAACCGCTACCACAATTTACCCCTAAACTATTTATGGAAGTTGTTAAAACCATGATGAAGCAGAAATATTTCCTTAAAGGGTCCAACAATTGGTTCAAGAAGAGGTCGTCCAGTTGTACAAGACTTATAACAAATGATTATGTTCTTGAGTCAGTTGGCTGTGTTATTTTGCCTTTGATGCCTTAGATTTTATTCAATACTTTAGTTAACAAAAAAGACCAACTCTGACTTTATTAAGCCAATGAGTTGGTCTTTTGCTTTAATCTAAAAAATCTAAATATTTAATTTCGACAAAGTAGCCTTGATCAAGCTGAGCCCACTCACTGCCATTCTCTAAAGTTAGAATTTGCGTGCACATGACTAAAGTACCATTTTTTAAGCGTTGTTCCACAATTTGCCCATAAGGCTGGGTCCATTGCGAAATCGGAAAGTAAGGGCTGGCTTTGATTTTTGCTTGATGTGCTTGATGGTCGACTTGGCTGACCTTAAAGGCTGTCGCTAAGGACAAGGGTGGTTTTGGCGCTTGGGTCATGGTCGTTTCTGTAGGTGTCAAGCTCAGTAACTGGGTATTCAAACTATTGACCCACAGATTGCCGCCCAGATTAAACCAAACTGCGTGATTATCAGCCTGCTTAATCGTTTTAAAAATTTGCCATGTGGAATTGGCCGGCAATTGCCAATCAAGGGCTGCAGTTTCATCAGGGGCTTGATAAGCTGTTTTAGCAACGCGCATTTTAAGGGCATTATCTCGACCAAATGCGAAAGGTTGCTGATTCTGGTTAAGGCGATAGTGAAAGTGTAATTGTTGCACTTCTTGGCTAAAAGTTCCCTGGGTACCTTGATCAGCCCCAATGAAATTGTTTAGGTACGTTGCTAATGGCTGGATTTGATAATGCCGATTTAAATCGCCACGAACGAAGACCGGTGGTACCAATAATTGACCATTTTCATCTTCATGATAAACCATTACTGGTGCGGCAAGTTGTTTGGTATAAATTAAATCAATTCCTTCTGAATTTAAAAGAAAAGTTCGTTGAAAATTGCGAATATTATAAAGTAGGTAGCCGGGAATGGTCCGCCAGGGAATTGACAAGGGTGCACCAAAAGCACCCCAAATTGTTATTTCAGGGTGCAATTCTTGGTTTAGACTGTTTAAATAGTGTACCGTAACAGGAATATCTTTATGTTGTTGCCGCGTCACAGCACCAGTAATAGCTTGAGGCAAGTTAGTCGCTGAAGAGGACGCTGGCGTGATATTTTGTTCGGACATCACACCAAGCCTCCTTTGTAAACTAATTGATGCCTAGACATTGGAAATTGAAATCTCGGCTAAATGATTCCCCTTGATAATTTCTGGTTTCTCTGGCTTTGGTGTAATCAATGTGTCGATCACGAATTCAATTTCTTCGTTGGTAATATCACGGTGTTCGTTTTTCATCAGAATTTCTTGATGGGTTGGTGCTTTCGTGTAAACCACAGTTACATTGCCAAGTGAATATACCTTCACTAATTCTGCGTCGGTACCTTCTAGTTGACTGTGAACTAGGTTGCGGTAGCTGTTGGTAATATCAAAAAGACGCATCTAATCCCTCCAATTCATTGTTCAAAGAGCAAATATACTGCTTTAATTATAGAATAAAAACATTCGTTTTAACAATAAATACGTATGATTATTCCAAATTTTCTAAAAATTTGGGCCGGTATTCAAGAAAGCGAAAATGCTGTTCATCATTCTTCTAAATGCAAACCAAAAAATGTGATAGTGTCGTTGCTTTTTTAATCAGGATGGTTGTTCAGACGTCTTTGCAAAAGGTGACAGCTATTATTTAACAATCACCAAAAATACCAAGAAATCAGAGTTATAACTTATTTAGACAAAATAAGGCCGAACTTTGGTCACGGAGATGTGTGCTCAAAAGACAACTGGTTCCGCTTAACAAAAAAGAGCGTCTGACAAAAGTCGGTCAGCCAGTGAGCATTAACGAAAAATGCCGAACAATTCGTTAGAATTGCTCGACATTTTTGCGTTAAGCGGAACCGGTTGCCTTTTGATAACACGTTTCAGCAACGAAAGTTCGTATTATTTTTTTGAAAATAGACTTGTGTCCCAGACTCTTTTCCATAACTTCGTCAAAACTAACAAATCTTTGTAACCCGCAGCCGCTTTTACAAGTTTAGTTATCGGTCGAATTTGGTTTAGTCGTGGTTGCTTTGGCTTCGTCATCATGACGGGCCTCAGTGATTTTAATCTGATCATTGTCCATCCGAGCTTCCAATTCCTTGGTCTTAGGATGATCTAAATAATAATCAGCAACACGATCTTCAATTTGCTCCTGAATAACTCGGCGTAATGGCCGGGCACCCATAGCTGGATTGTAACCTAAATCGACTAACTTTTCCTTAACTGGCTCAGTGACGTGAATTGATAAGCCCTTATCAGCAATCATCTTGTTGGTATCGACAATCATCAAATCAACGATTTTCATTAAGTTTTCCTTAGAAAGGGAATTAAACTCAACAATATCATCAAATCGGTTCAAGAATTCTGGCTTGAAGAATTCAGTTAATTTATCAACAACTGAATGCGTCTCACCAGAAGCTGCTGCACCAAAACCAACATTAGCTTCAATGTCACCTTGGCCGGCATTAGAGGTCATGATAATAATGGTATCCTTAAAGGAAACGGTCCGACCTTGAGAGTCAGTCAAACGACCGTCATCAAGGATTTGTAAGAACATATGCATCACATCAGGATGGGCCTTTTCAATTTCGTCTAATAAGACCAAACTGTAAGGATTCCGCCGAACTTTTTCAGTTAATTGACCAGCTTCTTCATAACCAACATAACCAGGAGGCGAACCAATCAACTTAGACACACTGTGTTTCTCCATGTATTCACTCATGTCAAAGCGAATCATCGCATCTTCAGAACCAAAGAGTTCTAAGGCCAATTGCTTAGCTAACTCAGTTTTACCAACACCAGTTGGCCCAACAAAGAGGAAGGAACCAATTGGACGACCGGACTTATTGAAACCAATCCGATTCCGCCGAATAGCTCGTGCTACTTTATCAACGGCTTGGTCTTGACCAATAACTTTGGCTTCCAAGTCATCTGATAAGTTCTTTAACTGTGCTTGTTCTTGAGCTCTTAATTCGCCGACTGGAATATGTGTTTTCTCTTCGACGATTTTTTCCATATCTTTTTCAGTGATTTCTGGTCGATCACCAGATCCGCTGCTTTGATTTGACTTCATCTTTTGTAACTTTTCGATTTGGTCACGGAAATAAGCCGCGCGTTCATAATCTTCTTGTTGCAAAGCTTCTTGCTTTTGAGTTTCAGCAGATTGAACTTTTTCATCTAAGACTTTGGGATCAATGTCGTTTAAAGTTAAGTTCTTCTTAGAACCGGATTCGTCTAACAGGTCAATGGCCTTATCTGGTAAGAAGCGGTCTTGAATATAACGGGCCGATAGGGTGACAGCTGCTTTGATTGCGGCATCAGAGTAATGAACATGATGATAATCCTCATACCGTGATTGTAACCCATGTAAAATTTTAACGGTTTCGGCAACTGATGGTTCATTGACGGTAACTGGTTGAAGCCGCCGTGCTAATGCAGAATCCTTCTCAATAGTCCGGTATTCATTAAGTGTTGTCGCCCCAACTAATTGGAGTTCACCACGAGCCAAGGCTGGCTTTAACACATTACCGGCGTCCATGCCACCTTCAGCGTTACCAGCGCCGACGATTTCATGAATTTCATCAATGAAGAGGATAATGTTAGGATTCTTTTGTAATTCTTGAATCATTTGTTGCATTCGTTGTTCAAACTGACCACGAACGCCTGTACCTTGCACTAAAGAAACCACATCTAAACGGATGATTTCCTTATTTTGTAATTTAGCAGGCACATCGCCGTTAACGATCTTTTGTGCGAGGCCTTCAACAACGGCTGTTTTACCAACACCAGCTTCCCCAATTAAAACGGGGTTATTCTTCGTCCGCCGATTTAAGATTTCGATCACGCGGGCGATTTCATTATCACGACCAATAACTGGATCGATTTTACCTTGACGGGCCTGATCAGTTAAATTAACGCCGAATTGAGCTAAGACACCATTACCGCGGCGCCCACCACGGCCGTCTTGGCCTGGTTGTGCTTGTTGCGCACGCTGCTGTTGAAAAGCAGCATCATTGTTAGGTTGTTGTCCCATGGCATTAAAAATGTCATCGAGACTCGAGAAACCAAAGGGATCTTGGGCCATTGTTGACTCACTTCCTTGTCCAACTTGATTTTTAAGCTGTTGATAACAATTCTGACAAAGATCAATCTCACGACGCTGACGATTAACAGTCGCATAGAGATGGATCGTTGCTTCATTCTTATGACAGTTCTGACAGAGCATTAAATAATCACACCTTTCTGGATGTGTTTCATCGACAAACCAACGGGTCTAAAAGTTTGACCTTTTTTGACCTTGTGCCATCATTATAGCTTTAGCACTCTATCATGGCAAGTGCTAAGACTTGTAATTTTGAACAAATTTTTTTAAACTTTAATCAGCAGGTTGAACAAGGACCTACTGGATTAATTCCTATTTTAACTTTTTTATTAGTAAAGGGGCAAAGAAATGGCTTTGGATTATCATCAACTTATTGCCGATTTAATCGCTGGTAAAATTGACCAACTTTCCGTGCCACCAGCTGATTTCATGGCCTTTCGTGACATCTGGCAGGATCTACCACAACGGAAGGAAATTATCGGTAATGCCCAGCGAAATGGCACGATTATCTATCACTTCAATGTAAGCGGTAACCATCAGTGATAAAGCAGAATTTCGCCGTTTGATTATACGAAAATTCTTGTAGTCTGTGGCAAAAAATGGTAGCATTTAACTTGAAGCAAACAGTAGGTGTTTTATATACTGTTTAGCAGTTGAGTCTGATATGATTCAACCAAAATTTTTTAATTAAAAAGGAGTTCATTATCATGGAAAAACGCGATTTTCACATTATTGCTGAAACTGGTATTCATGCTCGTCCAGCAACACTTTTAGTTCAAACAGCAAGCAAGTTCAACTCTGACATCAACCTTGAATACAAAGGCAAGTCAGTTAACTTGAAATCAATCATGGGTGTTATGTCACTTGGTGTTGGCCAAGGCGCTGATGTGACAATCTCCGCAGAAGGCTCCGATGAAGCTGATGCTATCAATGCTATCCAAGAAACAATGAAGAAAGAAGGACTTTGCGACTAATGACTAAGACCTTGAAAGGGATTGCGGCTAGTGATGGTGTTGCAATTGCTAAAGCCTATCTCCTTGTTCAACCTGATCTGTCATTCTCAAAGTCTGCTGTTGATGATGTAAACAAAGAAACTGATCGTTTGCAGAACGCCATCGACAAATCTAATTCCGAGTTACAACAAATTCGTGATATTGCTGCCAAAAGCTTGGGTGAGGAAGAAGCCCAAGTTTTTGATGCACATATGATGATTTTGGCAGACCCTGAATTCACTGGTGCCGTCAAGCAAAAGATCGAAGAAGAAAAGGTCAATGCTGAGTCAGCATTGGACGAAGTGTCGACAAACTTCATTAAAATGTTTGAGGCAATGACAGATAACCCTTATATGCAAGAACGGGCTGCTGATGTACGCGATGTTACCAAGCGGATTATGGCCCACTTGTTAGGGGTTACGTTGCCAAATCCTGCCTTAATCAATGAAGAAGTTATTATTGTGGCACATGATTTGACGCCGAGCGACACTGCTCAGTTGAATAAGAAGTATGTTAAAGCATTTGTGACTGATATTGGCGGTCGGACTGCGCACTCAGCTATTATGGCTCGTTCGCTGGAAATTCCCGCAATTGTTGGTACAGATACTGTTACAAAAGATATTAAAGAAGGTCAAAAGGTTATTGTCGATGGCAATACCGGTGATATCGTGGTTGACCCAACGACTGCTGATGTTGAAAAATATCAGAGTTTGGCTAAAGAATATGCTGCGCAAAAAGCTGAATGGGCTAAGCTTCGTAACGAAGCAACCGTCACAGCTGATGGCAAGCATTTTGAATTAGCTGCTAATATTGGGACACCAAAAGATTTAACTGGTGTGTTAGACAATGGCGCTGAAGCAATTGGCTTGTATCGGACTGAATTCTTGTACATGGATTCGGCTGAATTGCCAACGGAAGATGACCAGTTTGAAGCATATAAGGCTGTTATTGAAGGTATGAACGGCAAACCTGTCGTCGTTCGGACCATGGATATTGGTGGTGACAAGCATTTACCATATTTGCCATTACCAGAAGAAATGAATCCGTTCTTAGGTTACCGGGCAATTCGGATTAGCTTGGATCGTCAAGATATTTTCCGGACTCAGTTGCGGGCATTGTTACGGGCTTCAGCTTTTGGTCATTTACGGATTATGTTTCCAATGATTGCAACTTTACAAGAATTCCGTCAGGCTAAAGCGATTCTTCTTGAAGAAGAAGAAAAACTAGTTGCTGCGGGCGTTAAAGTTGGCAAGTTTGAAGTTGGGATTATGATCGAAATTCCAGCTGCTGCAGTTTTAGCTGACCAATTTGCTAAAGAAGTTGACTTCTTCAGTATTGGTACGAACGATTTGATTCAATACTCCATGGCTGCTGATCGTGGTAATGAGCATGTTTCTTACTTGTACCAACCATATAATCCTTCAATTTTGCGTTTGGTTAAGCACGTGATCGAATCAGCGCATAAAGAAGGTAAGTGGGCTGGTATGTGTGGCGAGGCCGCTGGTGATCCAATCATGGTACCGTTATTAGTTGGCTTAGGTCTTGATGAGTTCTCAATGAGCGCTACTTCTGTTTTGAAAGTTCGTTCTTTGATGAAGCGTCTAGATACTAAGGAAATGGCTAAGCTTGCTGAAAAAGCTGTCACTGAATCATTGACTAATGATGATAACATCAAATTAGTTAAAGACAACGTTAAATAGTTGAATAAACCATAAAAGTGCTAAGAGATTTTTTCTCTTAGCACTTTTTTGTGTTGTACTTTCGTAAGTTAAAAAAGGTTAGTGAAGGTGTCAAAGCAGAAAGGCGTCTGACCGCATTCCACGCCCGCTTAATCGCCCAGCCACCACCAACCCAAATTGGGGAAGTCTTGGCACAATTTATGTTTCAGACAGATAAATCGCTGGATCCCTGCCGTCATCTAACTAGGGAGCAACTTTGATCGAACAAGTGATTTTAACAAGAAGTTCATTTTCTAGCTAAAGTTTACAAATGTCATTAAAAATCAGGCAAAGCAATTGACAAAATTAATTTACAAATGTAAACTTTACTCATGAAAGCAAAGGAGTCGGGTAATATGACACAAACAAAAAATAATAATCATGAAATTACGGCATCTGAATGGGAAGTCATGCGAATCGTTTGGACCTTATCAGGCGCAACTAGTCATCAATTGATCGCATCATTAAGTGAGAAGATGGCTTGGCAGGAATCAACTATTAAAACTTTAATTCGACGCCTCGAGGAAAAGGGGTTCTTGAAGCGTGAAGGAACCAGTCGTCCTTTTAAGTATCTAGCGACTTTGTCAGAACAAGAGGGTATTAATTTACAAGTCGACCGGTTGTTTGGTAATCTATGTGCGATGCATATTGGGCCAACTTTAATTAGACTAGTCAAGCAGCATCAATTAAGTCAGGCCGATTTAGCATCATTAAGTACAGTAATTGCAGAGAAAGCATCAACAGCACCGGTTAAGGTAGCATGTGATTGTTTAACTGATTGTCAAATGGAAGATGATGGGGGATGTCAACATGACCAAGCAAAATGAAGCGCATGATTCATCAAAGATGACGTCAGCTGAAATGCCGACTAATATGGATCATGAACAAATGTCAGGGATGGATCACAGTCAAATGGACCATGATGATACCATGTCTGGCGATATGATGATGCATGGTGGGCACATGATGCATATGGGAAATCTGAAGAAGAAGTTTTGGATTTCTGTAATTGTTGCAATTCCCGTGCTATTATTTTCAACACTGATGGGGTTAGATCGGACAATTTTACCGGCATTTCCAGGATCTAATTGGCTGGTGTTAGTAGCTGCTAGCGTGTTGTTTTTCTACGGTGGTTGGCCGTTTCTTAATGGTGCTTACTATGAATTAAAAGAGCGTAAGCCTGCCATGATGACCTTGATTGCTTTAGGTACTTCGGTAGCATATTTTTATAGTCTGTACACTTTCGTTCAACGGACTTTCTTGCATAATCAGCAAGTCATGGATTTCTTCATGGAATTGGCAACGTTGATTTTAATTATGTTGTTAGGTCATTGGCTGGAAATGAATGCGATTACTAATGCTGGTAGTGCACTCCAAAAAATGGCTCAGTTGCTTCCTGGTGAGGCTCACGTTCAGCAAGCCAATGGTAAAACAGTCGATCGGCCTTTATCAGCAATTAAAGTTGACGATCTATTGATCGTTCGCGGTGGCGAAGCCATTCCTGCTGACGGTAAAATCATTGCCGGTAGCAGTCAAGTGAATGAGTCTTTGGTGACTGGTGAATCACGTGCAATCACTAAAAAAGTAGCTGACCAAGTGATCGGTGGTTCAACTAATGGTGATGGCGTGCTGACAATTAAGGTTACTGGGACTGGCGAAAGCGGCTATTTAGCACAAGTAATGAAATTAATTGGCCATGCTCAAAATGATAAGTCACGAACGGAGACAATTGCCGATCGCGTGGCTGGCTGGCTCTTTTACTTGGCTTTGATTTTTGGGATTGGCGCTTTGATTTTTTGGTGGATCAATGCTGATTTTGCGATGGCGCTGGAAAGAATGGTGACCGTTTTAGTCATTGCCTGTCCCCACGCTTTAGGCTTAGCAGTACCATTAGTTGTCGCACGTAGTACTTCAATTGCGGCGGCTAACGGTCTCTTGATTCAAGAACGTCAAGCCATTGAAAATGCCAAAACAATTACCCATGTTTTTATGGATAAAACTGGTACTTTAACTGAAGGTAAATTCACTTTAAATGAAATTCATAGTTATCAAACGGATTTAACTGATCAAGCAGCCCTTACTTTAGTGGCAGCGCTAGAACAACATAGTAGTCATCCCATTGCCACTGGTGTGTTAGCTGCTGCCAAACAACAGCATTTATCAATCCCAGCAGCAACTGCAGTTCAGACAATTAAGGGTGTCGGCTTAACTGGCCAAATTTCTGGGCAAACTTATGCTATTGTTACTGCCGATTATTTACAAAATCAGCAAATTTCGTTTGATCAGACTGAATTTGACCAGCTAGCAAGTCAAGGTAACAGTGTGAGTTATTTACTGAAAGATCAAACGATTATGGCTATCTTTGGTGCCGGTGATCAAATTAAGCCTTCTGCTAAGGACTTCATTGCTGCCCTTAATAAAATGAATATTACGCCGGTGATGTTAACTGGTGATAATCAGGCCACTGCAGCTAAAGTCGCTGCCAGCTTAGGTGTCACTGAATATCGGGCGCAATTATTACCAGAAGATAAAGAAAAAGTTGTTCATGAGTATCAAGAACAAGGTCGCCATGTCATGATGGTTGGGGATGGCGTCAATGATGCGCCTGCATTAGTTCGTGCTGATATTGGCGTTGCCATTGGTGCTGGTACTGACGTGGCAATCGATGCGGCAGATGTGATTTTAGTTCACAGTGATCCAGCCGATATTTTAAACTTCCTTAATCTAGCTCGGGCCACTAACCGCAAGATGATCGAGAATCTCTGGTGGGGTGCTGGCTACAATATTATTACAATTCCATTGGCTGCCGGCGTCCTAGCTGGTGCTGGTATTATTTTACAGCCAGCAGTAGGTGCAGTTATCATGTCACTGTCGACAGTCGTGGTTGCATTGAACGCCATGACGCTACACTTAAAACGAATGAGTTAGTTAGGATGACGCAGCTGGCAAGTAGAACCAATCAGTTGTAGGTGTGTGAGTTCATGTTTGAATATGAAAGTTGAATAAAGTTTTAACAACCGAAAAAAATAGTTAGCGTAAATAACATAGCCAGTGTGGTACTCTCTGATTTTCTCAAAGAGATTGCCACACTGGCTATGCTTGTTTTCTGATTTGATTTCTATGTACAGACGCTTTTGTTCAGGATCTGAGCTAGCCAAAAAATGATCATCCACGAATTTAGTTATGGCTATTGGCTGATGTTGGTGCTGGTTGGTTTTCAATCACAATATTAGCTTTAAGAATGCCCGTTAGCACAGTCTTAGCATCGCGGCGGACAACTTCGCTACTAATATCTGCAGCTTGGGCTTCACTCATAAAGGCCCACAGACTATTACAAATAAAGCCACTTACTTGTTTGATAGAGTATTTGGGTTTAATGATCTGATGCCGGTGCATGATAACTTGCTCAACATTACGAACGATGTAACTATAAAACATATAATACAAATAAGGATTTTTATCGATAGTTGTGTCTGAAAGCAATGACATATTCTCATTATAAAGATTTAAAATACAATCCAATAAATTACAGAAAGTTTGAATCGTTTCGTTGGTAGGATTATTTGCTTGCTGACGCTGGCGATAGTCTTGAGTGGCACTAGTCAACATTTCAGCAAACATTTCGTCAACTAAAGCGAATTTATCATTGTAATGGGCGTAAAAAGTTATCCGGCTAATATCAGAGTGCTGACATAATTCGGTGACAGTAATTTGTTCGAAAGGTTTTTCGGTCAAAATTTCGATCAGGGCTTGTTTCAAGTAGCGCTTGGTTTTACGAATTCGTTTATCTTCAGCCATAATTATACACTTCACTATTTCTGTATAGGTAACTAACTAATTCTTAATAATGTCAATTGTTTCGCTTTCACATAAATGGTATGATTTTAACGCGTATTATATTATCTGTCAAATTGTTAGTTATTTCTGGAGGTTATTATGCAAGATTATATTTTAAGTTGTTGTTCCACTGCTGATTTAAGCGCAGAACATTTTGAAAAAATGGATATTCATTACGTTTGTTTCCATTTTTCATTGGATGGCAAGCAGTATTTGGATGACTTTGGGCAATCAATTTCCTTCAAAGATTTCTATGGGGCCATGGCCAATGGTGCTACTACAGCAACTTCTCAGGTTAATGTTGAGGAGTTTGTCGATTATTTTACACCGTTTTTGGAGGCAGGTCAGGATATTCTTCATGTTTCCCTATCTTCTGGACTTTCCGGCGTCATTAATTCTGCTAATATTGCTAAGGGCATTTTAGCAGAGCGGTTCCCTGAACGTAAAATTTATATTGTCGATTCCTTGGGCGCTTCATCAGGTTACGGCTTGATCATGAACACCTTAGCCGAGAAAAAAGCTGCTGGAATGGACCTTGATAGTTTGCATAATTGGATTGAAACTCACAAATTAGAAATGAATCATTGGTTCTTCTCAACAACGTTAGAATATTATATTAAAGGTGGTCGTATTTCTAAAACGGCTGGTTTTGTCGGCTCCTTATTAGGCATTTGTCCACTATTAAATATGGATGAAAATGGTAAACTGATTCCTCGGGAAAAGATTCGCGGTAAAAAGCGAGTTATTAAGAAGATTGTTGATCGGATGGCTGAACATGCTGAAGGCGGTTTGGATTATAGTGGTCGCTGTTATATTTCAAATGCCGATTGTTATGAGGACGCCAGAGCTGTCGCTGATTTGGTAGAGGAACGGTTTACGAAACTTGCTGGTCCTGTTGAAATCAATCACGTCGGGACAACAATTGGTAGTCATACTGGTCCAGGAACAGTCGCTTTATTCTTCTGGGGTGATTCTCGTCAAGCTTAATTGTTGGTCTCTGATCCACTACAGAGCGTAGCAAGCGGCGGTTAGCCAGCAATCATTAACGTAAATTGCCACACAATTCGTTAGAATTGTGTGGCAATTTTGCGTTAAGCGAAACCGGTTGTCTTTTGAAAACACGTTTTGGCAATGAAAGTTCGTATTATTTTTTTGGAAAATAGACTTAGGTCTCCGACTCCTTTTTTTCTTTAAACGGAATCAGCTATCTTTTTAAGACGTGCGTCAACAGTTAAAACTCATTATTATTTTCGATAAAATAATTTATCTCGCAGTCTCATTTTTGCGTTATTTGTTGCTGTCGGATTATTCTAGGTTGGTGCAATTGATAAAAAATTTTGTAAATATTCTTCTTGATAGATTTCACCTTGTGTATAAGTGGTCTAAAGTGAGTTGACACCGAAAACGACTGACTACTATATCTGGTATTTTTATACGAAATTTATTCTCTTGTGTACTAGGTATTGTTGCTAATCTTTTTTAATTCGGTAGAATATAGTACATAGGAATTGAATGGAGTGACGAGGATGGACCAATTAAAAACACCAACTGAATTAAAACTCGCAACGATGCGCGTGATCAAACGTGACGGTCGGGTGATGAGCTTTGAACCAGATAAAATTATCCAAGCAATTACTAAAGCAGCCAATCATTGTGCTACTGATGATGGTTTCGATATTAGTTTAGCGGTTCAAGGGGTCGTTGATGATGTTGTGGCCGAAATCAGTCAACGTTTCGCGCAAGATGTGAAAATCTATGAGATTCAAAGTATTGTGGAACAGACTTTATTAGATCACCACCTTTATGAAATCGCCGAAGAATATATCAATTATCGAACACAGCGTGATTTTGCTCGTAGCCAGGCAACTGATATTAATTTTACAATTAAGAAATTGTTGAATCGTGATGCAACCGTTGTCAATGAAAATGCCAATAAAGATAGTCAAGTCTTTAATACACAGCGTGATTTGACTTCAGGAACTGTCGCCAAAGCGATTGGGTTAAAAATGTTACCACCACAAGTGGCTAATGCCCACTTGAAGGGGGAAATTCATTGGCATGATTTGGATTATCAACCATATAGTCCGATGACGAATTGCTGTTTGATCGATTTTAAAGAAATGTTGACCCATGGTTTCAAAATTGGCAATGCTGAAGTTGAACCACCACATTCAATTCAGACGGCAACCGCTCAAATGGCTCAAATAATTGCCAATGTTGCTTCAAGTCAATATGGTGGTTGTTCTGCCGATCGGGTTGATCAATTGTTGGCACCATTTGCCGAAAAGAATTATCAAAAACATCAATCTGAAGCTGCAGAATGGATCGACGAACCAGAGCGGCGGCGGGAATATGCTTATAAACGGACTAAAAAAGATATTTATGATGCCATGCAGGCGTTGGAATATGAAATCAATACTTTATACTCATCGCAAGGTCAAACACCATTTACGACCCTTGGCTTTGGTTTGGGTACCAGTTGGATCGAACGCGAAATCCAAAAATCAATTTTAAAAATCCGAATTTTAGGTTTGGGCAAAGAGCAGCGGACAGCGATTTTTCCTAAATTAGTTTTTACAATCAAACGGGGTTTGAATCTTAATCCTGATGACCCTAACTATGATGTGAAACAATTAGCCATTGAATGCGCCACTAAGCGAATGTATCCTGACGTTTTGAGTTATGACAAGATTGTTGAATTAACAGGTTCGTTTAAAGCACCAATGGGCTGTCGTAGTTTCTTGCAAGGTTGGCGTGATGAGCAGGGCCGTGAAGTAAATTCAGGGCGAATGAATTTAGGCGTAGTGACGTTGAATTTGCCACGAATTGCTTTAGAAACGAAAGATGATCAAGCTAAGTTCTGGGATATTCTGGAGCAAAGGCTAGATATTTGTCATGAGGCACTGTTATTTAAAGTTAATCGCGCAAAACAGGCTCATCCTTATAATGCACCGATCCTTTATCAATATGGTGCTTTTGGCAAGCGTTTGGGTAAAAATGATGATGTTGACGAATTATTTAAAAATAGTCGTGCCACTGTGTCATTAGGTTACATTGGTCTTTATGAAGTCGGTACCGTTTTCTATGGTCCAGCTTGGGAACACAATCCTGAAGCAAAAGCGTTCACAATCAAAGTTCTGAAAAGTCTCCATGACCATTGCCTAACTTGGGAGCAAGAGTCGGGTTATCATTTTAGCGTTTATTCCACACCTTCAGAAAGCTTAACCGATCGTTTCTGTCGCTTGGATACAAAGAAATTTGGTAAGGTTAAGGATATTACTGATAAAGAGTACTATACAAATAGTTTCCATTACGATGTTCGTAAAAATCCGACTCCTTTTGAAAAGCTTGATTTCGAGAAGGATTATCCCAAATATACTGCTGGTGGGTTTATCCATTATTGCGAATATCCTAATTTAAAACAAAATCCCAAGGCGCTTGAAGCAGTTTGGGATTTTGCCTATGATCGAATTGGCTATCTTGGCACCAATACACCAATCGATCAATGTTTTAAGTGTGGTTTTAAAGGCGAGTTTGTACCAACTGCTAAGGGCTTTAAGTGTCCTCAGTGTGGGAATGCTGATCCTGCTAGCTGTGATGTTGTCAAGCGCACTTGTGGCTACTTAGGTAATCCTAATCAGCGACCAATGGTTCATGGCCGGCATGAAGAAATTATCTCGCGGGTGAAACATTTAAGTTTTAGCAATAATCAAGTTGCCAATCAGCCACGGGAAGGTGCACATGATGAAGATTAACGTGCAGCCATTACCGAAAAAACCGGCGCCACAGGAATGGCAGTCCCAAGATTTAAGCTTACAATACGTTGCCGATTATAAACCATTTAACTTTGTTGACGGTGAAGGAGTTCGTTGCAGTCTCTATGTTTCTGGTTGTAAGTTTGCTTGTCCAGGTTGCTATAATGTGGCGGCCCAGAATTTCCACTATGGCCAACCTTATACAGCTGAATTGCAAGAACAGATCTTAACTGATTTGAGTCAAAGCTATGTGCAAGGCTTGACCTTGTTAGGTGGCGAACCGTTTGTTAATACGCAGGTTTGCTTACAGTTAGTTGATGCTATGCATGAACGTTTTGGCAATACAAAGGATATTTGGTCTTGGACTGGCTATACTTGGGAAGAATTACAGCAAGAAACAGCTGACAAAAAAGAGCTGCTAAGCAAAATTGATATTTTAGTGGATGGTCGTTTTCTGCTGGCTAAAAAAGATTTGACGTTGCAGTTTCGTGGCAGTAGTAATCAACGGATTATTGACGTACAACAGTCATTAACCCAAGGTCAAGTTGTGCTTTGGGATAAACTTATTCGTTGATCAGCACAATTAAAATCAGCATCTGGCCAAGGTCGGTTAGTCACTGAGGGTTAACGCCATGGCAATGAAGTCAGGTTATTTTGTCATAAAAATTGCTCAATAATCCTAATTAACTGTCTGACAGTCTCTGAGTTTATCTAGAGAGATTGCCAGACAGTTTTTTTACGGCCGCTAATGAATATGCGGTGCCATAGTTAACTAACACGTTGATGTTGTGGGTTTAAATTAGGCGTGCTTGGCAGTCAGACTATTTTTGGTGGTGGTTTCGCAAGCAGTGCCACTGGACTGATTGTTTTTTTAACGCAAAACCTTTAACATGAAAGAAAGAAAATGAACCTTGGAGGTTTTTCCATGTTTAAAATTATGATTGTCGAAGACGACCAAACAATTGCTAAATTAATTGCGGAAAATATTGAAAAATGGAACCTCAAAGCTTATGTTATTCAGCACTTTGAGCAAGTAATGACTGAATTTGTCCATGAAAAGCCGGATTTGGTTTTGATGGATATCAACTTGCCAGTTTTTGATGGCTTTTACTGGAATAAAAAAATTCGTGAAACATCGCAAACACCGATTATTTTTATTTCCTCACGCAATACCAACATGGATATGGTGATGGCCATGAATATGGGAGCCGATGATTTTGTGAATAAACCTTTTTCAATGGAAGTTTTATTGGCCAAAATCAATGCCTTGTTGCGGCGAACTTATAATTATCAAGATTCAAATGCGAACTTCTTGGAGCATAATGGGTTGAAGCTTAATTTGCAAAATGGCGATGCACAAATCAACGGCCAAGAGATTGCATTATCGAAAAATGAGTATAAATTATTGCAGTTTATGATGCGGCAGCACGGCAAAATCATTTCTCGCGATCGTCTCTTGCGGGAGTTATGGGAAGACGAACGGTTTGTTGACGACAACACGCTGACAGTTAATGTCAATCGTCTCCGTCGTAAAATTGAAAAAGCTGGTTTAAAAAATTATATTGTAACTAAAGTTGGCCAAGGCTACTTGTTACCATAAGTGGGTGGCGTAAGGATGACATTCTTTAAATTTTTGAAAGATCACTTGCTACAGATCCTGTTTTGGCTAATGGGATTGATTTTGCTGAATTTAGTTATTTGGTTAGATCCATCCAATTCTGTGGCATTAGCTAATTTATTATATTTAGATTTATTACTGGTCGTTTTTTTAGCGATATTTCTCTTTATTCTTTACTGGAGCCGGCGCAATTGGTATCAGCAATTAACCAGTAAAATAAAGGATGCTGATAATATTTTAAATTATCCACTAGATAATCCCCAGTCTAATGATGAACAATTGGTGGCACAGTATTCGCAAACGCTCTTAGATACTCATCAGCAGATTTTAAATAGCTTGATCAATGAACAAAATGATCAGCGCGAGTTTGTCGATAGTTGGGTTCATGATATTAAGGTCCCTTTAGCTGCATTAAAGCTAATTACTGATAGTGTTGAAGATCAAATCAGTGAAGAGAAGTATCTGCAGTTAACTGACGAAGTGACGCGGATGAATCATTATGTTGAAAAAGTGCTGTATTATTCGCGGTTAAGCAGTTTTGCTAATGACTATTTGATTCAGGAATATTCCTTAAAAGATATTATTAATCCGGTTGTTCGAGATAATATGAATTACTTCATTAATAAACGAATTCAGTTAGTGCAACATAATTTGGATTATACTGTTTTAACTGACCGCAAGTGGCTGAGTTTTATTCTGGAACAGTTACTATCAAATAGTTTGAAATACACACCTGCTCAAGGAACAATTACGATTGAGGTTGTGTCCCAACGTGATGGGTTAAACCTTTTGATCAAAGATAGTGGTGTGGGGATTCCAGAAGCTGATTTAGGTCGGATTTTTGATAAGGGATTTACTGGCGAGAATGGCCGTCACGCTGATACTCACGCGACGGGATTGGGACTTTATTTAGCCAAACAATTGGCCGATAAATTGGGCCATCAAATATCAGCAACTTCTAAAGTGGGTCAAGGAACGACTTTAGTGATACATTTTCCACTGCTGAGTTATTACAATAGTCCCGGCAGCGCGACACAAATTCGATAATATAGGTTTCAGGATGATGTAAAAATGAGGGAGATTTTGAAAGATGACGAAGCAAACTATGACGACTAATCAAACAATTCAGGTAGTGACAATCGCTGGTAATGATTCTGACGGCAGCGCGGGGATGCCTGCTGACTTACACAGCTTTTTCCAACGTGGTGTTTATGGGATGGGATTGTTGACGGCAGCGGTTGCCGGGAACTCTTATGGGATTGATGCGGCCCAAATTATGCCTGTGGACTTTATTGCCCAGCAATTTGCTACTTTAGCGCGTGATTTTGACATTCGTGCGGCTAAAACAGGTATGTTAGCTGATAGTGACGTGATTAATACTGTTGCTGATTGTTATCAAAAGTATGATTTTGGCCCATTAGTGGTTGATCCGGTGATTATTACCAAACATGGTAATTTGTTACTGGAAGCAGCAGCATATGAAACCTTTAAGGCGCGTTTAATTCCGTTGGCTACTGTCATCACGCCTAATTTTTTTGAAGCGCAGAAGTTAACAGGGTTGTCACTGGCTAATGATGCGGAAATTATGGCGGCTGCGGAAAAGTTACAGGCGATGGGTGCTCAAAATGTTTTGATCAAGGGGCGCCATGATCAAGATCAGCAAGCTGAGGTTCGTGATTATGTGCTAACGGCGACTGGCGAGCATTTCTGGCTAGCAGAGCCGTTTGTTCAGACTGATCGCGTGAATGGCACTGGTGACTCTTTATCGGCGGTTATTACTGCGGAAATCGGTAAAGGTCAAGATGTCGCGTCAGCTATTCGGATTGCCAAGAAATTTGTTCATCAGGCGATTGCGCAACCAATTGCGGTCGGCCATAAGTATGGTCCCATTAATCATTGGGCTACCGATAATTTAAAATAAGTAGATTCAAGTGAAAGTAGGTAATTACTATGGCAAAAGTTTATCTAGCCGGTCCTTTTTTTGATCAAGCGGGAATTGAATTACAGCGCTTAGAGGCTGTCAAAGCGGCGTTAAGTAAAAACCCCACGATCAGTGCAGTTTTTAGCCCGAAGGATGAAGATTTAAAAAGTCCGATTATCAGTCAATTACCTGTGATGAGTTCTGACTGGCAACAAGCTGTTTTCGAAAATGATCTGCGTGGACTTAAAGAAGCAGATGTCTTACTTGTCATCACTGATTCTGCCAGTAACGCAAATGGCTCTGATGATGGCACTGCTTTTGAAGTGGGCTATTGGTACGCAATGAACCAAGTCAGCCAACAGCAGCGTCCCATTGTGTTATATGCTGAAAGGGCTGCTAAATTGAATTTAATGATTGCGCGCAGTGCTGAGTATTACACAACAGTTTTAGCAGAGCTAGCTGATTTGGATTTTAATCAGCTACCCACAAATCCTTATCAAGGCGTGGTTAATTAATGAGGAGGCGATTTTGGCATGCGAATGGTGGAAGTCAAGCAAGTCAGTAAAAGTTTTGGTGCCCGTAATAATTTAGTGCGCGCCCTGAATAATATCAGTTTCACCATCGATCGTGGTGAGTTCGTCGGGGTAATGGGTCCGTCTGGTGCTGGGAAAACAACGTTGTTGAATATTATGTCAACAATTGATCACCCGTCAGTTGGTCGGGTTTATCTGGCCGGGCAAGAGATTACGGCCTTGCCAGAACGTGATTTAGCTACTTTTCGTCGTGAGAATATTGGGTTTATTTTTCAGGATTTCAATTTACTCCCAGCGTTATCAGTTAGTGAAAATCTAATAATGGTTTTATCAATGTTGAAGATTCCACGTGAGGAAGTTCAGAAGCGTTTAGCATACTACAGTGAGCATCTAAATTTAAAGCAGTTGTTGAATCGCTACCCAAATGAACTGTCGATTGGACAAAAGCAGCGCGTCGCCGCAGCGCGAGCGTTGATGACGCAACCTAAAATTTTATTTGCGGATGAACCAACAGGAAGTCTGGATTCCAAATCAGCAACCGAATTACTTCAGTATTTGGCGACAATTAACTTAGAAAATGAAACAACCATTATGATGGTGACTCATGATGCATTTACCGCTAGTTATTGTAATCGCATTGTTTTTATTAAGGATGGGGCCTTTTATTCAGAGGTTGTTCGTTCTGGTAGTCGTCAGCAGTTTTTTAATCAGATTATTGACATGCAAGCGGCAATTGGTGGAGGCAAAATAAGTGATTTTAGAAACCGCGATTAAGAATTTTCGCCGCCATTTAGCTGGTCGAGTTTTGTATTTAGTTGCTCTGGCCTTACTGGTCATGGTTTCTTACGATTGTTTAACGACCTATCAAGATTCATTTATTAATCAAATTAGTCAAGGAAATCCGGCATTAGTCGCTTTATTGCTGTTGTTTTTTTCGTTGCTAGGTTTTGGCGTTTTAATTATTTTTTATGCGAATCGCTTTTTTATTCATCAACATCGACCAGAGCTTGGCTTAATGATTATCTCAGGATTATCACGGAGTCAAATTGCTTTAATTTTTTTCTTGGAGACGCTATTTGGTGAATTATTAGCGTTGGGCTTTGGCTTGATATTGGGGTTACTAACTAATAAGTTGTTTGCCATGTTGCTACTCAGGTTGATGGGGTTGCACGCAGCGACTAATCATTGGTTCTCCTTAGCAGCACTCTGGAAAACTGGCTTAGGTTTCTTGATTGTTTTTATATTAGTTGGCATTTTTGATAGTTCGCGAATTTTTAGTTTACGAACGGTCAGATTACTGTATCCCAATGATTTGGAGGGTATTCGGCAAAGAAATTCTTGGTTTAATCGATTACTAGCTTGGTTAGGGCCTTTATTGATTATTGCTGGATACGTCGCAATTTTTAAATTAAGCTGGATTCATTTTATGGAAACGTTGCGCTTCAGTGATCGCGCTACCTTAAATACAGGCTTAATTATGATAACTTTGATTTTGGGTATTTGGTTTTGTTTTCGAAATACGATTCCTGCACTCTTTGCTTGGTTGCAAGGGACAAACTGGGCCTATCGCCAGCAGCGAATTTTGGATTTTGCGACTACTGGCCAAGAAGTGCAATTCCATCATCAATCATTAACGCTGACAACTCTATTTGTTACTGCTTCAGTGGTACTATTGGGCTTCGCATCAGTACTATATTCAGATGGCTTTCGTAATTTAGAGGAAGAAGCCCCGATAGATCTAGTGGCTGATCACCAATATCATGATCAGGTTTTGCAACAAATTAAAGCACGTGGTGGTCAATTAAAGCGATTGGCTCACTTGCCTGTAAAAATTATGCCAGTGGCGTTTCACGGCCCGAAAAGTGAAGTGATTATGTCACAGGCAACTATGCCGATTGAAATTGTCGGGATGCATAATTATTTGCAGATTCAACGGCATCAAAAAAACTTGCTGCCAGTAATTCTTGATCGTAACCAAGCACTATTCATATCGGCCGACTTTCAGTATCAGCATGTGCGTTTGCATGAGTTAATGAAGAATCAAGTGCAGTTTGCTGACGCTAAATTACCTCGCTTACAAATTGTCGCTTTTTCTCGGGTTTATCCCTTTGGCAGTAATCTTTTCTTCGGCAATGTTCTAGTGGTGCCGGATAATATATTTGAACAAATTCCGGACACCAATAGTCGGGTACTGGTGGGCTACCGCTTGATGAAAATTGCCCCTGACAGTAACTTCCTGCAAAAGATTGACGATAATTCCTATAAGTCTAAGGCTTCACGCCAAATGCGTTACACTTACCCTAAACAGTTGCAAAAAGCTAAAATTACCATTTATCAGGATGTCAAACGTGATTTAACTAACGCCTATATTAGTTCTAATTATTCGGTCCGTGGTCCAGCTCAAGTCTTGTTACAGCGGGTTTTGGGCGCGATTGTTTTTGTGATTGGTTTATTGGCCATTCTGATGACTTTTGCCTGGGCCAGTGTTTGTTCCTTGCGGGAACTATCCGAAGTAGAGCGAACACGGTTTGATTATTTAACCCTAACCAAAATGGGTATTGAACAGCATTATCTATTGCGTTACAGCAATTGGAAAAATCGCTTGCTTTTTCTTAGCCCGGTTATTTTTGGGATTGGTAATGGGCTACTCGTGATGCGCTTTGTGGGGCTATATTTGAATCACTTACCATTAAAACTGCTATATTTGTTAACGGCAGTGGTTTTTGTGATTTATTGGTGTTTCTACTTATTTACGGCCTATAATTATCGTCGCATCATTAAGATGAATAGACCACCAGAACAACAAGCGCGTTAGTAATCAGCGCCAATTTTAAATAGGTTTTCCAGTGAAGTAAGATTTTTGCTGAGCTACTCAGCAAGGATTACAATAATTTTGTGATCAAAAGGAGCTAGATATTATTGAAAATAACTATTTTAGGCTATTATGGTGGTTATCCAACTGCTAAAGCGGGAACGACAGGTTTTTTAATTGAAGAGAGTGGCTACCATTTATTGTTAGATTGTGGGAGTGGCGTTTTGACAGAATTGGAGCGTCATTTGGATCCGCTACAATTAAATGCGGTATTGCTAACCCATTATCACCAGGATCATATTGCTGATGTGGGTGTTCTTCAATATTATTGGCAACTACGATCTGGTCAGCGTCAAGAACCCATTTTGCCGATTTATGGGCATACTGAAGATTTATTGAATTTTCCTAGTTTGACCTGGACTAATGCGACTAGGGCTCAGGCGTATGATCCTGATGTGCCTTTAAAATTAGGGCCTTGGACCATTACTTTTCAGCGGACCATTCATCCAGTGCCGACCTTTGCTGTTCGGATTGTTAACGCAAGCGGTAAAGTCTTGGCTTTTACAGCTGATAGTGCTTATTTTCCAGAATTAGCGGATTTTGTTCAAGGAGCAGATTTGCTGATTACAGATACGAATTTTAATAATCAAAAAACGGGGAAAATGTGGCATCTAACTTCTGGACAAACCGGCAACTTGGCAATGGCCGCAAAAGCGCATCGAGTCTTGCTTAGTCACTTACCACAAACTATTGATCATCAACAACTTTTGGCTGAGGTGAAAGCTGCAGCACCAACTATACCAATTTTGCTAGCTAGTCGTGGCTTGACTCTAGAAGTATGAAATAATTATGCATGATTGGCTACTAACTTTAAGTAAGCCTAGTGGTAACGGCATTTTTAACAGGCGGTTAACAACTAATTTATACAGAATATTTAAATTATCTTAATAACAAGAAAAATATTTGATTAATCAAATTATTATATAAAACGCGAATCAAGTTTAACATTGATATATCAAGAAAGTATATTTGGTCATACCATGTATATTTCAGTTTCTTTACAATTTTTTTGAATTTAACTAGATTTTTCTCACTAGAATGGTTATAATTAACTTGTGAATTGATAAGGGAAACATCTAGTTATGTTCAAGATTATGTTATAAGGGAGCGAACGTCATGGTAAATTTATATACATCACCAAGTTGCACATCCTGCCGTAAAGCCCGTGCTTGGCTTAAAGAACATAATATACCTTTCAAGGAAAGAAATATTTTTTCTGAGCCATTAAGTAAGGACGAAATTAAGGCAATTCTTCGAATGACTGAAGATGGAACTGAGGAAATTATCTCAACTCGTTCGAAAGTATTTCAGGAATTAAATGTCAATTTAGACAGCCTCAAGATGGATGAATTACTCGACTTAGTTGAGCAAAATCCTGGCCTCTTACGTCGGCCAATTATTATGGACGATAAACGTCTTCAAGTTGGCTATAATGAAGATGAGATCCGTCGCTTCTTACCCCGGGAAGTACGGGCATTGGAATTACAGCAAGCACAATTATTGGCTGGTTATTAAATTAAAAAATTTAACTGGTAGGTGAATCGTTTATTAAGTTACCTACTTGAATTTAGTTCCGTTTGGCCATTTGGCTGGACGGAATTTTTGTATCTTTAAAAGCTGAAGTAACTTCACAATCTGGTTAATTCGTGTTACTATACTTTAGTAAGTGACTATAAAGATAAAAAAGTAGTTTAGTCGGTTTTTTTAAGTCTGGTGGTGTAGTATACTGCTTAGATAGGGATGAACTTTGTCGATGATGGCAAAGAGTCCTTTGGTCGCAGAAATGAGGTGGACCTAATGGAAATGGAACGAATTGATGAAAATACGATCCGGGTCATTCTTGGCAATGATGATTTAGCTGAGCGTGGGGTCACAGTTTTGGATTTACTGGGTGACCACCAACAAGTCGAGAAGTTCTTCTATTCTATTCTAGAAGAGGTTGACACAGATCATATGTTTGCCAGCGATGAGGCGGTTTCGTTTCAGGTGATGCCCAATAAGAAGGGTTTAGAGATTCTGATCAGTAAAATGTCAGATGAAGATTTAGCCGAGAAGGAACAATTACAATCAGCTTTTAAACCAAAAGCAAAAGTTAAAAAGAATAATAGCCAATTGGCAGCGTTACAACGTAAATTACAAGGTACCGATCAGGATGATGATGACGATTTCAGCCATTATTTAGAGGATCGGGATGTTAATTATCGACAACTTGTTTTACAATTACCTGATTTTGAGGCCTTGATTCAATTGGCCAGTGTTTTGCGAGTGGATTCAGCCATCTCCAATTTATATCGTTATCAAGGGGCATTTTACCTTGAGTTAGTCCTGTTTGAAGATGAGATGCATGATATCAGTGCTGATGATGCGCTAACGATTGCGAAAGAATATGGTCAGAAGACAACAGTTACTGCTGAAGTTTTAGCAGAGTATGGTGAGAAGATCATGGATCAAGTCGCCTTACAGTTGATCCGACATTATTTCTTAAATGATCATCAGAAGGACTAGACTAGCACCGTTGTTAAGTATGAACTGAACAAAAAGGCCGGCACGCGGTAAAGACGTTTAGCTGGTGAGCATTAACGTAAAAAGGCGAACAATTCGGCAGAATTGCTCGCCTTTTTGGCGTTAAGCTGGACCGATTCTCTGGGGAAAACACGCTTCAGTTGTTATAGCTGGTTTTGTTTTCTAGCACAGTCGCGGTCTTTTTTTATTAGTTGGCGTAATTATTATTGGTGATGAGAAATGTATGCTGCTTTACAAGCCGATAATCGTTTAATTAATGCTCAGCGAGATTTACCGCGCCAAGCAAATTATCGTTGTCCTAATTGCCAACAACCAGTTCAGTTAGTTATTTCTGGTCGAGGGCGGCCTTTTTTTCGTCATGTGGCAGCTTTCGAGACCAACTATGCTGAAAGTCAGTTACACGAACAAGGCAAATTACAACTTTATCAGGAAATGCAGCAGCTAGGTGTGGCTGCGCAAACTGAAGTTATTTTAGGGAGTGATCAGGAACGACGGGCCGATGTTTATTGGCAACATGGTCGACAAAAATGGGCTTTAGAATTCCAATGTGCGCCCTTATCGTTGGTAGAATTGACACAGCGTCATGTATCATATCAAAGCTTACAGGTCAATGAAATTTGGTTGTTGGGCGCAACTTATTGGTCTGCCGGTCAGGTACCTGTGAAAGCCGCACGTCATTATATTAGTTATGGTCAGTATTGGGGATATTATTTAGCTTATTGGCAACCTCAGCGGCGGCAAGTTTGTTTATTGAAGCATTTGCAGTATCGACCACCAGCAAGTCAACTTTATTATCAGCTAGCGTGGTTACCATTAGCAGAATTTATTCAGTTGGTGGCTCGGCAACGTGTTGTAGGCTTGCCCCGAGTGCTCAGACCGCAATCCTTGTCATTTGACCCGCGGCTATGGTTATTTGAACAATTGCACTGGCCAACAACGCGTTGGTGGCATTGGCAAGATCGTTGTTATCAGCAAGGTTTGCGGCTAACCGATTTACCACGGTGCTTGTGGTTACCCCAGGTTTTACCGCCAAGTACCAAACAATGGTCGGTGTTGTTAGAACGGCAAATTGCTTGGTATCTACAGTATCACGAACTAAATTGGTCACAACGAAGTCGACTGTACTTACAAAGTCAGTGGCCACTGTTGCCCAAACCAATTCAGAAACACGCAGTTAAATAGTTGCTGGACCGATTCGAAATAGAAAACTGAAAAATATGGTAAAAAACCCAAGTACAATTCTGATTCGACGATCAGAATTGTACTTGGGTAATTTAACGAGCTAGATTTAATTAGTAGAGTTGCTGCTTTGCTCTAAATAAGATGGGATAAAGTCCGACTGCTAATAATTTTTAGCACTGGCCGTTGGCTATCGAAATCAGATTGTTGTTGTGGCAGTTTATCTTCTAATAATTGGTCAATTAGGACTTGGGAAACAGAACCATTAATTAGAATACCATCGCCATCAGGATTATGGCGATAGTCAACAAAAACAGTTGATGGCGTTTTGAGTACACCTAAATCATTTGCTAGCTGGCGATCAGCGTGGCATAAGTCTTGAACTAGTTGCCCTTTGCGATCGTCCCAGAATGTATCTTGGTCAAGTTGAACTTCGTCGGCAATCTGTTCAACTAATTGGTCAGAATAATGGCTAAGTCCAGCATCACAGAGATGTTCTTGTAAACTCATCATGAAGGCACGGGCTTTTTTGTTACCTTGAAAGGAGGCTGCCTTAAAGTCAAGCATTGATTGATAGGTGATGGTCATGACTTGATTACGCAAGGCCAAATCATGGTCATCAAGATGGTTTCTTTGAAGATAATCGGTTACAATCCGCATATTAGTCATTGGTACTAAATTTATCTGTGCTCTTTGTTGATGTTGCTTAAGACCACGCATAATATTTACTTCAGTTGTTAAACAAAGCTCACCAATGGGATTGGCAAACATAAATATTTCTAACAAGGTTGTTCCCCCATATTAATCGTAAGTTCAGAATAAAAATAGAGTAACTCAGCGTCTAGAAGACCCGCTTACTCAATAATGATCGAAGAATTTAACCAATTACAATTATTAATTACGTTTAAAATCGTTTTCAAATTCTTTGACGGCTCGAGCAACTTTATTTAGTTGTGGACGCTGTGGAATTTGATGTTGTTGTAGTAAATCACGATAAAAGTTGTTGGCCTGAATTGGTTCCGAGGTCTCCAGTTCCAATTCGAAATCTTGTCGACCATTAGGATAAGAAGTGCGATCGATAGTTAAATCACCAACTGGTAACTTCGCGATTTGTCGTTTAGTTGTTCCTTGACCAATTAACTTAAGCCGCCGCGGGTCAAGCTTGTATTTTGCTAAGGCAAGAATCGATTGGCCAGTCATTAAGATCTGATGCTGGTCCAATAATTGAGCTGCCTGCTTAAGTGTTAAACGATCAGTGATTTCATATAACTGGTGTCGCGCCGGTGTCGTCACGGGCGCTGGCACTTTCAACGTTTGTTCAGCATAATCGACAAAAAGGCGAATGCGCAAACCACAATGTGCTTGCTGTAATAAGCGATCCGGCGTGTCGAAATAATAATTCTGCTGCAGGAAGGGTTGACCAAACGGATAAGCTTGACGCAACTCGTCATACTCTGTGACTGTTAGTAAATTCTTAAATTCAACCTCTAAAGTCGCCATTGTCTGACCTCCCAAAAATTATTCTAACATGGCCATATATGAACTGCATTAAAATTGCTTGAATTAAGTATTACAGCTTGATGACGGTGCACAATTTTTTGCTTTAACTAGACAACTATTTGGCCGCTAGCTGTGCCAGTTAGAAAATAATCGGCTAAAAATTCAAGCCTTAATAAGGGTCATTGAGGTTAACTAGTTAAGGCATATTATTCGGTGCTGGCGGGCAGTTGAAATAATTGGTACGGTTAGCTTTTAACGCTGGTACGATATCCGGTTTCCCCGCGCTAAGAGCAAGAAGTGTGTTAAAATAAATGTGGATTACGAAGAGTGGGGAATTTTAATATGATTGAAAATTGGTCACATTTTTTAATGCCTTATAGTCAAGCTGTTGATGAGTTGAAATTGAAGTTTCGTGCCATTCGTCAACAATATCAAACTGCTGGCGAACATTCACCAATTGAGTTTGTGACTGGACGAGTCAAACCAGTTGGCAGCATTCAAGAAAAAATGAAACGGCGCTTTATTCGTGAAGATGTTCTAGAAACTGATATGCAGGATATTGCTGGTTTACGGATTATGTGTCAGTTTGTTGAAGATATCTATCAAGTTGCCGATTTATTACGGCAACGAGATGACATGACTGTCATTGAGGAACGTGATTACGTTTCGAATAGCAAGCCGAGTGGTTATCGCTCTTATCATATTGTCATTGAATATCCAATTCAGATGTTAGATCATACCAAAAAAGTTTTAGTTGAAGTTCAGGTACGAACATTGTCCATGAATTTCTGGGCGACAATTGAACATTCATTAAATTATAAATACAATGGGGCGTTCCCTGAAGACATCAGTGCCCGGCTTAAGCGTGCTGCTGAGGCATCATTTATGTTAGATCAAGAAATGTCAGAAATTCGTGAGGAAATTCAAGAAGCACAACGTTATGCGTATGGCCATAAATTAATTGACAGTGATGCGCATCGACTAGCGTCTACCACGACAGCTGATGATGACCCGAACGACGCTTCAAATGCACCAGGGACCAAGGATAACGACAAGGCGCCAACTGATCAAGAGAAAAATGAGGATAAGCTATGAGAATTGCAGTTTTAGGAAATCCAGGTAATCAATCTCAGCGCGTTGCGACTGAACTGAAACAACGTTTACTTGCTTCTGGGCATACACTGGACGAACGACAGCCAGAATTAGTTATTAGTGTTGGTGGTGATGGTACTTTGCTTAATAGCTTTCATCGCTACAATCACCAGTTGGATCAAGTGCGGTTTATTGGGGTTCATACTGGTCATCTTGGCTTTTATACTGACTGGCGTGATTATGAGTTGCCAGAATTAGTCCAATCAATTAATGAGGATCAAGGTCAGAGTGTTAGCTATCCCTTATTAAGCGTCGCAGTTGATTATCAAGATCAAGAAGAGCCGAGTCACTTTTTATCATTAAATGAGTCAACGATCCGGCGCAATGCGTTAACAATTAAAACCGATATTTATATTCGCGATGAGTTATTCGAGAGCTTTCGAGGTGATGGTATCTGTGTCGCAACGCCAACGGGTTCCACTGCTTATAGTAAGTCACTTGGTGGAGCGGTGTTACATCCACGTTTAGAGGCGTTACAAATGACTGAAATTGCTTCGATCAATAATCGCGTCTTTCGAACACTGTCATCACCAATTGTGATTGCCCCAGATGAATGGATCACGATTAAAGCAAGCTCGGCGGCTGATTATACTTTGACGGTTGATCAAATGAGTAGTCATAATCGCTCAATTAAACAAATTAGATACTCAATTGCGCAAGAACGGATTCGCTTTGCTAAATATCGCCACATGCATTTCTGGTCGCGAGTTGAAGATGCTTTCTTGGGAAATGCCCAGCAGGAACGGCGCCTAACGCATGGAATTTAAATGGACTTATCAAGCTAAAAATGCTTGGCCGCAACCAATGATTTTACAAACATTCCTTAAACAAAAGGGTTTTTCTAAGGCCCAACTTGCCCGTCTGAAATTTTCAGGCGGACAAATTTTTGTCAATCATCGTGAACGTTATACCAATTATCAGCTACATGATCAGGACGTGATTCGGGTTTTTCTGGCCCCAGAATTGGCGGCTGCGACTATTCAACCGAGTCAATTACCAATAGAAATTGTTTACGAAGATGATTTGTTTTTGGTGCTGAATAAATCGGCCGGTGTTCCTTCGATCCCATCGCGGACGCATGCAACTGACACGATTGCTAATCGAGTTAAGGGTTATCTTCAGGCGCAAAATGCCGAGAGCCTTAGTATTCATATTGTGACGCGCTTGGATATGGATACTTCAGGCTTGATCATTTTTGCCAAGAATGCTTATGGGCATAGCGTACTGGCACAGCAAGGTAAGACCCATACCTTGCAAAAGTCTTATTTAGCAATTGCTCAAGGGCAATTTACTCAGACCTCAGGTTTAATTGATTTACCAATTGGTCGTGAGCGACAGCATTCAATGAAACGGATTATTACTAAGACTGGCAAAGCGTCACAAACTTCCTATCAAGTGCAGGCCAGTACTGCCAAGGCTACTTTGGTCAAGTTAGCCTTGCTGACTGGTCGAACGCATCAAATTAGAGTACACTTAGCGGCAATAGGGCACCCGCTATATGGTGATCAATTGTATGGTGGCCCAATGTCAATTGAGGCACAACGCCAAGCGTTACACTGTACCGAGGTAAAATTCTACCAGCCAATCAAGCAGCAAGAAATCGTATTAACTGCGCCATTGCCAGCAGATATGGCTCAATTATGGGCTCATTTAAACTTGGTGTGACGTAAGAACTTTAATCGTGGGGTGACATTATGGAGCAAAATAATGGGACGAACAAGGTAATGCAGGCGAAATTATTACAAGCGCTGACGAAAAACGAAAATAAAGTTTTTCGTAAAGCATTCTTGGATATGCATTTTTATGATCAGGCTCAGTTTTACCTCTCATTAGTGCCCGAGCAACGACAAAAACTTTATCAGATTTTGGACCCCCATGAAGTTGGCGATTTCTTTGATACGATTGAAGATGATTTACCAGAAATGCGGGAATTATTACTAGAAATGGACACGAGCTATGCCGCTAGCTTATTGAATAGTATGTTTGATGATAACGCAGCGGATATTTTGGAGCACTTGCCTAAAGACGAAGTTGATCGTTATTTGAATTTGATGGATAAAGCTGATGCCAGTCAGTTACGCAAATTATTACATTACGATACGGAAACTGCCGGCGGGATCATGACTACCGATTTCATTACCTTACAGGCGGAGTTAACGGTTGGTGAAGCACTCACTATTTTGAAACATGAGGCTGACGAAGCGGAAACAATTTACTATGTCTATTTAGTTAATGCCGATCAGCGTTTGGTGGGTGTGATCACGTTACGAGATTTAATTGTCACCGATGATGATACCAAGTTGGCCACCATTATGACTGCTCAAGTAATCACTGCCAGTGTTCATGATGAACAAGCTGATGTTGCTCAAAAGATCCGTGATTATAATTTTATTGCTTTACCAGTTGTTGATGATCAGCAACGCTTAGTAGGAATTGTCACGGTTGATGACGTTATTGAAGTTATTGATGACGAAGCTCAAGCAGATTACTCTGGGTTAGCCGGGGTCGATGTGGAAGATGTTTCAGATAATCCTTTGAAGGCTGCTTCAAAACGGTTACCCTGGCTGATTACGTTGCTTTTCTTGGGGATGTCAACAGCTACTTTGATCAATCATTATGAGGACTTGCTAAGTGAAGCCAGTATTTTAGCTGTTTTTATTTCCTTAATTACTGGGACTGCCGGTAATGCTGGTACTCAGAGTTTGGCCGTTGCTGTTCGGCGCCTGGCTTTTAAGGGCAATGATAAGCCTAAACTTGTGCGCTTGGTCGTCAGTGAAATTCTGACTGGTTTGGTGACTGGTTTGATTACTGGCTTAACCATCATGTTAATTGTCGGTTTTTGGAAGCAGAATTTTGCCTTAGGTTTAACGATTGGTTTGGCAATGACAGCCGCCATCACTGTTGCCAACTTGGCCGGAAGCTTGATTCCAATGTTAATGGATAAATTAGGTTTTGATCCCGCTGTCGCTAGTGGTCCTTTTATCACAACCTTGAGTGACTTAACAAGTGTGCTGATTTATTTCAGTATTGCGCAAGTCTTTATTCATGCTTTTATGTAAGAAATTTATAAGTAATTATTTAAAGAGTGGGGTCAGTTGATTTTTGTGGTTTAGTTTGTTAATGGCAATGTAGTCACGGCGAAAAATTGGTGGCACTTAACGTTAAAATAGTCTGTTTGACCGTCTTCAATTTTATTTTCTGAAGGCGGTCAAACAGACTATTTATTTACCAGTGCATGGTCATTAGACAATATTTCTGATTGTAACTAGCCAAAAAAATTATTGTTGTGAGTGTTAGTGTCGTTTGCGAGAGGCTGCTTTTTCGGTACGCGGTGACTTTAGTGGTAAACGAACCAGCATTTTTGTACCAGCAGGATGATTGGCCTGAACTGCTAGGTGGCCTTGATGCTGCTGAACAATAAGTTGCGCGATGGCTAGGCCTAAACCACTACCGCCAGTTTGTTGGGTACGTGAATGATCTGCTCGATAGAAACGATCAAAAATATGTTTTTGGGCCTCAGGACTAATGCCAATTCCGGTGTCGCTAACGTCGATTGCTAACTGACCGTTCTGAGCTTTAATGGTGACAGTAATGGTATCACCGGCGTGAGTATACTTAAGGGCGTTATCCAATAAAATCACCAGTAATTGACGGATTTGCGTTGGATCGGCCACAAACTTTTGTTGATAGAAATTTTGTAGTAGTAAAGACTTTTGTTGCTGACTAGCGATTTCCTGATAGGGTGTCACTATTTGATTCCAGAACTCAAGACTGTTGATGGTTGTTGGCTGGTTGGTCAAGGCTTTTGCGTCAGCACGAGCCAGCATTAATAGCTCGCCCGTGATTTTTTTAAGCTGTGTGGTCTCGGTGAGTGCCGTATTGATTGGTTCAATTTAATCAATGATGGTTTGTCGTGGCTGGGTCAATAAATACTCGAGATTATTTTGAATGATTGTGAGTGGGGTGCGTAACTCGTGGGCTGCATCGGCACTAAAATCGCGTTGCTTCTGCCAAGACTGAATAATTGGTCGCATACTACGTTGGGTCAGGAAATAAGCAATAATAACCGCCAAGAGACCGCAAATAATTAGTGTGAATAATAATACCAAGCGAAAATTATTGAAGGCATTGATTTGTGGATCGATATTCTGAATAAGTAAAACATAATGACCAGCATAGGCAGGATTGGGATTCTTACGACTGGCCTTAACTAGTAATGTCCTAAAATTAGCTTGATTATTATTTCTAGTTAACGTGATTGTTTGCAGCTGATTAAGGGTTTTTGTATCCAAGCTAATTGATTTAAACAGATTGTAATTTTGCTGACCTAAAAAATTTTGATTACTGATCTGACCGTTTTGATTGAAGACGACTGCATTGGCCTGAAATGGCAAATTAGGTGCGTTTTTTGGTTGTCCTTTGGTTGAAGTAAGTTGCGTTCGTTGTTGATTCAGATTTTGGTCCACATCATTGTATAAAGTTCGCTGATACAAGTTTAAAATAATCAAGGCTAACACGACAAAAATTAGGCTAAAACTAAATAATTCAGCCCAGAATAATTGCCAACGTTGATGTTGGATCACAGTAGTTGTTTTTTTCATGGCCTAATCCTAATCCTCCAACAAATAACCAACATTGCGGACTGTTTTTATTTTTAATTGGGCCTGAGCTTGTTTGAGCTTTTTACGTAGAGTGCTTAAATAAACTTCCACAACTGTCTGACCAGTTGTCGAGTCCAGTCCCCAAATGCGTTGGAAAATCTGCATTTTTGTCAAAATAATTCCGGGATTCTCTAATAAATAAACAAGTAAATCATATTCCTTACCAATCAAATTTAATGATTGCTGATTAACTAGAACAGTTCGGGCGGCAAGATTAACGACTAGGTTTGCATGAGTCAATTGTTGAACGGTTTGTTGTTGACCACTGCGGCGCAATAATGCTTGAATTCGCATTAATAATTCTTCGCGATGAAATGGCTTAACTAAATAATCATCTGCGCCCAAAGCAAAGCCATTCGCCTTATCTGGTAAGGTATCTTTAGCGGTCAAAATCAATACAGGAAAATTTAAATGATCTTGCTGCCGCCAAGCTTTTAAGAGCTCATAACCGTTTTTGCCAGGAAGCATTAAATCAAGAATGATTAAGTCAAAGGTACCGGACTCGCCGGCAACTTGACCATTTAGGCCGTCACTAATAATTGTGACAGTCGCATCTTTTTTTTAAAATTGCTGGATGCTTTCAGCAAGTTTGAGGTTATCTTCAATTAGTAGAATATTGGGATTCATCATTATTTACTCCTAAAAAGATCACATTTATTTCATATCGTTTTAATCTTGGTTTATGGTGGTGTGGCTAAACTTAGAAATAAGTTCTGATTGATTAATAATTTTAAAACAAATCAATCAGTAATTAACTGGTAATGATGTTCACTTTAGCATCATATCAATGAACTTATTTAAGGATGAGGTGATGTCTTTGGCACCAGTAAAAGAAAGCACGATTGCTACAGGACAATCAGCTACGCCAAGTCAATCTGTAAAAAAGAGTCGTAAGCTGCAAGTTGATTGGTTTCTGATTAGTATTTTAATTTTAGCACTATTTTTGTATGGTTGGAAAATTTGGGCAGCAGGCAATGCCAATGATTTTTATACTGCTGCAATTGTTAGTATGACTAAAAGCTGGAAGAATTTCTGGTACGCTAGTTTTGATCCGGCTGGTTTTATTACAGTGGATAAACCGCCAGTGGCATTGTGGTTTATGGCCATCAGTGCGAAAATTTTCGGTGTTCACGGTTGGCGTATTGTTTTGCCCTCAGTACTTTTTGGTGTCGGGTCGGTCTATTTGCTCGCGCGTTTAGTAACCCCCAAGTTTGGTCGCCTGGCTGGCAACTTAGCCGCCTTGACCATGACATTGACGCCGATTGTTGTGGCTGATTCGCGGACGAACAACATGGACGCTACTTTAATTTTTTTCCTATTATTAGCGTTGTATTTTCTCCAGAAAGCGACTAAGGCTAGCCGCCCTTGGTTGGTCATGTTAAGTTTCGGCTTAATTGGCGTTAGTTTTAATATTAAAATGTTACAAGCTTTTATGATTTTGCCGGTAATGTATTTGTATTATTGGTTGGCAACACGCAAAAGTTGGCGTCGTAAGCTAGGTCATTTAGTTCTGGCAACGATTTCCTTAGCATTTTTTACATTGTTATGGCCAGTAGCGGTGGATTTAACTAGTGCTGATCAGCGCCCCTATGAAGGTGGTTCAGAAACCAATTCAGTTTTAGAGTTGGCCTTCGGTTATAACGGTAGTCAGCGTTTGTTAGGACAATCAACCGGGATCGGTTCACGCTTTAGCGGCATGGGCAATTCGACTAAAAAAGTGACCACGACTGGTAAAACGACTGGCAAACAAGCGACAAATAAGACTGCGCCAACACCGCCGAACGGTAAAAAGTCCAGTGGGATGACACCACCAAATATGAAGAATGGTGGCAAAACCGGCACAAAACCTAGTGGTAATCCGCCAAGTGGGCTTCCCGGAAAAAGTAACAATCCTCAAACTGGCTCCAGCAAGCAATCAACATCTGGGAGCGGTCAGCAGCCAAACGGTCAGACTGGTGGGCAACAAGGCGGACCTAGTGGTAATGGTGGTGCCGGTGGTGCATTTAACATTGGTACGGCTGGGGCCATTCCGAATCTTCCAAAAGGCTTTGGGACAGCAAGTTAGTTGGTTTTTGGGCATTGCGATCCTGGGCCTGATTAGTGCCTTAGCTTACTATCGACGTCGGCGTCAGCGTTGGTTCCAAACTAGTGAACGTCAGAATGAAGTCTTGTTGTGGACAGGCTGGTTAGTACTAACTTATGGTTTCTTCTCTATTGCAAGTTTCTTTCATCCTTACTATATGATCATGTTGGCACCAGCAATTGTTGCTTTAGTAGGGATTGGTCTCCCAACAATGTGGCAACAGTTCTTCCGGCAACACTTACGTTGGTCAACCTTTTTATTGCCAGTGGCGATTTTAGGAACGAGTGCCTTACAAGCTTGGTATGTTTATGAGAATTATTCTTGGTTGGCCTGGTTGATTTTGATTGCCGGTGTTACCACGGTGGCTTTATTATTTGTGGCTAAGGATAGTGCGCGTCAACATCATTGGTTCCCAGTAATTCTGATTACCGGAATTATCGGGACAGTGATTGCCCCAGCTTGGTGGTCCTTAACGCCAACGATCGCAGCTGAATCGGCAGCCATTCCTTACGCTGGACCGGCTCTGTTAACGACAGCAAGCAATCAAGGTGGTCTAGGTAATGGGACTGTTAATCAGAAGTTATTAACTTATTTAGAAAAAAATCAAGGTCAAGCAACTTATCTTTTTGCCACGACTGATTCAGGAACGGCGGCACCATATATCATTGCGACCGGGAAAGCAGTCATGGCTATTGGCGGCTTTAATGGTACTGACAATGCGATTAGCTTGGCCAAGTTTAAACAATTAGTAAAAAATGGTCAGGTGCGCTACTTCTATGTTTCTGGTCGTAGTAGTGATAACGAAATTGTCACTTGGGTTAAAAAGTATGGTACGAAGGTTGCAACTAAGAAATATAGTCAGACAACTAGCCAGAATTTTGCTCAGACTAATCAGACGCAAAGTACGTCAAAACAAGCAAGTGGTACACCACCAAATAAGCCAACTGGTACTAAACAAGCCGGGACAGCTACTGGTGGCATGGACCAAACTGGTACGCTTTATGATTTATCAAGCATTAATTAGTATCGTAATTTTACTGCAGAAAGGAGTCAGACAATGACCGATAAACTTATTTCAATTGTCTTACCAGTTTATAATGAACACGAAATTTTACCGACCACGATTCAGACTTTAGAGGATTTTGTTGCCGGGCAGCCCCAAGACTATGAATTGATTTTTGTAGACGATGGTTCGCGTGATTATAGTGCCACCATTGTGGAACATGCCCGCTTAAAATATCATAATTTGAAGTTGGTCCAGTTTTCTCGCAACTTTGGCCATCAGATTGCTATTACAGCAGGAATTCGTTATGCAAGTGGCGATGCAATCGTGGTCATGGACGCCGATTTGCAGGATCCGCCAGAAGTAATTCCGGCGATGATCAAGCAGTGGCAGGCAGGTTATCAAGTTGTTTATGGTAAACGACTTCAACGTGATGGTGAAACTTGGTTTAAGAAGATCAGTGCGCATTGGTTTTACCGCATTCTTGCTAAATTAACGACGATTCAAATCCCAACTGATACTGGTGATTTTCGGTTAATTGACCGCCAAGTTGCCGAAACTCTTAAAAAGGTCAACGAAGATGATCCTTATGTTCGTGGATTAGTCAGTTGGGTCGGCTTTCGGCAAACTGCGGTTGAATACGAACGTCATGAACGTTTGGCTGGTAAGAGCAAGTATCCCTTGAAGAAAATGATTAAATTAGCTTTTGATGGTATTACTTCTTTTTCAGCCGTACCATTAAAGTTTGCCACTTGGCTGAGCGCTATTTTAATTAGCTTTGGTATTTTACTAGGATTAATTAGTTTAATCGTGGGGCAAGCGACGAATATCACACTTTTAGTTTTTATGATGTGCCTTTGCAGTGGGGTAATTCTCTTGATCATTGGGATTCTTGGTGTTTATCTAAGTCGCATCTTTGCTGCCAGTCGTCAACGTCCGTTATACATTGTGGCTAACACTGTTGGTTTCAACAAAACAGCAGCCATCACTTGGCACCATTCGACCCACAATGAAATTCGTAAACGTGGTTAATATGACCGGCATTAAAAAACAGTTAGTCAGCGTAATACTATTTGCGACTAATAGTTTATCCTGATTGATATAAATAAGCAGCGGGCGACCAAAGATAATCTTCCGTTGCGCATTAACAAAAAATGCCGAACAATTCGTTAGAATTGCTCGACATTTTTGCGTTAAGCGGAACCGTTTTTTCTTTTGTGAACACGTTTCAGTTGTTAAAGTTTATTTTATTTTTTGGAGAATTGACTTTTGTTACCGCATGTTTTAGGTGATGGGGCAAGAACCATTGATTTTATTCAAGTGCACCAAGAATTTTAGTGCCATGGAGTTGGTTTACGCCTAAGAAACTACCAATTTGTTCAGCGTTATCCGCAGTAATACCACCACCAGGGAGAATTTCGATTCGATCTGCAGCTAAAGCAACTGTTTGCGCTAATTGAGCTAAATGTTGTTCAATTGGCACAGTTAATGGACCACCATGGGTTAAAATTCGTTGGACATGATGCGCAACTAGCCAATCAATTGTTGCCGCTTGTTGGTTGACGGGAATTTCATCAAAGGCCATGTGCATCACAATATCTAAACCACCAGCTGCGCCAATTAACATTTCCATGGCTTCGGTATCAAGCTCGTGATTAACTGTTAGGGCACCAAAAGTGACGGCATCAACACCTAGCTGTTGTGCGACAAATAAATCTGATTCCATCATCTTTAATTCAGTATCATTGTAAACAAAATTGCCACCACGCGGCCGAATCATAGCAACTAGCGGAATTTGCTTTTCATTTAAATAGCGTGCGGCTTCAGCCATAACGCCATGACTAACAGTGGTGCCACCAACTGCTAGGTTATCATTAAGTTCAATTCTTTGCGCACCGACAGCGACTGCACGAGGAATCAAAGTATAATTTTCAACTGCAACTTCTTTTAACATAAGCTCACTCCAATTTTTTAGTTGTTAGAAGTAACTAATTATCATTCTTTATTTGATCAATTATTCCTAGAGAATGGCGCGAATTCCAAAGTAGGCAATCACAACAAGTCCTAGAGCGATACGATACCAGCCGAAAGCTTGAAAGTCATTTTTCTTAATATAGTTCAATAAGAAGCGGATGGCAAAGTAGGCAACGATGAAGGAAACGAGGGTCCCTACTAGTAAAACAACCGTTTGTTCACCAGTAAAAACATTCCCATGGCTGAAATATTTCCAGATTTTTAGTAATGAGGCCCCAAACATGGTTGGAATTGCCAAAAAGAATGAGAATTCAGTGCCGACATAACGGGATGTTCCCACTAAAATTGCGCCTAAAATAGTTGCGCCGGAACGAGACGTCCCTGGTACCAATGATAATACTTGGAACAGCCCAATTTCTAAGGCAGTTAAATAAGGTAAAGTATTAAGGTCATTGAGACGACTTGTTCGATGCGCATTGCGACGTTCGATGACGATAAATAGAATCCCATAAACAATTAACGTTGTGGCAATCACTTGCCAAGAAGTGAGGTGTTCATCCATCCAATCATTTAATGGGAAACCAATAATAACTGAAGGGAGAATCGCGACAATGACTTTAAACCAAAGCTGCCAAGTTTGACTGCGTTCGACCCGATTTTTCTTCGGGGAAAATGGATTTAATTTATGGAAATAAAGAATCACGACGGCCAAAATTGCACCAAGTTGGATCACGACCATAAACATGTTAATGAAAGCTGTTGATTCTTTTAACTTAATAAATTCATCAGCCAAGTACAGATGGCCGGTGGAACTGATTGGTAAGAACTCAGTGATCCCTTCGATGATACCCAGGATAATGGCTTTAATAATGTTCACGTGGCGAACATCCTTTCATGTTGGTTTTGATGATTAATGACTAAATATTAGTGGAAAACAACACAGACACTTTCAGGTGTGACAATATCTTGTTGGACTTTTGTTAAGAAGCCAGTTTCTGGGTTACGCCGATATAACGTTGAATTATCAGTGTTTTGATTGGCGCAGATGACGAATTTTTCAGTTGGGTCAAGATTGAAATCACGAGGAAAATCACCTTCAGAGCTGATCCGTTGAATCAGCTGTAGCGCTAAGCCATCAGCACTAACTGTGAAAACAGCGATTGAGTTATGACCACGATTGGAAGCATAAAGGAAACGACCATCATGACTAATCCGAATCGCAGCACTACCGTTATGTTCAGTATAGTCAGCTGGAATTAAGTCATAAGTGGTTTCTAGTTCAAAAGCACCCGTTGCTTTGTCATAACGCAAAACTTGCACCTTACTGGATAATTCGCCGAGTAAATAGGCAACTTGACCATTGGGGTTGAAGACTAAGTGGCGAGGACCGTAGCCAGCTTCAGTTCGATAAGTAGCTGCTTTAGTTAAACTACCATTGGCACTCACATCATAAGTGACCAGCTCATCAATGCCTAAATCACAAACGGCTAACCGTTGATCAGGAGTGAGATCAGTAAAATGAACATGAGCACTGTCCTGTTCTGGTCGAGGACCGCTACCAACATGAGTGGTGGTGCTGGCTAGTTCTAGGCCACCATTAGCTAAAATCCGATAGACTAAAACTTGCCCTTTATGATAATTAGCCCCATAAACTAATTGTCGTGCTTCATCAATTGCCACATAAGCTGGGGGTGCCCCAACAGCCATGACGTCATTGATGAATGTTGGCTGCTCACCAGTTAAATCATAGGCACTAACACCACCATCACCGGCAGCATTTTTGCTGACAGTATAGAGAATATTGCGTTTGCTAATTGCCAAATAAGTGGCTTGGGGAACATTGATGTATGATTGAGGTGCACTGACTTCTTCTTTTTCAGTATCAAGCCAAGCTGTATAGATGCCTTGACCTTCGCGGCGCGTATAACCGCCAAAAAAAACTTTTTCTTGCATTGAACAAACCTCCATTTTTAGTCATTGTAAGTATAGCATACCCGTTCTTTACCATGACTAAATGTGGCAGAAATTTAATGTTTTAATTCATCACGAAGTAGGTTAGAAGTAGGTTAATCGCTGCTTTTCAAAAATATCACCAGCTTTCGCAGCAATCGCCTTGACTTATTCATCTCGCTACATTAAATGAGTGGCCTGTGCTAAAATTGGGGTATGATGAAATTAAGTTTGACGAGGTTATCTGGTAACAGAGCCTGACTAATGTCGAACTATTCAAGTAGAGGTAGGTAGCTAAAATGGATGTTAAAGCACATGTGACAGCAATTGGCCCGCAAGCATTGACTGATGGCGATGAAATGGTCATCTTGTTTAATCAAACAGCTAGTGAGGCTTTGCGTGAAGTCGCAGTGATTCAGAAATTTGTGACGCCAGAAGATCAGGCCAAAATTACGCTGGCCGTTAATGATCATGTAACGATTGATGGTCATGATTATGTTATTAGCAGAGTGGGTAAGCTAGTCAACGATAATCTTGAATCAATCGGTCATGTGACCTTAGTCTTTGGTGAGGCTGGACCTTCTGGACTACAGAATGCACTTCATTTTGATAATCAAGGTGTCAAACCTGCTTTTAAGATTGGGACCGAGATTATTTATCATTTTGCGCAGGCAGCAACCAAAGATTAGTTGCAATCAAATCTTTAAAGTTAAGGGGTCAAGCCAATGAATGAACCACATTCGGATAAAACAAAACGAAATTCCTGGTTTTATCAATGGTTCTTGAACAATAAGGCAACTGTTATTTTAATTAATGTGATGTTACTGCTGATTGTTGTTTGGTTATTTGCCAATATGAGTTGGATTTTCCAACCGGTCGGCACCTTTCTCGGCATGGCCTTACCGCCAATTCTCTTGGCAGGCGTGCTTTATTATTTAATTGAACCAGTTGTCGAGTTAGCAGAGCGCCATTTTCGTTTTCCGCGAATTTTAACTATTACCATTATTTTTATTGCGGTCATTGCTTTGATTGTTTGGGGCATCTTAACGTTAATTCCGATTATTCAAAATCAAACCCAACAAATCATTAAGAATTGGCCACTGTATTGGCAAAATATTGAAGATACGTTTAATCAAATTTTAAGTAGTCCACACTTAGCGGCAATTCGTAAGCAAATTAGCGAACAAATCAGTGATTCTAGCAAGGTTTTAACAAAACAAATCAATAGTAGTGTTAATGATTGGTTTAACAATATTACTTCAGCTGTTGGTGTCATCACGAATATTTTGGTAATTTTGGCAACCGCACCGTTCTTATTATTCTTCATGCTGAAAGATGGTCCGAAGTTTAGACCATATATTTTGAAGTTTGTGCCGGTTAAGTTTCGGGAATCCACTAATCAATTATTGACCGAAGTTAATTTATCTTTAAGCAATTATATTCGTGGTCAGCTTACCGTAGCCTTTTGGGTCGGCGTGATGTTTTCGATTGGTTATTCAATTATCGGCCAAAAGTATGCCTTAACGTTAGGCGTATTAGCTGGTTTTCTAAACTTAATACCATATTTAGGCTCATTCTTAGCAATGATCCCCGCATTGATTATTGCGGCTTTCACAAATTCATTCATGGTGGTTAAAGTTTTGATTGTTTTTGCAATTGAGCAAACGATTGAACAACGTGTTGTGGCGCCATTGGTCGTCGGCAGTAAAATGGAAATGCATCCCGCGACAACCTTAGTTTTATTGCTAGCTGCCGGTAAAATGTTTGGCCTTTTAGGTGTTTTGTTAGGTATTCCCGTCTATGCGGTTTTGAAAATTTTGATTGGTCATTTATTCCAATGGTTTCAACAAGTTTCAGGATTGTATGAAGAAGCGCCGCTCACTACCAAAGACTTAACGTCACCAACAACGACGCCACCAACTGATTCAGAAGAAACCGATTCTAAGTAATTCACGGTAAAGTCGCTGGTTAAGACAAGGGCAAGTTGCATGATAATTATTGGTTAATTTTCTGAAAGCAAGGCTTGCCAAATAAATTTTAGACGTGTTATATTATTGCTAAGGTCTAAGTCAGACTTTTATCAAGGGTAGCCTTTGCTAAAAGTGTTGATCATAATCTTACTAATGTAGTTTCTCGCTGTCGGCTGACCGAGGGACTACATTTTTTTGTGGCGTGTTTTCCACCGATTAAGTATGTTAAAATGGTTAGCGAGTATTCAGTTTCTTTAAATGAAATTAATAATCCAGTTGGCGTTAGATAGTGGTTACTTTTATGAGTGTTGCAATCAAGATGGCTGTCTGCGACTAGCTTTTAAAATTAAAAAAGAGGTTTATCAATTGACTAATCATATTGCGTTATTTGAACCATTAATGCCTGCCAATACAGGTAATATTGCTCGGACATGTGCCGCAACCGGCACTACTTTACATTTAATCCGGCCCTTAGGCTTTCAAACTGATGATAAACATCTAAAACGTGCTGGGTTGGATTATTGGGATAATGTTAATATTGAGTATCACGATGATTTAGATGCTTTTCTGGCCACGATTCCTGACCAACGTTATTTATATTTAATTACGAAATTTTCTAATTTAGTTTACAGTGATCAGGATTTCACCGATACCACGCATGACCATTACTTCTTGTTTGGTAAAGAAACAACTGGTCTACCAGAAGATTTTATGCGGGATAATCCTGAGAAATGCTTAAGAATTCCTATGACTGATAAAGTTCGCGCCTTGAATTTATCTAATACGGCCGCTTTAGTTATTTATGAAGCGTTGCGGCAACAGCAATTTGCAGGCTTAGAGTTAAGTCATCGCTACGAACATGATAAATTAAAGTAGACTTTAATCAGTAATCAGGATTTCTCAGACTAAGTTAGGCTTCTGAGATGACGGTATTTGATGACGGTATTTAGTGATGATTCAGTTTAATTTTTTAAAATTAGTTGCTGTTTCTGACAGTGAAAACCCGTTCAATCGAGTTGCTGAATTGGTCGGGTTTTTAGATTAATTTTGATCAATCTCAAAATTAAAGTTACTGATTAGGAGTAAGCACTGATTGAGCTAGTTTTGCAGAAAGGTTTGGAGGAGCAATGGCTAAGACAAAACGTAAACGTCGGCCAACAAGTAAAAAGAAACGCCGTCAGCAAATCAAAGTTGGTTTCAACATAACCGGCTTGGCTTTCATGCTAATTGCTATTTTGGCTGTTTTCCGGTGGGGGTTCTTAGGTAATTTATTTGCCAATACTTTCCGGTTATTTGTTGGTGATACTTATTTGATTGCTGCTGTAGTTTTCGGGATGACAGGGCTATATTTGTTATTCAGTGGCCATTTTCCTGATCGAATTCCGGCGAAGCGGTTTTCTGGTATGGTGTTAGTCTATTTAGGAAGTTTGGTGCTTGACTCAGAAATTCTTTTTAGTCATCAACAAATTCATACGCAGTTCTTTAATATTACTTGGTCTTTACTGAAAGCTGATTTTCAACGCGGCCGCGTGACCCAGCCTGTTGGCGGTGGCCTGTTAGGCGCACTGGGCTATAGTGCCACTTACTTTTTAGTGAGTAACTGGGGCACAATTTTGATTGCTATATTAGTGATTTTAGCTGGTTTACTGATGTTCGCGGGTATTCCTTTTCAAGAGGTTGTGCGCTTTTTGCAGAAAATCGGACGTGGGTTACAATTTGTGGCTAGCAAAATCAAACTTAGTTTTGCTAATTTACAGGCGCGGCTTTTTGCTGAGCCTGATGAAGTAGCTGCACCACAAAAGACGACCGCAACAGAAACAGATGCGGATTTTGATATTCAAACCAGCCAGGCACAAACAACGCGGAGTCATGATTCGGTTGCGGCAATGTTACAACAACAGCAGACACAATTAGGTGATTCAGCAATAACAGCAACGTCTAAAAAAGCGACTACACCTAAAAAGCCGGCAACTCAAGCGACATCACCAGTTTCGACTGAAAAAGATTTACCAACGGCTCACGATGGGTTTGATGTTAATTTTACGCCAACCGGTGGTGTGGTCACGCCCGAGCAAATGGCGACCAATTCAGCTGCTGACGCTGACCTGAATAATACGGCAATAGCTGCAGCGGCGAGTGGGTCGACCCCAGCAACCCCAGCAGCTGTAGCGGTACCGCCGACAGATAGTACGACCAATGCAGTCACGGCGGCAACCGCTGACAGTCAGCCGGATTATACGAACTATCAATTACCAACAACAGATTTATTAAGTGTGATTCCACCAACTGATCAAAGTGGTGAATTAGAATTGATTCAGAAAAATCGACATATTTTAGCGCAGACTTTCCAGAGTTTTGGTGTTGACGTTAAAATTATTCATGCCGATTTAGGTCCAACTGTTACGAAATATGAAGTTAAGCCTGGCTTAGGCGTTAAAGTTAATAAGATTGTTAATTTGGCTGATGATTTGGCGCTAGCCTTAGCTGCTAAAGATATTCGAATTGAGGCGCCGATTCCTGGGAAACCTTATGTGGGGATTGAAGTACCCAATCGTACAATTGCAACTGTTTCTTTCCGCGAAGTCATTGAAAAGCAACCACGCCATCCGGGCAAAGTTTTGGAAGTACCTTTAGGAAAATCAGTAACTGGCCAGATTATGACAGCTGATTTAACTAAAATGCCGCATTTATTGATTGCTGGTTCGACTGGTAGTGGGAAGTCAGTCATGATCAACGTCATTATTACAAGCATTTTAATGCACGCACGTCCAGATGAGGTCAAGCTAATGTTGATTGACCCTAAAATGGTTGAATTATCAGTTTATAATGATATCCCGCACTTACTTTTACCAGTTGTGACGGATCCGAAAAAGGCTGCTAATGCCTTAAATAAGGCTGTGACAGAAATGGAAGATCGCTATCAACGTTTTGAGGCGGCAGCAGTTCGCGATATTAAAGAATATAATCTTAAAGTTCGTGAGAATAATGCCGATAAAAATAACCCAGTCATGCAAGAAATGCCTTTCTTAGTCATTGTCATTGATGAATTGGCTGATTTGATGATGGTCGCTGGCAATGAAGTTGAAACATCAATTGTTCGTTTGGCACAGAAAGCACGGGCGGCAGGAGTTCATTTGATAATTGCCACCCAGCGGCCATCTGTTGATGTTATCACTGGCCTTATTAAAGCGAATGTTCCGTCACGAATTGCTTTTGCAGTTTCGAGTGGCATTGATTCACGAACGATTCTTGACATGAACGGTGCCGAGAAATTACTTGGTCGCGGGGACATGATGTTTGCCCCATTAGGCTTATCAAAGCCAGTCCGGGTCCAAGGGGCTTATATTTCTAGTCAAGATGTGGAACAAATTATTGATTTTGTTAAGGCGCAACGTCCAGCTGAATATGATGAAGAATTAATGGCACATGTCAACGATGTTAGCGAAGCTGATCCTGAAAATGATCATGATGAACACTTTAATGATGCTGTCGCCTATGTGATTCAAGAAGATAAGGCCAGCACGTCAATGATTCAACGGCGGTTTCGAATCGGATATAATCGAGCAGCTTTAATTGTTGAAGATATGGAAAAGATGGGCGTCGTTGGTCCTTCGGAGGGCAGCAAAGGGCGGAAAGTTCTTTGGACTGAGGCCAACTATCAACAATTTGTCGGTCAAACACCACCAGCAGCTGAACAATATTTATCGTAATTTTTAATGGTTAACAATCTAGAGGAGTAAGTTGTGGATAATTCAACGACTAATGGTGTTGGTATTTTAATTCAACCAACCACGAAATTTCAGACCAATCTGATCGAATGTCACTTTTTTGCTAAAATTAATCAAGCTACATTTACGGAATTAGAGTTATTAAGTCGGCTGTTGGCATCTGGTTGTCAACAATATCCGCAAAGTGAACAGTTGGCAGCTCATTTGGCCGACTTATATGGTACCAATTTGCAAATTATTCATCGCGCTTTAGGCGGTTATCATGATTTAATGTTTCGCTTAGCTTTTGTAGAGCCTAATACACCTCAAAATTATCAGCAAAGTAATTTGCAGGATGTTTTAGCCTTACTTCAGCAACTGATTTTTAAACCGTTATTAACAGTTGCTGCTGGCGCCAAGGCCTTTAAAATTGAACGGCAAGCTTTTACTAGCGAGTTACGTGATTTGCAGGAAGATTTTGAATATCAAGCTTTTGTGCAAACTAAGGCGGCTTATTTTGCGCAGGCAAAGTTGCCAGCTAATTATCAAACCGCAGCTAGTGGCAGCTTAACAGAATTAGCTGCGATTACTTACTCGCGTTTACAGACGTTATATCAACAAATCTTGGACCAATGGCAAGTGACGCTGACAGTGTTAACTAATGATCAGCAACAGTGGCCGTGGTCACAGTTACTGACACAGGCACTGCCATTTAAGCCACGTCCAGTTCAAATTACTAATAATCTGGCCTTGCTAACCAATGTGGCTCTGCAGCAAACACTGCGCCGTCCGATTCCCGGTCAGCAAAGTCGCTTGACCTTAGCTTATCAGGTTACCGGTATCCACGAACCTGCCGAGATTCAGCGCTTTAGTTTACTGACGCGAATTTTAGGCGGAAGTGAACAGTCATTATTGTTCCAGATGTTTCGGGAAAAGTTAGGCCTAGTTTATGATATTAGTGCAAGTTATGATGCTTTGAATAATTGGTTATTGATTGAAACCGGGTTGGATCGTCAGAATATCGAGCTAGCGTTAACGACAATTGAACGGGCCTGGCAGCAAATTAAATCAGGTAAGATTCCCGATTCATTAATTCAGCTCACACAGTCAGAAATGATCAGTCAACGTCGCTTAATTGTTGACTCACCACAACGTTTGCTGAATCGCACACTATTGCAAACTTTACAACCAGCCATGCAACGGTCAGCGGCTAATTACGCGCAGGCTTTTGCAACTGTTGATGCCGCCTATTTAGGTCAAATAGCTGCTCAGGCCCAATTACGAGTAACCACAATTTTTCAAGGGCAGGAGGCAACACAAGCATGAGCCAATTTCACCTTAGTAATGGATTGACAGTCAATTTAATTGATAAACCAGGTTTTTTAAGTCAATTTGCAGTGGTCATGGTTGATTTTGGTGGCCTTGACCGTAGAATCAAGCTAGCTAATGAAAACTTAGTCTTACCTGCTGGTACTGCACATTTTTTAGAGCATCAATTATTTAATAAAGCCAGTGGTGATATTAGTCAGAAGTTTGCCAGTCAACAAGCACAAACGAATGCTTTTACCACTGCTTCCAAAACGGCTTACTATTTTTCTGGCGCTGGTCATTTATTGGAAAATCTTGATTTATTGGCAACATTAGTTAGCGAGCCGTATTTTCAGCGTGCGAGTGTTCAAAATGAACGCCAAATTATTAGTCAAGAAATTAAGATGTATCAAGATCAGCCGGATTGGCAATTAGAAATGCAATTAATGGCGCAGTTGTATCCTGGTCAGGCTTTAGCAGAGGATATTGCTGGTGATCTGAATAGCTTGGCATTGATCACCCCGGAAGTTTTGCTAGCAGCGCATCACTATTTTTATCAACCACAGCGGATGCAACTAACAATTGTGGCTGATTTTGCTCAGCAAACAGTGACAGATTATTTACAGCGTTCGGCTTTATGGCAACAACTAGGGTCAGCTGTGATGACGTCGCCCGCAACTTGGCCAGTAGTTGAATCTAGTCAAACGGCTCCAAGCGGCGTGCCAGTACCTACTGCTAATACCAAATTAGGCCTAGGATTACGGGGAGCTAATGAAACAAATCTTAGTCAGGCTATTTGCCTACAATTAGATTTGGAGTTGGCTTTGACAACCTTGTTTGGCGAAATGTCGCTGCCAGTCAGACAATGGCGTGATGCTGGTTTAGTCGATGACAGTTTTCAATTCAATACAACAGTTGAGCGCCAATTCAATTATGTTTTATTTACGGCTAATTCACCGCGCCCACAAGAATTACAAGCAGTTTTACAGCAGTTATTACAACCAACTGTGCTGTTGGAGCCAACTTTATTTGAGCGGGTTAAACGGGAAATGGTTGGCAATATTCTATTCAGTGATGATGCTTTAGGCGGTTTAGGATTGGAGTCAGCCGAACTTGGCTTTTATGGCTGGCAAACTGCCGATATCAAACAATATCTAAGCACACGTAAAGTAATTGACGTTCAGACCCAGTTTCATAAGTTTTTGCAAAATAGTCAGTTGGTTAATGTCCAATTAGTAGGCGGTGATTTTGAAAAATGATACAATCAAATGGCAAGCAACGTGCATTTGTTTTTGGTGCTTCTGGTGATATTGGTCAGGCCATTTGCCAACAGTTGGCAGCGTCAGGTTGGTCATTGATTTTGCATGGCTTTCAGCATACTGATGTGCTAGCAACGGCTTGTCAGCAATTGAGTCAGCAGTATCCGCAGCAGGACTTTCAGTATTTTTCAGCTGATTTAATGGATCCTAATTTTCTGAAACCGAATTTGCTAAGTCAATTTGGTGATTATCAAGCGTTGGTGTTTGCGCAAGGCACGACTGATTATCAACTCTTCTCAACAACGACAGTGCAGCAACAACAAAAATTGTTTCAACTGCATCTTTTTTCACCGTTGACGTTAATTCGAGCCGCCGAGTCACACCTGTTAGCCCAAGATCATGCACGAATCGTTTTTATTGGCTCAATTTATGGGGCAGTTGGCAGTGCCATGGAAGTGTTGTACAGTGCAGTTAAAGGCGCACAGACAAGCTTTGCTAACGCGTATGCTCGTGAAGTTGCTGGGAGTGGATTAACAGTTAATGTGGTGGCCCCAGGTGCAGTTAACACACAAATGAATGCCGATTTTTCAGAAAATGAACTTGCAGCGCTAAAAGCAGAAATCCCGTTAGGACGTTTGGCGCAGCCTCAAGAAATTGCTGTGTGGGTGGCACATTTAGTGGCAGCGGATGCGGACTACTTAACCGGACAAACCCTCTATGTTGATGGCGGTTGGCTGAAGTAAAATATAAGGTAATCTTAATAGGTCCTCTTCAGAGAGTATGATATAATAATTAGGATAATAGCTGGTGGTGAACATAACTGATGGATGAAGTAGGAAAGAAATTACGTAGTGCGCGAATTGAAAAAGGTTATACACTTGACGATTTGCAGCAAATTACGAAGATTCAAAAACGTTACTTAGTCGCAATCGAGGAAGGCAATTTTGATCAGCTCCCCGGTGACTTTTATGTACGTGCGTTTATTAAACAATATGCGGAGACAGTTGGGTTAGATAGTCACGAGCTGTTGGACCAATACAGTGATAAAATTCCTGAACCACAACCAAAGGAATATGCTGAAAACTCAATTGAAAATAAGGCCCGTGCTTTACATGATGAGTCAACTTCTTTTGGAAGTTGGTTGCGCAATAATACCGGTAAAATTATTATTGGTGCTGTCGTGATCATCGTGATTGCTAGTCTTTACTTCTTTGCAGTGCGCGCGGCTAATTCACGGAAAACACAGATTCCAGATCAGAGTTCTGAAATTGTGTCTTCGAGTAAGAAAGTCAAAGAGTCTAGTAAAGAATCTTCGTCAGAATCAAGTAAGAAGAGTGAGTCCAGCAAGTCATCTTCCAAATCTTCTAGCTCTTCCAAGAAGGCTGAGCTAAAGATCGAACAAGATAGTAGCTCGACAAATGCTTTTACAGTCACTGATTTACCTAGTGGTGAGAACACCTTAGTTGTTGGTGCTAATTCCGGTTCAGCTTGGATTCAAGTGCAAATCAATAATGGTAGTGGGGCTAGTTGGCAAGGCGTGTTACAAGCTGGCGGCACGCATAGCATTACCTTGCCTGCTGACACGACTGTTTTCACCGTTCAAAGTGGGAATACGCCAAATACAACGGTTAAACTGAATGATAAGTCAGTTGCTTTATCAACAGCGACTGGTGCTTCAGTCGTCCAGACCTTTACCTTTAATGTACAGAGCGCAAGTTCAACCAGTGATTCTGAATAAATTAAAGGGTGGGTTAATTTAAATGAATTTACCAAATAAATTGACAGTTTTTCGAATTATTCTAATTCCAATTTTTATGCTATTGTTGGCAATTACTTGGCCATGGGGGCAAATAGTTATTGGTGGTGCAGTGATTCCGCGCCAGCAATTAATTGCGGCAATCATCTTTATTGTGGCGTCGTTAACTGATATGCTTGATGGTAAAATTGCGCGCAAAAATCACTTGGTGACTAATTTCGGTAAGTTTGCTGATCCTTTAGCTGATAAAATGTTGGTTATGACTGCTTTTATTTTCCTAGTGTCTTTAGGAAAGGCACCAGCTTGGGTAGTGGCCATTATCGTTTGTCGCGAGTTGGCGGTCACTGGCCTACGGTTATTGATTGTGGAACAGAATGGTCAAGTCATGGCAGCAGCAATGCCAGGTAAAATTAAAACCACAACGCAAATGTTAGCCATTATTTTCTTGTTATTGAATGATATTTTCTTTGCGGCAATTCATTTCCCAATTGGCTTGGTCTTGTTGTATATTTGCCTATTCTTTACCATCTATTCTGGTGCTGACTACTTTATCCAGAATCGCCAAGTTTTTAAGGATACTAATGATTAATTTAATCACTTTAATGAAGAATGAGGTTGGTGCAGGTATTTGCAGCAGCCCGTTCTTTTTTTGTTAATTTAAAAAAATCCGCATGGAAATGCGTATATGGAGGTAGTGGCATGAAAGCAGAGATTATTGCTGTTGGAACCGAAATTCTTTTAGGCGAGATTGTTAACACAAATGCTCAGTTAGCGGCCCAAGCTTTGGCTCAGGCGGGAATTGCAAGTCAGTATCAAACTGTGGTTGGTGATAATCCGACTAGATTAATTGATGCAATTGCAATTGCCGAAGGTCGTAGCGATTTACTTATCTTGATTGGAGGATTGGGGCCAACTCCTGACGATTTGACGAAACAAACGTTGTCCCAACACTTAGCAGTCAAATTAGTCGAAGATAAAAATGCAATCGCTAAGTTAGAAGCGTGGCAACAACAGCTGAATCGTAAAATGCCGGCTAATAATCTTGCCCAAGCACTTTATTTGGCCGGTGGCGAACCACTGGCAAATGAAGTCGGCTTAGCAGTTGGTTGTTATTATAAAACACCAGATCATAGTTATTTTATTTTACCAGGACCACCACGCGAGTTCAGTCCTATGCTAGCGGCTGAGGTTGCCCCACGTTTGCCGGAAATTGCTGGTCAGCCACAGAAGATCGTTTCCAAAATGGCGCGCTTCTACGGACTAGGCGAGTCATTCTTGGCAACACAAATAGCTGATATTATTGCTCAGCAACAGAATCCGACAATTGCAACCTATCTGAAGGACTATGAGATAGGCGTGCGCGTGACCGCACGTGCTACCACAACTGATTTAGCAACAGCTATAATTGAACCAGTCATGCAACAAATTACAGCACGACTAGCCCCTTATTTTGTTGGTTATGGTGAAAACCAACGCTTACCTAATGAGGTTGTCGCTTTATTAAAACAAGCTAAGCGAACAGTGACTGCCGCTGAAAGCCTGACTGCTGGTCTATTTCAAGCAGATTTAGCGAGTGTTGCTGGTGCCTCTTCGGTTTTTGCTGGTGGTTTTGTAACTTATGCGAATGCCATCAAAACCGAATTGCTGGGAATTCCGGCAGCAGTAATTGCTGACCAAGGTGTTGTTAGTCGTGAAGTGGCACAACAAATGGCCGAACGTGCACGTCATTTGATTGGCAGTGACTATGGGCTAGGCTTTACTGGGGTAGCAGGTCCGGAGCAGCTAGAGGGTCAGGCAGTCGGCACAACGTATATTGCGTTGGCCCGACCAAATGAATTCACCATTGTTCAAGAATATCATTTCGCCGGCCTACGTAACGAAATTCGCCAACGGGCAGCACTAGCAGGTTTTAAACTGCTGTATGATGAATTAAATAAAAGTTAGAACGTTTGTTCGCTTTTAGCTTGCATTTTAGTAGTGCACTAGGTAAAATTAGAGATGTGCTAAGCGTCAAAGCTTAGAAGGAGGACTTATGGCTAAAGATGAACGACAAACCGCGTTGGAAAACGCGCTAAAGAAAATTGAAAAAAATTATGGTAAAGGCGCCGTTATGCGGATGGGGGATAAAGTTGATACGCAAATATCTACTATCTCAACTGGTTCGCTTGCCTTAGATCATGCGCTAGGTGTTGGTGGTTATCCCCGAGGCCGAATTATCGAAGTCTATGGACCAGAAAGTTCTGGTAAAACTACTGTTGCCTTGCATGCCGTTGCTGAAGTACAACGACTTGGTGGTACAGCAGCTTACATTGATGCTGAAAACGCCATGGATCCTGCTTATGCAACTGCCTTAGGCGTTAACATTGACGATTTACTTTTATCACAGCCTGATACCGGCGAACAAGGGTTAGCAATTGCTGATGCCTTAGTAACCAGTGGCGCGATTGACTTATTAGTTGTCGATTCAGTGGCGGCATTAGTACCTCGTGCTGAAATTGAAGGTGAAATGGGAGATTCCCATGTTGGTTTACAGGCACGGTTAATGTCACAGGCTTTGCGAAAGCTTTCTGGGACAATTAATAAGACTAAAACGGTTGCCATCTTTATTAATCAAATTCGTGAAAAAGTGGGAATCATGTTTGGTAATCCCGAAACAACACCAGGTGGTCGCGCACTTAAATTCTACGCAACAATTCGCTTAGAAGTCCGTCGTTCTGAACAGATTAAGAATGGGACGGATATTATTGGTAATCGAACTAAAATTAAAGTTGTTAAGAATAAGGTTGCCCCACCTTTTAAAGTTGCTGAAGTTGATATCATGTATGGCAAAGGGATTTCTCGTAACGGCGAGTTGCTGGATATGGCCGCTGATAAAGATATTATCAACAAAGCTGGGTCCTGGTATTCTTATCACGACGAACGAATCGGTCAGGGACGTGAAAACGCTAAAGAATACTTGGCAAGTCATCCTGAAATGGAGGCAGATGTTCGTAAACAGGTACGTCAAGCTTTTGACATGGACGGCGACAGTGTTGAGTCAGAAGATGAACCTGCAACCAAGGGCAAGTCTAAAGGAAAAAAAGCAGAAGAAACAACCTTACCAATTGATAAATAATTGAACGCTATAACGACGTTATAGATAGTGTTGGCCTAATTTTGAATAACATCAAAAAATATGTCAAAGGGCAATCTGCTAATAAACATCAATAAAGCAGCCTGGGACAAAAGGCGGTCAGCCAGCGAGCATTAACGAAAAATGCCGAACAATTCGTTAGAATTGCTCGGCATTTTTTCGTTAAGTGGTACTGCTTATCTTTTGCGAACAAACTGCAGCAGCTAAAATTCGGTTTATTTTGCTAAAGAAACTTAGGCTATTATCGGTTTTCGTTGATTTTCAGTAGACTGACCACCTTTTGTCACGGCCAGATATTTTTTATTTTGGTTGGAATTAGGGTGTTTTATGTCGCACTGACTACTGAATTAGGATGAACTTAATGAAGTATTCTGATGAGTTGCTTGATTAGGAACCACGAAGTTTCATTGACACACAACGCTGGAAACGCTAGAATAAAAGACGTGTAATCAATCTAAAAATTTAACATCTTTGAAATTTACTAAATGTATTTTTTTGATGATGCGGAGGTGGAAAGTATGGCACCAAACTTACCAATAATCCTCGCAATCGCATTCATCATGTTAGGCCTTGGAGTTGTCGTCGGATATTTTATTCGCAAAGGCACTTATGAAGAACAACTTGCTGAAGCAAAAGATACTGCTGAGGATATTATTGCAAGAGCCAAAAAAGAAGCAGCAACAGCTAAGAAAGAAGCTTTGTTAGAAGCCCGAGATGAAAGTCATCGCTATCGTGGTGAAATCGAAGCTGAGTTAAAAGAACGGCGTAACGAAGTGCAGCGTTCCGAGAATCGTTTGGTTCAACGTGAAGAAACTTTGGATCGTAAAGATACGGCCTTAGATAAAAAAGAGGCTAATCTTGAGGAACATGAGAATCGACTGACTGCTAAACAGGCTGAAGTGGAAGCACAACAGGCTAAAGCAGCAAAATTAGTTGATAAGCAAGCGACTGAATTAGAACGAGTTGCTGGTTTGTCAAAGGATGCAGCTCGTAAGGAAATTACGGACCAGTTGAAAGATGATTTGACGCATGAACGGGCAGTGATGATTCGTGAAAGTGAATCAGATGCTAAACGTGAAGCTGATAAGAAGGCTAAGAATTTAGTCGTTGATGCAATTCAACGCAGTGCAGCTGATTTGGTAACGGAGAACACCGTTACAGTGGTCAACTTGCCGAATGATGAGATGAAGGGCCGAATTATTGGTCGTGAAGGACGCAATATCCGAACTTTGGAGACACTAACTGGGATTGATTTAATTATTGACGATACCCCAGAGACAGTCGTCTTAAGTGGGTTTGATCCAATTCGACGTGAAATCGCGCGGATTGCTTTGGAGAAGCTTATTCAAGATGGTCGGATTCATCCCGCTCGTATTGAAGAGATGGTTGAGAAAGCTCGGAAAGAAATGGATGAACGCATCCGTGATCTTGGCGAACAGGCTATTTTTGAGTTAGGTTTGCATTCAATGCATCCTGATTTGATTAAGATTGTTGGTCGTTTACATTTCCGGACTAGTTATGGTCAAAATGTCCTTAATCACTCGATTGAAGTAGCAAAATTAGCTGGCGTATTAGCTTCTGAACTTGATGAAGACGTGAATTTAGCGAAACGCGCAGGATTATTACACGATATAGGTAAAGCAATTGATCATGAAGTCGAAGGGTCCCACGTGGAAATTGGGGTTGAATTAACAACTAAGTATCATGAATCTCCGGTTGTTATCAATACAATTGCCTCACATCATGGCGATGTTGAGCCAACCTCACCAATTGCCGTCATTGTGGCAGCAGCTGATGCAATTTCAGCGGCTCGTCCTGGGGCACGTTCAGAATCATTGGAAAATTATATTCATCGGTTAGAGAAGTTGGAATCAATTACTGATGCTTTTGATGGCGTTGACCATAGTTTTGCGATTCAAGCAGGACGAGAGGTTAGAGTTATCGTCAAGCCAGCGGAAATTTCTGATGATCAAGCAGTTATTTTGGCTCGCAATATCAAAAACAAAATTGAAACTGAACTGGAGTATCCTGGACACATTAAAGTGACTGTGATTCGGGAAACACGAACGGTTGAATATGCAAAATAGCCGCTAAACGGCTATTTTTGTTATACATAGTCCTAACAAAAAAACATTTGTCCGCAATTGGGCGGTAAAATGACAGTTTTGACTGAGAAAGCGAGTTTATTTATGTTTAGCATTATTGTCAAGTTATTTTTAACGATGATTATCGCCGCATTAATTACCCCATTTGTTCGTAAGTTGGCCTTTGTTTTAGGCGCTGTTGATAATCCTAATGCACGACGTGTTAATAAAAAACCGATGCCAACGATGGGTGGCTTAGCGATTTTTATCGCGTTTAACTTCTCAGTTTTTATTCTGTTGCGCGATCAATTTCCCAGTCATGAGTTGTTTGGCATTACTTTAGGCGAATGTATCATTATTCTAACTGGGATGATTGATGATATTCGAGAATTATCGCCTAAAATGAAAATGTTGGGCATCATTATTGCCGGTTTAGTCATTTATTTTCTCGCTGGCATCCGGATGAACATTGTTTCGTTACCTGGACTTGGCACTTTCCAATTAGGTTGGCTGAGTTTGCCGATTACTTTGTTCTGGATCATGGCGATTACTAATGCGGTCAATTTAATTGATGGACTGGACGGGCTTGCCACTGGAGTGTCGATTATCGCCCTGTTTACAATGGGCGTAATGGCTTACTTCTTCTTGGCTGTAGCGAATACTTATGTGTCCATTTTAATTTTCACATTAGTTGCTGCATTGATTGGCTTTCTACCACATAATTTTCATCCCGCTAAAATCTTTCTTGGTGATACTGGTGCACTATTCATTGGTTTTATGATTGCCGTATTGTCGCTTAAGGGATTGAAGAACGTGACCTTTATCTCTTTGATTATTCCGGTCATTATTTTGGGTGTGCCTATTACGGATACAGTTTACGCAATGTTGCGGCGTATTTTGAATAAACGGCCAATTTCAGAGGCTGATAAACATCATTTACATCATCGCTTGATGCAATTAGGCTTGTCACATCGGCAAACAGTTTTGGTTATTTATGGGTTGGCGCTAATCTTTGCATTTATTGCTTTGATCTATCCCTTATCAACTTTGATTGGTGGTATTTTGTTAACAATTGGTGTTTTGTTTGGTTTGGAGTTATTCGTGGAGTCGATTGGCTTAGTTGGTGAAGATCGACAACCGTTACTACATTTGATTCAACGAGTCGTTCATAAAATGGAACGTCATCCTGGTGACCATGAAGAATAACTTAGTTCAAGGATAGCAGTTAGTAAAACATACTGGGACATCAGTCAGTTAAATAAAATAAGGCCGATCTTTGGTTGCTGAAACGTGTTCTTAAAGGGCAACCGGCTCCGCTTAACGCCAAAATACCGATTAATTCATCAGAATTAATCGGTATTTTACGTTAATGCTCGCGGGCTGACGGCCTTTTGTCACACGCTCTATAAAGTTAGCTTAACGCGGGGGATACGATGGCAAAATTAATTTTGTTAAGAGGAAATTCGGCCAGTGGCAAAACAACATTGGCGACGCAATTACAAGCTCATTTTGGCACCGACCAATGTTTTGTGTTACATCAGGACTGGATTAGACGTGAATTATTGCAGGCAAATGATCATCCGGGTACACCAGCTGTTGCACTAATAGAAGATTTATTAGACTTTGGCGCTCGTCACTATCAGTTGGCTATTTTAGAAGGAATTTTGCGGCGTGACGTTTATGGGGCGATGTTGCTTCGGGCCAGTCAACAATTTGAGCAACCAAGTTTAGTTTATTATTTGGATTTACCATTTGCACAAACTTGGCAACGTAATTTATTAAAAGCGAGGCCATTTACGGAGGCGCAATTAAAATCCTGGTGGTTGGTGGCCGATCAGCTAACGAGCAGTGATCGGCGACTGACTGCACCAACGACTGCAGATAATTTACAACAGGTTTTAAATGATTGGCAGCAAATAAATCAGTAAATTGACACTAATCGACTAAGGGCACTTCGTGGAATGCTTGCCCTCGTTCTGTTATTTTGACACGGCCATTGAGGAGATTTTTTAGGCTTGTGATTTGATCAAGGGCAGTCGTCAGATCTAGCCAAATACCAATGGTGATTTGAGCTGCGTATTCTGGTGGATCATTACTAATTTTCTGTTCGCGTAAATAATGATTGAGAATATCAAATTGATCGTAGTCGATGGTTAATTGATAATTAACTTGGGGAATGGCAATGACACGTTCGGCAGCATTAACGGCAGCGGTAGTTGCTTGACCGTAAGCACGAATTAACCCGCCAGCACCTAACTTAATACCACCAAAATAACGAGTAACAATACAAAGAACATTACAGAGTTGTTCTTGCTGCAAGACATTTAATATTGGCGCGCCAGCCGTTCCTGAAGGTTCACCATCATCACTACTTCGTTGAGTTTCGTTGTGTAATCCTAATTGGTAGGCAAAGCAGTTGTGATTGGCTTTATGGTGGGTTCGCCGAGTTTCAGTTAAGAAAGCTTGGACTTCGGCCTCAGTAGTGACGCGGAAAATCTGACCAATAAATTGGGATTTTTTGATGATTAATTCGGCCTGATTGTTATTGGCAATTGTTCGATAACTTTCGATGATTAACACATCCTTTGCGTATTATATAGTAACCGATAATTAAGGGTGGTCAGGCTAATGAATTTACCGGAAGTATTGCTATGTCAAAGTTGGTGGCAACTGCTGCTAGGTCGGCAATTATTATTCCAAGAATTGCCAAATGAGTTACAGGCGTTTCTTCAGAAAACTGATTATCAAAGTTGGTGGCCGGAATTAGTGGTAGTGAAGGGCATTGAACAAGTGGCGACTGGTCAATGGTTTTGTCAACGCTGTTTTACTGAAGTTCCTGCAACGCAAAAATTAGCCACTGGTGCATTATACTGTACTGCTTGTTTAGGTTTGGGGCGGATCAGTCAACGAGATCAATTAGTTAGCTTACCAATTGATCAAGCGTTTGCTAAGAACAATCCCTTAACGTGGTCTGGTCAGTTAACGCAACAACAAGCTCAAGTCGCTAAGGCTATTTTAGCACAGTTTCAGAATGATTCTGTGTCAGATCAGTTGTTATGGGCAGTCACAGGCGCCGGCAAAACCGAAATGATTTTTCCAATTATTGCTGCTGCTTTACAACGTGGCCAGCGTGTCGCCGTTGTTGCGCCGCGACTAGATGTTTGTAACGAATTGTATCCGCGGTTACAACAAGCTTTTGCTAAAACGAGCTTGATTCTGTTGCATGGCCAACAGCATCAAACCTATTATTTGGCCCAGTTAGTGGTGGCAACAACACATCAATTACTTAGATTTAAACAGGCGTTTGATTTATTGATTATTGACGAAGTGGACTCATTTCCTTTTGCTGGCAACCAAATGTTGGCCAACGCAGTGCGGCAAGCGTTAAAGCCAAATGGCCAGCGGCTCTTTTTGAGTGCGACGCCGCCATCTGATTTGCAACGCCTGAGTCAACGAGGTCAGTTACCCTTGCATTATTTGCCGCAGCGTTTTCATGGGCGTAATTTGCCAGTACCAGAAATTTTAATTACAACTATTTTCAAAAAAACTATTTTTGCACCGAAAGTTCAACGACTTTTTCGTTATTTATTTGACCAGCAGCGGCGTTGGTTGGTCTTTGTTCCGCAAGCGGCCCAGTTACCACGATATCAGGACGCTTGGCAGGCCGCTTTTCCAAGGGTACCTGTTGCAACGGTTCATGCGAATGATCCCCAGCGGTTGGCAAAGGTGGCCGCTTTTCGGGCTGGCCAGGGCAAGGTACTGTTTACGACAACAATTCTGGAACGTGGGGTAACTTTTAACCACATTGACGTGGTTATTCTCGCAGCAGATCATCGGCAATTTAGTACCAGTAATTTGGTTCAAATTGCTGGCCGCGCTGACCGCGCTTTTAGTGGTTCACGGGGTCATGTTTATTTCTGTTGTCAATATTATACCTGGGCAATTCAGCAAGCTTGTCGACAAATTAATCATTTAAATCAAGTACCAACAACAAAGTCATGACGGCCTGTTTACTGTGTCAGCAGACAATCGTTAGTCAGTATTCGTTACACGAACTCTGTTTTAATCGATATTTCTATCAAGATTTGTTATGTCGAACTTGTCGTGATGAATTTCAGGAGATTATTAGACCAGCTTGCTGTCAAATTTGTGGCCGCCATTTAAATCAAACTCATCTTTGCCGTGATTGTTTGCGCCGACAGCAATCTTCGACTGAGTTACTTACCAATCAAGCGCTATTTCGTTATAACACTGCGATGCATGATTATTTTCAGCAATATAAAGGTCGCGGTGATTATCGGTTACGCTTAGCTTTTGCCGGCAGTTTGCGGCGTGTTGTTCAGCAATATCAGGCAACAACGTTATTTGTGCCGATTCCAACGAGTCCCAATCATTTTGAAGAGCGCCAGTTTGATCCGGTTCTAGGCTTGTACAGTGATATTTTGCCGCTAACGTGTTTATTGGCTTGTCACGATCATGCTGACCATCAGGCACAGCTAACCCGGCATCAGCGTTTGATCAGTCCTCAGTATTTTTATTGTGAGACACCCGCCACCCCAAAAAATGGAATTAAACAAATCTTATTACTTGATGATATTTATACAACGGGAACCACGTTATACCACGGTTTAGCTGCGTTACGTCAAGCTGGATATCGTGGCAAAATGACTAGTTTAACCTTAGCGCGCTGATTTTTTCGTGGGTTTATATTTGTTAATTAGTAAGCGCTTCGATATAATAAGGGTGAGCCAAAAGTAAATTGGCTACTGATAGCAACTTGAAAGGAGCGAACGACTATGTTATCGTTCAATGTTCGTGGAGAAAATATCGAAGTTACCGAGGCAATCCGCAGCTATGTAGAAAAGCGGCTGAGTAAACTGGATAAGTATTTTGAAGAGACTTCAAACTCAATTGCCCATGTTAACTTGAAAGTTTATTCCGACAAGAGTGCTAAAGTTGAAGTAACGATTCCTTTACCATACTTAGTTTTACGTGCCGAAGAGACTTCACCTGACATGTATGCCAGTGTTGACTTGGTGACTGATAAGCTGGAGCGTCAGATTCGTAAGTATAAGACTAAGATCAACCGTAAGAGTCGTGAGAAGGGCATTAAGGACTTCGAATTAACTGGTCCAGCAAATGGTGCCATCGATGCTCCTGAGAAAGCACCTAAGAAAGACGATATGAAGGTTGTCCGGACTAAGCGTTTGGCCTTAAAGCCAATGGATTCCGAAGAAGCAGTGTTACAAATGGATATGCTTGGCCATAACTTCTTTATTTTTGAGGATGCTGAAACAAATGGTACTAGTATTGTTTATCGGCGCCGCGATGGCCGCTATGGTTTGATCGAAACTGATGAATAAATAAATGATGTGATTAAGAACGTCACCTTGGTGCAACGGCACTCATAATAGGTGGCGTTTTTTTTGCATTAATTTGGTATAATGGATACTAAGGACCATTAACTGTGAACTTGCTAGCAGTGGATATCAATCAGAATAAGCTTTTTGTTTATTTATTGACAAATTAGGCTTAATTTTCAGCTATCCATTCACAGTCTGTATATTTAATGATAAAATAGATTGAATACTGTCAAATGACAAACTGAATTTAATTGACAGGAGAGGAATTTTGATTTATGGCAAACATTTTAAAAACCTGGATTGAAAGTGACAAACGCGAAGTTAATCGGATGGGTAAAATCGCCGATAAAGTAGAAAGTTATGCTGACAAATTCGCGGAACTTTCTGATGAGGAATTACAAGCTAAAACTGCAAAATTTAAAGATGAATTGGCTAATGGTAAAACTTTGGACCAAGTTTTACCGGAAGCCTATGCGACTGTTCGTGAAGGTGCGCGTCGAGTATTAGGACTTTATCCATTTAGAGTTCAAATCATTGGCGCAATTACGTTGCACGAAGGTAATATCGCTGAAATGAAGACTGGTGAAGGTAAGACACTGACAGCGACAATGCCAGTTTATCTAAATGCTTTGACTGGCGAAGGCGTGCACGTTGTTACAGTCAACGAATATTTATCTAGTCGTGACGCTGAAGAAATGGGTGAACTTTACAAGTGGCTCGGTTTAACTGTTGGCTTGAATTTGAACAGTATGGATACTGACCAGAAGCGTGAAGCTTACAATTGTGATATTACTTATTCAACGAATAGTGAGTTAGGATTCGACTACTTACGCGATAACATGGTGGTTTATAAAGAACAAATGGTTCAACGACCATTAAACTACGCGATTGTGGATGAAGTAGACTCGATTTTGATTGATGAGGCACGAACACCGTTAATTATTTCTGGACAAGCTAAACGTTCGACAGCAATGTATGTTCGGACCGACCGTTTTGCCAAAACATTAAAAGAAGACGATGATTACAAAATTGATTGGCAGACCAAATCAATTTCATTAACCGAGCAAGGCATCAAAAAAGGTGAAGCTTACTTCGGGACTAAGAATCTTTATGATATTGATAACACTGTTTTAAACCATCATTTGGATCAAGCCTTGCGCGCAAACTTTGTGATGTTACGCGATGTTGATTATGTGGTTCAGGATAGCAAAGTCATGATTGTTGATCAGTTCACTGGTCGAGTGATGGATGGGCGTCGTTATTCAGATGGTCTTCATCAGGCAATCGAAGCAAAAGAAAATGTTAAAATCGAAGATGAATCTCAGACTATGGCTAACATCACGTATCAGAACTATTTCCGGATGTATAACAAACTTGCCGGGATGACTGGTACTGCCAAGACTGAAGAGGAAGAATTCCGCGAGATTTATAACATGGATGTCATTGCCATTCCGACTAACCGTCCAGTTATTCGGGTGGATCATGCTGATTTACTTTACCCAAGTTTGGATAGTAAATTCCGAGCAGTTGTGGCGGACATTAAAGAACGTCACGCCAAAGGTCAGCCAATGTTGATTGGGACGGTTGCTGTTGAGTCCTCCGAATTGCTCTCACATTTACTTGATCAAGAGGGGATTGCGCATGCAGTGTTGAATGCGAAAAATCACCAAAAAGAAGCTGAAATCATTATGAATGCCGGCCAACGTGGTGCTGTTACAATTGCCACCAACATGGCTGGTCGTGGGACTGATATTAAATTAGGACCTGGTGTCGTTGAGGTTGGTGGTCTTTGTGTGATTGGGACCGAACGCCATGAGTCACGACGGATCGATAATCAGTTGCGTGGCCGTTCTGGTCGTCAAGGTGATCCGGGCGAAACCCAATTCTATCTTTCTTTACAGGATGATTTGATGAAGCGTTTCGGTTCTGAACGAATCAAGGCGTTCTTAGATCGCTTAAATGTAGCTGAAGATGATCAAGTGATTCAGTCACGGATGATTACCCGTCAAGTTGAATCAGCCCAAAAGCGGGTTGAAGGTAATAACTACGATACGCGTAAGAATACATTGCAGTATGATGATGTTATGCGGCAACAACGTGAAGTGATTTATGCACAACGCATGGAAGTTATTTCGGCAACGGATAGCTTGGAATATGTTTTGATGCCAATGATGAAGCGGACAGTGGCTCATCAAGTTGACGTGCATACACAAGGTGCGCAAACCGAATGGAATTTACAAGCCTTGTATGATTATGCGATTGCGTCATTGATCAGCGAAGATAAGTTAAAGCTTGAAGATTTACAGAATAAGACTGCTGACCAATTAAAAGCTTATTTTGATGATTTGATTGAAAAAAATTATCAAGATAAGAAAACAAAATTGGTTGACCCAAGTCAAATGCTGGAATTTGAAAAAGTCGTTATTTTACGTGTGGTTGATGATCATTGGACCCAACAGATTGATGAAATGGATCAATTGCGTCAGTCAATTGGATTACGTGGTTACGGGCAAATGAATCCATTGGTCGAATATCAAGAAGAAGGCTATCGGATGTTTGAAGAAATGATTTCCGATATTGATTATGATGCAACTCGCTTGTTCATGAAGGCCGAGATTCGTCAAAACATTCGCCGTTAAAGCCGGATAAGATAATTGTAAAGATAAAAGAGGGTGCTTAACCAAATGAATTCGTTTGGCAGCACCTTTTTTACCGAATTGATTAGAACTCAAGTTAATTGAAAGGATGATTCACATGGAAATGGCGGAAATGCGTCATTCATTGAGCACGGCCCAAGCAAAAATAAAGCAATTTAGGGGGTCGCTTTGACTTAGATCGGTTAAATGAAGCAATTGCACTTAACGAGCACGAAATGAGTTTACCCGATTTCTGGCAAAATAACGAACACGCCCAAAAAGTAATTGACGAAAATAATTCCTTAAAGGAAAAGTACGACAATTTTAATCATTTAGTTACATTAGCGGACAATATTTCTGTTAGTCTAGAACTATTGCAGGAAGAACCTGATTCTGATCTGCAAACCGAAGTAACGAGTGATTTGACCAATTTACAAACTGAACTTCATCAATACGAGTTGAATTTGCTTTTGGCTGAACCATATGATAATCATAATGCAATTCTAGAAATTCATCCTGGTGCTGGTGGCACTGAATCTCAAGATTGGGGCGCTATGCTGCTGCGAATGTATCAGCGTTGGGCAGCTAGCCACCAATTTAAAGTTGAAGTAGCTGATTACCAACCTGGTGATGAAGCTGGTATTAAAAGTGTGACGCTATTAATTGAAGGTCATAATGCGTATGGTTTACTACGTTCAGAGAATGGGGTCCATCGGCTAGTTCGAATTTCTCCGTTTGATGCAGCTGGACGTCGGCATACATCCTTTGCCTCGGTAGAAATCATGCCGGAGCTAAACCATGAAATTGATATTGAAATCAATCCCGATGATTTGCGAGTGGATGTTTTTCGGTCAAGTGGGGCTGGTGGTCAGCATATTAACAAGACATCATCAGCAGTCCGAATTACCCATTTGCCTACTGGGATTGTTGTCAGTTCTCAGGCCCAACGGTCACAATTACAAAACCGGGAAACGGCAATGGCAATGTTAGAGGCGAAACTTTATCAACGTCAGCAGGAAGAGCAGCGGGAGCGCGACGCTGCAATTAAAGGCGAGCAATTAGAAATTGGTTGGGGTTCACAGATCAGATCATATGTTTTTCATCCCTATACGATGGTTAAAGATCACCGCACTAATTACGAAACTGGTAATGGTCAAGCCGTACTTGATGGTGATCTTGACGAGTTTATGTATCGTTATTTGCAATGGCAACTACAACAGAAGAATCCGGAATAAAGTCTATTGAGGTGACAAAATGTTAAAGCTTTTAAATGTTGAGAAACAATACGATAACGGTGTCTCAGCTTTAAAAAATGTTACATTAACAGTTGAACAAGGCGAATTTGTCTATTTAGTTGGGCAAAGTGGTGCTGGTAAATCAACGTTAATTAAATTGTTATATCGAGAATTGATCCCAACTAAGGGATTTATTCAAATCAATAATTTTGATTTACGACAAATGAAAGAACGTCAGGTTCCCCAATTACGGCGAACTTTAGGCGTTGTTTTCCAAGATTTCAAATTACTACCTAAGATGACTGTTGCTGAGAATATCGGTTATGCTTTACAAGTTATTGGTAAAAGCGATACTGAAATTGAGTCGGCAGTGCAACAAGTACTTGAAGAAGTTGGCTTAGCGGAACAAGCAACTCATTTCCCAGATGAATTATCTGGTGGTCAGCAACAACGAGTGGCAATTGCTCGAGCGATTGTTAACCGGCCCAAAGTTTTGATTGCTGACGAACCAACGGGTAATCTGGATCCACAAACAACCGAAGGTATTATGGAAATCTTACAACGAATCAACGACAGTGGCACCACTATTATTATGGCGACCCACAATCAACAAATCGTTGACGAATTACCACATCGGGTCATTGAAATAGCTGATGGCCAGATCGTTCGAGACGAACAAGGAGGACAATACACACATGAAGTGGACAACGATAAAAAGACATCTGCGCGATAGTCTCCGCAGTTTAAAACGGAATGGCTGGATGGCTTTTGCGGCAATTAGTGGTGTAGCAGTTACCATTTTGCTAGTCGGAATTTCTTTGGCCTTAGTTTTCAACGTGACTAAGTTATCACGAGATGTTGAGAATGATGTTCGTGTACAAGTTTTAGTTGAACCTAAAACGACTGCTAAACAAAAAGATACTTTAAAAAGTGAATTAAAAGAAATCACTGGTGTAAAAACTGTTAGTTATTCATCAAAAGCTAACGAACTGAAGAAAGTTGTTAGTCAATATGGTAATTCCTTCAAGATGTTTAGCGGCGATGATAATCCCTTAAATGACGTCTTCACTGTAAAAGCCAATGATCCTAAGGCTACCGTGAAAATTGCTAAAAAAGCTGCAAAAATCAAACATGTTGCTAAAGCAAGCTATGGTGGTGATCAAGCTCGTAAATTGTTCCGAACAATGGATAGTGTCCGAAACTGGGGCGTTGCTTTCTCCGTCCTCTTGTTGATTGTGGCGATTTTCTTGATTGCTAACACAATTCGAATTACAATTTTATCGCGGCGAAATGAAATTGAAATTATGCGCTTAGTTGGAGCTACTCGTTGGTACATTCGCTGGCCATTTATTTTGGAAGGTGCTTGGACTGGCTTATTAGGTGCCATCGTTCCGCTAATCATCATTGATTTCGGTTATGCAAGTGTTTACCGCGCAGTTGGACGTCAATTAGCCACTTCGGGATATAGCTTAATGACGACTAGCCAACTAGTCTGGCCATTAAACTTGACCTTGTTACTAGTGGCGATGTTAATTGGTGCCTTTGGGGCAGCAATTTCAATGCGGCGCTTCCTGAAAGTTTAATTTAAGCATTAGTTGCAATTTAATAAATATCTGTCATCACTTTAATCAGTCGTGACAGGTATTTTTTTGTGGTGAGAATTTTTTGCTGTCTGGCGCAATACCAGCATGTACCCAGTTAATAGCGATCATAACTTTTTAACCTGTTAAATCAACCAAAACTTCTTGGTGTCACAGCTACAGCCCAACACTTGTTAAGTAACAAGCTCAAAATACAGTTCGCTTAGTGTTACTCACACTCTGTTCCTTTAAAATGATATACTTAAATTGTTTATAGCTTATTTTTAGTTATTTTTTCAGATCAAAAGATAATGATTTACTTGATGTTAGTTGATTTATTCAAAACGTATTCGGGTTGCCCAATGGCTATGGCTAATTTAATAATTGCTCGATCGGCCGATGCCGCGCAATCAATTATTTGAAATTACCTTATGCTAAAAGACCGGCACCCCTCACACGCTATTTTAGGAGTTTACTCATGGAAAAAATTCTGGTCGTTGATGATGAGGCAGCGATTCGTGATTTAATTCAATATAATTTGGAAACAGCTGGGTTTGCTGTTACTACTGCGGATAATGGTGTGACAGCTTGTCAATTAGCCGAAAATGAAACATTTGCTTGTATTGTGCTAGATTTAATGTTGCCTAAACGTAGTGGTGTTGAGGTAACGAAGTATTTGCGATTGCGGGAAATTATGACCCCGATTATTATGTTGACGGCGCGCCATGAAGAAGCTGATAAAATCATTGGCTTGGAATTAGGTGCTGATGATTATATGACGAAGCCTTTTAGTCCTCGGGAATTGGTGGCGCGGATCAAGGCGATTCGGCGACGTGTTCAAGAACCACCCACTTTAGCTAAAAATGTCCAGGTCACTTTTGGACCAATTACTTGGCAAATGAACGAAACATTCTTGCGTCAGGGAAAACGTGAATTGCCATTAACTCGTAAGGAATTTGAGTTATTAACTTTTTTAGTGCAAAATCGGCAGAAAGTTATTTCACGACAGCAAATTATTTTAGAAGTATGGCAATCCCATGAACCCATCATGAGTCGCATGGTTGATATGCAGGTAAGTCATTTACGTGACAAAATCGAACCCGATCCTAAGCACCCACAGTTTCTTCTGACGGCGCGTGGATTTGGGTATCGTTTGGAGGTTAGTAGTTATGAGAAACAGGCCTAAGACGAAAACAGTGATTTTTATGCTGGGGGCAATTATTTTTTACGCCTTAATCTGGGGAATGAGCAATCATTTTGTTCGTAGTGAGCAGCGACAACAATTAGTTGGTCTTGGCAGTGAATATCGGACTGCCTTAACAACCAAAACAGTTAAAAAACAAACAGCTAGTTGGCAGCGCGATTTCTCAGCGCAAGTCGTGGCTTTGCCTGCCAATGGTAATAGTGAGTTAGCCAAAATAGCGCGCAATGTTGCCGATCATAATCTGGTTAACAGTGGGGCGCCGTTTACTAAGGTACAGTATCAAAATAAAGATTATTTACTTTATTTAGTGAGTGCGCCGATTTCTAAAAAGAGTCAAGCAGTTCTGTTGCAACCACTACGGCGCGTCAGCCAAAATTATGCGCTGATTTGGTGGAGTTTTAGTTTTCTTTATTGGCTGCTAGTAGCGTTATTTATTTGGCTAGCGTTTCTCAAGGCCAAAGATCAGCGCCAAAAACTTGCGCTAATGGCTGCTAATGTTCAAGCAACTGGCGCACAAGCAGAGGCAGAACCAATTTTGCTAACACCGGATGATCCATTTTTTGAGTTGGAAAATCGGTTAAAAGATTTACATCATTTTGTAACGACGGAATTAGCTGATGCGCAGTTACATGAACAAGGCTTGCGTTCGTTGATCAATAATTTACCCTTAGGCGTTATGTTATTGAATCAAGCTGGGCAAGTTGAAATGGTCAATCGCGCCTTAGGAACAATTTTGGATGTGCCCATAGCAGCAAAACCAGGTTTAGACGATACTTATGTTGATTATGTTAAGACTTATGCCCTGAGCCGAATGATCGAGCACGCTTTACGTCAACCTCAAGTTAAACGTCATCAACGTCGGGATATTCAACTAGTTGGTGATGAAGGCCGCTTTGTTGAAGCTGATGTCATTACTTTAGTGGGAAGTCCTGATCATAATGAAGCCGATATGAAAGTGTTGGTGATGTTATTCGACTTAACCGAAATTAAACAGAATGAACAAATGCAGTTAGACTTTGTGGCCAATGCCAGTCATGAATTGCGCACCCCAGTAACCGCGATTAGTGGTTATGCAGAAACGTTACTTGCAGGGGCGCAGGATGATCCGCAACGACGGCAAGAATTTCTGACAACGATTCTTGAGCAAGCACAACATCTAGAAGCTTTAATTCAGGACATTCTACAATTGTCGCGTGCCGATCAAGCAATGCCGATTCGTTGGCAATCGGTTAATTTGGATCACTTGCTACAGCAAGAGTTGCAACTAGCCGCGCCAGCAATTAAGCAACGGCAATTAACAGTTGCGGTAGATACTAAGCACTATCATGGCCCAACTTTATCAGATCAATTAAAACTTGAAGAGATTTTAAAGAACCTCATTACTAATGCGGTTAGATATAATGTAGCTGGCGGTAAAATCAATGTGCGCTTAGCTACCGATGCCACGCAAACAACAATGATTGTCAGCGATACTGGGATTGGCTTAACCACTGAAGATCAAACGCGAATTTTTGAACGTTTTTATCGGGTTGATCAAGCGCACAGTCATTATCAAACTGGTACCGGGTTAGGCTTGGCAATTGTCGCAAATTTAGTGGACCAATTAGGTGGTTCGATTACTGTCCGAAGTCAACTAGGAGTGGGGTCAACCTTTACTGTTAAGCTACCACTGAATCATATTGCTTAATCTTTACAAACAATTTACAAGAATCACGTGTAACTGTGATATTACCAATTTATACTAGTTATGTTAGTTATTTTGGAGGATTAAAACTTGAAGAAAAAATGGTTTACATTATTCGTCTTGCCAATTGCGACGTTATTACTGGCAGGATGCTCGTTCAAGCAAACTGGTCAATCAATTACTGCTGTTGGTTCCTCAGCTTTACAGCCACTTGTAGAAGCGGCTGGCGATGAATTCACCAAAGAAAATCCTGGTGAGTTTATTAATGTGCAAGGTGGGGGCTCTGGGACTGGTTTATCACAAATTCAAACTGGTTCGGTCGAAATCGGTAATTCTGACTTATATGCCAGTCAGAAATCTGGCATTGATGCCAGTAAGCTGGTGGATCATAAAGTTGCCGTGGTTGGCGTTACACCAGTGATTAATCGAAAAATTCCCGTTAAGAATTTGACCACAACGCAATTAGCAAAAATATTTTCAGGCGATATTACTAATTGGCAACAATTAGGTGGTCCTGATCAGGAGATTGTCGTGATCAATCGCGCCCAAGGTAGTGGGACTCGTGATACTTTTGAACGTTGGGTGATGAAAGGGCGCAGTGCCGTGCAGGCCCAGGAACAGGATTCTACCGGCATGGTTCGTCAAATCGTCGCCACAACGCCTGGTGCCATTAGTTATATGGCCTTTCCTTATGTTGATAAAACAGTTAAAACCGTGAACGTTGATGGCATTACGCCAACTGCAAAACATGTGACGACTAATCAATGGCAGATCTGGTCTTATGAGCATATGTATACCAATGGTCAGCCAAGTGGGTTAACGGCTCGTTTTATGGCCTATATTTTATCTGATAGTATTCAGGATAAAGTGGTGGCCAAAATGGGTTATATCCCGGTTAAAGACATGCAGGTATCACGGAGCTTACAAGGAAAGGTGGTCGAGATTAATCATGAAAAATGATGATATTCGTGCTAGTTTGTTGAAACGTTCTCGCGCTGCCAAAAATGAACGTTTTGGTAAAATTCTGACAGGATTATGTATTTTAATTATTATTACTGTGGTCGTTGCAATTTTCTACTTCGTTGCTTCTAAGGGTTTGGCCACTTTCTTTACAGATAAAGTTAATTTATGGAAGTTTCTGACAGGTACGATTTGGAATCCGGGAACAACTGATGCCCAAGGTAATCCTCAAGTTGGGGCTTTGCCAATGATTGTTGGTTCTTTTGGCGTGACTTTTTTGGCGGCAATTGTGGCGACACCGTTTGCAATTGGTGCAGCAGTTTTTATGACCGAAATTTCGCCTAAAGTTGGTCGCAAAGTTTTACAACCAGTCATTGAATTATTAGTCGGGATTCCTTCGGTTGTTTACGGCTTTATTGGTTTATCAGTAGTTGTGCCATTTGTTCGCCGGACTTTTGGTGGTAGTGGTTTTGGGATTTTGTCAGGGACTTTTGTGTTGTTTGTCATGATTTTACCGACGGTGACCTCGATGACTATTGACGCATTGAACAGTGTGCCGCGTAATTATCGGGAAGCGTCGTTGGCTTTAGGTGCGACACGTTGGCAAACAATTTATAAAGTTGTTTTACGGGCCTCGACTTCAGGAATTATTACTGCAGTTGTGTTCGGTATGTCGCGAGCTTTTGGTGAAGCATTAGCTGTGCAAATGGTTATTGGTAACGCGATGCTATTGCCAAGCAATTTGATTTCGCCGGCGTCTACATTAACTTCTGTACTGACTATGGGCATGGGCAATTCAGTCATGGGTTCCTTAAGTAATAATGCTTTGTGGTCGTTAGCGCTCCTACTATTGATCATGCCATTAATTTTCAATATTATTATTCGTAAAATTGCTAAGAAGGGGGCGATGCGTTAATGAATCCACGTAAATGGGATAAAGTTGCTACAACCGTCCTTTATATGATTTCTGTTTTCATTATTGCGGTATTGGCCTTCTTGCTACTCTATATTTTGATTTCAGGCTTGCCACATGTGACTTGGCATTTCATCACTGGCCGCTCTAGCTCTTTCGCTGCTGGTGGCGGGATTGGCATTCAGTTGTTTAACTCACTGTATTTGTTGATTTTGTCGATGTTGATTTCGATACCACTATCTTTAGGAGCGGGTATTTATTTATCGGAATATGCGCCTAAAAACTGGCTGACAGATTTAATTCGGAACATGATCGAAATTCTGAGTTCTTTACCATCTGTTGTTGTTGGTTTGTTCGGTTTTTTAGTATTTTCAATTAATATGAAATTAGGTTTCTCAATTCTCTCGGGCGCCCTTGCCTTAACGGTGTTTAATTTACCCTTATTAACTCGGAAAGTTGAAGATTCTTTACAGTCTGTTCATTACACCCAACGTGAGGCCGGCTATGCTTTGGGCTTGTCACGCTGGGAAACAGTGATTCATGTGGTTGTACCATCGGCCTTACCGGGGATTCTGACTGGGATGATTTTAGGTGCCGGTCGTGTTTTCGGTGAAGCTGCAGCGCTAATTTATACGGCCGGGCAAAGTTCGCCACCGTTAGATTTTACTAACTGGAATCCTACTTATATTGCCAGTCCTTTAAATCCCTTACGCTCAGCGGAAACGTTAGCAGTGCATATCTGGAAAATTAATTCAGAAGGGATCATTCCTGATGCTAGTGCTGTTTCAGCGGGGGCATCTGCAATTTTAATTTTATTTGTGCTATTATTTAACTTTGCCGCTCGTTATTTTGGTAATAAATTATATCGCCATTTAACTGGGGCAAGAGAGCGAGGCTAGGCATGGAAAAATATGATCGCTCAGATCGCTATTTAAAACCGCTTGATGATGGCCAGCATGAGATTGCGCTGGCAACCAAAGATTTACATGTTTCTTATGGTGAAAAAGAAGCCATTCATGGTGTCTCGTTAGATTTTGAACGCTTTAAAATTACGGCGTTGATTGGAGCTTCAGGTTCAGGTAAGTCAACTTATCTTCGTTCTTTAAATCGAATGAATGATAATATTTCTGGTACCAAAGTAACTGGTCAAATTATGTATCGTGGTCTTGATGTTAATAGTAACCAGATTGATGTTTACGAAATGCGGAAACATATTGGCATGGTTTTTCAACAGCCGAATCCTTTTGCAAAGTCAATTTATGATAATATTACGTTTGCGCCTAAGCGTCATGGTGAGCGTCGCAAGCAAGTTCTGGATGAGATGGTTGAAACAACATTAAAACAGGCCGGTTTGTGGGAGCAAGTCAAAGATGATCTGAAACAAAGTGCGTTAGCGCTATCTGGTGGTCAGCAACAGCGACTTTGTATCGCTCGCGCAATCGCCATGAAACCAGATATTCTCTTACTTGATGAGCCAGCCAGCGTTTTGGACCCCATCTCAACGGCAACTTTGGAAGATACCTTATTAGAATTGAAAGAAAATTACACCATTATTATCGTGACTCATAATATGCAGCAAGCAGCGCGGGTCAGTGATTACACGGCCTTCTTCCACTTAGGTGATGCGCTGGAATATGATGAAACTCGTAAAATCTTTACCCGGCCGAAAATTAAAGCCACTGAAGATTATGTTTCTGGTCACTTTGGTTAGGTTAGTAAGGAGTTAGTCATGGCAGAACCAAAAGATATGATTACTGTGCAAGATTTGCATTTATATTACGGCCAACAAGAAGCGTTACGCGGGGTGACAATTGACTTTCGACGTAATGAGATTACGGCCGTGATTGGACCTTCGGGCTGTGGTAAGTCAACTTTATTGAAAACAATTAATCGGCTCAATGATTTGGTGCCTGATGTCACTGTGACTGGAACTGTCAAGTTGAACGGTCAGGATATTTATGCACCTAATATGGATGCCGTTGAATTGCGGAAAGAAGTGGGCATGCTGTTTCAGCAACCGAATCCATTCCCGTTCTCTATTTATGATAATGTTATCTATGGCCTACGGATTTCTGGCGAGAAACGAAAAAATGTTCTCGATGAAGCAGTTGAGCGTAGTTTAAAGGCGGCGGCTATTTGGGATGAAGTTAAAGATCGGTTACATGATAATGCCATGAGTTTATCTGGCGGTCAGCAACAACGGATCTGCATTGCCCGAGTTTTAGCAACCCAGCCAAAAGTAATTCTGATGGATGAACCAACTAGTGCGCTCGATCCAATTTCCAGTAGTGAAATTGAGCGGACCATGCTAAAATTGAAAGACGATTATAGTATTGTGATTGTCACGCGAAATATGCAACAAGCCTCACGTATTTCTGATCGCACCGCTTTTTTCCTAGCCGGTGAATTAATTGAGTACGGTCCGACGCGAGATATTTTCATGCAACCACAGAAGAAAGAAACTGAAGATTATATTTCTGGACGTTTCGGTTAAAATTAGCAACAATAACAAAGAGGTGGGTTCATTAAATGTTTAGAAGAAATTTTGAAGACGAATTAAATGACCTTCACGTCCGCTTTTCGGAAATGGGCATGATGGTAAATGAAGCGATTTATAAATCGGTTAATGCTTTTATTAATCATGATAAGACCCTAGCAAAAGAAGTGATTGAGGCTGACGAACGAATCAATCAGCGTGAAGTTGATCTTGAGAAGCGCTCGTTTGAAATGATTGCGCTCCAACAGCCAGTGACCGGCGATTTACGAATGATTGTGACGGTAATGAAGGCGAGCTCCGATTTGGAACGCATGGGTGATCATGCCGTTAGTATTGCTAAATCAACCATTCGCGTTAAGGGTAATGTGCGCGTTCCTGAAATTGAACAGGCGCTGGCAGAAATGGCGACTAAAGTTAAACAAATGGTCGAAGAAATTCTGGATGCCTATGTTAAAGCCGATATGAAACGGGCCAAGGCAATTGCTTTAGAAGATAAAAATGTTGATGAATATTCCAACCGCATCTACAAGATGTGTGTCAGTCAAATGCAAGAAAATCCCGATACGATTGTTGGTAGTATGGATTATATGTTGGTCGGTAGTTATTTGGAACGAATTGGCGATTACGTGACCAATATTTGTGAGTGGATAGTTTACTTGGAAACTGGCAAATTGGTTGAATTGAATTCTAACGTTGAAGAAGACAATATTTTTTAGTTTTGCTATTAATTCTGAGTGAACGCTTTAAGCGCTCTAAATTGTTAAAGTCTAGTGAAGATGTTGAAACAGAACGGGTTCTGATGCCATTCCGTCTGGAGTTGAGGTCGTGCATTTGATTGTTGTTAGTTATTTTGGCGGTTAGAGTGCGTTAAAGTAACTTAATTTTAATCGTTATCACAACTAAATAGTAAATTAAAATAAAGCCTGATTGTGAAGTGCAAGAGAAAAGTTAGACAAAAATATTATTTTAAGCAATTAAGGTGTGTTGCCGGTATTCTATCGGTGAC
>NZ_RHOT01000059.1 GCF_003946675.1 Lapidilactobacillus gannanensis | reverse complement strand
TGGGTCAAAACGAATTTTACGATTAATGAGGGAAATGGAGATTCACTCTTTAATGAATCGGCGATTTAAAAAACCTGGCACTCATGTGGATTATTCACAACGCCCCAATTTAATCAAGCACCAGCCCAATGCAAGGATATGGCGTGCTGACATTACTTATTTGGAATTACGTCCAGGAACCTGGGTTTATCTCAGTTCTATTTACGAACCAAAGGTTCATCAAGTTCTTGCTTTCAAGATTGGTCGTCAGATGGAGGCGACGTTAGTTGTAGAAACGATTAATCAGGCGCTTGAATGTCATCAAAAGCCACAATATTTTCACTCTGACATGGGTTCACAGTACACCAGCAACGAAGTTGAAACTTTACTTGAACGGCATCAGATTAGCCACTCATACTCAAAACAAGGTTATCCTTATGATAATGGGCCAATTGAAGCTTTTCACTCATTGTTGAAGAGAGAGTTTGCCTTTCAAACAACTTTTTCCAATTTTGAGGACTTGGTAATCCGAACCTCAAATTACATCAGTTGGTTTAATTCCGACAGAATTAGAACGAGTGTTTAGAAAAAGATGTGCCATTTATTGACATAGGAGCACTATTTTTTATTTAATTACAAAAGCTCATCACTGATTGATAACCTAACAACCTTATTAATTCATCAATTAAATCATTTTTCCTATTTGCATGGAGTAAAGAAGTAGCCCAAGAGCACGGTCTAAAATTTAACTCACGATAAAGTTGTTCTAAAACAGTTAATGTTTTTGAATCAATGTTTGAAATACTACTTTTCGATTGTCCACCCATAGAAGTAATCATTTTTTGTACTAAATCTTTTGTTATCATTTGCTGTATTGAATTGTCTAATTCCATAGTAATTCTCCTAAATATTTTTTCACTAAAAAAACCGCTTAATATTCACACTAAGCGGTTCCTTACTTAGGAGAATATCAATCTACATTGAAGCACGTTGCAAGGCTTCCCTTGTACGTTGCTGTCGGGTCATTGTGTGTAGCCACTAACCGAACTCTCGATACTCAAACGATTTCTTTAATTAAAAAAAGTATAACATAGCTATTCGGTAGATTGCAAATTTAATCCGAATTTTTGGACAAATTTGTCAGCATAACCTGATACGGTGTTTGCCAGTCGAGTATTTTAAGGAGAGCGTAAAATATCTTGTGTAAATGCATAAAATATTTCTGAATTGTATAGAAATAGGGAATGCCTTCCCTTATGATATTTAGTAACCACAGAAAACATCACAGGAGGCATTCCCCATGAATGAACTTACCACAGAAATTATCGCTGCACTAGCCCAAAAGCAAGATTTGGACGAAGTTTTTCGTCACCACCTCGAAATTGCGATTTTCGCCAACAACTGGCATCAGACCTATCCCAAATTAATCAAAGATCTGCTTAAAATGCCGAATTTACTCACTTTCATGGACTTTCCACCAGCTATCCGGCAATCACTATACTCCACTAACCTGATTGAGAACTTTAATAAGCATCTCAAGCGCACCACCCACCACAAAGAACAATTTCCAACGGAAGATTCACTGGATTGCTTCCTGGTTTCTCAGTTTAATGTTTATAACGAGAAGTCTCTGAAGCGGATCCACCGAGGGTTCAAAGGACTCCAGGACACCTTGGAAGCATCATTTATTTAAGTTAGATACATATTATATGTACGAAGGCATTTCATTTACACAAGATATTTTACACTCTCTGGAAATCGTAGTGGGTGAATAATGAGTTCCATACATCTTCTCGATTAAGTCAGCTATTTCTCGGGTTGTAATTCCTTTTTCGTATAACTGTATAATCGTCGTTTCCAGTGCATCCACTCTTCGAGAATAAGGTGGGATTAAGTTAGCCTTAAACTCGCCCTTGCGATCACGTGGGACACAGATACTCAGCTTTCCATACTCTGAATCAATTTGACGAAAATATTGGCCATTTCGAGAGTTACCAGAGTTGAAACCTTGACGATCATAAGGATCGTAGCCTAGAACAGAAGTTAACTCGGCTTGAAGTAACGTATTTAATGTATCCTGCAGTTGTTTTCTAAAAACTTCTTTTAAATCACCATGAGATAGTAGTACATTTGCCAATTCTTTGTTAAACTGATTCATAGGGGAAGACCTCCGTTGATTTGGTTTAGACGCTTATAATCATACAGGGAAGGTCTTCCCTTTTTCAATACTCATTTACACAAAATATTTTACACTCTCTTCTTGACGCTACCAAAACCTTTTCAAAACACATTAAGTGATATATTAATAATAAATAGAATTAATAACAGGAGATCATTATGTTTTTAGCTATTAAAGAGATGCTACATGAAAAATTGCGTTATAGCCTAATAGTGGTACTTATATTTTTAGTAAGTTATCTTTTGATTATTCTTACTGGTTTAGCCACTGGTTTAGCTAACCTAAACAAAGCGGCAATTAACGAGTGGGATGCTTCAAGTATTGTCTTAAATAGTGATTCTGAAGGACGTTTACAACAATCTTTTCTTTCACAGGATGAGGTTGCTAGTTTACCCAATAATGGAACCAGAATTTCACAGTATAGTACACTTGTAAAATCAGAAAATGGATTAAAAGAGAATGCTCAATTAGTAGCTCTTGATTCCAAATCGTTCATATTTAAAAAATTGAAAATAACAAGTGGTAGTAAAAATATCCGAAACAATGCCGGCGTCGTATCGGATAAATTCAAAAGTGATGGATTCAAAATCGGTGACTACTTGTTAGTTGCTAATTCATCATTGAGGATTAAAATTACAGGTTTTACACCCAGGGCAACTTTAAGTGCTCTTCCCGTGGTTTATATTTCACCAGACACTATTCAATCACTGAATAAAGGTGTAACAAATGCTGTGGTATTCAAGAATACGTTAAATAATTCAAAAATACCAAAAGGGACTAATCAGTTGAGCATTGGCTCATTTATTAATAAATTACCTGGATATAGTGCACAACAACTCACATTCAACTTCATGATTGGTTTTTTATATATTATTATTCTAATTGTTATTTCAATTTTCTTGTATATTCTGACCGTTCAAAAATTACCCAACTTAGGTGTCTTGAAGGCGCAAGGAGTCTCAACGCAATATCTTGTTTTAAGTACGTTATTTCAATCATTTATTATGTCGGTTATTGGCGTTATTATAGCCATTATATTAGGTGAAATAACAGCTATTACGTTACCCAGCGAGGTACCCATTGTCATCGATAAAAGTAATATTATTGTAACTGGAATCGGTATTATTATTATGTCCTTGTTGGGTGCATTGATACCAATTCGCCAAATTGCCAAAGTTGATCCTTACAAAATTATTGGAGGTTAATTGCATGTCAAATCTAATTTTCGACTCAGTCACAAAAATTTTTGGTGAAGGGAGTAGTAAGTACGTAGCACTAGAAAATATTAATTTCGAAGCAGAAAGTGGTCAGCTTATTTTAGTTGTAGGGCCATCAGGATCAGGAAAAACTACATTTTTGACTATAGCAGGCGGACTACAGACACCAACTAATGGTGACGTAAAAATAAATGACAGTACAATTAACAGTTTGTCCAAAAAAAAACAAACAAAATTAAGATTGGAAAAAATAGGATTTGTTTTACAATCTTATAACTTAGTCCCATTTTTAACGGTCGAAGAACAGTTTAAATTCGTAGATAAACTAAAAAACCAAAATTTGACTGAACAAAAAATGCATGAGCTTCTTTCTGATTTAGGACTTTTAGAACTGCTAAAAAAATATCCTAATCAACTTTCTGGTGGACAAAAGCAGCGTGTGGCAATTGCTAGAGCATTATACACTGATCCTGACTATATTTTAGCAGATGAACCCACAGCCGCATTAGATACAGATAGATCCATGAAAGTAATCGAGCTACTCAGAGATTTAGCGCACAAAAGAAATAAAATTATTATTGTAGTTACTCATGACTTAAGGTTAAAAGATATGGCAGACAAAGTTTATCAGATAATTGACGGTAAAATGACAATCCTGGAGAAGTAATTTAATTTATGACTAAAAATCAACAAAAGGTAGATTGTAAAATTAAACCGAACACTTGAATAAAAAAGCCGCAGCGCTCTTAACCCAGTTATGAATTGCGGCTGGAGAAACACCTTATTCCTCGGAAAGCGAGCGAATAGATCTTTTCTCTTCACGATGCATCTTCACAATGCTGGCTTTAAAATCATCTTGATATCGTTTCATTGGAATGCTCCTATCTTGTTTTATTAATTATGGCACAACTGTTCAGAAATTTATGGACCAAATACTAGGATAGGAGCACCGTGATTCAGTTCAAAGAGAGGCAGTCTATATTGCTTTAGGTATTACACCTGTCGGCATCAAAGAAATTCTTGATTATTGAATCGCTCCAAATGAAAACGCAGGAGTTTGGTCAGAAATGGCAGAAGATCTTAAACAACGAGGATTAAAGCAAGTCCAGTTGATCATCGCAGATGGAATGGTTGGTCTGCAGCCAGCATTATTGCACGCTTTCCCGAAAGCCAAATTCCAAAGATGCCTAGTACATGTTATGCGTAAAATTGGTTCGCATGTGCGTTTAAAAGATCGTGAAGCAATCTTAAATGATTTTAAAGAATTGCGTTCAGCGACCGATGTAACTGCAGCACACAAGATCTTAAACGATTTTTATGGTGCTTGGGAGAAACTGTATTCTAATCTGATCCAGCAACTTAAATCCATTGAAAATGAACTCTTAGCTTTCTTGAGTTTTCCTCCTGCTATTCGAACAACAATTTATTCAACCAATATCTTAGAATCACTGAACAAAAGAATTAAACACAAGACCAAACCCAAAGAACAGTTTCCAAACGAAAAATCTTTAGACAATTTTATCGGAGTTCAAGTCATAAGCTACAACGAAAAATACTTTAATCGTAGCCATCGTGGTTTTGGTCAAGTCAAAGACACGTTAGAATCACTTTTCGATTAATGGTTTAATTTTACAGGGGAAAGGGATTCCCATTTACACAAACTTCTTGACACTCCCATATTATATGTACGAAGGCATTTCATTTACATAAGATTCTTGACGCTACCGATCAGAAATAAGCAGATCAAACATAAAAGCTAATAACCAGACTAAAAAATACATGGGCAATCCCAAGAATTTTCAACTAATCAATCGAACAAATTTAGTTGCTTCTACACTTAAACGGTCCAATAACAAATCTGGCGTTATCGGAATTAGTTGGGATAAAACTGCTCAAAAGTGGGTCGCAAGGCTGTACTTTCAAGGCCATCTTGTCCTAAATCGTGTATATGTTCATATGGAGGATGCCATCGCTGCTCGCAAGGCAGCAGAGAAAAGGTATATTGTACCTTTGCAAAAGAAATATAATCAAACACACCAAAAAAATCAATTAAATTGATTAGACAATCCGATCTGGAGAAAATGCCATTACCTGAACTTTCTATAGACTTATAGAAAAGCCGATTCATTATAAAATGGTTCAGTACCGTAATCCTCCAAATGGCATAAATATTAAGACTAGTTTTCAAGAAAGGAAGCCGTAACGTGCGTTTATGGCATCAAGATTTAATTCAGCAACTCCCAAGACAACAATTATTGGGACAGCATCGTGAAATTGCGGCGCTTCGCGGTAATGGATGGGGACGGAAACACGCTACCGTTAATTACGTATTTGCACATTCCCCATATAAATTATTTCAATTTCACTGTATTGTGTTACGTGAAATGGAAAAACGAGGTTATCATCCAGATCAGAAATGGTATGATCCTCTGTATCGAGGTCAACATTGCCCAGCATACAAACAACTCAATCCGGTTGCACTCACAACACCCATCTATCCTGAGCATGACCAACGATATAAACATGTTTGCTTAACCAATTTACAAAACAAGGGAATCTTTTTAAACCTTCCGTGATCCTAGTCTGCGATGTTCATCTTGGGACATAGGATTGACAAAATAGTATCTCAACAATATATTTACTAAAAGTAAATAAATAGCCAGTATTACGTTGATAGGAGAAAATCAAATGGTAAACCTTACAGAAGAAATGAAAAATATGTTAAAGAATCAGCTCCCCTTTCTAGCAACAACAGGAAAAGATGGCAAACCTCAAGTTGGTCCCAAGGGTTCACTACATGTCTTAGATGACTCACATTTAATCTACTTTGAGCACACCTTTAGGCAGGCCTATAATAATCTCTCGAACAACCATTTGGCGGCGGTTGCGGTTGCTGATAGAGGCGCTCAACAGGGATTTCGCTTTGAGGGAACGGCTCATATTCATGAAACAGATGATTTTGCTAATCATATTTTAGATAAAACTAACATTTTTGACCGTTTTCCACGCACTGGCGTAGTGGTTATTGATGTTGAACGAATCTATAAATTGGATAACACCTTAGAGGCTGGCATTCAAATCGCCTAGGGTTCTTAAAACAAATTCAACCGAGTAAGTCGAAGAACTTTTTAGTGTCCAAACTCATACAGTGTTTATTTCATGTCATTAAGTATTCATTAGCAAGCAGTTTTGTTATACTTTGTTTAGAAGTGATGGAAGTACGTCGAATTCTTAAGAAACCCGTAGCTTACTGTTAACGCCATTACTTCGAGCGTGTCGATTTTCGACACGCTTTTTTGTGCTATTGGATACAAATCATCCAATAAAAATGAAATATCAAAAAAGACGGCTTCCACTATGGAAAGTCGTCCCGCTACAAAAGTATTCAGTATCGAAATTTGTCACATATGCCCTTATTGACGTTCTCGTCTGTAAGGTTTGAAGAAGCTATAAACTAGTAAGCCAAGAACCAAAAGTATCCCAATCAGTGTCATGCCAACATTATTGACATCTCCAGTATTTGGCAATTTCTGGCCATTGCCGTGATTGCCATTGGTGTTTGGTGGTGTACTCTTCTTAAAGTTCTTCGCCACAACCACAGCCGATTCATTACTGCTCCTATCCTAGTATTTGGTACATAAATTTCTGAACAGTTGTGCCATAATTAATAAAACAAGATAGGAGCATTCC
>NZ_RHOT01000058.1 GCF_003946675.1 Lapidilactobacillus gannanensis | reverse complement strand
GAAGCCGTTTAGAGACAAATTCAATTTTATATTATTTCATCTGTCAACTTGACAGGGCATAGTGCAGAATTGCTCGGCATTTTTGCGTTAAGCGGAACCGATTGCCTTTTGAGAACAAATTTCAGTAGTTAAAATTCGTTTTATTTTTAATAAAAGAACTTGTGTTGGCGCGAGCTGACGGTATTGGAGTTATTTCTTAAAATACTCCCGGCAAATCATTTGGTAGAGTTCAATTGATTTTAAGTAATCATCTTCCCAAACAAATTCATTAATTGCATGAGCAGTTTCATTGCCAGGACCCACAACAATTACGGGTATTTTCAGATTGGCGCGGAGATACTCCGAGGCGTCTGTACCACTAGATGTGCCTAAGGCCAATGCAGGTTGTCCCCAAATCTTCGCTAAACTGGCTTGGGTAATTGTAACCAGCGGGTCAGTGACGGCAGTTTGAACCGGATTATTGCTGTTAGTCACCCTTAAAGCTAAATGACAGGTTGGCCACTGATCGTTTGGTGTGGCAATCAAGAGATTCAAATCATCAATAATTCGTGTGTTTGTATATTCAGGAATAGTGCGAATCTTTGTGGTTAAACTGGCTAAATGTGGAATTGTATTTGCTTGATCGCCAGCCTGAAAAATAGTTACTGTTGCCTCAGTTGGGCCTAATTGGCGGTTTTTAAATTGAGTTAAGTGAGTAAAATAGTGCTTCTGTTCCTGATAAAATTCAATCAGATGGTCTAAGGCGTTGATCCCCATTTCCGGCATTGAGCTATCGACAGCCTTGCCACGTGCAATCACTTGATAGTCTAAGGTACCCTTGTGGGCAAAAAAGCAGGCGTGACGACTATAATTGGCGGGATTTGGTTGGGAAATCTGGAAAGCACCCGAAGCTAATAGTTGTTGCATGGCCGTATCAGAAAAAGCAGTACTAGGTTCAGCCACAATCATCCCCGCTAAATCATCCACAAAATGATTTTTTGCCAACTGTTTCGCACCTAGACGGCCGTTTTCTTTGCCAACAGTGGCAATAAAACGTAAATTACCATGAAAGTCGGGATCTTTGGTCAGTTGAATAAAAGCTAATGCTAAAGCCGTTAAGCCACTTTTCATATCAGAAGAGCCACGGCCATAAATTTTACCATGATCATGTTGGGGCATAAATGGGCCATAAGTCCACTCGTCGGGAGCTACAGCCGAAACCACGTCCTCATGACCAGCCATACCTAAAATCAGACCATCATTTTGCTTATATTGCGCGACTAGGTTAACGCGATTATAATCGCGTTGCCAAGGAACGAGGCTAACCTTGATTTGATTTTGTTGGAAGATGTCTTTCAAATAGGTTGCGACGCTTCCTTCGCTGCCATTGACAGTTGGCAGTTTAATTAATTCATCAAGTAAATTTAAGGCAAATTCAGTTTGAGCCATTTCTGATTCCCCCTCGTGCAGTATTAATAAGTTGTTGCCTTCATTATACTGACTTTCCGTCAAAATACTGGGATAGAGGTTAAGGATTTGTTAAATGCCTGTCTAGTTAGGTAAGCCAGTACGACATTTACGCTAAAATTAAACAGTCTCTCTTAAGCAGACGCTAGACTAAGTTGCGGCTGAAGACGTCCCTCAAAAAGCCTGTCTAAGTAGTCATGATTTTTAGAGAAATGCGCTTCGCTTAAATTGATTTCGACAAGTATAAAACTAATTCATTATCATTAAAACAAGGGGCATTCATTGCTAGTGGCCGATTGTTATACCAAACGCCGGAACCATCGGGAATAAACCCGTGTTTCACGTACAGCCGTTGTGCCGGTCCATAACCTGAGTGTAGGCCGACTCCTAAAGTGACCAGCTTAGTCATTGGTTGGGCAGCATTTTCAATTGCTGTTAATAATTGCCCACCAATACCAAACTTTTGAAATTGCTCGAAGACATTAAAATCAGCTATTTCCGGATACATTCCTTGGAAAGGGCTCGCCTTAGCAAGCGTCATTAAAGTGACGTAACCAGCAACTTGACTTTTAAACAAGGCAATTAAAACAAGTCGCTCACCACTTTGTTGCTCAGCTAGATAGTGAGTTAAGACAATTTTTCGACTGGGCCAGTTTTGCTTGATAAATTGCTGGTCAAGTAGTGCAACATCGCCAGCCTGCATTTTTCGAATGGTTAGATTTGAACTCATGATAACCTCCAGAACTTGATAGTTATCATTATAAAGTGATGAATTAACAATGTCGATTTTGAATGGTTTTTAAATTGAGCTCCGTTTTGTTTGTGCTACGATTTGATTTTGAAGTTGGTTTCCGTACATGGTGGGGAAGAACCAGTTATTGCCACGACTCATCAGACTAATTAATTCTTCAGTCAATTAAAGTATAAAATTTTAAAAAGGTCATTTTAGACACACGACAAATTTATAAATTGCTCGTGTGTTGCTAGGGCGCATTTTAAAAAAATGGTTTTTTAGAGTTAGCCTGTGTAAGTTACGTACTGCGCGGATTTGAAACGTGTTCGGAGCGACAAATGGCTAGGCCTAATTTAAATAATGCTTCGATCTGGTTGCACCAGCTCAAAGCATTATTTGAAATTATCCTACGCCAAAGGACCGGCAGCCCTCACACTCTGATTGAAACGTGTTCGGAGCGACAAATGGCTAGGCCTAATTTGATAATTTGCTCGGTCACTTGCAGTGCCCAATCAAATTATCGAAATTACGCTACGCCAAAAGTGCGTCGCTCCTCACACTCTATATTTTCTGGCGGCAATGGGTTACAATATTGATATTAGCGCCTACTTGCTTGGGTAATAACTTGATTATTTAAAAGTCATTTAGGTGGCGCATTGTACTTTTCTTGATGTAATTAAAACTGAAACGAAGTCGGTTTCCAGTAAGGGAGCGTTTTTTATTGGCGCAGAATTCAACACAATCAGCAGCAAGTACCTCAAGTGGTAATGCCAGTCAGGCTAGTTTTGTTCAAGGGTCGGCTTGGATCACCGCCGGGAGTATTTTTTCACGTATTTTAGGTGCGGTTTATATTATGGCTTGGTTGCCGATGATTGGCGACGCACAAACTGGCAATTTGGCCAATGCTTTATTTAGCAAAGGCTATAATATTTACTCGTTATTCTTGATGATTTCTACTGCAGGAATCCCAGGCGCAATTGCTAAGCAGGTGGCTCATTATAATACCTTAAATGAGTATCGCGTTGGCCGGCGGTTATTTCACACTGGGATTAAGTTAATGGCAATTTTGGGGGTAGTTTCTGCTGGATTAATGTTTTTTGGTGCGCCATTGTATGCGCAAAGTGCTGCCGAAATTCCAGTTTACCGCTCATTAAGTGTTGCTGTGCTGATTATTCCTTTCTTAAGTATCTTCCGTGGTTATTTCCAGGGATTTGCAGAAATGGCGCCTTCAGCGGTCTCGCAATTTATTGAACAGTTAGCGCGAGTGGCTTATATGCTAGGGGCGACTTTCGTCATCATGCAAATTCAGCATGGCACTTACCAACAAGCCGTCGTCCAATCCACCTTTGCGGCTTTTATCGGGGCTATTTTTGGGATTTTAGCTTTGTTCTGGTTCTATTTAAGGCAACGCGGTAAGTTAGAGCATTTAGTGGCGCAATCGAATGATAATTTACAAGTGACAACTAAAGAATTAGTGATGGATATTATTCATCAGTCCGTCCCATTTATTTTGTTAGGCTCAGGCATCACTATTTTCCAATTGATCGACCAGTATTCTTTCTTTAAAATGTTACCGAAATTTTTCTTAGTGACGAAAAAAGAAATGGAAATCTATTTCGCAATTTTTAACTTTAACTCTAACAAATTGGTAATGATCGTGATATCCTTTGCCTCAGCTATGGCTGTTGCGGCGATTCCATTGTTGTCAGCTGCTCATGCTCGCAATGATAAACGAGATATGGCGCAACAAATTACGAATGTTTTACAGTTATTCTTAATTATTATGGTTCCTGCTTCTTTCGGGGTAGCAGCTGTGGCCGAACCACTGTACACGCTATTCTATGGTCACGATGCATTAGGCATAAGCGTGCTACAAGTCAATTCCTTCACCGCAATTATTTTAGGCTTATTTACAGTTTTAGCGGCAGTTTTACAGGGTCTTTATCAAAATAATGTGGCCATGCGTTATTTGATTGTTGGGATTGTTACAAAATTAGTGATGCAATATCCGATGATTGCCTTTTTCAATATTTATGGGCCAATGGTGGCGACAGCTATTGGGATGTTGACCACAAGTCTGTTAATGTTAGTCAGCTTGTATCGCTTATATCATTTTAAGTTGCAACAGACTTTCCGGCGAATGTTAGGAATCGTCTTTTTCTCACTAGTGATGTTCTTCTTAACAGGAATTACGGTGAACTTAGTCGGGATGGTGCTACCAGTAGAACGTAAAATTTTTAGTGCCGTGATTTTAATTATCGCGGTTGCAGTAGGCGTCATTGTCTACGGCTATCTGATTCTTAAAACACGACTTGCAGACCGCATCGTTGGTCCACGAATGGCGGGATTACGCCGGAGGTTACACATTAAATGAGATTAGACCGCTATTTAGCAAATATGGGCCAAGGCAGCCGTCAAGAAGTACGCTTATTAATTAAAAAGGGCCATGTTCGTGTTGATGGCAAAGTTTGTCGTCAGACAGCAACTCAGATTAAGGACATGAACGAAGTTACCGTTGGGCAAGAAATAATCACTTATCGGGAATTTGCTTATTATTTATTGCATAAGCCTGCAGATGTTTTAACGGCAACCAAAGACCAAAAACAAGCGACCGTTCTTGACTTGTTACCAAAAACTTTACCTCATTATCAGGATTTGACACCAGTTGGGCGTTTGGATCGTGATACCACTGGGCTACTGTTGATTACCAATGATGGCCAACTGGCTCATCGTCTGTTGCAGCCGAAGTATCATGTGGCCAAGACTTATCAGGCAGTCGTGGCAGGTGAGGTCAAGCCTGAATTGGTGACAGTTTTTGCCAAGGGTGTGGCGTTGTCCGATTTTGCCACACAACCAGCCAAATTAGTCATTCAAGATTATGATGCCGATAAAAAACAATCGTTAGTTGAGCTAACGATTGCTGAAGGTAAATATCATCAGGTTAAACGCATGTTGAAGGCGTTTGACCATGAAGTGTTAGCCTTGAAGCGATTAAGCTTTGGGCCATTGACACTGCCAGCTGATTTAGCTGCTGGTGAATATCGCGAATTGACGTCGGCTGAAGTCGGCGCATTACGAATGGTTGCTGAAGCAAGTAGTCGGTAATCAAGTTGTTAGCACTGGATATCTTTTTCTCTGACAGACTGTGCAAGAATTGATTAAGTCGCTCCCTAATACAGAACGGCAGGGGCTCAGCAACTTTGTGGTCTAAAACTAAAATGGTGTGCCAAGACTTCCCCAATTAGGGTTTGGTGGTGGCTGGGCGATTTAGAGGGCGTGGAACGACGTGGCCATCGATTTGAACTTTTCTACGAAAATCTCAAATTCGAGGCTTATTGTAAGTGCTAAAGCACTTACAATAAGGCCTGTATCAGAGACAATTTGGTCTGTAATTGGCTGTGATCAGTGCCAGCCGCGTTCCACAACCAGCAAGCCCGTAATGAAGTCAAAACCAATTCTGTTTCAAAACCTTCACTTGATTTAGAACGTGGTTTCAACAGGCGCTATTTCAATCAATTGCTACGATCCTGATACTGCCACATTAAATGCGGTAGCATCGCGATTAATTGACTAGGTAAAACTAAATATTGTTGACGGGCCAGTTCTTGCCCTGCCAAACTATGAAGATAAACCGCTGCTAGCGTTGCTGGCAGTGGTTTTTTGAATTGGGCGATCATGCCAGCAATTATACCGGTTAAAGTATCACCCATACCGCCAGTAGCCATGGCTGCAACGCCGGTGGTGTTTTGATAGACATCAGTTTGTTGGTAAATTTCGGTGCGATGTTGCTTTAGGACCAAGATAGTTTTAGCCGGCCATTTTTGAAGGACCTGCTGGTTAGCGGTGATTGATTGGCTAGGAATTGCTAATTGACTCAGGCGATGCCATTCCTCTTGGTGCGGTGTCAAAATCATTTGCGCTTTGGTGTCGGGAATTTCATGATGTTCCGCCAATAAGGTCAGCGCTGAACCATCAATGATCACCACTTGCTGCTCGGAAAGTTGAGGTAAGACGCGTTGTAATAATTGCCAAGCAAAATCATCAACGCCTAAGCCTGGGCCAATTACTACCACATCACTAGTCACTAATGTCGTCCTGAGTAACGAATCATCGTGCCAATCAATAAACATAATCTCGGGATGTTGACTATGCAAGGCCGTCCGATTAACGGGATCACTGGCCAGAGTCGTTAGGCCAGCGCCAGTTAACAAGGCCGCACTAGCACTCATGATACCCGCACCACCATAAGTGGCGCTGCCAGCAACTACTAAAACTCGACCGAAAGTTCCCTTATGGCTTTCTTGAGGACGGGGTTGAATGACTGATTTCAAAATTGCTGCACTGATTTGCTTCATAGTGAATTGCTCCTTTATTGATGAAGAAGATAAGTTTAGTATAGCTTAATTATCTTAAAAATACTGAACTAACAAATTTCTAAAAATACTTTTTGTGAAATAAGTATCGGTTCTTAATTGTGCCTCATTTTTTTAATTCCATGTTTCTTCCTGTTGTTTGGTAAGTATTACTAAAAAAACAATTGCTTTACTGGGACTATCTTTGTGATTTGGTAAGCGCTATAATAATGGTAATAATATGAAAATTATTCACAAAAATTGGAAGTGAGTACATGTTGAGAAAATTTAACGGACAGTTAAAAATTGGTAGCGTGATTAGTCTAATTATTGGCTTGGCACTGGTCACTACACTTATTTGGGGTGTTTTCATAATCGGCGATCTATTTTTGATTTGCACTACGTTCGTGACAATCACGCTTGCTGGCGTCATTTACGCTGAGGTTAGCCATTTGAAAAGGGCAAGGTCGCTCAAAACCGCTGATCATTTCCTAAAAATTGTGCAGCGTATTTTTAAAGCTATTTATCTCAGCATCATGTTGTTCCTGCTTATTTTTATACTTGTGACTAATGACAAAGGACTATACTTTAATAATTTAACTATTTTAGCACTAGCCGCAATAATTTTGGCTGGTGGGGTGGACTTGTACAATTTCTTTCGGGTGGATTAAAAAAAATTTGTTAGGAATGCCTGCTTTTACAAATCAGTGGAGGTGCTTCAATGAAATTGTTATCGAAGTCGTTGAAAAATATCTTCTGGACGATGGCTTTATATGTAATTCTAATGAGTAGTTTAATTTCGATTACGCGTGTAAGACTGTCGATTTGGTTCATTATGCTGACGATTATAGGCGCGCTGATCACCGCCGGCTTAACCTTTAAAATGATTGATTACTTACGCAAACGATTAACGCCTAACGATTTTAAACGTTTTCGTCGTCATCGCCGTCAGGATTGTAAGATTCTTTATACTGGCATTTTATTATTCACGCCAATGTTGCTGTGGTCAAAGCTGATTCCTGGCACGGCCAGCATATATTTCATTTATCTCGCTGGCTTTTTCTTACTGGTATGGTTTGTGATTGATCTTGATCAGCAATTATTCGACCAGAAAAGTTCACTCAATAAGAGAGGGGTGTCATGAATATGAATTGGCAATTATTGAAAATTTCTTTGGCTTTGCTGTTGGTTAGCATTTCATTACTATTACTTATTGGAGAAATTCAAAATTGGTTTTTAGTTATCAACACTTTTGTGATTGTTCTCTTCGTAGGATTGGGAATAATCATTTGGGTGCAACATGTTGTAAACAAGTGTAAGGAAAAATAATGATACAAGGATTGAAGATGGCCGCTATTTTTTCTATCTTGCTAGTTTCTTTTTGTTGGTTTGGTCAGTGATTGATCTTTATCAAACACTGCAGCATTCGCAAAAGGCTGGTAAAAATACCATCAGTTAGCGTAAGTAGGATTGAATTAGCTTGGAAACTAAATAAATTCGGTTCGAGATTTTTTGCGCAGTGAGGAATTAAAAGATGGCGAGCGGAAGGTGGTTAGCACTAGTATTACTGGTGCTGACTTTGCAGCTATCTCTTCATAAACCTAGCAGGGGAAACAGCAACGAATACGCGCGTAATTCAACAATGACGCTTGCCAAATCTGGAGGATATTGGTCCATGGTAAAATACCGACGATTATTGACTAGCTTGCTGTTGTTACTAATTTTAACTGGCTGCGGGCAACAAAGTCGCGGCTCAATTAGTGCCTCTGAATTTAGTGCCAGTTGGACAATTGGTAAAAAATATCACTTTGATTTTGAAAAACAGCAAGGTCGTGGCTGGTCACAAACTGGTCCGCACTTATCTTCAATTGTCAGAGAGCCGATTAAAGTTCGTCAGGCGCAAAAAGAATTGCCTTTAACCTTGAGACATTATCCTGATGCGATCACCTTCTGCTTTATTGACCAAGTACTGATCAACGCCGATATCACCAGTGAATCTGCCGAAGAATTTCGTATTCCATTAGGTCCACAACAGCTAACGCCAGGCTTGCACCAAATCAATTTAATGCAATTTAAACAAGATGACAGTGGCTTGCCCGTGACGATGAATCATCTGATTAAATATCGTATTGAATAAAGGACTACCGGTGGTGATTAGTTCTTTTATCGTAGGGCTAGCTCTAATCATTTTAAGTATACGTGAAAAAATTTGGTCGCAAATTGCAAGTGCAAGTTAGCCAGCGCAGGCGAAGACAGCTGGCGGAAAGGTTTCAGTGAGTTTCAATTGAAGAAAGCTAAGCAGTATGAACCTTGCGAGCACGCTTGACTTCTCTTTCAAAAGCTTCGGCTGGTGTTTTGAACTTT
>NZ_RHOT01000057.1 GCF_003946675.1 Lapidilactobacillus gannanensis | reverse complement strand
TTTAAGGGGCTTTTTGCGTGTGGCAAGCCCTTCTAGGGCTAATAAAAAGCCACCCGCTATGCGGGTGGATGATTACTAAGCGGAACCGGTTACCTTTTGAGAACACGTTCCGCAAAGAAAATTTGTATTATTTTTGGAGAATAGACTTATGTCTCAGATTATTTTTATTATCTAAAAAATGTATTGTAAATATTTTATAATATAAAAGTAAATAAATTAGCTTTTAGGCTAGGCTTTGTAACTCAAATGTAATATTATTGCAATGTAAGCGGAACCAGCAACCAATTTTAAAATAATTTAAGTAGGTGCTTGGTTTAATCATCGTCAGAAGGGAGCTTTTAAAATGTTACGACAGTCAGGGTAATTTATTCCTAAGTTATTTTACTTATTATTTGATCACATTATTCAGAGCAAAAGAACTTATTCAATGGTTGATAATGAGGAGTAGTAAAATGCGAAAAATTACACGTTATTGCGCGTTAGTATTAGCAGTTTTGGGATTAAGCACCAATTTAGTAGGGTGTTCAAATAACAGCCATCATTCAGTAGCAATTAAAACTGCACAAGTTAAAAAATCCCACTCGCAAAAAAATTTGATCAAAGATGTGCGGAAAAAGCAGATCAAAGCAGACACAGATACTGAGAAAATTACTAAAAAAGGCCAAGAGGATTTAGCCAGTTCGCAAGTAACTCACGGGACTACTAATCCAGTCGCAGTTGTTAGTAGCCAACTGCCAAAAGCAACTTCAACTGCTCAGCGTGCGACTAGCCAGTCAAAAGTTAATACTGATAAGTTGCCGCAGACTGATGATGTGGTTGCTGAGCAATTTCGCCAGGCTTTAGTTAAACAACTACCCAATAAGTATAGTTTAACTGAGTTAGAGAAAGTACCTGATGCGGTTATTAAAACCGCGATTAATCAAAACGGTCGCGATGATCTGGATGCCATTGGCGAAGCACTTGCTAAACAATATCCAAGGGTTCTGATTGTTTATGGCCTGTATGCGACACCGCAGGAATTTCGTCTGGGAATCATTAATGAAATGCCTGGGGTATATCTGTTAAACGAGCTGGAAAAAGTACCAGATAGTGTCGTTTGGTCAGCAGTTCAAACTGCTGGGTATATGGGCGGCGATTTGGGCACGATTGCCAATCTCATTGAGCAGCAATACCCACAGATTTTAGTGACGAGTCAATCATATTTGGTTGCTGAATATGATCGTCAAGTGATTTATGATGAAATTCCCGGATATTATTCTTGGACGGAATTAACCAAAATTGCGGATGACGTCATTGTTAAAGCAGTTTGTGCCACAGCTAAAATAGGTGGCGACCCTGGTCTCACTGGCCGAATATTAGCTGAACATTACCCAAGCATTATTTTAAAAAATGATAATCATGCTTTGGCAGAACGCTATCGTCAAATAATTATTGAAGTAAATGGTCAGACTAATTATTCAGTTGCAGAATTGGCCAAAGTGCCAGATAGTGCGGTAATTGATGCAACTTATCGGTCAATGAACATTGGTAGTGATGCTGGTTATACGTTGCGATTATTAGTACAGCAGTATCCAAATATCCAAATTAATCATTCAGTAGCATAAACAAAAATAAAAAATATCGTTGTTCTTATCTGTTAGATTTTCAAAATTAAGTTCGGTTGATCCAGAAGCCAACTGGACGATGGAGGCTAAAAAACAGAAAAAATAACAAAAATCACTGCAGACGTAACCTAGCTGCGGTGATTTTTATTTATTAACTATTTTATTTTTAAGCAAACAATTCAGTTATTGTTTGATAATCGGCATCGCTTAAAGCAACAGTCAATGCCTTGGCGTTGCTAGCGACTTGGGCGATTTTTTTCGCACCGGGGATGACAACGGCAATATCAGGGTTTTTGATATACCAAGCCAAAACTAATTGGGCAACGGTAACTTGATATTTCTCTGCTAGTGGCTTTAATTGGTCGACGGTCGCAATAATATCTTGGAAACGTTGGCCCTGAAAGTCAGGGTTATCATGGCGAATATCATTTTCTGGGAAAGTCATTTCTTGTTCATACTTGCCAGTGAGTAGGCCAGATGCCAGTGGGAAGAAAGGAACGAAGCTGATCTGGCGTTCGCGCAAATAAGCAAAACGTTCTGTGGCTATTTCTTGATGAAGCAGGCTGTATTGTTCTTCATCAACATCAACATAACCGTCTTGATTGGCTTCTTTTAATTGGGCTAGTGAGAAGTTGGAAACACCAATAGCGCGAATTTTGCCAGCCTCTTTTAATTTTTGCAAAGCGGCAACTGCTTCATTTTTAGGTGTTTGATCATCAGGAAAATGAATATAAAAGATATCCAAATAATCTGTTTGCAGCCGCTTGAGACTGTCTTCAACGGCTTGCGTTAAAAAGGCCGGGGAATTATCAATTGTCATACTACCATCAGCTTGTAGGTGTTGCGCCGCTTTTGTGGCAATAATAATTTTGCTGCGGTCATAGCCCTTAATAGCCTGACCAATTAACTTTTCTGATTCGCCTAGGCCATAAGCAAAGGCGGTGTCGAGAACGGTAATCCCAGCATCGAGCGCTGTTTGGACGATTTTAACGCCAGTCGCATCATTTAAATCTGGAAATAAATTATGGCCACCAACAGCGTTAGTACCTAAACCAAGTGGACTTGCCTGAACTTTACTTTTACCAATTTGAATTGTTGTCATGTAGAAGAACCTCCTTGAGAATAGCGAATTGCGAGCAGTTTGATTACTGTGAACAACTCACCTTAACAGTTTATTTAGTTTGTAAATTAAATGGAGCTTACTTTTAGTATACCCGGTCATAAGAAAAGTTGCAGGAATTAAGCTTGTCTCGCAAAGATAGGAAAAAGTGCTAAGCAGGAATGGCTGCGTTGGTTCTGGTAGAACGCGATATTTTACAGTATATAAAGTGCCATGATTAATTTGATCAGTGGTGAATTCAGCACGCACGAAAATTATTTTCATTTTTAATAGTTAAAATTGCGTTATAATGAAATAAAAATCAAACGATAATCAATCTGAAAGGTGGGCATTTATGTTAGCAGTTGGTTTAATGTCGGGAACGTCTTTAGATGGCACCGATGCGGCCTTAGTGGAAATTACTGGCGTTGGTCCGACGACAAAAGTGAAATTACGACGCTTTGCCAGCTATCCTTTTGCCAGTGGTCTGAAAACTAAAATCAAAGCAGCCTTGGCTGTGGAAACATCTGATGTGGAACAGATTTGTAGCCTTAACTTTGAATTAGGTGCAATTTTTGGAGCAGCCGTGGTTAAAATTTGTGCTGAGGCCAAGATAGCACCACAAGAATTAACTTTTGTAGCTTCTCATGGGCAGACGGTTTATCACTTACCGCGACCAGATCGACCTGGTTTAGTTCCGTCAACTTTACAAATTGGTGATCCAGCGCTGATTGCTGAGCGGGCGCAAACGGCAGTAATTTCCAATTTTCGTGAGGCTGATATGGCTGTGGGTGGTCAAGGCGCACCGATTGTGCCATATTCGGAATATATTCTTTATCGTTCGCCTGAGCAGACACGAATTTTACAGAATATTGGTGGTATTGGAAATGCCACGGTGATTCCTGCCGCCGGTGAACTAAGTGATGTGGTAGCGTTTGACACCGGTCCGGGCAATATGATCATTGACGAGTTGTGTCGGCGTTTTTATCATGAGGAGTATGACCGTGATGGTGCGCATGGCGCTGCTGGTCAAGTTAATCAAACTGTTTTGCAAAAGTTATTGCAACATCCATATTTTGCGCGTCCGTTTCCTAAAACATCTGGTCGTGAGGACTTTGGTAGTGAATATGTTGATCAAATCATGCAGCAATTTGATTTAGGCGCTGATGATTGGGTGGCGACAGCAACAGCGTTAACTGCGCAATCAATCGCACAAGCAGTCAAACAATTTGCGACCGCGCAAACGGAATTGATCATTGGCGGCGGTGGTAGTTACAATCCCACACTAGTTAAAATGATTCAGGCGGCGCTTCCAAAAGTGAAAGTTGGCATTCAGGAAGATTATGGCTATTCATCGGATGCCAAAGAAGCCATTGCCATGGTAGTGTTGGGTAATCAAACCTGGCATCATCAACCAAGCAACGTGCCCAGTGCTACTGGCGCTAAACGACCAGTCATTCTAGGTCGAATAACTTACTTTTAGATCAAATGTAATCCATTAACTTTATAAGACATCAGACTAGTTGAATAACCTAGTGTTGCCATGATGACAACTGGGCGATTTAACTAGTCTTTTTGATGTGGCATATGTTGGGCTGATTTTATTGTCTAAGCAATTTTAGTAACGTAAATCAGCCAGCTAAGTTTTGATCGCCTTTCAGCTTGAATAAATGCGGTTTGCCATAATAATAGCCTTGACGAATCGCAATATCGAAACGATCAGCTAATTGATCCTCAGCGTCGTTTTCGACGCCTTCAAGAATTAGCCGCAATTGGTATTGATCCGCGACCTGTGTCCAGATTCGTAGCTGATCTTCGATTTCAGCATCGCGCTTTTCTTCACGGAAATTCTGCATCGCTAATTTGATTTCGGTAACTTCTGTCAGTAATGGCTTGATATGATCGAGTGTGTTAACACCAGTAGCCACATCATCAAGGCTAATTTCAATGCCGTGTTGATCACAGATTTCAATTTGCTGCCGTAATTGGTCAATTGTCACGTGGTCATTAGGTTCTTCAGTGACTTCAACAGTCAGGATAATCGGATAAATCTGTTGCTGGGCGGCAATCAAAGCTTCATTGATATGCGCATTAACAAATTGGGTCCGATTTAAGTTAAACGAGACTGATTCAACCTTCAATGAGAGCTCAATTGCGGCTCGTTTCAATAGTTCTGTTTGAATTTCAATTGGAATTGAGGCAAAGTCTTTTGGCAATTGCCAACGCCCATCTTGCCATTTACGAATCAGCATTTCATAACCGAAGACCGAATTTGTAAATTTATTGAATTGTGGCTGAATAAAATAACGATACATGAAGTGCTCCCCCCCAGTATAAAACTTAAGTTCTAGCTAATATTTCCTTTTTATCATGTGGCATCTATCTATATCTTGGTGGCCGCGTTAAGCAGCTAGAGGATATGTTTTATTCTTCGCCTGCAACTTTAGCTGAACTTGGGGCTACTGTGCGAACGCATCACAACGTTTTAAAAATCGATACTAAGACTAAAACTTTACAAGCGTTGAATATCGAAAATGGTGCAGTTATTCAAGATCATTACGATAAATTAATTATGACGACTGGATCAACGGCCGCAGTACCACCAATGGCGGGGATTGATGAGTCCAAAGTGTTGTTATGTAAAAATTATCAGCAAGCTCAAGAAATCTACAAGAGTGCAAAAGACAATCATCGTATTGCGGTTGTGGGGGCTGGTTATTCAGGTACAGAAATCGCTGAGAGCTACGCAACTACTGACCATGAAGTGTTATTGCTAACTTCTGGTGATCAAATTCTACATCACTATATTGGCCCAGAAATTGCTGCATTGGCTGGCCGATTATTAAAGGATCATCACGTTGATTTACAGTTGAATCAGCGAGTGACTGAATTTACGAGTAATGACCAAGGAAATCTTGAAATCAAGACGCAATCTGGGCAAACATTCTCTGCTGACATTGCAATTGTTTGTACCGGTTTCGTACCAAGCACCTCCTTGTTGCAACGCCAAGTTAAGATGGATAAGCATGGCGCGATTTTGACTAACGACTATATGCAAACTTCTGATCCTGATATTTATGCTGCTGGTGATAGTTGTACTGTTCACTTTAATCCAACTGGTCGCTCTGCTTATACACCACTGGCAACGAACGCAATTCGTCAAGGTGTATTAGCTGGGGTCAATATTTTCGGAAACACCATGCCTTATTTAGGAACTCAGGCCACTTCAGCTATGGATTTATTTGGGTATAGTATTGCCTCAACCGGGCTAACCTTGGAATATGCACAATGGGGTGGCTTTAATGTTCAACAAGTGGTTCTTGACGATAATTGGCGGCCTGATTACATACCAACCACTGATAAAATTAAAATTGTGTTGCTCTATGACCGTGATAGTCGGCGGGTTTTGGGCGCACAGTTGTGCAGTAAACATGAGATTGCCCAATCTGCTAATACATTGTCAGTCGTGATTCAAAATAATAATACGATTGATGATTTGGCGTATGTGGACATGTTGTTCTCACCAAACTTCGATTCACCATTTAACTATCTGAATTTAGTCGCGCAAAAAGCAGTTGATCAAGAGCGTGAGGCCGGTTTTGATAATCCACGGTTCACTGCCTTGGGCAATCGCGAACCACGGCCATAATCCAAACTGGGTGTGGACGGAATAGCGGACACCTCCGCTGCGGCCGGCGGGTTGTGGAACGCGGCCGGGATTGATTTGAGCTTATTGCTTTGCAACAATCTCAAATACAACCCTTATCCTAAGCGCTAAAGCGCCAAGGATAATTTGGCGGCTGACAACCCGGCGGCCTCCACTGCGTTTTGAGCTAGGTCGGTCCACTTTAGATTTAATCGATCTTAAGGCAGGGCTGACAGAACCAGTTGTCGATTGCCCAGCAACCACCAGATAAAACTAACAGAATTGAGCACCACTGTAAGAAAACCAGATTGTAGTAACCAACAAAGCCTGTGTGACAATCTTTCAAGATGGAATTGAAAGATATCACACAGGCTATTTTTGTCCTAGTATTCTATTATTACTGCCAAGTGAACTAAATTGACCAGTCCCACTAGCACTGCCTTAAACACTCACAACAGTGAAGATCACTAACCTAACTCCAGACGGAATGGAGGGATCTTGTCGTCAGCCAATGGTTTTAATTTGCGCCCGAGCTTGCGAGTAGCAGCCAAATTTGTCTTGCCGCTTTAGCGGTTAGACAAAGGCTTGTATTGGAGACAATTTGGTTTGTAATTGGCTTCAATCAATGCCGGCAGCGTTCCACGACAAGCAGCCCGCAATGGAGTCAAAACCAATTCTGTTTTAACAGCTTCACTGGGTTTTGGCGCTTTTGAACTTGGATTTATAATTGGCTTCAATCAGTGTTGGCAGCGTTCCACGGGAATGGCGTCAGAACTAGTTCTGTTTTAAAATCTCACTAGATTTCAGTCAACCAGCCAATTATGATATGCTTGAATAAAATTATAGGTAAGGAGCGATTGTCATGTCAGCTATTGCGGTACAAGTTAACCATTATTTAACCTGGTCACCAGCCAAAATCAAAGCTTTTCGCCAAACACTTTTAACTTGGTACGATCAAAATGGTCGTGATTTACCTTGGCGGCGAAATCAGGAGCCGTATCATATTTTAATTAGTGAGATTATGTTGCAACAAACGCAAGTGCAAACAGTGATTCCTTATTATCACAACTTCCTCCAGCATTTCCCCACGGTTCAGGCTTTAGCGGCCGCACCAGAGGAGGAATTGTTGCAAGTTTGGTCAGGCTTGGGCTATTATTCGCGAGCGCGTCATTTACAACAAGCCGCTCAACAGATTGTTCAGGATTATGGTGGAGTTTGGCCGCAAACGGCCGCAGGTTTGGCCGATTTAAGTGGTGTCGGGCCTTATACCGCTGGGGCAATTGCTAGTATTTCTTTTAAGGAAGCAGTTCCGGCAGTCGATGGTAATGCTTTTCGTGTTTTTGCGCGGCTATTAGAAATTGATTTGGATATTGCTAAGCCGCAAACGCGGTCGATTTTTGCAGCAATCATCCAACAAATCATCGACCCTGATCGTCCTGGAGACTTTAACCAAGCAATTATGGATTTAGGCGCTAGTTATTTAACGGCTAAGAATTCCGATCCTGCCCATTCACCAGTCCGCGATTTTGATGCCAGTTGGCAAGCTGGCACTTATGAAGACTATCCTGTCAAAACAAAAAAGGCTAAGCCAGTAGTGCAGCAGTACTACGTTTTAGCATTACACACTCCTAGTGGCTGGCTATTGAGTCAGCGTTCTAGTCGAGAACTATTGGCGCGTTTGTGGTTATTCCCACTGTTGGCAGTAGCTAAGATTAACGATACTAAGCCAGCTGCTTCATCTGGCGTCACAGAACAACCAATTGTTTTGCCACCAGCTGCCTTTAAAAAAGCGTTAACCACAATCCAGCTGCAGAAAATCCAAGTCGAATTTCAAGAGCTAACTGGAATTGCTGTCGTCTGGCGAGATCCCACCCTAAAAATTGTTAAGCACGTTTTTACGCATCGTCAATGGCAGTTGAAAATTTTGACTGGTGAATTAACTACGACGCCGTCATTAGCATTATTTCCAGGCAAGTGGTTTACTGAAGCAGATTTGACTAACGGTGCGATTCCCACTGTTCAACGAAAAATAATGCAAGAATTATCGCAAAATAATTAAATAGTGACACTTTTTTTGTTTTTAATGTTGTCATGGCCTCGTATACTTAAAACATGGTTCTTTTAGGGGGGAGAAATAATGACAACAAGGAAAACAAGCGATTATCACTATCCACGGCAACGAATTAACGGGGTTTGGTTGATTATTGTAGGAATTGCGATGCTGACTTTAACAATGAAATTAATCAATGGCTTTCCTAATCCAGCCATTTTTGGTATTTTATATTCGTTAGGCATGTTTTAGCAACTAAATAAACATACGCGTCAAAAACTAAGTGTTGGTCCTGGTACTAAGGCGCAAAGTCACTGGGCTAATGGTGCTATTATCATCATGATGGCCCTGATGCTTTTGGTATTTCTTCCAAGCTGGCTACAAGGTGGCGTTGTTACTTATGCGATGATGCGCCGGATTTGGCTGGAAATTATGATTGTTATCGGGATTCACTTTTTCTTTTTTATTCCCGTTCATGGTAAATTAATGGGGATTTTAGGTGGCTTAACCATCATTAATTCACTATTAGGATTGCTGCTAGGCTGGCCGTTGGATTTAGTTTTCGTGATTGATGGTTTATTGAAACTGCCGGATTTAAAATTGAAGTGCAACACCTAAATGACTAGACCAAAAAGGCCATGAAGACCTATTCTTATAGTTACCA
>NZ_RHOT01000056.1 GCF_003946675.1 Lapidilactobacillus gannanensis | reverse complement strand
GTCACATTGGTATTGCATTGCAGGGATAAGCTGGTTAAAGTTGAGATGGTGTGAAGCCTCGCTTTCGTGATGGTTTTCGTCGACTCAACCTTAGCATATAGGCGCACCCAATGGGTGAAACACCAAAGCAGCGCAGTCCCGTGTGAATCGTGGGATTGCGCTGCTTTTTTGAAATTCTATGAATAATCCAGGCTTCTTGTTCTTGCGTTTGTGGGCGTTCTTATAGCCTTTGACGCGGCGTCGGAGCTTCTTGGGGAGTGTCATGTTGTCTAGTTCAAGCAGCCCGGCATCGATGTAGCGGTACACGGTAGTCGTTGAAGGGCAAGACTTACCCTGGTCGCGATAGAAGTGTACGAAACTATCAACGCTGTGCACGCGAGGCTTGCGGGTAAGCTCCTTGGTGAGAGCTTTGAAGAACGCACGGCCGGTTTTGAGAAAGGCGTGGTGTCCGGTTCTGTCGCGTTTGCGGTCGTGTATGGCTTGGGCAGTTTCCGCAAGATAGACTTGATGCGAGTGACGCTTCGAGTCGAGCTGAGTTACAGATCCACGCGTGATTTCCCGTGAGATTGTCGCTTTACTGCGATGAAGCTTCTGTGCAATCACGGTCGCGGTGTCACCAGTAGCCCGAAGGGCCTGAATTGTAGCACGGTCGCTAAGACTGAGTTGTTGGTAGTGCTTGTGGGTGCTAATCTGGGAGTGGGTCATGAAGATTCCTGCTTTCTTGTTTAGCTAGCACTAACAAGAATAGGTCTTCATGGCCTTTTTGGTCTAGTCGCTAAGGTGTTGCACTTGAATTGTAAACTGGGGGTCAAAAAACTTACTTATTAGTGCAGCAGATCGTCGACTGCTACAACAGAGCGAGTACATGCATTTAAGTCCTGAACATGAAAAGCTCATTGTGTATTTGGATAAGGAGTACAGGAAAGATGAGGTTCCAGAAGGTATTTTAGCTCAGTTTCGATTTCATCACGACTGGGTTGAACAGGCGAAGAAAGAATGGCGATTATTTCCGGGAAAAGCCTACTTGAATAGAGAAATAGCTTATCCGGGTGGGAAGCGTTGCGAGATTTGTGATACGAATCTTCCGAAAAATGTTGTTCACGTGATTAACAACAAAAATCAGCGTGAAATGTATATCGGGCTTGATTGTGAGGGTAATGTTCTTAATGGAAGTGTCGTCGTCGGTCGTAACCTTTCCATCGAAGAACAGGCCCGATACGAAAAATTTGTACTAGAGCATGAAAAGGTAATCGCATTGATTGATCATCCTTACTCACGTGATTCGATGTTTGAGCTGTCGAAGGTACTCAAGTTAAAAGAGGATTCGTTTAGAAAGAAGGCAAAGCTCCTTTTGCGTCAGTACCTTAAGACTGGGAAATTATCCCAACGTGAAATCCAACAGTTGCTGGAGACCTCAGATGCGTTGCGAGCTAAGATAGATGCGCAGAATCGCCGATACAATGATGATCGACCGGGATTAAATGTAGCGTTAAGAAATAGAATCGAAAAAAATCAGCCAGAAGACGTAAAAGCAATTGTACGGTTGGTTCAGAACGATGATGGGTATTTAAAAACAGATGCGGCAAGTAGAATTTTAGATGAACAGTTCCTAAATGAGTATGCTAAGCGGGTCAGGCAAACCGGTGGAATTGGGAGCAGTTTAGATGCCTCTTGTACGCAATCGGCACGCATTAACCTTTCTGCACCGACTTTAGACGGTCGAATCTTACTCTCATTTCCTAGCAGAGATGTAATACAAGAGATGGGCTTTCCAAAGGTTATGGTTACTGCGAAGACGTTAAGCCAAATTGTTGATCGTAGTAAATCCATTAGATTAGCGAATGATAATCAGAAGTCATTAGCGGCCATTACGGGAATTCACCAGTTTGAAAACCTTGGTTTTTCTTCCGTAAAAGTATCGTACCAAGATTTTGCAGCGTTTGTAGGCCAGTCTGAAGCGGATTTGAAGAAACAGCAACGAACAAGATTGTCTCCTAAGAAATATGAATCACTAATCAGTGGAATCGCTTTTCTAAAGGCTGAAGACCGTTTTGTACAGATTGGAACCGGTGAATTGATCGAAATCGGGTTGCGTGCAATTATTGGTAATGTTCGACACTTATCAAGTGACCTTCCGTCAGTTCAAGTAGCTACGCTATCGGATATCCTTAAGTCGCTATATGATTCATACGTTCTTAAATATGACTAGGCTCTGTCAGCGAGATGCCTTGCTGTACTTATACTGTATTTGATAGCATATATTGATATTTAAGCTCGCTGGGTGTACACTAAACTTATGGAAAATCCTAAGTTTGAGTTTTACACGCGTCCAAGTGGACATAATGAATTCAAAGAATTCTTAGATGATTTGAAGCCGGTGGAGAAGCAGAAACTGGTCACCGTTATTGCCAAGACACAGAAATTCGGCATGCAGGTAGCGGCGCGCCAAATGTGGATCAGAAAAATCTCAGATGGCATCTTTGAGCTTCGGACAACGGGATCTAATATCCAGCGCGGCTTGTACTTCCACGTTGAAGGTCCACATTATGTGATTACGCATGGATTCACCAAGAAGACCCAGAAGACGCCGGTGTCTGAGCTTAATCATGCCAAAGAACTCAGGACAGAATACTACGATAATTTGGGAGGTAAATAACATGGCAAAGAACATTCTTTTTGACGATTATCTCGCTGAACAACTTAAAGACCCTGAATTCAAAGCAGGCTTTGATGCCGAATCTGCTAAACTTGAGAGCGCGGTGGCGTTGATGAACGAACGTGAACGTGCTGGTCTAACCCAACGGGAACTAGCAGAGCGGGCAGATGTGCCGCAATCAACGATTGCGCGGATTGAGCATGGTCAGAATACCAGTTTTGATACGATGAGCAAGATTGCCTTTGCGCTGGGAAAGAAACTCAAAGTTGAATTCACCTGAGATATAGAGGTGTCCCAATGTTTGTGAGCGTCGGTTTTCGGAACTTTCGAGACTGACGCTTTTCTTTTGTAAGTGTCTAATAACAGACCGTCGCGCACAAAAACGCGTCAGAGTCGCTTCTGACAACATCAAAAAAGGCTGATATTAGTCAGCCTTTGACTGAGCCGTGATTTCAGGGCTCAATAGCATTGATTACGTCGATGTCGCCTTTATGCGGAATGTACTTAGTGGCTGCTTAAAAATTCTATAATTCAGGCAGTTAAGCTAATATATGCATTATTGCGGTATAATAAATCCATTGGAATTAGCTGCTTTCCTGCATTTTCCTTGCATTTTTTGGGAACCTACTCGGAGGTTATCGTATGGTCTATCGTCACAGCCCGCTTCAATTGTCATTTGAATCCTTTGGTGCCGGTTTAAGTACCCCACTTAGCTCTAACAATGAGTGGGTCCAGTTGGCGGAGGTCATGCCCTGGAAAGCTCTCGATGAGGCATACCAATTGGAGTTCACCAAAAATGCGGGACGTGCGGCAAAACCATTTCGTTTACTCTATGGGGCAATCCTGATCCAACAACGGATGGGTTTAACTGATCGTGGGGTGGTTGCGGCAATTCGTGATACACCCGCACTTCAATATTTCATCGGGTTGTCCGAATACAAAGCGGTTGAGCCGTTCAATTATTCCAGCCTGGCACACTTTCGCAAACGAATTGCCGATATCTCCGAGCTGATTACGAATATCATGAATGATACAGTACGCGCCAAGATCGAAGCGTTGGTCCCATTCAAAGTGGACACCGTCATCACGGACGCAACCGCAGTGCCAGTCAAAATCAAGTATTCTCAAGACACCGTCCTCCTCAACCAAGCAAGGCTGAATCTTGAGGCGATGGCGATCGATATGGCACACCAACTTGGTGTGCCAAACCCACGCATGTACAAACGCGAGGCGAAGCATTGTTGGACCTCATTTTCACGACATCCAAAGCAACAGCGTGGTGGCTTTCATAAACAGGTCAAGGCCCAACTTCAATATGTGCGCCGTGATTTGCGGTACATCAACGAATTCATCGATCAGGGTGCGACTCTACCAGATGAACAAGCGATTCGCTTAGGCGTGATTCGAATTCTATTTGACCAGCAATGGTACATGTATACCCACAAGACTCACCACGTTGAAGACCGAATTGTTAGTCTCCAACAGCCGTACATTCGCCCAATTCAACGTGGTAAGGCCAATGCTAAAGTTGAATTTGGGGCGAAGATTGACTGTTCGTTAAGTGAAGGCGTAGTCGACATTGAACGTTTTGATTTCACCGCATTCTCTGAGGGCCAAGACTTCGCGGAAACTTTAGACCACTATTACGACCTTCATGGACATTATCCGGATGAAGTACTGGCCGATACGCTGTACCGTAATCGGGAGAACCTAAAGCTGTGTAAGGATCTGGGTATCCGAATCTGCGGTCCGAAGCTTGGCCGGCATCCAAAACACGTTGATGCAGCGAAACGGCGTGAGGATACTGATGCCGAGAATCGAAGAGGTACCATTGAACGCCGGTTTGCTTTTATGAAGGGCACGCTGGGGCTTGACTTGGTGAACACTGGGACAGCTGAATCACTGGCCGTCAAGATTGACGCGGCCATCGTCTTGAGCAATGTGCTGACCCTGTTAAGGGTATTTGCTATACCAATTTTAATTTTGGCTAAATTCGAGGGTGAGGCCTATCAAATTCGCTATAAATTTACTACAAGGGTCGAAGATATGGTGGCCTAGTTCAACAGCCACTAATTAAAATAATAGCTGCATAATATGCCTAATAGTGTCACTTTCAAGAATGATCATGATGCCTAAACCAATATAAATAATGGCCATGATCCAATCACCAAAACGATCAAGAAAGTTCTTTACAAAATTCACTTGTGAGAACTTATCACCAAGGAAAACTAAAAAATAAATACAAATGGTAAAAACAAACAGCGTTACGATTAGCTGTACCAGTGATAATGATACGAAGTAAGGAACAAAAAGGCCAATATTATCCGCACCACAAGAAGCTACCGTAATTAAAGCCACCGTTGCAATTAAATTCTTATTTTTACGCGCTTCAATTTTCTGATCAACTTCTGCGGCTTCATCTTCTTTGCTAAATATATATTTGATTCCAAAGGCAATGGGAATCAACCCTAAAAAACCTAGTAACCATTTGGCGGGTACGTAATGGAGAATAAATGCAAAAAACAAACTAATTCCAATGAGCGTATATGAGCCTAAGAACTGACCAATATAAATTTGTCGGCGATGCTTTGTTGAACTATATTTTGAAAAAAGTAACATTAAAATAACTAATAAGTCGATTGCAGTTGATGTATAAAGAATAATACTCGTTATAATTGTCCTGATCATTTTATTTTCCCCCACCAGCATTGATTTTTCCGGCATCTTCAGCTAAACACCATGCCCGTTCTAATAAAATCGCCGTACATTCATCAATGATCTGATATTCAATGAAGTTGCCATTACGCTTCGCTTTAACTATCTTTTGATCTACTAGACGTTGTAACTGGTTTGAGATGGCTTGGACCTTCATATTTAGTGATGTAGCAATCTCACTAACGGCCATATCTGGTTCACGCGTTAAGCAATGTAAAATTCTTAGCCGCGTATTATTTGCGAGTACTTTAAAAAGTAAAGCAATGTCAGCGGCTTGATTCTCATTTAACAATGCCCGATCAGCCAAATCTGGTTTACCCGGACAACAGTCTACTTGTATCATTAGATCACTCCTCGTTTATTAATCTATTACATTATATCATGTAATAGTGTTGTACCCAATTTAATTTAAATCAAAAAATAGAGTAGCTCCTATAGCCACTCTATCTGACATTAACCACTATTCATATTCACTAGTTAAATTAAAACTAAGATACAGGTCTTAGTTTTAATTTAATCTACCAGAAGATGCCAAAGTTTCGTTACTATCATTTTGCGCCATTTTAATTCTTTCAATATAAATAGTGGCTGTTCAACTAGGCCACCATATTCTCGATGCTAGTAGTAAATTTGTACCGGAAACGATAGGTTTGCCCTTCGTTCGTGGTTAAAATTAAAATTGGTATAGCAAACACTCTCAAGAATGTCAGCGCATTGCTTAATACCATTGCCTGATCGATTTTAACGGCCAATGACTCAGCTGTTCGGGTATTGACTAAGTCCAAGCCTACTGACCCTTTGAGAAAGGCGAATCGGCGTTCAATGGCCCCGCGTCGATTCTCTGCGTCCGTATCCTGGCGGTGTTTCTTGGCATCAATGTGTTTGGGCTTTGCGCCAAGTTTAGGTCCGCACAGGGTGATGCCTAGGTCCTTACATAACTTTCGATTGTCGCGGTTGCGATAAAGCGTGTCTGCCAACACCTCATCTGGGTAATGGCCATGCAAGTCGAAGTAATGATCCAAGGTCGCTTCAAAGTCTTTACTCTCATTGAAAGCCCTGAATTCGAAACGCTCAATATCAACGATGCCCTCACTTAACGATGCGTCAATCTTGGCCCCAAACTCAACTTTGGCTTTCGCCTTACCACGCTGGATCGGTCGAATATAAGGCTGTTGGAGACTAACAATCCGGTCTGCGACATGGTGAATCTTGTGTTCAAACATATACCATTGTTGGTCAAACAAGATTCGGATGACACCCAAGCGTACTGCTTGTTTGGCGGTTAAGATTGCCCCTGCATCAATGAATTCATTGATGTAGCGCAAGTCGCGACGGACGTATTGAAGTTGCGCTTTAACTTGCTTGTGAACGGATTGCTTTTGGCTCTTTGGATGGCGTGAGAAAGCCGTCCAAACTTGTTTGGCTTCACGCTTATACATGCGTGGATTAGGGACATTCAGTTGATGCGCCATGTCAATGGCCATGTCTTCAAGATTCTTGCGGGCTTGATTGAGCAGCGAGGTATCTTGGGGATAGCGGATCTTCACCGGAATCGCTGTGGCATCCGTGATCATCACGTCAACCTTGAATGGCACCAAGGCTTCGATCTTGGCACGAAGCCAATCATTGATAATGTTTCTGACCAGTTCAGAGATATCCGCAATCCGTTTACGGAAGGTACACAAGCTGGTGTATGCGAAGGGCTTCTCTGCACGATATTCCGAGAGCCCGATGAAATACTGATAAGCCGGCGTATCTCGAATTGCGTCGACCACACCGCGATCGGTTAGTTTCATTCGATTCTGAATCAGTCCAGCGCCATAAAGCATCCGAAATGGTTTAGCCGCGCGCCCAGTACTTTTCTTGGAAAACTCCAATTGGTATGCCTCATCGAGTTCTTTCCACGGAAAAATATCGGCTAAGCGCACCCACTCATTATTTGGACTGAGCGGTGTACTCAGACCGCAACCAAAGGATTCAAAAGAGAGTTGGTGGGGACTTTGACGATAAACCATGGATAAAACCTCCGAGTGAATTTCATAAATGCATGGGAAATGTCCGAAAACCGACATTTCGTATGCATTTATTATAAGACAGTAACGTCTTAAAATCACTAGTATCAGTTACTACGCGTTTTTGAACAGCCACTAAATAGCCGCCAATCATTGTCCTCAGAGTAATCTGGTAATCATATAAAAACAGATAGTAGAAAGCTTAATTAATAATGAAGTGAAGTTGTTCCTTCAGTTATAAATTAATTCCTTAGCGTTTCGCATTCTGTTGTTCCCAGTTCTGTGCTGCGATTTGTACTGCATCCCAAGGTGATCCAACTGGTGGTGAATAGGATAAGTCTAGGTCGCTAATTTCGGCTACTGTCATATCATTAAAAATTGCCGTAGCAAAAATATCACTGCGTTTAGCAACTTCACTACCGTAATGACCAATTAACTGCACGCCTAAAAGCCGGCCACTTTTTTGATCACCAGTAATTCTGATCTTAATTTTTTGAGCACCGGGAAAATAAGCCTTATGGTCATCAACATCAGTTGTTACCGTGAAAGGATTAAACCCTGCCTGGATAGCCTCACTTGTCAATAACCCTGTCCGTACAACAACTAAATCAAATGCCTTTAAAACTTGTGTCCCCAGGCTACCTTTAAAGGCACGTTGAATTCCAGCAATATTAAAACCAGCAATTCTTCCTTGTTTATGTGCAGTCGTACCTAATGGCAAGTAGGTTTCACCTAATAAATGATGTCTTGTTTCCACCAAATCGCCGGCCGCCCATATATCAGGTAATGAGGTCTGCATATATTGATCAACCTCGATGGCCCCGGCAATTCCAGTTTCAGCACCTACCTTGACCAGTAGCTCATTATTTGGTTGAACACCAACAACGATTAAGACTAAATCATACGTAGAAGATTGTGTCTTTTGATGTTCATTTAAGCCAACAACTTCCACGTTGCTACCAGTTTCATTAATTTCTGAAACGGTTAAACCAGTAATAACATTGACGGCATTAGCAGACAACTTTTGATGAATAATTCGGCCTAAATCAGCATCAACCGTGGAAAGTATTTCTGAACCTCGTTGAAAAATAGTGACGTCTAAATGCCGTTTTCTTAAAGCCTCCGCCATTTCGATTCCGATATAACCAGACCCAACAATTGCGACCTTCCGAACACTATATCCTGGATTATTCACCTCGGTATTGGGGACATGAAATCGCATCTGGCTGGTCTGAAAGCAACGTTTGGATCGTTGCGAATACTGACTGAGCGGAGAAGTTGGTGATCGATGCACCACGAACAGACCGACCCAGTTTTCGGCTCGACGCACGACCTATTCAGTTATTCAGTTCAGGTCGCCAACTGATGGACTTCGTCCATGAGCCGACTAAACCAGTTCTTGTAAACATAGTTAGTGGCTGTTCAACTAGGCCACCATATTCTTGGTGCTGGTAGTAAATTTGTACCGGAAACGATAGGTTTGCCCGTCGTTCGTAGTTGAAATTAAAATTGGTATAGCAAACACTCTCAAGAATGTCAGGGCATTGCTTAATACCATTGCCTGATCAATCTTGACGGCTAATGACTCAGCTGTTCGGGTATTGACTAAGTCCAAGCCTACTGACCCTTTGAGAAAGGCAAATCGGCGTTCAATGGCACCGCGTCGATTCTCTGCGTCCGTATCCTGGCGACGTTTCTTGGCATCAACGTGTTTTGGTTTTGCGCCAAGTTTTGGGCCACAGATGATGATACCTAGATCTTTACACAACTTGCGATTGTCGCGGTTGCGGTAAAGTGTATCCGCCAATACCTCATCTGGGTAATGGCCATGCAAATCAAAGTAATGATCCAAGGTCGCTTCAAAGTCCTTACTTTCATTGAAAGCACTAAATTCAAAGCGCTCAATATCAACGATACCTTCGCTTAATGAAGCGTCGATTTTGGCACCAAACTCAACTTTAGCTTTCGCCTTACCGCGCTGGATCGGTCGAATATAAGGCTGTTGGAGACTAATAATGCGGTCTGCGACATGGTGAATATTGTGTGTAAACATGTGCCACTGTTGGTCAAACAAGATTCGGATGACACCCAATCGTACTGCTTGCTTGGCGGTTAAGATCGCTCCGGCATCGATGAATTCGTTGATGTAGCGCAAATCACGGCGGACATATTGAAGTTGGGCTTTGACTTGCTTGTGAACGGATTGTTTTTGGCTCTTTGGATGGCGTGAGAAAGCCGTCCAAACTTGTTTGGCCTCACGCTTGTACATGCGTGGATTTGGAACATTCAGTTGATGCGCCATGTCAATGGCCATGTCTTCAAGATTCTGGCGGGCTTGATTGAGCAGCGAAGTGTCTTGAGGATAACGGATTTTTACCGGGATCGCTGTGGCATCCGTGATCATGACGTCAACTTTGAACGGCACCACCGCTTCGATCTTGGCACGAAGCCAATCATTGATAATGTTTCTGACCAGTTCAGAGATATCCGCGATCCGCTTGCGGAAGGTACACAGGCTGGTGTAGGCGAAGGGTTTCTCTGCTCGGTATTCTGAAAGTCCGATGAAGTACTGATAAGCCGGCGTGTCTCGAATGGCGTCAACGACACCGCGATCGGTTAGTTTCATTCGATTCTGAATCAGTCCAGCGCCATAAAGCATCCGAAATGGCTTGGCCGCTCGCCCAGTACTTTTCTTGGAAAACTCCAATTGGTATGCCTCATCCAGTTCTTTCCACGGGAAAATATCGGCCAAGCGCACCCACTCGTTATCTGGACTGAGCGGTGTGCTCAGGCCGCAACCAAAGGATTCAAAAGAGAGTTGGTGGGGACTTTGACGATAAACCATGGATAAAACCTCCGAGTGAATTTCGTAAATGCACGGGAAATGTCTGAAAACCGGAATTTCGTATGCATTTATTATATGACAGTAATGACCTAAAATCACTAGTATCAAATGCTACACGTTTTTGAACAGCCACTAGTTAGAAGCAAGATGAATCACCACACGACGGGCGTGCCAAGTAATCCTACCGGCGATGTGAAAGAGACTGAACCG
>NZ_RHOT01000055.1 GCF_003946675.1 Lapidilactobacillus gannanensis | reverse complement strand
GTTCTGCCAGACTTCGATTAACTAGACCAATAACTAAGAATAGGTCGAAAGTGTTGCACTTGATTTGACAATTCGGGAGAAATAATTATTATTTGTTTTCGCAAAATTTCTTGCGTTAGCCAATTATTAATTGGAAATATCGATTTACCAATGATCTTATCACTATTTAACAATCAGTTTCGGGGGAAATTAATCGTTGAATGGTGTCGAAGTAGGCCCGGAATATTAATTTTTAATTAGGCAAGCGTAGTCGTACCAGCCACTGGGGAGTGGAGAAAGTTTAATTTGTGTTAATTCAAAATTATTGTGTAGCGATGATAAAGTCGGCGGTTATCAACACCGACGGCTTTTATTGTTGCTGCCAGAGGGGGATTTTTTATGCTCAAAAAAATATTGGTCTAGTTTGTACACTGGTTTTATTAGCTAATGCGGTAGTAGTTCCTACTGTTGCCACACAAGCAGCTACTGATGAAATAACACCAACAGTCGCTACTCAAGCGCAAACTACCCAAACAAGTACACCAGTAAATACAACACCTGCAGTGACACCAACTGCATCTGAAAACATTGATCAATGGATGCCGAACAAAACCTTACAAAAAGCAGTATTGCGGGCGTTGAATGGTCATGGTAGTAGTGATCCAACTAAGCAATGGTCTAGTGTTGACCAAATTACTCAAGCTGATATGAAGTATTTGACGCGATTGTCTGAGGGTAACATTACTCACATTGATGGCACGACTTCCTTCTCACTTGAAGGTTCGCAATATGCCACTAATCTAACTGAATTAATGTTACAATCACAAGTTGATACGGCTTATTATGGTGATATTACTGATGTTAGTCCACTGGCTGGTTTGACGAAATTAACTAATTTACAATTATCTGGTAACCGAATTACTGATGTGACGCCATTAGCTGGCTTGACTAATTTAACTCAACTTGGGTTGGCTTTTAATCATATTGGTGACTTTTCAAGTTTAAGTAGTTTAACTAAAGCAAGTATTAGCAATAATGATCAAGTAGTCTTTCTACCGAAAATTTTAATCAACAGTCAAACTCGTATGGTCACGTTACCATCTGTCTTTAAATTAACTGATGGCACGGTAGCACCATTAACGTATAAATCTGGATTGGCACCAGTTAAATATGATGCTAATAATGCGACAGCACCATTTTACTATAGTGTCTATTATGCTGGCGGCTATGCAACGCAAAATGCGGCCGGTAGTCTTGATTACAATACAATTCAAAATCAATTGCCACCTGTTACCAGCATACCTAGCATGCCTAATGTAACTGTTGTGCCAGTTGAGAATAGATATTATTTGGTTGGTGTTACTAGCACGGCCAATGGTGACACCTTAACAGAAATTCAACCATACTCACTAGCTGCGGCGGCAGCTGATGTGACCGTCAATTACCAAGATGAGGCGGGCAATAAGCTAGCCGATTCTGAGACGTTAACTGGTTTAGTTGGCGATGATTATCAGAGTAAAATGAAGACCATTGCTGGTTATACCTTCAAAGAAATTAAGGATAATAATGCGACTGGTAAATTTACCGACGCTGCCCAGACAGTCACTTACGTTTACACCAAAGATCCAGTTAAGGGTGCTGACGTGACGGTTAATTATCAAGACGAGGCTGGCAATAAAATTACTGATTCAGAAATTTTGACGGGGAATGTTGGTGCTACTTATACCTCTGTCCAAAAGGCTGTTGCTGGCTACACGTTTAAAGAAGTCAAAGACAACAATGCCACGGGTCAATTTACTAGTGCCGCCCAAACAGTCACATATGTTTATACCAAAGATCCAGTTCAGGGCGCTGATGTTACGGTTAATTATCAAGACGAAGCCGGCAATAAAGTGGCTGATTCAGAAATGCTAAGTGGCAATATCGGTGATAGTTATACAACTAAGCAAAAGACTGTCCCTGGTTATACCTTCAAGGAAGTCAGACAAACTAGAATGGCCGGAATCTTTACGGAAGCACCGCAAACGGTCACTTACGTTTATACCAAGGATCCAGTCGTTACTAGCAATGTTTATGCCCAGTATCAGGATGAAGCTGGTCATGAAATTGCTAAAACCGAAACTTTCCAAGGTGCGATTGGCACAACTTATCAGACTAAGCAAAAGGCAATTACTGGTTATCAGTTCAAACAAGTGACTGGGGCTCAAACAACTGGGTTATTTACGGCAACCGCCCAAACAGTGACTTATATTTACAGCAAAGATCCAGTAACACCAACTAAACCAGCTCTTCCTGGAACTGATGATAACAATAATATTCTGTTACCAAAGACTGGTAGTGCGCAAACATCAGTCGTGACTAAGCAAGCTACTAATCAGACCAAGCAACAAGCAGCAGTGACATTACCCAAGACCAATGAGAAACGTCAGCTTGGTCTACAAGTCGCTGGGTTAGCGGTCTTAGCACTGACAGCAGGATTATTATTCTTACCAAAACGTCATCGTGACTAATTTTTAACGTTAATGAAAAATAGACTAGTTGTCGAATCGGTGTTGATTCACTGCTAGTCTATTTTTGTTTGTGCTGAGAATTTGCGCTGCGAGAAAACTGATTAAAACCGGGACTGGTTTTGACTTCATTGCGGGTTGCGTTCCACAACCAGCAAGCCCGCAATGGAGTCAGAACTAGTTCATCAATGTTAGCCAGATTGTCAATTAGTTAATCAGTTTTTTGCTCGGCGAGAATCTCTAAGAAGCGTTGGCCGACTGCTGATAGAGGCGTGTGTTTTAACCAAATTAGTGACATTGAGCTGGTGATGGCTGGTGCGAAAGGTATAAATTTTAAATTCTGGTTGTCAGTAATCAAATGATTGATACCAACTGCCAGGCCTAATCCAGATTCCACCAGTAAATTAGCATTATAAATCAAATTATAGGTTGCGACGAATTGTTTATCTGGCAGCGAAGTACCAGCCCAGTTTGCTAACATGGCGCGAACTGGTTGTCGCTGGGAAATTAGCAGTGGCTGGTTTTTGATATCCGTTGGTGTGATTTGTTCATGGCTAGCTAATGGGTGCGTTACTGGTAAAGTGAGCCCCCACTGGTTAACTCCGGGAATGCTGGTAAAAGCGTATTTATATTTGTCAGCAGGATCAATGACCACGCCAAAATCGGAAAGCCCGTGATCTAAACGTTCGAAAATATCTTCAGCATTACCACTGAAAATTTGTAATTTAACATCAGGGGATTGTTGAATCAGCTGCTGGGCGGCTTGTAAAACAAATTGATTGAGACGTGACTCACCTAAGCCAATTGTTAAAGTCCCACTAAGCTTTTGTTCTCGGTGTAAATCACTAACGGCATTATTGGCTAAGGTCAGAATTTGGCGAGCTCGATTAACTAGATAGGTGCCATCAGCGGTTAAAGTTACAGCATGACTTTGGCGAATAAATAGCTGCGTACCAAGTTCAGTTTCTAAATCTTTAATTTGCCGTGATAAGGCAGGTTGGGTGATATGTAGTTGCCTGGCTGCAGCCGTGATTGTGCCAGCATCAGCAATCGCCACTAAATAGGTGAGCGTTCGTAATTCCATTTGAGTCAGCTTCCTTATAATTTTTAGTAATATCATACCGTTAAAGATAAGTATTAGCTATTCTAGACAACTGGTTGCATAATGAAGTCATTCAGAAAAGGAGTGTTCAAGTATGACAACACAACATGGTGGTCTTTTTAAATTAGGTGATAAAAATGAAGCTTACGCAAAATATTTTATTGGGCAAAGTTATTTAAATTCATTGGTGCCCGCTGACGATAATATTAATGTCAACGTCGCTAATGTGACTTTTGAACCAGGTTGTCGTAATGACTGGCATATTCATCATAATGGTTATCAAATTCTTTTGGTAACTGCTGGCGAAGGTTGGTATCAAGAAGCCGGCAAACCAGCGCAATTATTGCATCCCGGTGATGTGGTGGCAATTCATGAAGGCGTTAAGCATTGGCATGGCGCGACTAAAGATAGTTGGTTCAGCCACATTGCCATTACGACTGGTAGCAGTGAATGGTTAGAAAAAGTAACTGATGAAGCTTACGCCAAGCTTGGCAAGTAAATAGCAGAAGGGATGTTAGAATCATGGCAAAGAAACAAACTGCGGGACATGAACAATTAGGTGAATTTGCGCCTCAATTCGCTAAACTAAATGACGAGGTGCTTTTTGGTCAAGTTTGGGCCAAGGAAGATGAATTATCGGCTCACGATCGGAGCATGATTACGATTGCCAGCTTAATGACCAGTGGTAGTTTTCCTCAGTTAAAGGCACATTTACAAATGGCCAAACAAAATGGCGTGACTAAAGAAGAAGTCGTTGCCGAAATTACGCACTTATCATTTTATGCTGGGTGGCCTAAAGCTTGGTCAGCGTTTAATTTAGCCAAAGAAATTTATGGTACCGATCATGACTAAAGTGATTATTTTAGGCGCGGCCAGTCAAATCTCTCGCTATTTAATCCCTGATTTACTGACGCACCCCGAAATTGAACTGACATTATTTGCGCGTCAAGATAATCAACGGCTGGCTAAGTATCAAGGTCAAGCTAAGTTGATTGCTGGTGATTGGAATCAGGTTGCTGATCTTGTGCCCGCACTCACAGGACAAGAAGTTGTTTTTCTAGCCTCGTCAGAAATAGTGGGTAACAAGGCTGTAGTTACGGCGATGAAGCAGGCTGGCGTTAGTCGGTTGATTGTCGCTGGCGGCTTAGGGATGAATGATGAGGTTGCTGGTGAATTTGGTCGTTGGAATGCGCGGATGATGGGTGATTATACGCCTTATAAACAGGCCGCGGCAATTATTTGGCAGAGTGGCCTGAATTATACTTATCTCCGGATGACTTGGCTGTACGATCAGAATGGCAATACTAATTATCAGGTCGTGCCACTAGGTGAACCGTTAAAAGGCACACAGATCACGCGCCAAGCTGTGGCCACATTTGTAACAAAATTAATCTTGCAACCTAATTTATACTAGCACGATAATATTGGGTTAGTGGAACCAAATACAGAATGGGCTAAACCGTCGTTCTATTAACTTAATCAATTATTCTCAGGCAGCAGCTAGTCGCTAACCAGGGTTACTTTCATGTTAAAATAAAGTGAGTCGTGATGATTGGAGGCTAGGACATGCAGCTTTGGATTGTGATTTTAGGAATTGGTTTAATTATTGGTGGTCTTTATCAAATGCGTTTGGCATATCAAGCCTTCAAGGTTTGGCAGGCAAAACAGAATAAATCATTTACATTACTGGGGTTGCTATTCGGCTTGATTTTCGGTGTGCTAATGATTGTAGCTGGCTTCGCCTTCATCACTGGAAATTTCACGGCGTTCATGAGTCATTTTGTTGGCTAAGCGATTTTGCGGTCGCAATCAGTGAGTTAAATCTAAAGCTGGTTTTGGGCAGAATAGCGGACAACTCCGTTGCGACCGGCGGGTTGTGGAACGCGGCCGGGATTGATTTGAGCTTATTGCTTTGCAACAATCTCAAATACAACCCTTATCCTAAGCGCTAAAGCGCCAAAGATAATTTGGCTGCTACTCGCAAGCTCGGGCGCAAATTAAAACCATTGGCTGACAACCCGGCGGCCTCCACTACGTTTTGAGCTAGTTTGTTCCACTTTAGATTTAATCGATCTCAAGGCAGTACTGGCAGAACCAGTTGTTGATCGCCCAGCAACCACCAGATGAAACTAACAGAATTGAGCACCACTAATTAGAAAATCAGATTGCAGTATACAACAAAGCCTGTGTGACAATCTTTCGAGATAAAAACGAAAGACATCACGCAGGCTATTTTGGTCTAATTATTCAATTATTACTTCTGAGTGAACTACGATGATCAGTCCCACTAGCATTGCCTTAGCCACTAACAACAGTGAAAATTACTAACTCAACTCCAGACGGAATGGAGGGATCTTGTCGTCAGCCGCGAAATTATTGTTAGTGCTTTAGCACTTACAATAAGCCTCGAATTGAAGACAATTGGTTTTTAATTGGCTTCAATCGACGGCCGCAGCGTTCCACGACAAGCAGCCCGGAATGCAGTCAGAACCAATTCTGTTTCAAAAACTTCACCAGGTTTTTAACGCTTTTGCATTTTGGCTTTAACAATGGTCACAGCATTCCGCAACCCGCAGTTCGTAATGCAGTTACAATCTGCTCCGCTTCTAAAACGTCACAAAGAAAGGTTAGATTAGTTAGTCAACTTACCGCTATCCATTAAGGCTTGAACTTCAGGTTGTACGTGGGCATAATTCTTAACAGTGTTTTCGTAATCAACGAAATATAACTTGTACCAAGTTAAGAACGTGAAGATCGTCCAGACTTGTCGACGACCATCAATTTTACCTTCGAAATTATCTGTTAATAATTGGATAATTTGGTCTTGATCGAAGAATTCGCTAACCCAGTCTTCACTGAATAAGGCTTTGACGTTATTGTAATATTTTTCTTCACGTAACCAAGTCTTGATTGGGACTGGGAAGCCTAACTTAGGACGAGTAGCCCAGTCACTAGGTAAGTGACGTGCAGCTGCTTTACGGAAAATATCTTTGGTATCATGGCTATTCAATAGTAGTTTGGAAGGAATCGTATTAGCTAATTCGGCAACTTTCTTGTCCAAGAAGGGTACACGTAACTCTAAAGAATGGGCCATCGAAATTTTATCAGCTTTTTGTAGAATGTCGTTTAACATGAAGTGATGCAAATCGATGTATTGCATTTGCTTAACTTCTTCGGCATTAGCAACTTTCTTAAAGTCCTGTTGATAAATACCATTTACAGTTAAATCACTTTGGTAAGGTTGTTTCATGATACCATTGGCCTGTTTGCTGGTGAAAATTGTGGGTTGATCAGGATCGTAAATAATTGATTCGCCAACGTAGTAAGCTGATGGTTCAGCTGTGTGTGTGTACAAATGTGTTTTACCAGGAAAATTGCGCATTTTTTTAATATGTTTAGCCAAACGATAGCGAGAATTTTTAGGTAATTTAGCTAGACCGTTAGCAAAAACCTTGATCAATTGATGATGGGAATGCATGCCATAGTTGACATAGCCAGCAAACAATTCATCAGCACCTTCACCAGAAAGGGCGACGGTGACTTTCTGCCGAGCAATCTTGCAGAGATACCATAAAGGAATCAAAGAAGGATTGCCATCTGGTTCGTCCATGTGATACTGCATTTCAGCAAAATCACGGAATGCTTCGTCACCGTCAACAGTAGTGGCGTTGAAATGGAGGCCCTCTTGATCAGCTAAAGCCTTAGCAGCACTAGCTTCGTTGTAAGGACCGTTATCAAAATTAACACTGAAAACTTCTTTTGGTTTCAGTAAAGAAGTGACATAACTTGAGTCGACCCCTTCAGATAAGAAGCTACCTACAGGAACGTCGGCGATATTATGCATCTTAACTGAATCCTTAATCGTGTCATCAATGGCATCGATTGTTTGTTCTGGCGTCAGTTTGTAATCAATCTTGTAACTAGCATCCCAATATTCATGCATTTGGAAATCTTTGTCGTGCAATTCGAACCAGTGTCCTGCAGGGAAACGATAAACATTTTTGAAGAAAGTTTCTGGTAGATCATTATATTGATTCATTAAGTAAGGTTTCAAAGCTTCGGGATTGAATTCTTTTTTGAAATTAGGGTGAGCCATAAAGGACTTGATTTCTGAACCTACAATGAAAGTATCATCCTTTTGGTAGTAGTAAAGTGGCTTGATCCCGAAGAAATCACGGGCACCATACAGGGTTTGCTTGTTGTTGTCCCAAATTAGATACGCAAACATGCCCCGCACGCGCTTCAATGTTCCAGCCATGCCCCATTCTTCATAACCATGGAGTAAGACTTCAGTATCAGCCTTTGTTTTGAAAACATGGCCCTTAGCTTGTAGCTCAGAACGTAAACTCTGGAAATTATAAATTTCACCATTAAAAGTAACCAGAATTGAATTATCCTCATTGTAAATCGGCTGGGCGCCACCTTTTAAGTCAATAATACTTAAGCGGCAGAAACCTAGGGCAACTTGGTCATTGGTATAGTGGCCACCACCACTAATATTTGGCCCCCGATGACGAATTAGTTCCATCATTGATTCGATTACTGAAGTTTTATCGGTAATTGTTGGATCGTTAAACGCAATAATTCCACACATATGTAGTCCTCCGTGACTAAAAAAACGGCTTAAGCTCTTGATTAAATTTTACCACTGATTAGGTTGACTAGTTGAATTCAAGGGGCTTTTCTGAAAAAATAAGTTTCTCTCCTAATTGTAATGAAAATGAAACAATAGTTAAACGAACAATTTTGTCACCTAAGTGCGACTAAGCGCGGTATCTGACAAGCTGATTCAGGAGACATTCAGTTAATATTTTAGCAAATTCACGACCTGATTGCATTGTTTAATAGTGAAAGTGTGCGGGGGCTTAGTGACAGCTGACTATGTACGTGTGCTAGGCAATGAAATGGTTGAATGCAGCTTGCAGGTGTTGCATGATTAATTCGCAAACAACTTGTCCCGTGAGGGCGACCTAGCTTATAATGAAAGTAAATCAATTAAGTTCTGTTCCAGTGTTTTGTGCTGGGCAGAATTTTTTACATTGGGATAATTGAGGGGAGTTTAGGATTTTGGCAATTAAAGTGGGCAATAAACTGATTGTGATCACTGGTGCGTCGGGCTCTGGCAAAACAACCGTGAGTAATTACCTTCATGACAATTATGGCGTTTTACGCGTGATTACGCATACGACGCGGCCACCCCGCCAAGGCGAACAGAATAAGATTGATTACTATTTTGAAACCCAAGCCAGTTTTGCCAAAAACCACTATATTGAATCGGTTAATTATGCCGGTAATCAGTACGGTTCGTCTCGAGAAGCGTTACAGCGAGCTTGGCGCAAACGTCGAGTGGTTAGTCTGGTACTGGATACTAAAGGGGCCGAGGCTTACGTCAAGGTCATGCCCAAGCAGTTGATTGTTTTATATGTGGCAATCACTGATGCCAAAATTCTCCGTGCTCGTTTAGAAAAACGTGGTGACACACCGGCAGCAATTGAACAGCGCCTGCAAAGTGAAGAAGCAAAGCGAGATTTAGCCGTACCAGCTGGTCTAAAGGGCTGTGCTCACGTCATTCTCAATGATTCATGGGATGAGGCTAAGCAACAGGTGGACCAGGTGTTGAAAGAGGAACTGATTCGGAAATGATGAACTGAAGATTTGGTTGAATACTAACTTTCAACCTAAAAAGTACTTATTGATTTTAGATAAAAGGTCTCATTACCCAATTTTTTTAATTAGGTAATGAGACCTTTATATTGTTAATTACAAAAGGGATAGGGCTGCTAGTGTACTAGTTGAACTAATTGCGGCTGATCGATGTTTAATTGTTTGGTAATCTCTGACAAAATTTCAGAGGATGAAACTCCTGTTTCAATACCATGAATAATAATTTTCCCAACAATTTGTTCTAAGCGGAAGGTATTAACAATTGCACCATTATTGAATTGACGACAACGTTGACCAGTTTTTAATAAACTACTCGATTGTGATAGGAATGGAAATTGTCGAAAAATATGCCGATCTTCAAAAAAATCAGTTTCTGGAATACACACCCCTAATAAAGCTAACTGTTCCTGAATGCGATATTGATAAAGCCAAGTTAAGAAGAGTTCACAAATTTCTGGATAGTGAGATTTTTTGGTGATACCGATAACTCCACCGCCGAGAGCAGGTGTGTTTCCTGGAATTGGGGCGAAGGAATAATCAACATTTTTAACCTGATTTAAATGATTAGTATAACCAATAATTAGGGCAGTTTTGTTATTATTAAAGGCGTCTATTTCATTATCCCACCAAATACTATTAGTGTGGTCAGCTGTCTGATGAATTTTCCGATAATTATTTAAAGTTGCTACGAAAGCATCTGGACTAATTGAAATATAATTATCCGTAAGTTCAATTGAGCCAGCACCTGCAAAAAAGTAGGGCAAAAATTCTGACGATACTAAATTACCAACTCCCGTTACCAGTTGTAAAGGATGAGGTACAGGTTTTTCAGGTATTTTTAATTTATTAAAAAAAGTGCAAAAATGTTGTAAGTCTAAATAACTTTGTGGTGGTAGTAATGGTGTCCCTGTTTCTTCAAAGGCAGCCTTTTGAATGACTGGATTATCAAAGACATCCTTTCGATAAAGCATCATTTGAATAGAGGGATCGGCTGGCAATGCAAAAGCATTTTCACCGATAAAAATATAATGTTTCCAATTTTTTAATTTTTTAATGACCCGAATTGTCAAATCAAGTGCAACACTTCCGACCTATTCTTAGTTATTGGTCTGGTTAATCAAAGTCTGGCAGGACTGCGATTGCCGATTGATAGTTGAGAATCTTTCGTGGTCTTTGGTTCAGAGCGTTTTGGATTGCTTGAATCCCTGTTAAGGTCAATTGGCGCATTGAGCGGCCTT
>NZ_RHOT01000054.1 GCF_003946675.1 Lapidilactobacillus gannanensis | reverse complement strand
TTTAAGGGGCTTTTTGCGTGTGGCAAGCCCTTCTAGGGCTAATAAAAAGCCACCCGCTATGCGGGTGGATGATTACTGTATAGTGGTTGTGAAGTTGAATATGTCATACCGCAGCGTGACTTAGATGTCGTAGTGGAAAATGACAACTTCACGCATCCTATTTAGTCTGTTCTTAGTCTATTGACCTAAACGTCTTGTTTTGAAAATTAGAATGATAGGATTAACGTGAATCAATTTTAGAAGGAATGGTATTGATATGCGAGTTGTATTTGGAATTGATGTTAGTAAAGCTTCTAGTGAGGTTGCAGTAGTTATTGATATGAAGCGAATCAAGCTATTTGAAATTGAGAATAATCGTCCTGGTTTTAATCTTTTAGGTCAAGAGCTCTCTGCTTTTGAAAACCCTGAAATTATCTTTGAAGCTACTGGCGTGTACTCTAATCGACTTTGTCGCTTTTTGAATGATAATAACTATGTGTATACTTGTTTAAACCCATTAGAGGCTAAGAAGCAACTCGATTCTTTGCGTAAGCGTAAAACAGATGCTAATGATGCTTGGCGTTTGGCCGAAACTCAGTTTCGGTTTTCTCGCCCTACATCACATGCTGTTAGTCCAATATATTCAGAGCTATTAATTTTGAGTCGTCATTATGATCAAATATCTTGTGATCTTGTTAAATGTAAAAATCGAATTCATCGTTCTCTTCAGAATACTTTTCCAGAAATTGAAATGGTTGTAGATAAAAAAGATACAACTTTTTATTGGAATATTATTGAACTGTTTGCTCACCCGGATTTAGTAACTTCACTGACTTTAAACGAAGTGTTTCTCAAGCTTCAACAAATATCAACGCATCATGCTAAATCTTGGCTACTTAAGAAAGCTAAATATATACAGGATCTTGCTGGAATAACTTATCCTGTTTGCGATGTTACCTCGTCTGAAGTAAACCAAATTCAGTATTTGGCCGACCAAGCAGTTCAATTAATTAAGCGCAAAGATATGTTAATCAAACGAATGGCCAAGCTTGCTGAAAATTATCCTGATTTGGAAATTATAAAATCAATTCCTGGTATTGGTGAAAAAACAGCTGTTCTGCTTATGGGAGAACTTGGTGATCTTCACCGTTTCAAGGGATCTAGTAAGCTCAACGCATTTGTGGGAATCGATATCCGACACTATCAGTCTGGCGACTCAGTTGCTCCTGATCGAATTAGTAAACTGGGCAATGCACACGCTCGCAAAGTTCTTTATCAATCGGTAATGAGTATTGCCTCTGTTAAAAGCCCTTGTCACATTAAAGACTTCTATAAACACAAAAAACAGTCTTCCTCATCAACTAAGAAGACTGCGATTGCGACAATGCAGCGACTACTCCGCACCATCTACCATTTAGTTCTCAACAATCAAATGTATAGCTACGAAATCGCAAAAGGACGATAGTAATGTACATTGATTACGAAGTAATCTTAACACAAATCTATTAAAAAGATTACCCTTAATAGATTCTATTTGTGTACCTTAAATGGTCATAAAATGGTGACTCAATATAACCAATAAACTGTTTTTCCTAAGATTCAATTCAAATATTCTCTTACAGTTAAAGATTATTTTCTCCATATTACCGTACTGGTAGTAAAAACGCTTGACTTCTCCTAGAAACGCTGTGGCCATCGATTTGAGCTTATTGCTTGCAGCAACAATCTCAAATTCGAGGCTTATTGTAAGTGCTGAAGCACCAACAATAATTTCACAGCTGACGCCAATCGCTCGGCCCCTGCCTGAATAAACTAACAGAATTGAACACCACTATTTAGAAAAGCAGATTATGGAAACTAACTGAGCCTGTTTGACAAGTTTTTCTGGAGCAAACCAGAAATTGTCAGACAGGCTCAGTTTTGTGTTCTATTTAGTTGTCACCACAATTTAAATCAAGTTGATTTGTCCCACTACAATTGCCTTAATATCAAACAAAGATGAAATGCACTAACTCAACTCCAGACGGAATGGAGGGCGTGGTTGTCAGCCGCCAAATTCTCGTTGGTGCTTTAGCACCTACGAGAAGACTTGTATTGGAGACTTTCGCAGAAAGGATTCAATCAACGTCGGCCGCGTTCCACAACCAGCAAGCCCGTAATGGAGTCAAAACTAATTCTGTTTCAACACTTTCACCAAGGTTTAACGGTTTTGGACTTTTCAACTTTTACTAGGTCTTAGTGTCATGAATTTTTAGATGAGATAAAAAGAGCCCAACGTCTAGGAGCGTTGGGCTCTTTTTGAATGCCTACGAATCATCTTGAAGAATACCATTAAGTCATCGGAGTTTGGCCTTAACAAAATGAGTTGGGACATTTAGCAATTGCCTGATTACGATGCTTATGAGCAACTGCTCTGATTACGTAGGGCTTGTTAGCGGTCGCCCCTGGGTGTGGGCAACCTAGCATTCTTCATAAATTCATCTTAGCAAGATTTAAATGGTAGCGCGAGATTTTTGCCTAGATTAAAATACGGTCTGAAGTAGCTGTTGAGCGCTGTTGGTAAAACTCTGAGTATCGGTGTGGAATAGCCAATCAACGACGCGCTGGCTGACGATTGGGGTGCGTTCGACCATGAATTGGGCCACTGGTGAGCTGGTGTATTGATTGACGAACCAGCTAGGCGTAATGATGTTCAGCAACGAAAGGGCTAGGAAAATTCCCAAGTACATCATCAACACAGCAATAATGGCGCCACCTAGGCCATTGGCTTGCTTAATAACAGGTAGCCAAGTGACTGACTGCGACAAACGTGCGAGCCAACGGACAATAATGTGGCCAATTAACATAATTAACCAGAAGGCAATTGATTGGGCGACAAAGGCAGCGAAGGGGTCAGTGGGATCGCCACGTTTGGTTAATTTTAATAAAAAGTCACCGAATTGAGCGTCGTAAAATAACGCGACTAGGAAAACCAGTAACGTGCCCACGCTAAACAGCAATTCTTTGACTAAACCGCGATGATAGCCGCGAAAGATGGCATGCAGTAGTAAGGCGATGATAATAATTGATAGAATCATAATTCTCCACTTTCCTCAGTTTAATTAAAACTAGTTTACCAAGAATAATCGTGACTGTAATCATGCTAGAGACGGAAATTTTCAGAAATTCAAGCCAACTTGTGATATTGAGGCTGATTCAACTGAGCTGACTTTGATTTGAAATTGATTACGTCGCGCCTTAGCTAGTTAACGGCAGGGGCCGAGCGATTAAGAGGGCGTGGAACGCTGTGGCCGTCGATTTGAGCTTATTGCTTTCAGCAACAATCTCAAATTCGAGGCTTATTATAAGTGCTGAAGCACACTAACTCAACTCCAGACGGAATGGAGGGCGTGGTTGTCAGCCGCCAAATTCTCGTTGGTGCTTCAGCACTTACGAGAAGGCCTGTATTGAAGACTTTGTGCAACAAAGGCTTCAATCAGTGCCGGCCGCGTTCCACAACCAAAAAGCCCGCAATGGAGTCAAAACCAGTTCCGTTTTAACGCCATCATTAGAATGAGATGTTACTTAAAACCGGGATGTTTGACTAGCCAACTTAATTTGAAAATACAGGTTGTTTTCCATTGACCTGTCAGTCAACGAAAACTATAATGACGAAGTATTCATTTTAATTGTTTAGCAAGTCGACGATGGAGGCAGCAATTATGGGAGCAACTGAAGTATTAACAGTTAACCATTTACAAAAGAAATTTGGCAAGTTTACCGCTTTAAAAGAAATTAATTTGACCTTGCATGCTGGTGAGGTCCTTGGTTTTATTGGCCCTAATGGCGCGGGTAAGTCAACGACCATCCGCACAATTTTAGGGATGTTGCGACCAACTGCCGGCACCGTTCAGGTTTTTGGCCAAGATGCTTGGCGCGATGCTGTGTTCATTCACCAGCGCTTGGCGTACGTGCCGGGGGATGTTTATTTGTGGCCGAATTTCACTGGTGGGCAGACGATTGACCTGTTGCTGAAGATGAGTGGTCAGCAGCACAATGCTAAAACCGATGATTTGATCAAGAAGTTCGCGCTGGATCCCAGCAAGAAAAATCAAACTTATTCTAAAGGCAATCGCCAGAAAGTCGCTTTGATTGTGGCTTTGTCCAGTGATGTGGCGCTTTATATTTTTGATGAGCCAACTTCGGGGTTGGATCCACTGAACGAAATTGTTTTCCAACAGGAAATTTCGCGGTTGAAAGCAGCCGGCAAAGCAATTTTGCTTTCAAGTCATATTTTGTCAGAAGTGGAGAAAACTTGTGACACGATTGCGATTATTCGGCAAGGCCAAATTATTGAAGCTGGGGAATTAGCGGCGTTACAACACTTGACTCGAATTAACGTGACCGTCACCTCAGACCAGGATTTAACAGCACTTGGCCAATTGCCCGGGGTGCATCAATTCCAGCAACAATCTGGGACGACTAATTTCGCGGTGGATACTGATCAGTTGCAAACTGTTTTGCAGGCACTGGCAGCGAAAAAATTAACGGCCATTCAAATCGCACCGCCGACTTTGGAAGATTTATTTTTACGTTATTATGATCAGGGTAATGTTAAACAGGCCGAGGTGAGCACCCATGCTTAAGGAAAATTTTGCTCAAACTGGCGCCCTGCTTAAAATCAATTTGCGGCGTGATGGGGTCAAATTGCTGGCTTGGTTCTTGATTTTGGTCGGCTTGTTGGTGGGTTATGCTTACAAAATTGGGACTTTATTTGCCGGTGCCAAAGCAATCGCGACGTTGATAGCGACGTTACGAACGCCGGCCATGATTGCGATTATGGGCTATATTCCCGACCAGCAACCAATGACTGAGGCAATTATTTATAGTAGTGAAATGGTGGTTTTCATGAGTCTCTTCGCGGGGTTGGCCAGCATTTTGATCAGCGTGCCAGCTACTCGTGGCGCTGAAGAAGCTGGCCTCGTTGAATTATTGCGAGCCAAAGCAGTGGGGCATCAGGCCTTTATTGCGGCGGCGTGGTTAGAAAATTTCCTATTTAACGGCTTGTTGTTATTGGCGACTGGATTAGGATTGCAGTTGGCGGCGATGGACGGCGCAAATTCGGCTGGTAATTGGTTGTTGGCAGCATTAATTGCTGGTAGTGGCTTATTGTTCGGCAGTTTGGGCATTTTAGCGGCGCAACTAACTCGCGAGGCCCGAACTGCGACGAGTTATGGTTTAGCGGCGCTCGGTCTGGCTTATTTATTGCGGATGGTGCTAGATGTCAGCCATCATCAAGCCAATTGGTGGTCGCTGTTAGGCTGGCCTGAACAAGCTGGGGTTTATTATCGAAATAATGGTTGGCCCATTGTTTGGCAAGTTTTGGCGCTTGTGTTGGTGCTGGTTGCGGCGATGGCTTTGAACGCGCAACGGGATTTGAATGGGGGCTTAATTGCAGTTCGTCCAGGCAAAACAACGAGTCGTTTTCTCCGTGGACCATTGACGGCCTTGGTGAAAAGTGACCAGCGTAGTTTCTGGTCTTGGTTGCTGGCGGCAGTGGTCATTGGGCTGATGTATGGCTCGATTTTCAATCATATTGCGGCGATTATTACGGCCAATCCGCTGATGCAACAAATTGTTAGTGCTGGTAAGCAGCAACAAGCCGTCACTCAATTGATTTTAAATTTCCTAACTTTACTCAGCGTGGTGCTGGCAGTGTTAGGGACGATTCGTGGGCAGTTGTTGCTTAATCACTTGGATCTTGACGCGCACAAGGGTTACTTGGAACTGTATTTTGCCCGGCCAATTAGTCGACTGCGAGTTTTCAGTAGTTATCTTGGTTGGTCGCTGCTCAATGCCTGGCTGGTTTTAGCGGCAGGGCTGGCAGGATTGTACTGGGGTAGTGCTGCAGTAATGAAACAACCCTTGGCGCTGAAATATTTTGTGCGGATTTTCAGCGGCTATTTCTTGCCAGTAGCTGTTTTGGTGATCGTCTCGGCGTTGCTGGTAGCGTGGGCACCACGTTGGCGACAATTAGGTTTAGTGTATACTGGAGTTGGCTTCGTGTTGATGTATTTCCGCAGCTTATTGAAATTACCAACTTGGGTGGTGCAATTGGTGCCATACGGTTGGGTGCGGCAAGTACCACTGAAAACAATCAATGGTGCGACCGTTCTCAGTTTAATTGTGATTAGTTTAGTGGGGATCGGGCTGGCCTATTGGGGTTACCGGCGACGCGACCAGAATTTCAATTAGAAATGAGTTAAGAGTATGACGAAACGTTTACCAGAAGATCCAGCGAAAAAAGCACGCATGTTAACGGCGGCGATTCAGTTATTTGCGGAACAGGGTTATGAACCCACCCATGTTGATCAAATCGCCCAGCAAGCGGCAGTTTCTAAAGGTTTAGTTTTTAAATATTTTACTAATAAGGAACAATTGTATTTGGCAGCTTTGACGGCGGCTAATCAACAATTTATGACCGTCATTGATCGCACTGTTTGGCAAAATAGTGCTGATTTAAGCGCGATGATCATTAACGCCACTCGTTATAAAATTCAGCTGCAACTGCAATTTCCCGCGGAATTCAACCTATTAATGACGGCTTTTGTTCATCAACAACAATTACCGGCGAGCAGTCAAGCCTACGTCCAGAAAATGTTTGTGGCCAACCATGATTTAACTAGCGAGTTGATGACGCCCGTGGTGGCCCTGTTGCAATTCAAGCCAGGCGCCACAGCTGCCGACCTCCTAGAAGTCATTGGTTATATTACCAACGGCTATATTCATAAAATCCAAAGATATCTCGCCGCCCATCCCGAAATCACCAAAATCGAACAAATGGAACCTCTGATTCAGGACTTAGCAACCAAATTGAAGTTGGTCGAATCTGGATTTATACAAGGTTAGGACTGCTTTATAAAAGTTAGATAGTTTGCCCAAGCCTTTCCAATTGGGTTTGGTGATTGCTGGGCAATCTGGATTACTGATATTGTAGTTGGTGTTCCTTAATCTGAATTTGTTTTAGGCAGTATGGCGGATAACTCCGTTTCGGCCGGCGGGGTGTGGAACGCGGCCGGGATTGATTTGAGCCTTTGGTGCCCAAAGTCTCAAATACAACCCTTATCCTAAGCGATAAATCGCCAAGGATAATTTGGCGGCTGACACTCCGGCGGCCTGCACTGCGTTTTGAGTTAGGCTAGTGCAAATTAGACGGAGTAGATTAAACGGCAGTATTAGCAAAGTTAATGTGCCCAGCAACCACCTGATCAAATTAACGAAATTGCTGACCACTATTTAGAAAATCAGTTTGCAAAAACTAACGAAGCCTGTTTGACAATTTTTTCTGGATTAACCAGAATTGTCAAGCAGGCTTAATTTTGTGCACTATTCAGATATCGATACAATTCAAATTAGGTTGATTGGTCTCACTGCAATTGCCTTAAAATCTAACAACAGTGAAATGCACTAACTCAACTCCAGACGGAATGGAGGGCGTGGTTGTCAGCCGCCAAATTATTAGAGTGTGAGGAGCAGCGGGCTTTCGGCGTAGAGTAACTGCAAATAATTGCTTGAGCTGGTGCAACCAGATCGAGCAATTATTTCAGTTAATCATAGCCGTTTGCTGCTTCGAACACGTTTTGGTGCTTCAGCACTTACGAGAAGACCTGTATTGGAGACTTTCGCAGAAAGGCTTCAATCAGCGTCGGCAGCGTTCCACAACCAGCAAGCCCGCAATGAAGTCAGAACCAGTTCTGTTTCAACGTCTCCATCAGGTTTTAAGGCTTTTGAATTTTTCGGCTTTTATAGCTGCACAATTTTTCAACAATTTAATTATTATTTTTCCATAAAATTGACGAAGATTTTAAGTCCGGAGGCTGATGGCATTTAAATTGTGTGTGATATAATTGATGGGATAATTAGTAACACTTTGTAACCAAAACCGGGGAGGATTCAGTGTGCTCGAATTAAAAAATATTAAAAAATATTATCAAGTCGGCGATACCGTCACAAAAGCGTTGGACGGCGTGTCCGTTGCTTTTCGTGAGAAGGAATTCGTGGCTATTCTTGGTGCCAGTGGTTCTGGTAAAACCACTTTACTAAACGTGATCGGTGGCTTGGATGAGTACGATTCCGGCGATTTGGTGATCAATGGTAAATCCACCAAGAAGTTTAAAGCGACTGATTGGGATGCTTACCGTAATAATTCGGTGGGTTTTATTTTCCAGAGCTACAACTTAATTAGTCACCTGGGCATTATTGACAACGTTGAGTTAGGGATGACCTTGAGTGGCGTCAGCAATGCTGAAAAGCGGCAGCGTGCCGAAGAGGCGTTGACCCGGGTTGGTTTGCGCGAGCATATGCATAAGAAGCCGAACCAATTATCTGGTGGGCAGATGCAGCGGGTGGCGATTGCCCGGGCGCTGGCCAATGATCCCGACATTTTGCTGTGTGATGAGCCGACGGGGGCCTTGGACACTGAGACCAGCGTCCAAATCATGGAATTGATCCAGGAGCTTTCCAAAGAAAAATTGGTGATCATGGTCACACATAATCCTGAATTGGCCCATCAATATGCCAATCGGATTATTGAATTTTCTGACGGCCAAATTCGCGATGATTCCCGGCCTTATAATGAATCAGCCCAAAGTGATACTTTTAAATTAAAACGGACTAAGATGAGTTTCTGGACGGCGCTAAAATTATCCTTCACCAATATTCGCACTAAAAAAGGGCGCACTTTCCTGACGGCGTTTGCCTCAAGTATTGGCATTATTAGTATTGGTGTGGTGTTGGCGCTGTCCGGCGGCTTCCAGAAGCAAATTGATGAAACTCAATCGAAAACTTTGGCCCAATATCCAATAACTATTTCTCAGCAAGCCACTGATATGCAGGCGGCTTCCGCGGAGAATCCGAATAAAACTAAGAAATTATCCAAGAAGGGCACGCAAATCACTGCTAAAGTTAGTGCCCAAGAAAAAGCGACTCACATTAATAAAATTGATCAGAAATACTTGAATTACGTCAATGATATTAATCCTGATCTAAGTAATAACATTGGCTACACGCGGTTAGTCGGCATGAATTTGATTCGAAAAGTTGACGGCAAAGTGCAGCCTGTGACGTTCTCCTCTGCTAAAAGCAATAGTAGTAACCAATCCTCGGCGGCAGCGATGGCAGCAACGACTGGTGTGGGCACTTCATCGTTTCCTAAACAATTGGATAACAGTAAAGAGAATTTCTTAAAGAAGAATTATCGGCTTTTGTCCGGCGCTTATCCTAAAGCAGCCACGGATGTTGTTTTGGTCGTAAAATCTGACAATACCATTAACATTAATGCGTTGAATAACTTAGGCTTTGATGTGAAAGATGGCACCAAACTCGATTTCAACAAAATTGTTGGGACTAAGATTCAAATGGTGATGAACAATGATTATTACCAACAATTGCCAACAGGAAACTTTATTCCTAGCACGGATGTTAGCAGCCTTTATGACAAGCCGAATAATTTGACGCTTAATATTAGCGGGATCATTCGCGCGCGGGGGTCGTCTAATATGGACCTCTTGGCTAGTGGGATTGCCTACAGTGATGACCTCGCGAAAGAAGTCATTTCGAAAAATCAGGATTCGGCGATTGTTAAAGCGCAGAAGGCTTCGGCAGTCAACGTGATGACCAATCAGAAGATGGATAGTACCACGAAGCAAACATTCCTGAGCACTTTAGGCGGTAGCAGTTTGCCATATAGCATCATGATTTATCCGAATAATTTCAAGGATAAAGATAAGGTGTTGACTTATTTAGATAAGTGGAACAAGGGCAAGAGTCGCGCTGATAAAATCACTTATCTTGATTTAGCTGGGACAGTCACGAATTTGACTGGTGGCTTAATGGACGCGATTACTTATGTCCTGATTGCCTTTGCGGCGATTTCCTTGATCACAAGTATGATCATGATTGGGATTTTGACGTACACTTCAGTGCTGGAACGGACCAAGGAAATTGGTGTGTTACGGGCTTTAGGCGCGCGGAGTCGCGATGTTACCCGAGTTTTTGATGCTGAGACTTTTATTCTCGGGATTTCCTCAGGTCTACTGGGAATTATTATTGCTGAATTACTGACCTTCCCAATTAACAGCCTACTTTATAACTTAACCGAATTGAAAAACGTAGCGATCCTTGACCCAACACAAGCGTTGATTTTAGTTCTAGTTAGTACCGTGTTGACCATGATTGGTGGTCATATTCCGGCACGAATGGCAGCCAAGAAAGATGCGGCGATTGCCTTACGAGCTGAATAAAAGGTAGTGCCACGACTGCCCCATTTAGGAGTGGTGGTTGCTGGACAATCTAAATTGCTGATATTGTAGTTGGTGTTCCTTAATCTGAATTTGTTTTAGGCAGTATAGCTGCTAACTCCGTTTTGAGTTAGGCTAGTCCACTTTAGATTAGAAAGATTAAAAGGCGATACTAGTAAAGTTAGTGTTGCCCAGCAACTATCTGAATAAAATTAAGTAACTCAGTATCACTACTTAGCAGGACAGATTGCAAAAACTAACGAAGCCTGATTGATAATTTTTCTGGATGAGACCAGAAATTGTCAATCAGGCTTGTTTTTATGTGCTATTTAGTTGTCAGCACAATTCAAATGAAGTTGATTAGTCTCACTATAATTTCCTTAAAATCTAACCACGGTGAAATTCACTAACTCAACTCCAGACGGAATGGAGGGCGTGGTTGTCAGCCAATCGGTTTTTATTTGCGTAGGAGCTTGCGAGAAGCAGCCAAATTATTCTTAGTGGCTGTGCCACTTAGAATAAGGCTTGTATTGATGACAATATTGGCATCAATCAATGCCGGCAGCGTTCCACAACCAAAAAGCCTGCAATGGAGTCAAAACCTGCACTAGGCCCTGTCAAGTTGACAGATGAAATAATATAAAATTGTATCTAGTTCTAAACGGCTTCATTCCAGTATT
>NZ_RHOT01000053.1 GCF_003946675.1 Lapidilactobacillus gannanensis | reverse complement strand
AAGGCCGCTCAATGCGCCAATTGACCTTAACAGGGATTCAAGCAATCCAAAACGCTCTGAACCAAAGACCACGAAAGATTCTCAACTATCAATCGGCAATCGCAGTCCTGCCAGACTTTGATTAACCAGACCAATAACTAAGAATAGGTCGGAAGTGTTGCACTTGATTTGACAATTCGGGTTTTTATTTTAATCATCCTCTCCCAATGTTTGAGCTACACTGTTGAAATAACACTTAGATGAGATAATAATTACCGGAAGTAAAAAACCAAGCCCAATCGGACTGTTTAAAAACGGATTGATATTTGTGACGACCAACATTGCCAGTACACAACCTAATAAGCCAATATAAACATCGTCAAGCCTCTTGGTAACTAAAAAGCTTCTAAAGAAATAATAAAGTGGCAACAAGGAAAACAGCAACCAGATAACTACCCCAATAAAGCCTTGTTCGACCATGATATCAATAAATGTCATCTCTATACCGGTTGAGCGCTCTCCAATGACAGTTCCATATCCGTTGCCTAATAGAAGGTTAGCTGCAGATTTCTTAACGATTTTAACTGAATCTGCAAGTAGTCGAACTCTGACATTCAAACTGACATCGTTAATTTTTGATTCATTATGTTCATGATCTTTATATTCATGATCTTTATTGCCATACTGCTCTTGAGGATTATCATTGGATGAGAATCGTGAGATAGTCGAATTATTGAAGAAATACGATGTCAGTCCTAGTGCCAAGATAATCAAGAATACACTTTGCAGAAATGACTTTTTACTCAACCCCAGCGACTCTCGATCACCAAAGAAGTAAATCACTGCTTTAACAAGAATTAAAGTTATGATTCCGATAGCAAAACCTATATACAATCCGCGCGTCTCAGACATAATAATTGAAATGGAACCGACGACCAATACCATGTTTTCAAGAAGTGTGGATTTCTTTTGAGAAAGATTGATGAAACTGATAATTGCAGCAAAAAGCACTAAGAAATGAGATTTATAGAATACACCTCTCGAAGGTCTGAAGAATAAATCACCAGGGAAAAGGCCATTGATAAATTTATAGAAGTAGTAAAAATCACGATTACCCATAAACTTCCCTGCTAAACTAATGATTATGGTTATCAAGGAAGTTATTAAAGCGGCATACATTAAAGTTGTGACTAACTGCTTAACGCCAAACCTCTTCTTATCAATATAATACGACAAAGGGATAATCATAATTACAAAGATTACCCTAATGGTGTCCGTTATAACACTTCCCAATAAATGCCCATGAGATATTCCAATCAATACACTGACACCCACCCAGATAATCAGCAACGCAGACATGATTAACGTAGCTGACTTTGGCTGTAGGTCTTTATGAATTAGTTCACTCCGTGTCTCAGGATTTACAATAAATCTAAGACAGAATAGCAAGATGACAAATGCGAATAAAAATTCTCGAATTGAAATTGGTCCGAGTTCGAAAATCCGCCCACCACCACCGGCAAAAAGTTCAAAGAATAATAAATATAAACTAATTTTCTCAATTTTGGTTAATTGACCCGTTTTCATCTAACTTATACTCCCAACATGTAGTTATAGTTCTTGGTAATACATTTTGTAATTCAAAAATCAATTCGAAGACCTTTGAATTGATTTTTTTAAATCGTCAAACAATCTCGTTCTAAGCGCCAATAACAACACAAAGTCCATTGCCGTGGCAATTATTGAAGTGATTGCTAAATTCAGAAAGGTACCACTTTGCCCAAAATGAATATACCGCATCACAACTAGCGTAATTAGAAAGCTAACCACGTACTTAAGATGTTCCGGAAGCAATCGTTTATAATCGATTGACTTTCTAACCAGAACAATGCGTAGAAAACAAACAATAAATTCTGTTGTTACAATCACAATTGTCCCGCCATTTGCACCAAAAATAAGTAAATTACATCTGCATCTGTTTGAGTTCTTAAAAAATCAAACTTACCTTTCCAGTCATCACCCATCACGAAGGTATCAATATGATATTGCTTGATATCACTAACTTTTTGTTTTCAGCCCTTTTCAGGAATTACTAAATCAACATACCGAATTGCTTCAAGTAATTGTTTGCGTTTTTCATATGAAAAGTAACATTTTTTTGTTTCTCATTCCAGTTAAATTCATCTGTCGAAAGACCCACAATTAAATAGTCACCATGCTCCTTCGCACGACGTAGTAAGTTAATATGACCATAGTGCAGTAAATCAAAAGTTCCATAAGTAATTACGCGTTTCATAAATATCACGTTCCCTTAATCTATTTTGTTTTCAGAAGCTTAGGTTAACTACTCGTCCGTTATAACTGAGTATCATACTGTAATAACCAAAGCTCATACAGAAGCACTATTTTGTGACTCTTAACCATAATATTATAGTTGTGCCAAAATTCATAGTTACGGCAATAAATTTAGTAATTTTTAAAGGATAAGCCATGAATTCTGAACAATTAATCGGCATATTTATTTACCATACACAAATGTATCATTGTAAAATCTCGAACTCTGTGACAATTGATCGTTCACCTTATTGAACCCATATCTTTCAGCGATTGTTTTTTTACCCGACAATAGATTAGTTCCAAGTCCCAGCCTGTTGCCTTCAATCTTTACACCGATTGCGGCTAACGTGGTTGGAAACATGTCATAAGTGCCAAAAATTCGATTCTTGGTCTTGATTCCGTTAGTTTCATTTTTTGGTGCATTAAGAATCAAGTTAAACGTATGACGTTTCTTCGAAGAAATGTTCTGATAATACTTGGCGTCCATGGATAGATGATCGCCATTAATAATAATTGTCGTATTGTGGTAGAATTTTTGTGCCTTAATCCATGTTAGAAATTCAGTAAGTTGCGTATCCGTAAATGAAATCACATTGGAATACTGATTCGAGTACTTGTGCGGCATGTTTTTTTCAGGGAATCCCCCAATATGGTGTGTATTTGCAGTGAGCATTGTAAAATTAAACGGTTGATTACCAGAAGATAACTTGATTAAATCTTCTTTTGCATATTCAAATAACTTAGAATCCTCATAGCCCCACCAGACCTTATAATTCTGAGGAATCCGTTTATCTTTTTTTGCTTGTACCCAATCATCGATTTTAATATTACCGTGTTGAGTGAAATAACTCCGTCTACCTCCAAAAGTTGCATCTGATCCCATCAAAATTGTTTGATGATAACCTTCTTCTTCTAAAATATCATTCAATGTTGTTGCACCCGGTAAAAAGCGCTGTTTATCAGAGTTAGCATAAGTATTCCCCTGAACTGGAACCTTTAACGGTAATCCAGAAGTTTGGGAAACCATTCCGGCAATTGTCCAACCGGTTCCATAAAATTGCATTGCCCCACCAAATTTTTTACCTGTATTTGAGAAATGAATACCTTCATCAGACACTTTTGTTAATTTGGGCAACAAGTTAACGGACATTTGTCCGCCTTCTTGCTTATCAATACTAGTTGATTCTAGAGATTCAACATAAATATAAATTAAATTCCGTTTTTTGGTTGGAAAAACCAATTTAACTTTATCAGGATCGACATAGTTCTTTTGAATAAAGGCTGATGAAGTTGTGAAATAACGATAGAAACCAACAGCATTAATATTCTTAGCAGCTAGAGTAATTAAGAAAACAGAAAATACAACTGATAAAAGTACCGGAACTAGATATGCATGTCGTAAGTAATCAAAAACCCTTAAATGAACATGAAAAAGAATCAGATTCGCAGGTAATACCAGTACTAGTGTAACAACAGCAACTACCAACGGTCCATTGATGAATGAATCAATGAAACTAGAGTTCGCACCTTGCATCGGTTGTTTCAAATTATAGATGAGTTGTTCAGGATTAAGCAGTCCAAATGTATTCGTTGTCCAAAAACTTGCCTTGTACAGAAAAACCGCAAGCACGATCAACAGAGAGACTAGCAATGCCCGCAGCACTGTTTTGAGTGAAGCCCGTTTGATTGATACTACCTCGAATAAGTGACTTAAATGAAAAAAATAATTACCAAAAATAAGGATCAATTCAACTATTACGAACAAAGAAAAGACTTTAATAAAGTAACCTAAGGAATAATTCTTAGCAATCAATATATTTGTGTGTAGGAAATACCGAGTAACAAGAAGTGTAATTATTAAAGTGCTAGCAATGTTGATTACTACTCCAAGTAAGGCGTTTGTCTTTTGAAGATCATTACGGCGTATTTCATTTAAAAGGAGAAAAAATAAACAAAAGAAAATAAATATAGCTAAAAAGTACGAGACCATAGCTACCTCCAAAAATATGATATTCTAATTATACCAGTTTATTATTCGATACTTAATGATTATTTTCAATAAGGGTACTATTCAGCCAATGTCGAGCAAGTTTTGGTAGCGTCAAGAATCTTGTGTAAATGAAATGCCTTCGTACATATAATATGTATCTAACTTAAATAAATGATGCTTCCAAGGTGTGCTGGAGTCCTTTGAACCCTCGGTGGATCCGCTTCAGAGACTTCTCGTTATAAACATTAAACTGAGAAACCAGGAAGCGATCCAGTGAATCTTCCGTTGGAAATTGTTCTTTGTGGTGGGTGGTGCGCTTGTGATGCTTATTAAAGTTCTCAATCAGGTTAGTGGAGTATAGTGATTGCCGGATAGCTGGTGGAAAGTCCATGAAAGTGAGTAAATTCTGCATTTTAAGCAGATCTTTGATTAATTTGGGATAGGTCTGATGCCAGTTGTTGGTGAACTCATTCAGTTTCAGTTCGGCTGCTTCACGGTTGGCGGCCCGATGAACTTGTTTAAAGTCACTGATCACGGCCTTGCGGTCTTTTACGCGAACTTTGTTCATCAGATTCCGCCCAACATGAACCAGGCAACGTTGTCGTTTGGCTTTAGGGAAATGCCGATTCAAGCCTTCATCCAAACCAACTAACCCATCGGCCACAAACAACAGCACATCTTTAACGTCCTGCTTGATCAAGGTTCCCAGCAGTTCAGTCCAGATTCCAGTCGATTCCGTTGGCGCCACTTGGTAGTTCAGCACTTCTTTCGTACCATCTGGACGAATGCCAATCGCAATATGAACGGCTTCTTTTTGAACGGTATCCCGCTTTAACGGCAAGTAAGTGGCATCTAAGAAGATGACCGCATATTGTGAAGCCAGTCGACGTTTCTGGAAAGCTTGAACCTGTTCATTGACGGCTTTAGTCATGTTGGAAACCGTGGCTTTGGAGTAGTGAGCACCGTACATTTTCTCAATGAGTTCGGCAATTTCAGCAGTGGTAATACCCTTGGTATACAACTGAATGACCGTTGTTTCTAAATTATCACTGTGCCGACCGTAGGCTGGCAAGGTATGATTTTCAAACCGGCCATTGCGATCTCGAGGAATGGTTAAGTTAAGTTGGCCGTACTTCGTATCAAACGAGCGCTCATAACTGCCGTTGCGGTTATTACCAGTGTTAATCCCAGCGTATGAGTAGCGTTCGTAACCCAAAAACTCTGCCAATTCGGTTTGAAGCAGCTGGTTAATCGCAATTTCGAGGTGGTGACGAAAAACTTCGTCCAAATCTTGCTTTTGGGCTAGTGCAGCGATAATTTCTGTGGTAAGTTCATTCATGGGGAATGCCTCCTGTGATGTTTTCTGTGGTTACTAAATATCATAAGGGAAGGCATTCCCTATTTCTATACAATTCAGAAGTCTTTTATGCATTTACACAAGATATTTTACGCTCTCGACAATTATCTTAGAGTACAACGAGAAATACTTCGGCAGAGCTCATAATGGCTTTAAGCAGTGCCAAGATACTTTAGAATCAATGTTTTAAGCTAGACAAAATGATACGAAGAAGTCTTCTTGTTATTTACACAAACTTCTTGACACTCCCAAAATATTTTTTACCACGAGTAAAACGAACTTTAATCATGGTAATGTGTTCTCCCAAAACTACTAGTTCCACTTAACGACAAAAATATCGAGCAATTCTAACGAATTGTTCGATATTTTGCGTTAATACTCACCAGCCAACTTTCTTCAGTCACACCACATGCTACCTTTTTACCAATAAACTTAATTATTACTCATCGTAACTGTAGCAAATAATCATAATTTTTTTGGCTTTGCTGGCATTCCACCAGGAACACTAAATATAACTACTCTATTTTTTTAACCTAACAATTAGTGCTTGTACCCTGAAAGCAAAGCTATTTGTTTTTCTCATGTTCAATCCTAACTACTTGTGTCAACTGGGCAAACTTCCAGAAGCCATGCACTCCAGCCACTGCCGGTATCAGCCAAGGATTCTCGGCAACAATCTTTAATGCTGCTAAACTAATTTCACGAAATATTCCAGTTGTTTTTGTCATGCAATTCACTCCTACTAGTTGTCAAATTTAGCGCCAATAAATAATTCCCAGAAAATTCTTTAACGGCTTTAATTCCTGCTTCTCAAAACGATCAACACTAATTTCTGAAGTCGACTCCGACTTGAATTCAACCAACGTCAGGAAATCCAGTACCGTGGCAAAATCAGTTTGTTTGTCAAAGTAGTGAAAGTCAATTTGATAATCACGCAGCCAACTTTCTTTCTTCATTGGTGATTTTGTTGGATCGCCAGCAATCATAAAAGCATTGATGCGGCGGGCAATCTGTGGGAAATTCTCTCCCGTTAACAAGCTGGCATTCCCGAAAATAAAACGAAACTCAAAATCAGTTTTTGATTCATCGTATAAATTCTCTAAATTAAAGGGTTCATATAAACACCGAATATTCAGTTGCGCCAATTGCTGTTTTAAGTTGATGAAATAGTCATCATCACGGCTGCCACCGGCGACAAAAATTTCGATATTCTTATCCCGAGCTTTCTCGGCAGTTTGGATATCCGACTGATAGGCCCGGCGTTCGTCCAAGACGATTAATTCGTCTAACAAACCAGGATAAGCTACGGTCGCATTCATCGTCCCAAAGATTTTTCCGGGGATTTTCTCGACAATTGTCGGATACGGTGCCATTAATTTTTCAGTATCACCAATGCGATAAGCTACTTGCGGCGCGACCATCACCACATCAAACAGTTGACCAAAGTCAAACACATTGTAAGAACGAATGGCATCAATGCCACCGTAAGCAAAAATTAAATCATACTGATCGCCATAGGCTAATTGACGCTTAAAAACTGAAGTTACATCATCAAAAATAGCCGTTAAATTCTGATCATGCTGATTAATCTCATGGACCATTCTTTGACAAAACATACTGGAAGTTCCCCCACCAGCGCAACCTACAAATATAAACATTCATTTTGCTCCGTTATTAAGATTAGCTCTATTATATCATTTGTGACGATTCGCATTAAAGCAGTGACGCTCATTATGAGTTAATTAGCTTAAAGTTACTTGAACAAATATTTGTTCAAGTCGCTCCTTATTTAGTCTCGGCAGGAACCCAGCGATTTTGTGGGCATGGAACATGGCCGACATTGACGCCAACCGCTGATCACCTGCCTAATTAAATAGTTTAATTCAGCACCACTGGTAGAAAAGCAGATTGATGTGATCCAATAGCCTGATTGACAAATATTATAGATTTAAGAAATCAGAATTAAGTAAAACTGTCAATCAACTGCAGAAACTTTGTAATTTATGCGTCACTGTCTAAATTAGTTAATTTATCCCAGTACGTTACCTTAAACACTAACAAAGATGAAGTGAACTGACTCAACTCCAGACGGAATGGAGGGCGTGGTTGTCAGCCGCCAAATTTGTCTTATTGCTTTAGCAATTAGACAATGGCTCGTATTTGAAACAATTCGGTCTTTAATTGGTTCAAATCGATGCCGGCCGCGTTCCACAACCAGCAAGCCCGCAATGGAGTCAGACGCCATTCTGTCTGATCCACATAATAATGTTTTAAAATTTCTAAAGAAAAAAAGGCTAGTCCTCATATTGAGAAACTAACCTTTTAAGTAATACTATTTTTAAAGCTTAATTATTGGTAATGTGACTTTACTTAACAATCAATTCTTGTAAATCACCAAAGACCTTAATTAAGCGTTGTAAAATCAATAATTGGTTTAACCGATTACGCCGAATCTTCTCATCATCAGCCATAATCATATTTTCTTCGAAGTAGCTTTCGATGATTGGTCGTAAGTCACGCATTTGTTGATAGTTTTGTTCAACAGTCTGTTGTTTGAAATCAGCCTGCAATTCAGTTACGGCATCATACAGCGCTTTTTCTGAAGGATTCTCGAATAAACTAGGATCAATTTTGATTTGATCAGGCTTATTATCAATTTTATTAGCCAATCGAATAACTCGCGTCAAAGCTTCAATGGTCGGCTTGAAATCTTGATCCTCACGGTGAGTGTCTAAGGTTGCTGCAACTTCATTGATCGTGGTTGGGTCCAAATCATTTGAGTTAGCGATAGCGTCAATAAAGTCATGCCGCAAATGCTTTTCACCAAATAATTGTCGTAACCGATCAACAAAGAAGCGTTGTACTTCTGTAGGGTTCTTTTGCCAGTCAATCTTGAAGGTCAAATCGTTCTTCTTCAAGGAACTAGCAATTTCAGCTTGTAATTCAGCCAATGACAAGTGCCAGTGGTTAGCCAAAAGAATCCGAACGATTCCGTAAGATTGCCGCCGCAAAGCGTAAGGATCATTGGAACCATTTGGAATCATGCCAACGGCGAAGAAGGCCAAAATCGTATCGATTTTATCAGCGATGGCTAAAGTTGCCCCAACTTTGCTGGCAGGCAAATCACCCTCTGCTGAAGTCGGCATGTAATGTTCGCGAACTGCTTGGGCAACCACGGCATTTTCGCCAAAGATCTTGGCATAGATCTCACCCATAACCCCTTGCAATTCGGGGAACTCACCAACCATGCCCGTGACAATATCAAACTTGTAAATATGACTAGCACGATTTAAGTCACTTAATTCCGTTTCTGATAAGCCAAAGACATGACCTAAGCCAGCTGCAATCACGCTAACACGTTGCATCTTCTCGTACATTGTCCCAATTTTGTCATGGAAGGTGACTTTTTTCAGCTTCTCGACATAATCGTGAATTGATAATTTCTGATCTTCTTCAAAGAAGAACTTAGCATCATCTAAGCGGGCAACTAAAACTTTCTCGTTACCAGCGATGACATTATCTAAATATTCTTGGTTACCATTGCGAACGCCAATAAAGTTTGGTGCTAACTGACCGGATTGATCACGCACGTAGAAATAACGCTGATTGTCTTTCATGGAAGTGATCAGTACTGGTTCGGGAACTGCCAAGTATTTAGGATCGAAGTGCCCAGCAAACGCTGTGGGATATTCAACTAAGTTAACGACTTCTTCCAGTAAATCAGGATCTAAATCCACGCGCCAACCATTCTTAACTGCTAAGTCATGAATTTGATCTTCAATAACTGCCTGACGTTTCGCCATGTCCGCAATCACGAAAACCTTATCTAAATCGGCCTCATAATCCTGTGCCGACGCAATCTCGATCTGATGACCTAAGAACCGATGGCCTTGAGTAGTCCGACCAGCATGCACATCAAGAATTTGCATTGGAATAATTTGGTCATCTAACAAACTCACTAACCAGTGAATTGGCCGAATATATTCGAAATGATTTGTACCCCACTTCATCCGCGTTGGGAAAGTTAGACCCATGACGATTTTCTTCAACTCAGGTAAAATTTCAGCAGTTGGTTGACCAACAGTTTTCTTCTCGACGAAAACATAAGGTTCGCCCTTGAAATCTTTGAAAGTGATGGCTTCTGGTTGAACACCTTGACCGCGAGCAAAGCCTAAAGCGGCCTTGGTAAAATTACCATCAGCATCTAGCGCAATTCGCTTGGCTGGACCTTTAGCTTCTTCGACTTGATCTGGTTGACGATCAGCCAAACCAGTCACCATAATTGCTAACCGCCGTGGTGTGGCAAATGGTTTAATTTCATCATAAGTTAATTTTTGTTCCTTAAAGAAAGCCGCTGTTTTATCCAGCAATTGCATAACACTAGGCCGAACAACATGAGCAGGCATTTCTTCAAGACCGATTTCTAATAAATATGTCGCTGTCATTTATTTATCCTCCCCGTCATTTTCGGCTTGTTCTTGGGCATGTTGCAACAATGGGAAACCTAACTTCTCGCGTTCACCGACAAAAGCCTGGGCAATTTTATGGGCTAAATTACGAATTCGTGATAAATAACCAGCCCGCTCAGTCACGGAGACAGCGCCACGTGCATCCAACAAATTAAAGGTATGGCTGCATTTTAAGACATAATCGTAAGCCGGGTGAACTAACCCTAATTTAATTAGACGTAAAGCTTCTTTTTCATAGTCGTTGAAGAAGTTCAACAACATTGCTTGGTCACTTTCTTCAAAGGCATATTTAGAGTGTTCATATTCAGGTTCCTTGAAAATATCGCCGTATAAAACACCATCACCCCATTGCAAATCAAAGACAGAATTCACATTTTGGATGTATGATGCCAAACGTTCGACCCCATAAGTGATTTCGGAAGTAACAGGATCAACAGTTAAGCCACCAACTTGTTGGAAATAAGTGAACTGGGAAACTTCCATCCCGTCAAGCCAAACTTCCCAACCAACACCGGCACAGCCCATTGAGGGGTTCTCCCAGTTATCTTCAACGAAACGAATGTCGTGTTCCAAAGGTTCAATACCTAATTCCCGCAAACTATCTAAATAATATTCTTGAATATTCTTAGGTGATGGCTTCATTACGACCTGGAATTGATGATGTTGGAATAACCGGTTAGGATTCTCACCATAACGACCATCTGCTGGGCGCCGTGAAGGTTCCACATAAGCCGCATTCCAAGGTTCCGGCCCAATTGCCCGCAAGAAAGTATAAGGCGACATTGTCCCGGCACCTTTTTCATTATCATATGCTTCCATCAATAAACAACCCTTACTACCCCAGAAACGTTGCAAGGTCAGAATCATTTCTTGAACATTCAACTGCTTAACCATATTCCTTCACCTCAACTATTTTTTCACAAAAAAATCCCTTGCCACTGCACCACTGCAGTCACAAGGGACGATAAATTATCGCGGTTCCACCCTAATTTAGATAAGAGTGCTAAAGCAAGTGCTTAGTTGTCGAGCATTAATGTCAAATCTTGAATAATCCTGAAAGGATTGTTTAAGATTTGCGCATTAAGCGGAAACAACTGCTTGCTTTAGCACGTTTCAGAAGTCAAACTCCCAACCTCATCTACACTTGATTAACTTCCACTCCTAGGTGCCAGCAACATCAATTGTGTTCTTGCACTGTCAACACTCGCTTAAAGATGTCATTCTGCCTAATCATTGTGAAATTGGATTATTCAGTTCATTATTACTCTATAATTAAACGCCGTATTTGTCAAGAGCAGAGTGTGAGGAGCGACGTACTTTTGGCGTAGCCTAATTTCAAATAATTGATTGAGCGGTGCAACCGATCGAGCAATTATTTAAATTAGGCCTAGCCATTTGTCGCTCAGAACACGTTTAAAATCAGAGTGTAAGGAGCTGCGGGTAGTTGGCGTAGAGTAACTTCAATTATTTGATTGAGCTGGTGCAACCAGATCGAGCATTATTCTGTCCTAAATTCTTTTAATGTTGACGCCGACAAGCACAATGTTTTATAACTCTTTAAATTTTCAAGTAATTGTCAGATTAAAAGAGCAAGTAGCGGCTATACTCCTTCTTGGGTAGACAAGCAAATAATTAAAGCTTGTCTTCCTAGGAAGGAGTTTTTGTATGGGCCGGA
>NZ_RHOT01000052.1 GCF_003946675.1 Lapidilactobacillus gannanensis | reverse complement strand
AAGGCCGCTCAATGCGCCAATTGACCTTAACAGGGATTCAAGCAATCCAAAACGCTCTGAACCAAAGACCACGAAAGATTCTCAACTATCAATCGGCAATCGCAGTCCTGCCAGACTTTGATTAACCAGACCAATAACTAAGAATAGGTCGGAAGTGTTGCACTTGATTTGACAATTCGGGTAACAAAAAATATGTTAAACCACTTAAAGTATATTAACATAGTTCTCCTTTATTTAAATTCAAGATTCTGATTTTACGCAAAAATGGTAAAATCTGTGACCAAGATAAGTCTTCGTAAAAATTAGTATAAATATGAATAAAATAATTATTGTAGAGATCCTCTTTTTAAATCAATTGAAATGTGTAGTAATTGTAAGATTTGCGATATATCGTTATATCTATAACTTTTACAAAATAAGTTCATTAAATATATCTTGATTTTTTGATTACTAGATGGTAATAAAATTTTATGTTATATTTAGCTTATTGATTTTATACACCCAATATTCATATCAAAACTAATATAATGGGAGAAATAGTTTTTAATTATGAAAGAAAATTTAAAAAGAAGTAGTCTCATCGGTCTTGTCGGCATTTCGTTGATTGGAGTAACTGCATTGACAAATGAAAAGACAGGAGCTGTTCGTGCTGATTCTGAAGAGGAAAGTACCGGTTCTTCAGTTGTTTTATCACCGAATAGTGAAATTGGACCAGGATTCTATTCAAATGTCTCTCAAAATTCGAGATTTTCTAGTCGAATGGCGATGAATACTCAGTCATTTATTGACCAACTTGCACCAGGAGCAATTGATGGCAGGACCAAATATGGTGTGTTACCTTCAGTCTCGATTGCCCAAGGGATTCTGGAAAGTGGTTGGGGAAGGTCAGATCTAGCATCAGTTGCAAATAATCTCTTTGGAATTAAAGGATCATATCAAGGCCAATCTGTAATTGTGCCAACACAAGAATATATTAATGGTAATTGGACTACTGTCAATGCACAATTTAGAAAGTATCCAAACTGGTCGGCTAGTGTTGAAGATCATGGCAATTTTCTATATGTAAATCCACGCTACAGTAACTTATTGGGTGTAAAAGAATATCAAACAGTTACAAGATTATTACAGGAGGATGGCTATGCTACTGCTCCTACTTACGCTGCAACATTGAATCAAATAATTGAGGAGAACGGCTTAGTAAAGTATGATCAGAGTATTGTCTCAGCAAGCTTAGGCTCATTAGATAAATTTTCTTATAGCGATAATGCTATTACTGCTCAGGGGTGGCATGCGGATAATGCGTCGGCTGAATATCCGTATAGTTTTTTAGTTTTTACAGATGTTGACTCTGGGAAACAGTACAGGCAAGAGCCAATAAATCGTACGGTACGGGTGGATGTTGCTCAGGCTTATCCTGACATTACTAATACTTTGAACAGCGGCTTTTCGGTATCCTTGCCTGTTAGTCCAGATATGTATGGACACACATTTAAGGTGACATCAAGATATTCCAAAAATACCGATGGTTCTGGAACTAATTTGGATTATAATTTTTCTGGTAGTGTTACCATACCTCGTTTAGGTAGTGAAAATAAGGCTAGCCTAGATAAATTCACCTCATCAGGTTCTTCATTAAACATGAGTGGCTGGCATGCTGCCGATAAAGCAGAGGGACGTCCGTATCATTTTCTCTTTTTAATGGATGCCACTACAAAAACTGAACTAAAGAGAATAAATGTAACGAATCTTAGTCGGCCGGACGTGGGAAATGCATATCCTAATATATTTAATTCTGGAAATAGTGGGTTCAAGGCTAGTATGAGTATTGTCCCTGAATGGTGGGGCAAGAAAGTTTATGTTATGAGTCGATACTCAAGTCGCTCCGATGGAAATGCAGATTATGTGGATTATGATTTCGATAAACAAAATATGATTATCCCGCAACCTCAAGAAAATAAGGCTTGGCTTGATAATTTTAGTGTTTCTGGAAGTTACGTAAATATGACCGGTTGGCATGCTAGTGACCTTTCTTATGGGCGATCATTGCATACTTTGATTTTGATGGACGCAACTACGGGTAAGGAAATTGAACGTAAGCATACAATTACCGTTGAGCGCCCGGATGTAAAAAGCGTTTATCCAAATTTGTATAATGCAGATAAGAGTGGATTTAAGGATAACTTTGTAATCAGTCAGAAGCTTTCAGGAAAGAAGATATATTTAATCAGTCGTTATTCTAATCCTAACGGGAACGCAAGCGACTATGTAGATTATGTCTTTAATAAACAAGTTATTACTATTCCGAAGCGAGATAAAAACATAGCTTCTCTCGATTCGGTCGTTCAAAATGGATCAAATCTAATTATTAAGGGCTGGCATGCCAGTGATTTAGCGGTTGATCATAATTATCGTTATTTGTTTATTATGGATAAAAAAACAAATGTTGAGCTTAAACGTGTTAAAATAACTAGTGTAGTTCGGCCTGACGTTGCATCAGCCTATCCAGATTTATTTGGTGGTAGTACAAGCGGTTTTAACTTGACTGTTTCACTCGATAATCTTAAAGGAAAGTCTGTGTATTTAATGACTCGGTATGCAACTGATAGTTTAGGAAATGCGAATTCAGTTGATTATTCATATGCGAAACAAGGCTTCACTATTAAATAAATGGGTTAGTCTTAGTATTGATTAATACTATCTTTTCAAGGAGTGAAATTAAATGGAAAATATCATCGTTACAGGTGGTGCGGGATTTATTGGTTCTAACTTTGTCCATTATGTGGTCAATAATCATCCTGAGGTTCATGTCACAGTTTTAGATAAATTAACTTATGCAGGGAATCGGGCCAACCTTGCCGGGTTACCAGCTGATCGGGTTGAATTAGTGGTTGGTGATATTTGTGACGCCGAGTTGGTTGACAAATTGGTTAGCAAAGCTGATGCCGTTGTGCATTACGCAGCTGAAAGCCATAATGACAACTCATTAATTGATCCATCACCATTTATCCAAACTAATATTGTGGGGACTTATACTTTGTTACAAGCTTGCCGCAAGTATGATGTTCGTTTTCATCATATTTCGACTGATGAAGTTTATGGTGATTTGCCATTACGTGAAGATTTACCAGGTCATGGTGAGGGTGTTGGTGAGAAGTTTACGCCAGAATCACGTTATAACCCAAGTAGTCCTTATTCATCGTCTAAGGCTAGTTCAGATATGTTAGTTCATGCTTGGACTCGTTCATTTGGCTTAAGGGCGACTGTTTCTAATTGCTCGAACAACTATGGCCCTTATCAACATATTGAGAAGTTTATTCCTCGCCAAATCACTAATATTTTAAGCGGTATTCGTCCTAAACTTTATGGTAGTGGTAAGAATGTCCGTGATTGGATTCATACTAATGATCATTCTCGCGCCGTTTGGACGATTTTGACTAAGGGTAAGATTGGTGAGACTTATTTAATCGGTGCTGACGGTGAAAAGGATAATAAGACAGTTCTTGAGATGATCCTTGAATTAATGGGTCAACCTAAAGACGCTTATGATCACGTTAATGATCGCCCTGGCCATGATTTACGTTACGCGATTGATTCTACTAAATTACGTGAAGAATTAGGCTGGCAACCAGAATACACTGATTTCTGTACAGGGTTACAACATACCATTGATTGGTACACTGAACATGAAGATTGGTGGCAGTCTGAAAAGGCTGCTGTTGAAGCTAAATATGCCAAAAATGGTCAATAAATATTAATTGTTTCTAAAAAACAGACATCAAATCGGTGTCTGTTTTTTGTTATTCTTAAAAATGTAGTATTATTAGTAGTGGTTAGTTTATTTTACGAAAATGACTAGGAGTTTGATGAAAATATGAAAATTTTAATTACTGGGGCCAATGGTCAACTGGGAACTGAATTACGGCATTTACTTGATGAACGTGAACTTGCTTACACAGGTACAGATGCTCAAGATTTGGATATCACCGACGAAGCAGCCGTTAACGAATATTTTACTAGGAATCAACCGAAGATTGTTTTTCATTGCGCGGCTTATACCGCCGTTGATGCCGCTGAAGAAGAACCTGGCAAATCAATTGATTATAAAGTTAATGTAATTGGGACTCAAAATATTGCCCGCGCTGCAGAAAGTGTTGGGGCGACATTATTTTATGTTAGTACCGATTATGTTTTTGACGGTACTAATGATCAAATGTACACCGAAGAGACGGTCCCTGGTCCTAAGAATGAGTATGGTCGGACTAAGCTGGCTGGCGAGCAAGCGGTAGCTAGTATTATGAGTAAATATTATATTATTCGTACTTCTTGGGTTTTTGGTAAATATGGCAAGAATTTCGTCTATACAATGCTAAAATTGGCGGAGACTCATGATAAGTTGACAGTTGTTGATGATCAACAGGGGCGGCCAACATGGACTCGGACATTGGCTGAGTTCATGTTGTATGCCTTAGATCATCAAGTGCCTTATGGTTTATATCAATTATCAAATGATAATTACTGTACTTGGTATGAATTCGCTAAAGAAATTTTAAAGAATCAGTCGGTTGAAGTTACACCAGTTAGCTCGGAACAATTTCCTCAAAAAGCTTATCGACCACGGCATTCAATTATGGATCTTAGCAAGACTAAAGCAACTGGGTTTGAAATCCCAACTTGGCAAGAAGCTTTGGCTAAGTTTATGAAGCAGATTGATTAGGACAAAAAGATGACTAATAATGCTCAAATGCAAGTTACCGTTAGTATCGTTACTTACAATAGTCAGTATATTTTTAAAACGTTAGATAGTTTTAAACCAATTTTAGCAGCGTTGCCGGTCGTAATCGTTGTTCATGATAATGGTTCTAATGCTGATTATGTTGCAAAATTGCAGACTTATGCTTCGCCACAAATTAAAATTATTGCCTCTGGTGAGAATCTGGGCTTTGGCCACGGTCATAATGCAACGTTGGCCGACACGACTACACCATTTTTCTTAATTTGTAATCCTGATATTATTGTTAATCAGACGGCTTTTGAAGCCATGTATCGAGTGCTGCAAGCTGATACGAAACAAAAATTTGGTATGTTAACTCCTAAGATAGTTGGACCTAGTGGTGACGTGCAATATTTAATTCGTCGGCGTTTAGATGTTTTCGATTATATGCTACGTTTCGTACCCTTTAAATTTGTTAAACGACTCTTTAATAAACGTTTAAGCCATTATGAATGCCGAGATTTAGCTGATATCCAACAGCCGATTAACTATGGTTCTGGAGCTTTTATGTTTACTAGGACGTCAGTGATTAAGAAAATTTCTGGTTTTGATGAACGATTCTTTATGTATTTTGAAGATAATGATTTATGTGATCGGATTCGACAAAGTGGTTCTGAAATTATTTATGTACCAACCGCCGTTGTAACTCATTTCTACGGAATGGCTTCACATCGCAGTTTTTCTGGATTTAAAATTTTTATGCGTTCAATGCGTCAATATTTCCATAAGTGGGGCTGGCGCTTCTTCTAGATAGTTTGGATAGACTGATTTATTGTGAATCAATAAGTTTTAAGTTAAAATTTAACTATTATTACTCAATTAAAAAACATTGCCCGAGGTGCGGTCATGCAAAAGATTTATCCCGATGATAGCTTAATGCTACATACGGATCTTTATGAATTAAATATGATGTATTCTTATTGGAAGGAAGGCATCAATAAGCGTCATGCGGTTTTTGAAGGCTATTTTCGTAAGATTCCTTTTGAAAACGGCTATGCTATTTTTGCGGGCTTGGAGCGAATTGTCCGTTATTTAGATGGCTTCAAGTTTAGTGAATCGGATTTGGCTTATTTACGCGAGCAAACTGGCTTTCCTGAGGATTTCTTAACTTATTTAGCGGAAATGAAGTTTGAATGTACGATTCGCTCATCTCAAGAAGGCGATTTGGTTTTCAATGAAGAACCAGTCATTCAGGTTGAGGGGCCGTTGGATCAGTGTCAGCTGTTAGAAACGGCGTTGCTGAATATTATTAATTTCCAGATTCTAGTGGCAACTAAAGCGGCTCGGGTTAAATCGGCGGCTAATGGTGATCCAGTTTTGGAATTTGGTTCGCGGCGGGCTCAAGAAATGGATGCGGCAATTTGGGGGACGCGGGCAGCTTATATTGGTGGTTTTGATGCCACTAGTAATGTTCGCGCGGCCAAAATTTTCGGTATTCCCGCTAGTGGCACGCATGCCCATGCGTTAGTCCAAGTTTATCAAAATGATTATTTAGCTTTTAAAGCTTATGCGGAAACACATCGTGATTGTGTTTTCTTAGTCGACACTTATGATACCATCCGTTCTGGTGTGCCCAGTGCGATTCGCGTTGCCAAAGAAATGGGCGATAAAATTAATTTTCAGGGCGTGCGGATTGATTCTGGCGACATGGCCTATATTTCTAAGCGAATTCGGCAACAGCTTGATGATGCTGGTTTCCCTGACGCTAAAATTTATGCTTCTAACGATTTAGATGAGAAGACAATCCAGAACTTGAAGATGCAGGGCGCTAAGATTGATGTCTGGGGCGTGGGGACAAAAGTAATCACTGCCTTTGATCAACCAGCCTTAGGTGCGGTTTATAAATTAGTCTCAATTGAGAATAGTCAAGGTCAGATGGTCGATACCATTAAATTGTCTAGTAATGCGGAAAAAGTTAGTACCCCAGGCAAGAAACAAGTTTGGCGGATTACTAATCAGCGTAAAAATGACAAGTCTGAAGGTGACTACATTACTTTGTGGGATGAGAGTCCATTAGCCCATGAAGAATTGTTTATGTTCCATCCGAAGTTCACTTACATTAACAAAACCATTCATGATTTTGATGCAGTACCAATTTTGAAAGATATCTATATTGATGGTCATTTAGTTTATGACTTACCTAATTTGGCAATAATTAAAGAACGAACAACTAAGAATCTTGATTCGTTGTGGGATGAGTATAAACGCGATTTAAATCCTCAAGAATATCCAGTTGATTTGTCGCAAAAACTGTATGATCATAAGATGAATCATATTGCTCGGATGCGCCAAATGGTCGCTAATATGAATAATGACGGCGAAGGTCATCATAACCATTAAGTGGATTGGTCATACTTGGTTAGTGCAAGTTTAATTAAAAAAGGATAAGGAAGTTTTCGTGATGCGAGCCTTACAAGCCCAGATTATTGCAGTTGAAAAAACAAAACCAGAAATTGATCCTGCCGTGGAAGTCCGCCGCTCAGTTGACTTTCTGAAGAAATATTTGCGGGCACAACCATTTTTAAAAAGTTATGTGCTTGGTATTTCCGGTGGTCAAGATTCAACCTTAGCTGGCAAGCTGGCCGAAATAGCAATTTCTGAATTGCGTGCCGAAACAGGTGATACGGCTTATCAATTCTATGCGATGCGCTTACCTTATGGCGTTCAGGCTGATGAAAGTGATGCGATGGCCGCAATTGACTGGATGCAAGCTGATCAGGTTGTTCGTGTTGATATTCAGCCTGCAACGGAAGCAATGTTAGTCGAATTGACACAACAAGGACAAACCATTACTGACTTTAACAAGGGCAATATTAAGGCCCGGCAACGGATGATTGCACAGTACGCTGTGGCTGGTGCTCATGCTGGTGTTGTGGTAGGAACTGATCATGCGGCAGAAAATATTACTGGTTTTTACACGAAGTATGGTGATGGTGGTGCTGATGTTACACCGTTATATCGCTTGAATAAACGTCAGGGCCGAGCATTGCTACATTATTTGGGTGCACCAACACATTTATACGAGAAAGTGCCAACGGCTGATTTAGAGGATGATCGTCCTGAATTACCAGATGAGGTTGCGTTGGGGGTCACTTATGACCAAATTGATGACTATCTTGAAGGTAAAACTGTACCTGATGCTGCTGCCGAGAAAATTGAACAATGGTTTTTGAAGACGCAGCATAAACGTCATCTACCAATTACGGTGTTTGATACATTCTGGGAACCAAAAGCATAGTCAGGTTGAATAACCAATGATGTTGCGCAAGTCGGATAGTTGCTATCTTCGGATCGGTGACAAGGTCAGGTGATGAAAAAGTTAGGTGACCTGAACTTTCTGATTGCTTTATCAGAATTGTTTTAGTATACTGAATTTATAACAAGGGAGTAACTGGCGGCATTGTCCGTGACAAAACCATCAACAAGACAATAGTTCTGGTTTTGACTTAATTAGTGAGACTTGTACGTGGTTTTTGCGTGCGGGTCTTTTTTTATTCCCACGTCCAAAGAGGAGGAATTTTTGTTGGTTGGTAAAGACGAGTCGAAGGTAGCACGAGTTTATGCCTTGTCCAAGTCGGCACTTTTTAAACAGTTTCAGACGAGTGATCAAGGTCTGAGTAATGAGCAAGCAAAGCAGCGGTTGATTGAAAATGGTCCCAATGCTTTAGCTCAAGCAAAACGGAAGAATATTTTCCAACGATTTTTCGATCAGTTCAAGGATTTTATGATTCTAGTTTTACTAGTAGCGGCCCTGGTTTCTGGGGTGGTTGCTCATGAGTGGCCTGATGCTTTCTTAATTTTGGCAGTGGTTATTATTAATGCCGTTTTCGGTGTTTTCCAAGAATCTAAAGCTGAAGAGGCAATTGATGCTTTGCGAGAAATGGCGACACCAGAAGCTCATGTCCGTCGTAGCGGTAATATGGAAACAATCAGTAGTGAAGACTTGGTTGTTGGGGATGTCGTCCTTTTAGAAGCAGGCGATATTATTCCAGCCGATTTGCGATTGATTGACTCTGCTTCCATGAAGGTTGAGGAATCAGCTTTAACTGGTGAGTCTGTGCCTGTTGAAAAGAATGCTGAGGTACTGGCGGATGAAGAAGTGACAATTGGTGATCGGACTAACATGGCCTTTATGAACAGTAATGTGACTTATGGCCGTGGTGTTGGTGTGGTTGTTGGTACTGGCATGAATACCCAGGTTGGTCGCATCGCCGGCATGATTAATGCTGCTGACGAGACGAGTACACCATTGCAAGATAATTTAAATTCTTTAGGTAAGACACTAACGTGGCTCATTTTAGCCATTGCCGCTATTATTTTTGTGGTGGGGATTGTTAATAACCATGATGGTTTACCAATGGACCAATTAGTGATTGAAATGTTATTGACGGCTATTTCCTTGGCCGTTGCCGCTATTCCAGAGGGCTTGCCAGCAATCGTCACGATTATTTTAGCTCTGGGGACAACGCGAATGGCTAAGCGTCAAGCATTAGTTCGTAAATTGCCAGCCGTTGAGACCCTAGGTAGTACTGATATTGTAGCCTCTGATAAAACTGGGACTTTGACGCAAAATAAAATGACTGTTGAAAAAGTTTTCGAACATGGTCATTTAGTTGAAGCAAAGGAACCGATTGCAGCAGATGACAGTACCTTGAAAGTGATGACTTTCAGCAATGATACTAAGATTCAATCTGATGGTCAGTTAATTGGTGATCCAACCGAAACAGCCTTAATTCAATTTGGGCTAGATCATGATTATTCGATAGAAGCAGCCTTGGCAAAAGAACCGCGAGTTGCTGAGGTGCCATTTGATTCAGAGCGTAAACTAATGTCAACAATCCATCAATTGGCTAATGGCCAGTTCTTTGTAGCCGTTAAGGGTGCACCAGATGAATTATTAAAACGAGTGACGAATATCGAAACAGCTCCTGGGGACGTTCGCGAGATGACAGGCAAAGATCGTAATCAGATTTTGGCGCAGAACAAGGGCATGGCTACTCAAGCGTTACGTGTTTTGGGTATGGCCTACCGGATAATTGATCAATTGCCAGCTGAGCTAAATTCAGAAACAGTTGAAAAAGAATTAACCTTTGCTGGCTTAGTCGGCATGATCGACCCCGAACGTCCTGAAGCTGCTAAAGCTGTTGCTGATGCGAAGAAGGCCGGCATTCGACCAATTATGATCACAGGTGACCATCAGGATACGGCTGAAGCTATTGCGGCCCGCTTAGGCATTATTAAGGCCGGTGACGATGATGCTGTGATTACTGGTGCACAGTTGGATCAAATGACTGATCAAGAATTCGATAAGAAAGTTAAAAACTATTCAGTTTACGCACGTGTTTCGCCTGAACATAAAGTTCGAATTGTTAAGGCTTGGCAAGACCAAGGTAAAGTTGTTGCCATGACTGGTGACGGTGTCAACGACGCCCCAGCTTTGAAATCGGCCGATATTGGTATTGGGATGGGGATTACTGGTACTGAAGTTTCTAAAGGTGCTAGTGATATGGTACTGGCTGACGATAATTTCGCCACAATTATTGTGGCCGTTGAAGAAGGTCGGAAGGTCTTTGCCAATATTCAAAAATCAATTCAGTATTTGTTATCAGCTAACTTAGGTGAAGTTTTAACTTTATTTATGATGACACTAATGGGATGGGACATTCTCAAACCGGTCCAATTATTATGGATCAATTTAGCAACTGATACTTTCCCAGCGATTGCCTTAGGGGTCGAGCCAACTGAACCGGGCATTATGGATCATAAACCACGTGGTCGTAAATCTAATTTCCTTAGTGGTGGTGTTGGCTCCTCAATTATCTATCAAGGTATTCTTGAAGGAATGCTGACGTTAGGTGTCTATGGGCTAGCCATCATGTTTCCTGTGCATGCGTCAAACGATGCCATGCACGCGGATGCTTTAACGATGGCCTATGCAACATTAGCACTGATTCAATTGTTCCATGCATTTAACGTGAAGTCGATTCATCAATCAATTTTCAGTGTCCATCCATTTGCGAACAAAATGTTTAATATTGGTGTGGCGACTTCATTTATCATGGTTGCCTTAACGATTGTTGTACCAGGATTTAATAGCCTTTTCCATGTAACTGAATTAAACGGCATTCAGTGGTTAATGGTCTTAAGTGCTGGCATCTTGATGATTGCCATCGTTGAATTGGTTAAATTGATTCAACGACGGACAAATAAGGACTAATGACTGCTTAGAATAATAATTAAATAGTTCAACAAAAATAGTCGGTGTGATTGTCACACTGGCTATTTTGTTTGCCTGGGTTAGTTCCAACAATGTGCGCTAGCTCGCTTCTAGCTGAGGAAATTTGATAGTTTAAAACTAAAATGGTGCCAAGACTTCCCCAATTAAGGGTTGGTGGTGGCTGGGCGATTAAGAGGGCGTGGAACATGGTGGGCGTTGATTTGAGCTTACTGCTTTCAGCAACAAGCTCAAATACAAGCCTTATTCTAACCGCTGAAGCGTCAAGAATAATTTCACCGTTGACGCCAATCGCCCAGCCACCAGGATAAACTAACAGAATTGATTACCACTGTTTGGAAAAACAGATAGTGATAAATTTAAAGCCAATTTGATAATCTTTTGAGGTTGTGAAACTTGACTGCCATGAGGCCAATCGCTGGGTCCGCCTTGATTAAGAAGTTAAATTCAGCACTACTGATAGAAAAAAGGTTGATATGAACAAATAGCTAGGATGGAAATTTTTTTGGATTTAAGAAATCGGAATAAGATTTAAATGGCAATCAGCTAATTTAATTTTGCTATTCAGATTTCATCACAATCTAACTGAGTTGGGTGTGCTATAACTGCTGAACTAAAGTGAGCCATTTCTGACCATTAATTTTGAGCTACTTCTACTAATTGCTCCAATACAATGAAGATAGACATTGTTCTGGAGGTTGAAAAGGTGAAGAAATTGGTATTGAATTCAAGAATTGTTTATATTTATAAATTCGCCGGATTTAAAATTGAAGTGCAACACCTAAATGACTAGACCAAAAAGGCCATGAAGACCTATTCTTATAGTTACCACAC
>NZ_RHOT01000051.1 GCF_003946675.1 Lapidilactobacillus gannanensis | reverse complement strand
AAGGCTGCTCAATGCGCCAATTGACCTTAACAGGGATTCAAGCAATCCAAAACGCTCTGAACCAAAGACCACGAAAGATTCTCAACTATCAATCGGCAATCGCAGTCCTGCCAGACTTTGATTAACCAGACCAATAACTAAGAATAGGTCGGAAGTGTTGCACTTGATTTGACAATTCGGGGAAAAATTAAATCTGAATTCAGTCGGATGAATTTATTAAAATTGTGATCAGTCTAATTGCGTGGGGGGATTAGTTGTGAGCTACTGGCAAAAAATAAGTAAGTTAATAGTAACACTGGTTCTCTTAGGCGCAATTATTGGTCAAGTGACACCAAATGTGATTGCAGGAAGTGCTTTATCAACCCAAACTGTCGCTAATAGTGCGATTGCTGAATCTGGGCAGCTTGAGCAAATCAATCAGGCTGTTAATAGTACTCCCAGTTCTGAATCAACTTCTGATTCTAGTTCGGAAGCATCATCAATAGAAGATGAAGCTAATGATGAATCAAACACTACTGACAATGGTTCAGTTAGTGAAAATCCAACTGAGGAAGTCAGTGAAAATGATGTGGTTGAGAATGAAACTGAAGTTGCAAACTCTGAAGAGACTGAAACAGAGACAGAAGTGGATCCGGCAGCGGATAAAGATTCAAAAGCAGCTCTTGAGGGAGAACCAGCCGCACCAACATCTGCTGATGGTGTTAAAAAAGCCAGCAGTAAGGGCATGGTTTTTATAGTTGCCCTTCGTAATGGTTTCATTAATCAGCCACAAACGGAGCAATATGTTGTTGAAGGTAGTGAAGTGAATTTAGACAGTCAAGTAATTGAAATGGGGATTCCCATTCTTGGCAGTAATCCTAAGATTGAGGGTTATATGTGGGAATACAATCAAACTACAAAATCTTGGTATCGGAGTGAGACACCTACTGTCAAGACAACTGCCAATGGCTTAATAAGCAGTCGTTATAACGCTAAGCTTCGTTATGTTGATGGCAATGCTTTGCAACCAGGCTACTATTATTTCCAATTTCGTTACACGAAAAGTTCTTTACTGGGGACTAACTACTATTCTAAATTGGTAAAGGTGGTTGTTCTTGAAGGTGAAGTACCAGCAACGGACTTGAGTATTACACCGGAATCGCCGGTTGTCTTTCCATCGATGGATTATGAAGCAAAGGCTAATCTAACACCATCTAATTCCACCAGTGTGGTTGCTTGGGATGACAACAGTCAAGTCGATTTTGAACCGAATGCTGGTCGTTCTGTTGATTTCAATGTCAACAAATCAGTTATTGCTTCAAATATTAATACCAGTACAGAAAATCCTGGATTGCCGATAACTTTAGCAGCTAATACGAATGGCTTAAATGCGGACACCACTGTTTATGTGGGTGGCCTCAAGGCTAAGAGTATTGCCATAGATCAGGCGGAGCTTTATGGAATGACCTGGAGTGTTAGTGGCTTGGATAAAATCACGAAAGAGTTTTATGAAAGCGATGTGGATGAACAGGATGGTTTAGAGGCGCCACCATCTGCTAATTACAGTTGGAAATACTTCTATAAGAATGATAAGGGAAAGTTTGTTAGTGCAGATATTCCTGGAGCAATTAATGGTAGTGGACAGTTCACTAATCCTAATGAGCTGAATACAACACAACTATTGACTATTCCGCCAGGAGCAGTGTTCTTTAACGCTGCCAGTGTTGCTACCAGCATGAATGATGATTTCTATGCGCAACTAACAATCACTTTGAATTATAAAAAGAATCCAATTACCATTACGACTAATCTTGCCCAGATTGAGGTTCGTGGCCGAATCGGTAACCTTACTTTAGAAGCAGTACCAAACTTTACTTTTGTTGGTGTCACGGCGGCTCAAATTTATAACGGTAATTTAACGACACCTGGAAAACAACCAGTTTCCCAAGGTGACACGGAAAACACCTTATCGATTATGGATACGCGGCCTAATGATCAGGACTGGCAATTATCTGCCGAAATGGCACCGTTTGCTGATCGTGATGGTCAGACTTTCAATAATTTAGGGCTACGACTTAATGGCTTGACTGATACTGGACCAGTGATTAATGCTGATGGTACTGAATATGCGGTTCTTAATAACACCCAACATGCTTCTGGCGAGTTTCCGGTGACAGCGAATCTGTTGATTGGCACTAATCCAACGGCACAATTACAAGAAAACCTTGGCTTCACCTCAACAATTACATGGAACTTAACTTCCAGCACGCCAACTTCACCAGCACTATAAGTAGACTAACAAAGATACCATGACGCAAGTTTGTTTGTGTCTGGTATCTTTTTATTTGAGTTTGCCACTAAGCTAATTAGAAAATACTAGGGTAATTATGGTAATTAAAATGGGGCAACTTATTATGGCGTTCGCAATTTTAAATTACCCTACGCAGTCTCCCACTGCACCTTGCAACTTAAACGTGCTCACACTGGTAAATGGTTATGTGTAATTTAATTAATTGTTCGATCGGTTTCACCGCTCAATCAATTAATTGAAATTACACTACGCCAAAAGCCCATCCCACCTCGCAACTTAAGCTATTCAATGTTATAATCAGGAGGATTGACATATCATGCTTGGTTCAGTTCTTTTGGGGGCTGGTCAAGAAATTCTGATTGAACGAGAGGTAGTTATCATGACAGAAGCAATTAGTTTACGGGCAGGCATGACCTTCGTTAAGGACGGCAAGCTCATTAAAGTTATCGAGAGTAATCACCATAAACCTGGTAAAGGTAATACAGTGATGCAGGTGAAATTATATGATGTGCGCGCTGGTTCAACGATTCAAACAACCATGCGTCCTAGTGAAAAAATCGAATTAGCAGTTGTTGAACGCAAATCAGTTCAATATCTATATACACAAAATGACATGGCAGTTTTCATGGATTTGGAAACTTACGAACAATATGAAATTCCAGTGGCTTCAATCGCCCATGAAATGAATTATTTGTTGGAAAACATGACTGTAGAAATTGAATTTTATGGTTCTGAAGTCATCGGGGTTACTTTGCCAGGAACAGTTGATTTGGTTGTCACTGAAACACAACCTTCAATCAAGGGCGGCTCTGTAACTGGTAGTGGCAAACCTGCTACTTTGGAAACAGGTTTAGTCGTTAACGTGCCAGACTTCATCTCTGCTGGTGAAAAGATTCAAGTTAACACAAGCGATAACTCATATCGCGGTCGTGCTCAAAAATAATTCGTCAAATAAAATAGTGTCTAGTTGGTTCACTCAATTAAAGTGATGCACAACTAGGCACTGTTTTTTTATGGTCAAATTTGACAAGCACTACCGAAAAGATGACGCGACGAGGATCAGGGTATTTCAGTTAAGTTCTCGTTTGATCACAAGGATTCTGCCCATCAGTTGTCTGCTGATTAGTTTTTATTTTTTGGGCGGTCCAAGGGGAAATCAGAGGTTTAAATGGTGGAATGCTGAGAACTGCCAATGTAAAGCAAACGTATTTTAAAATTGAGAGACAGCTGCCAATTTTTGAAACTTGTGGGGCGATTACTAGCGGTAAAAATAGTTGGTCGAAACTGCCAAACAGGTTGTGGGCCATTTCTTTATAAATTGAAGCCGTTGGTGTGAAAGAGAAATAAAGAATTGCAAGGAGCACTAAAACAGCAGTGATTCGCAAAGTTAATAAATAGTTGGCAACGCGAATGCTTTTGATCACTAGCTCGACTAGTGCTTGAATGGATAGGATCAAAGCAATGGTTAAAATCAAATCCTGAACTTGAATTAAATTAAGCCGTTTTAATTTTTCACCACTTGATTTTAACAATTGTTGATTAAGTCCAGCTTCCAAAACGCTACGTTCTTGCCAGCGAAAAATAAAATCGGCTATGAAAAGCAATAATGAGCTGATGAGGCAACTCCAGGTTACCTTAGTTAAGTGTGGACGCGTTGGTAAAGTTGGGTGTGTCAGTGGCCATAGTCCAAGCTTCCTTTAAATTCGATTTATTCACAAGTATAACAAAAAAATCATCATTAAAGAATAATTAATTGCGAAGAATCAATATTTCACTGGCTATTATTGTCGATATAAAAAAGCTGTCCACTCAATTCAGAGTAGGACAGCTGCTTGATAGTGATGATAATTAAAATATCTTTAAGCGGTTCAGTGGCCAGTATCGCAATTTAACGACGCCGTTGATTGAGGATTTTTTAATGAAGCCAATTTTACGGCTATCTTTCGAAACCGGTCGATTATCCCCCATCACGAAGTAACTATCAGCTGGTACAGTGTTGCGATTAAAGAGTTGTTGCAAAGAGAAATCTTCAGTGAAATCATTGCCAGTATTGTACTCAGACAAATAAGATTCGTTCAATTTCTTGCCATTAACATACAGCTGATCGTTTTTAGCGTAAACCTTGTCTCCGGGCAAGCCAATTACTCGTTTGATATAGAGACTTCCTGGTTCATCAGGCGCGTTCAGAACAACGATGTCACCGCGTTTGATTTTGCCAAGACGGTAAGTGATCAGACGATCGCCATCATAAAATGTGGGTTGCATTGAAGGACCAGTAACCACATCTTTAGCCAGTACATAATTGAACAGTAAATTGACCCCAGTAAACATGACGATTGCAATAATAATTAATTCTAATAGCCATTTAATGAAACTAGTTTCTTCTTTTTTCTGACCTTTGTTTGTTGTATCTTGTCCGTTTGTCATTTAGCTTACCCCAATAAAATTGTTTCGCAGTTATTTTCACTACGATTTCATATTATCATTGTCTAATTTTCACCAAGAAAAAGCAATTATTTCGCCACATCTTATTGAAACTTTAGAGTAACTTCATGATTATTTCACTCGGAGTCTTCTCAATTGACGGGTGGGTAGAGATGGGGTTAAATGAAAGCAGAATTGGGGATGATTAAATGATAATGAAAATGAAACGACAAGTTTTCGGATTGCTGCTTGTGTTAAGCAGCTTGGTCTTGTTATTAGTAGGTTGTTCAGCAAAAACAGCTGCGGTTTCAAAAAAAGCGGGCAGTGAAATTGTACCGACGCTCTTTTTTCACGGGTATGGCAGTAGTATTAATGCTGAGCAACAAATGGCTAATGCCGCAGTTAAGGCGGGTGTCACGAAAACAGTGATTCAAGCAGAGGTTGCCGCGAATGGTAAAGTAACTTTGAAGGGGAACTTTTCAGCCAAGGATCGGCATCCAATTGTCGAAGTTGGATTTATCGATAATAAGAATCCTGACTACCATCAAGGTGGTAAATGGGCGCGGAATGTTTTACAAGCGTTACAGAAACGTGATCATATTCAAAAGGTTAATTTAGTAGGCCATTCCATGGGAAATATGGCCACCACATTTTATATGTTGGATTATGCCGATAATAAGCAGTTACCGCAAGTTCAGAAGCAAGTTGTTATTGCGGGTCATTTTAATGGTATTTTGGGTCGGGATGACCAACCCAATCAAATGGAATTAGCAGCCAATGGTCAACCAGCCAAGACAAACGCGAATTATCGTGAATTGGAAAGATTGCGTCAATCATCAGTTTATCAGTCAGTCAAAGTCTTGAATATTTTCGGTGATTTGGACGATGGCACCCATTCTGATGGGGCAGTGAGCAATGCTTCCTCACAATCATTGCGTTATTTAGTTGCGGACCAGGCTAAATCATATCAAGAGCAGCGAATTGTTGGTCCTGATGCCCAGCACAGCAAGTTACATGAAAATCAACAAGTTGATCAAATCTTAATTAAATTCTTGTGGAACAAGTAGGAAAGAGGCACTATGATGACGCAAAACCAAGCGGTCACTGAATATATTCAACACTGTCCTCGTGAGCGACAGGATGTTTTAAATCAAATTCGAGAAATTATGTTGGCTAGTTTACCGGAGGCTGAAGAAACAATGAAATATGGGATGCCGACATATTATTATCGAGAGAACTTAATTCATTTTGCTTGCGCTCAGAAGCATTTGGAAATTTATCCAACGCCGAGTGCAATTGTGCACTTTGCCAAGGAATTGGCCGGATACAAGACGAGTAAGGGGGCAATTCAATTCCCATATGATCAACCAATTCCATACGATCTCATTCAAAAAATTGCTTTATGGCGCCGAGCCGAGGTATTAGCGAAGTAGCTGGGCGATTTTGCGAACGCAATCAGCGTGTTAAGTCTAAAGTTAGTTTAAGGCAGAATAGATAACAACTCCGTTACGGCCGCCGGGGTGCGGAACGTAAAATAGTGCCAAGTCTTCCCCAATTTAAGAAGGTGGTTGCTGGGCGATTTTTCGGGCGTGGAACGGCGTGGGCGTTGATTTAAGCTTTTTCTGCGAAAAATCTTAAATACAAGCCTTATTCTAAACGGTAAACCGTTAAGAATAATTTCACTGCTTCTCGCAAAATCGCTCGTACGCAAAGAAAGCCCCTTACCTGACGCCAATCGCCCAGCAACCAACAGATAAAACTAACAGAACTGAGCACCAATGTAAGAAAACCAGCTTGCAGTGACCAACAAAGCCTGTGTGACAATCTTTCGAGATGGAATTGAAAGATATCATACAGGCTATTTTTTTATCGTACTATTCAATTATTGCTGCTGAGTGAATTAAGTTGCTCAATCTTGCTGCAACTGCCTTAATCACTAACAGGGTAAAGGTCACCAACTCAACTCCAGACGAAATGGAGGGACCGGGTTGTCAGCCAATGGTTTTTATTTGCGCCCGAGCTTGCGAGTAGCAGCCAAATTTGTCTTACTGCTTTAGCAGTTAGACAAAGGGTTGTATTTGAGATTGTTGCGTAGCAATAAGCTCAAATCAATCCCGGCCGCGTTCCACAACCCGCAGCCCGGAATGCAGTCAGAACCGTTTCCGTTTCAAAAACTTCACCAGGTTTTAGCTTTTGTGGTGCTGAAACGTGTTCGGGATGCCAAATGGCTACGCCTAACTTAATTATTTGCTCGATCTGGTTTCACCAGCTCAATCAAATAATTGAAGTTATCCTACGCCAACTATCCGCTGCTCCTCACACTCTTGAAATTGTACTAGTCATGAGCTTGGTTTTCACTTATAATGAAGGGTGATAATTAAACGGATGGATTTTTAAATTCAGTTAAAGCTATTTGGAGGAACATATGGCAACAAGAGCAAATAATCGACACGCAATGAGATTAATTGCGTTGAATGGTAACTATGCATTGGCAGAAGCTATTGCGAAGGCTGTGGGGACACCATTATTGTCAACTTCAGTTAAGCACTTTGCGGATGGTGAAATTCAAATTAACATTGATGAAACTGTTCGTGGTGATGATATTTTCGTGATTCAGTCTGTTGATGATCCAGTAAATGAGAACTTCATGGAATTAATGATCATGTTGGATGCTTTACGGCGTGCTAGTGCCCATACGATTAATGTGGTGATGCCATACTATGCCTATTCTCGGGCTGATCGCAAAACTCGTTCTCGTGAACCAATTACAGCTAAATTAGTGTCTAATCTAATTGAATGTGGTGGCGCTGATCGTGTGATTGCACTTGATTTACATGCAGATCAGATTCAAGGTTTCTTTGATATTCCAGTTGATCACTTACAAGGATTACCTTTATTAGCTAAGTATTTTGAAAAGAAACACTTAGAAGAAAAAGATGATATCGTTGTGGTCGCACCTGATCATAATTCGACTAAACGGGCGCGGGCTTTGGCAGAATACTTGAACGCGCCAATTGCAATTGTTGACAAGCGTGATAGTAGTCCTAGTGTTGATCCTTTGGACATTATTGGTGATGTTGACGGCCGTATTTGCATTATTGCTGATGATTTGATTGATACTGCTAATCGGATGGTTTGGTCCGCAAACTCTTTAAAGGCTGCTGGTGCTAAAGCTGTTTATGGCTGTGCCACCCATGCGGTCTTCTCCAAAGGTGCACCTGAAAAATTACAGGAGTCAATTATTGAACAAGTGGTTGTCACTGATTCAATTCGGGTTCCCGAAGAAAAAGAATTTCCAAAATTAGTTCGTTTGTCAGTGGCTGATTTGTTTGCTAATGCAATCGAAAAAATTTACAATAATGAATCAATTCATGCCTTATTTGATGGTAAACATTAATTTTTAACTGTTGAGTAATGAATGAAGAAGGGTGATGTCAGTCGTTGGCAGCACTCTTTTTTTAGTGTTTGAAATGCCCCTTTTTTGATAAATGTTCGGTATAATAATGGTGGTAACGCTATCAAAATAAATGAGGTGCACAAATGAATTGGGGAGTTATTGCAACTTGGCAAATGGCTCATGATGGGGTTGTAACTGCCAGTGAAATGCTAAAAGATGGGGCAACGGCTGGAGATGCTGTGGAACGTCTAATTCAAACAGTTGAGAATTGTCCTGATTATCAATCAGTAGGCTATGGTGGCTTGCCGAATGAAGCGGGCGTTCTCGAAATGGACGCAGCTTTTATGGATGGCAATACTTTTAAAATTGGTGGTGTTGCCGGCATTCAGGACGTGACTAATCCGATTTCGGTGGCGCGCAAATTAAGTGACGAACAGTTTAATAGTTTTCGTGTTGGCGCTGGAGCCACTAAGTATGCATCACTAGCGGGCTTTGCCAAACAAAATATGTTAACCAAAAAAGCTCATGACGATTGGGCTGAGCGTGTCAAAGAAGTCGCTGCCAATAATTTGAGTCCCTACGATGGTCATGATACTGTGGGTGCCGTGACTTTAGATACGGCTGGTCAAATGACCGTTGGCACGTCAACGTCTGGTTTATTTATGAAAAAGCCAGGTCGGGTTGGCGATTCACCGTTGTCAGGTTCAGGATTTTATGTTGATAGTGAAATTGGTGGTGCTAGCGCCACCGGACTTGGCGAAGATTTAATGAAAGGGTGTCTGTCATATGAGATTGTCCGCCTCATGAGTACTGGCCTGACACCACAAGCGGCTTGTGACCAAGCAGTTTATGATTTTGCCGATAAATTAGCCCAACGTTATGGTAAGTGCGGCGCCATGTCATTGATTGCTATGAACAAAAATGGCGAGTGGGGTGTGGCGACTAACGTTGAATTTACTTTCAGCGTCGCCAATGATCACCAAGGAGAACGTGTGTATTTGGCAAATCCCGGTCCCGAACATAACACGGTGATTACGCCAATGAATTAGACTTATTCGTGTCACTTAGAAATAGTCGACAGTCCGCCGGCTATTTTTTTGCAGTCACTTCACTAATAATTTCTAATTGAATCATTAGTTTATAGGTACACAATTGATGCAATATCTGGCATAATGTAACTGGTGCCTGTCCACACGTGGTGGAAGAATTTATCAGCGTGGGGGAGGTGATTTCATGTTTGACAAAATTATTGCGCCAATCATTATTGGTGTGGTTCTTGCGACATACAATTACTGGCTAAGTAATCATCATCGCAAGTAGTCAGCGTAGGCAACATTAGCCTCACCCGTTCAATTACATAATTGCTCGCAAAAAAAGCCACCGACTACGGCAATAGTCGGTGGCTTTGGTGATTCATGTTCGACAAAATTATACTTATAGTATAGCATTGATCTACTGCTACAGCAAGCATACTTAGCGCTAGTCGCGAGAAATTGGTTCCAACTTTGTTGAACAAGCATGGCTGACGTAATAACTTTGCTAATGCTAGTTATCATCTACACAATTGGCTGAACATCTGGCATAATGAATGTGTTGCCCAATCCACACGTTGTGGAAGAATTTATCAACGTGAGGGAGGTGAGTTTATGTTTGACAAAATTATTGCGCCAATCATTGTTGGTGTGGTTCTTGCGACGTATAATTACTGGCTAAGTAATCATCATCGCAAGTAGTCAGCGTAGGCAACATTAGCCTCACCCGTTCAATTACATAATTGCTCGCAAAAAAAGCCACCGACTACGGCAATAGTCGGTGGCTTTGGTGATTCATGTTCGACAAAATTATACTTATAGTATAGCATTGATCTACTGCTACAGCAAGCATACTTAGCGCTAGTCGCGAGAAATTGGTTCCAACTTTGTTGAACAAGCATGGCTGACGTAATAACTTTGCTAATGCTAGTTATCATCTACACAATTGGCTGAACATCTGGCATAATGAATGTGTTGCCCAATCCACACGTTGTGGAAGAATTTATCAACGTGAGGGAGGTGAGTTTATGTTTGACAAAATTATTGCGCCAATCATTGTTGGTGTGGTTCTTGCGACGTATAATTACTGGCTAAGTAATCATCATCGCAAGTAGTCAGCGTAGGCAACATTAGCCTCACCCGTTCAATTACATAATTGCTCGCAAAAAAAGCCACCGACTATTGCACTAGTCGGTGGCTTTGGTGGTCTATGTTCAACAAAATTATACTTATACTATAACATCAGCTGGTAAATAAAGCAAATGATGCTCAGTTAATTACTTTATTACACCATACAAACTGTGTAACGCTGTTGTTGATGTTGTGGTGTTTCGATTTCGTCTAGTACAGCAATGGCATAATCAGCCATACTAATTTCACTCTTACCGTATTTACTAATCAATAATTGCTCCTGACCGACTTTGTAGTGGCCAGTACGCGCACCATTGACTAAGAAATCTTTCGAAGGGCTCAAATAAGTCCAACGAATATTTTCGACATTGCGCAGATAGTCTAATCCCTTGCTCATGTTAGCAGCAGTTGGTTTAAAATCATCAGGGAAATTATCAGTTTCAAAGAGGCGCTGCTCAAGTTTATTGTCGACATACAAACTGCCGGCACCACCAACAACTAATAGGCGCACATTAGTACCAGCGAGAATTTCAACTAAGTGTTTCATGGCTTCCAAATGCAAAGGTTCTTCATTAGCAGGTGCGTTGTATGCACTAATTAATGCATCGAAGTCTTGCACATCTTCTGTGGTCAAATTAAACAAATCTTTATTCAAGAAATGTAAATTTGGTTCAGCTGTTTCTGGCACATGACGGACAATGCCAACAACTTCATGGCCACGCCGTAATGCCTCTTCAGTCAGAAAGTGACCAACATGGCCGGTGGCACCAATAATTCCAATTTTCATAAGTGAAGACTCCTCAATATATTAGACTTGGTAACGGTTTCATCCTCCTTAATCATAGGCGAAAAACTTATTTTTGACAAGTAAAAGAATAAAATCAGCGTTGAAAATTATTAATGTTAAAAGTTATTTAAGTTCAGCCTGGAATTAGCCTACGCGAGCAACCCGTTGCCCTGCACACTCTGTTTGAAACGTGTTCTGGGCAACAAATGGCTAGGCCTAACTTAATTATTTGTTCGATCGGTCTTGCCGCTCAATCAAATAATTGAAGTTAGGCTACGCCAAAAGACCATTGCCCTGTACACTCTGTTTAAAACGTGTTTCGGGCAATAGCTGGTTATGGCTAATTCAAATATCTGCTCAATCAGCTAGCGCTGCTTAATCAGATATTTGGAATTAGCCTACGCAAGCAACCCATTGCCCTGCACACTCTGTTTGAAACGTGTTTCGGGCAACAAATGGCTAGGCCTAACTTAATTATTTGTTCGATCGGTCTTGCCGCTCAATCAAATAATTGAAGTTAGGCTACGCCAAAAGACCATTGCCCTGTACACTCTGTTTAAAACGTGTTTCGGGCAATAGCTGGTTATGGCTAATTCAAATATCTGCTCAATCAGCTAGCGCTGCTTAATCAGATATTTGGAATTAGCCTACGCAAGCAACCCATTGCCCTGCACACTCTGTTTGAAACGTGTTTCGGGCAACAAATGGCTAGGCCTAACTTAATTATTTGTTCGATCGGTCTTGCCGCTCAATCAAATAATTGAAGTTAGGCTACGCCAAAAGACCGTTGCCCTGTACACTCTGTTTGTATTAGAATGTAGCTACTGATTAAAATATTTGGAGGCATTTATGACTTATCCACAATTAGATTTAGCAAATGCGACTGGTAGTAAAGCAACGATTAAAACTAATCATGGGGTGATTGAGATTCAATTATTTGATAATCAAGCACCTAAAACTGTTGCTAATTTTATTGGTTTAGCTAACAAAAATTATTATGATGGGATTATTTTCCATCGCGTGATTCCTGATTTCATGATTCAGGGTGGTGATCCAACTGGCACTGGTACTGGTGGTGAGAGTATTTATGGTGGTGAATTTGCCGATGAATTCTCTGATGAACTGTTTAATTTAACTGGTGCGTTGTCGATGGCCAACGCTGGTCCTAATACTAATGGCAGTCAATTTTTCATTGTTTCTAATGCGAATATGCCTAAGCGGATGCTACAAAGTATGCGTGATGCCCAATATCCTGAAGAAATTATTGCGGCTTACAAAAATGGTGGCACACCTTGGTTAGACCATCGTCATACTGTTTTTGGTCAAGTTATTGATGGGATGGCAGTGGTCCAAGAGATTTCGCGGGTTAACCGCGATGGTAGTGACAAGCCTAAGGAAGATGTTGTCATTGAATCAGTTACCATCACACCAGCAAAATAAGCAATTTTATTAAGTCGGGCGCTATACTTAGTGTCATCACAATTGAGGAGGTTCCTGTATGCATCTACCAGAACCGGCATTATTTTTAAATTTGGTCATGATTGAATCTGACGATAAAGTCCTCGTCGAAAGTCGACGTAAAAAAGATTGGCCGGGGATAACTTTTCCTGGTGGACATGTAGAGCCTGGCGAATCTTTTGTTGAATCGGCAATTCGCGAAGTTAAGGAAGAAACCGGCCTGACAATTAAGCATTTACAGTCAGTTGGTTTGTGCCAATATCCAGACAAAACGATTTTAGGCGCACCTTTTCGACGAGTGATTTATTTTTATCGCACCTCAGACTTTAGCGGTGAAATTCGTTCCGGCCGTGAAGGCGAAATTTTCTGGATGAAAAAAACCGAATTTGCTAAGCTCGAACTAGCTGGTGCCTTGGCGGACTTCATCAAAGTTTTTAATGATCCCAATTTATCAGAAGTGATTTATGATGATGAAGATAGTCCAGCCGAATTCAATTAAAGATAAATAGCATGTGACAAAAGGCGGTCAGCCGGTGAGCATTAACGTAAAATGTCGAACAATTCGTTAGAATTGTTCGGCATTTTTGCGTTCTTATGTAGAAATGCAACCACAAGTTTTACTTGTGGGGGTCAGAGAAGCTTTAGCGAAAAAAACATCCTTTCAGT
>NZ_RHOT01000050.1 GCF_003946675.1 Lapidilactobacillus gannanensis | reverse complement strand
AAAGTTCAAAACACCAGCCGAAGCTTTTGAAAGAGAAGTCAAGCGTGCTCGCAAGGTTCATACTGCTTAGCTTTCTTCAATTGAAACTCACTGAAACCTTTCCGCCAGCTGTCTTCGCCTGCGCTGGCTAACTTGCACTTGCAATTTGCGATATATTTTAATCTATTCATGATTTTCACTACTTGTGGGTTTCTTGGTAATGTTTGTCCTGCCAAAACTGCTTTCAGTTTCATCCCTCCTGGTAATGGGCCCGGTGACATAATAGTCAACCGATTATCAAAAATTTCGATTTGAATTGGTGCTTGACTAAAATAAGATCTATGCACAATTGCATTAATAATTGCTTCGCGCACAGCAACACTGGGATAACTTCTTTGTTCCTTCCTTGTCGCCTGACCACTAATATGCGCAGACAAAGGATTGTTTAGATCAATATATGTCAAAATTTCGTCAACTTGCTTTGGCAAACACCCTACGAACTCACGTCTATCTTTAAATTGATCCACTGTTACGCCATCAAAAATTGCTACCTTTACTGAGAAATCACTTTGATCACTCATTAAAAAGGCAGTATTTGTAAATTTTTCATCTGAGTTAAAAAAGCCTAACGCCTTACTTCTAAAACTAAGTCCTTCTCGTTGAAAAATATTTTTTATCTCATTAAATTTAACATAAACTTTACCATCCAAAAAATATGGCATAAATTTTCCAGGAGTTACTTCAATACAAAAAAGTTCTTGATTTGAACGAACATGTACCAAGCCAACTGGACTAGGATAATAAATAGAGCTTGAAATCCACCGCCCAATTTGTTCCTCAATTGCATGTTTTTCTTGTTCTGTAAAGATGCGAACCACCTTACGTGTACTATCGCTCACACCTAAATATATATATGCGATTTGATTGCCATTTAAAAATGCGGCAATCTCTTTTTTACATTTTTCATTGAATACTTCCTTGTATTCGATGAATTCATTCTCTATCGGATATGGTTGGGCATCACTTGAATTTAACATCAATTTCACCCTCACTTTTATCATTCTAATTAGCCCAATGGTATCATTAATCTCCGGCTGTAACCACTAACAAAGTTAAAGTAAACTTGACGTCAACTTCATAACGAAGGGCACAGATATCAGCTAATAATTTAAAACTATGAGATAATTTATCAAACGTTTTAGCTGAATAACTAGGTTCTCAAAAGTGCTATCCCGCAAGAAACTCGTTGGTTGGTCCCTGGCTCTATTGAGGCTCCAAGCCTTTAAATATCATTTGTACCTGTGAGAAAAGTCGACTGATTCCTTCATATTTCTTGTCACGTATGCCAAGAACAACTGTTCCACCGATTTAATTTAACAAAATCGCCAGCTACTTTATTTCTTACTCACCACTCAACCACAAAAAAGCATCCCGCAAAGCGGAATGCCTTTTAATATTTAATCTAAATTAGTCACCTCAGTAAATCTTCAAAATAACATCATTCTCATTTGTCTCATCCGTTATTCTTGTTTAATTGATTTAGCATCAAACAAACTCACACAAACAAGCAACAAAAATGTAAATGGCAACGCCACCTGATATGGTTTTTTAAATGCAAAAGTTAAAGCGGTTTTCATTTGTAATTTAATTTTCTTAACACTTTGAGCTAATTGCAGATTGATCTCCTGCACCTTTTTACTTACTTCTGTTTCAATCTGTCGATAAACTGTCAACTTCGCCTTTTTAGGCTGCTTAGTGAGATGTTCTTGCTTCACTACCTGTTGATACCTTTGTTGGACCAATTGGTGTTCTTGAACCTGACTTATAAATTGACCATGTGTTTTCCGCTGACTAACTTGTTGGGTTGAGAATATTTGCCGTTCGACTTGAGCCAATGTTTGCTGTTTAACCTCTTTAGGTAAGACTAGTTGATTGATTTCCTGCTGAGATTGTTGCCAAACTGACTGTTTAGCGTTTACTAGGTTGGTTGATAAAGCCGTGACAAAAATTGCGACTGCTAGCGAAGTGCCAATTTGTCGAAAAACGCCAATAACGCTTTGCGATGCCGTTAATAATTCTCCAGTAAAATCTCCTGCAGCTAAAACAGTAATCGGTCCGATAATAATTCCGTAGCCTGTCCCAATTAATAACAACCCCAGTAATAATTGTGAATAAATATTGAAGTTCAAAAAACTCAATGCAAAGTAACCTAGAATCAGCGCCACTGATCCAATAGCAATAACTACACGCGGACCAACTTTTTCTAATAATAGGCCACTAATTGGCGACCAAATAAAAATCATAGCTGACGTTGGTGTAATCATCAGTGCCGCTAATAATTCACTTTGATTTTGAACTTTAGTGAAGTAACTAGGCAACAGCACTAAGACGGCCACTAAAAATATTCCCGAAATAATGGTCACAATACTGGCCCCGACAAACTGCCGATTCTTAAATAGGTTTAAAGGAACCATCGGTTGTTCAACGCGGCATTCAGTCAAAACAAACAATATTAAAGCAACACAACTTAGAATTATCAAAGCTAAAATTCTGAAGTTCAACCAGCCCCAATCACTCCCCTTAACCAAGACTAAGGTTAAGCTGAATAGAACAATCATCGACCAAAAACTACCCAAAAAATCTATTTTAGCAGCTCCTTCTGCTTGTCGAAAATCAAGTAAATGCCAGCAACAACACAGCGCAATTAAAATAAAGGGCACATTAATTAAAAAGATGCCACGCTAACCAACAACTTGGACGACAACGCTGCCAATCGTTGGCCCTAGTGCCGCAGCAAGTCCTTGTGTGACACCTAATATTGCGATTGTTCCCGTTCGCTTATCTAAAGAAACATTTTGAATAGCAATTGTCATACTTGCCGGAAAAACAATCGCCGCACCGATACTCTGAATCCCACGCCCAACAATCAATAATGTCATACTAGCGGCCAATCCTGAAAACACTGAGCCCATTAAGAACAACGCTAAGCCAAACAGATAAATTCTTGAACGTCCACAAATATCGGCTACTCTACCTAGGGGAATCGTTAAACTAGCAAATAAAATCGTATAAATATTTAATGCCCACGATAAATGACTCAAATCTGTTTTTAATCCACTCTGAATTGCGGGCAAAGCAATATTCATAACCGTTGTATCCAGCATACATAGAAATATACCGATTGCCATCGTGAAAACAAGACCACGTTGATGTTTAATTTTTGTTGTCATTTAAAACCCTCCAATTTATAACCAGTTTAACTAGCCATAAATTTTCGGTAAATATTTAATTGACATAAGAGCGGAATCTTGTAAACTTAAGTTCCAACATTTCTTATTCCTAGTATCATTGATAAAACCAGCTCAGTTATTGCAGAAAGAAGTGTCGACTAATGAGTCCACAGGAAATAAAAAACGAAAAACTAACGTCAATTTATCGCACTTTATTGGCTTTATTACACGAACAGAAAATGAGTGAAATTAGTATCTCCAAACTTTGCCAACAAGCAGGTGTATCACGTACTTATTTTTATCGGGAATTTGGTAATTTTGAAATAATTATTACCAAATACCAAGAACGAGCTATTCTTAACTATATTCACAAATTGCCAAGTACTCAGCTGATTGGATTAGAACCAGCAATGATCCAATACTTCAAGTATGTTGCTAACACGGCGTCAGAGCAGCGGTTAATTGTGGATTGTGGTCGCACGATGACCCTAATTACAACTTTTGAAAAAGCCTTTACTGTCCTAGCAAAGACCAAACGCTTAATTGCTAATGAACAAATTTTAAAACAACCCTATTACATCGCCCTATTGGCTGGCGGCGTCGTCAACGTGTCGATTCGTTGGTTAAAGACCGATATGCAAGAAACAGCTGCCCAAATGGGCCATTATATTGCCACTAATATGCAAGTAGTTAGTTAAATTATTTTCGACACTTTAACTTGACAAAATCTCAACACATTTTATTACCTACTCACCACTCTCTCTATCCTTGACTTTGTAGCACTCAATTGATTCGCCCCTTATTTACTCACCATTACTAGTCATTACTCACCACTTACCCACAAAAAAAGCACCCCGCAAGCGGGATGCTTTTTAATATTCAAATAATTAGTCGCCTAACTTAGTCTTTGAAACCACGTTTAATTTGTCGTCCAAGTCGTAAACTACTGGTTGGCCAGTAGCCATTTCAACGTCCATGATGTCAGCATCAGAGATGTTTTCGATGTACTTAGTCAAAGCACGTAATGAGTTACCATGAGCTGCGATAATGACGTTCTTGCCGTCTAATAATTTAGGAGCAATTTCGTCTTCCCAGAATGGAATAACCCGTTCCAAAGTAACTTTCAAGTTTTCGCCACCAGGGATGATGCGTGGGTCTAAGTCAGCGTAACGACGGTCGTTTGCTGCTGAGCCTTCGTCAGTTGCTTTCAATAATGGTGGTAAAGTATCGTATGAACGACGCCAGATATGAACTTGTTCGTCACCGTATTTTTCAGCAGTTTCTTTCTTGTTCAAACCTTGAAGAGCGCCATAATGACGTTCGTTTAAGCGCCAAGTCTTAGTTTCAGGAATCCATAATTGATCTGATTCTTCCAAAACATAGTGCAAAGTTTTGATAGCACGAGTTAAAACTGAAGTATAAGCTTGGTCAAATTCCAAACCTGCTTCTTTGATTAACTTGCCGGCGTTCTTTGCTTCTTCAACACCTTTTTCGCTTAAGTCAACATCAACCCAACCAGTAAATTGGTTGCTTAAATTCCATTGGCTTTGGCCATGACGGATAAATACTAATTTTGCCATTAATCGAGACCTCTTTCTTTCATTGGTATTTCACACTTGTATTTTACACTATTTCACGATAAATTTCAGCAATTATCTTGATTCAAACAACCTAACTTACAAAAGGATGATCAGTTGTCATGAAAACTCAATTAAAATCTAACTGAAATCTATGAAAATGCCACTTTATTTTTCGACGGTATGGGCAACAGTCGCTAACGGTGAGATCACTGTAATATCCAAATCAATCTGTGCTTGCTGCTCTAAGTAGTGTTTAATCGAAGGTTCGGCCACTAGGATACTTTCTATTCCATGACGATGATTAGCCAAATCCTGAAGTTGTGGTGATTGAGGATCTAACTCACTAACCAGCGGAATCACTTCCAACCCTTGGTCCTGAGCCGCCAATAAGGTTTGATATAACACACTATCAATTGAAACGATGATGACGCTATTGGTTTGCAACACTTGATGTTCAAACCACCAATTAATTAATGCTAAATCACTATCAAAGACCGCCATTAAAACATTAGTTGGTCCTAATACTTGAATATAAGGTTCATCAGGCAAATAACTCTTGACCATTGCCAAGGTGCCATCAGGCCGATAAAAATTCTCACGGACGACTTTTTTGGCATCAGTCGCGGCGTAATATTGTGTTGCTGATAAAACACCATCATTATCAAATAAATCTTGGCTTAATAATGCCTCGTTCAAGAAATGTTGCACTGTAAATAAATTGCCATTCTGACGATGGCGGATAATCATATTTAATTTTTCCTGTGGATCATAAACCTTTTCTTGTTCGCCGGCCTGGACAACTTTAAAGCCTGGTGCAAAAAATAGTTCATTAGCTTTTTTATCTGTCTTCATTTGCCAATCTTGTAAATCTTGAAAAAGATTTCGCAGTGTTGTTTCTGGCGTGGCTAAATGATGCTCCTGATAATGTTGCCAAGTTGGCTGTAGTAAATCATCATAATCAATCGTCACTTGCGTCGGCACAATTTGTTCACGTTGAAAAAGTTGAACCAATCTTTGTAATGAATGACGTTGCGTTTCAGTTGGTTGATGGACCAACCCATTATTTAACAGCAAATACGGCCGTTGTGGATCAAAATGAATTTCATTGGCCATTTTGTCAGTTCCATACCAGTGCGTTAATTTTTGATTTAAAGTCGCGATTTTCTGCTCCAGCGCATGAACTTGATGATCATCAACCAATGGCGTATCTGCGCCTTGATTAGGTCGATTTAACTGACGCAAATCGTACTTAGCAATGCTCCGCGCAGTTAGTAACTCATCGCGAAGAGAATCTGCTAATTGATCACGCTGCTCATCTAATTGATTGAGCTGCTGTTCAGTCAATGACCAATCAACTGACTTTTGCCGAGCTTGCGGTTGTTCTGCTGCTGAATCAGTATTCTTAGTAACTGGTAGCGCCGTGATCACCAAATGATCATCAGAATCTGATTGCGCCTCAGTTGCTTGATGGCGTTGCGTATAATCAATCAATGGCACCTCAGGATGATTCCCATCAAAATTAGCCGTTTCAGCTGACTCGCTTAATGGTGCTTCAGTATTTTTATTCTTAGATTGCTGCTTTTTACGTTTAAATATCGACATCCTCGTTATGCTCCCCTGCAATCAACATGGTCATTATCCGATAATTAGCTGTTAATTTTTATTTTATCATCAAATTGGTTTTTTTAGTAGCAAGGGCCAGTTAAGTTAGCAATTCTGTTGCTGATTTTTCCACTATCTTAACGCCCCAAAAAAGTGGGCAAAAGACGGTCAGCCAGTGCGTATTAACGTAAAATGCCGAACAATTCGTCAGAATTGCTCGGCATTGGCGTTAAACGGCGTCAGTTTCCTTTTGAAAACAGACTTTAGCAGCTAAAGTTTGCTTTATTTTTGATAAAAGGCGTGATAAGCCAGGTGCTATTTTACGTTAGCCTTCATTATCTACCGACCCTACTTAACCAGGCCAATCATTATTATCGTCAATAAAGGCTAGCATGAATGGGTTCAGTAACCGCAGAACTTATCCTTTTAAACAAATTTGTCATATGATGTTTTTTTATACCATTGATAAAAAATTCCACTTATAATTTCAAAGCTGGCGAGCGATAAGAAGTGATTAGGTTGTATGAAAAAACCTCATCATCAGAATCGACACACGATTTTATTTTAACATTAACCGTATAACGAGCAGCCGACTTGTCCGCCACTAGAACTGGCAATGTCTGTTGATAAACGCCGGAATAGCGATAATTTTGCCGACGATTTTGTAAAATATTATGGTGTTGATTAACCGCCTTAGTAATCGTCGTTACCGTTGGCGTCTCATAATAAGGACCATAAAGTTGTTTCAAACGATGGTTGATTTCAACTTGCTTCACATCTTCTCGCCGCAACTCCAAAACCAAGGCTTCCAAATCATGATTTCGTTCATAATCACGATTAAACGTGTGGGCTTCAAAACGCCCCGCTCGATCGCGAGGAACCCGTAAATTCAACCAGCCAAAACGTTTCCAAAGCTGACGCGGATAGAAGCCATTGCGGTAATTTGACACGCTTCCCGGTCGATGGAACGCCTCATAGCCAAGAAAAGCAGTCAATTCATCTTGTAATAATAAGTTAGTTGCTTGCTCCATTTGCTTGCGAAAACTTTCTTTGATCACTTGATCCCGCGCAAAAGCAATGGCAATTTCAGTATGCTGTTCTGGCAATGATGATTCTCCTTCCTAGATATAAACCCCTTAATACCTAATCGAATCTTTAAATAGCGCAATCAAGCGTTAATGAAATAATTATCAATTCACTGAAAAAACTAAAATAAAACAATCTCATCACCATCAAAAAGATAGCAATTATATGATGACTACCAACAAATCCTATCCTAGTAAGGACTTGCTGTTAATAATTACTGAACCACTTATATAAAATGATAATTATTTCTTTTCACATGTCTCACCTTAACTGTAGTAATTATAACATCCGTATATTTTCTTTGCTACATTATCCGCATAAATGTGCCTTTTCAGCTCTCTTAACGTCAAAAAAAATAATCTATTGTTACATTAAAACCCGCTAGAAAGGACTGTTCAAGTGCTTGAAACAATCAGTCGAATGATTCGTGACCGCCGCCTTGCATTAGGTTTAACAATTGAAGAATTAGCTGAGCGATCAGGCAGCTCATACAGTTTTATTTCGCGAATCGAGCGTGGTAAAGTTGACAATGTTAAATTAAAAAAACTTAATGACATTGCAACTGCACTAGGACTAAATATGTCAGATTTATTTGTTGATCCGAATTTGACAGGTGTTCAGACTTTAGAACTCATGAAATATCTAGCCACATTACCCAATGATAAACGCGAAGAAGTTGCCGCTGCTTTAATGAAAATAATTAACTTATAATTGATAACGATCGACAATCAATGCGGCAATTTCATCAATAGTTAATTGCTGCTTGAAACGATGATACCAAGCACCCAAATCAACTGTTTGTTGGGGCAGCTCTAATGTGTATAACCCAAAATAATGAAAATCTAGTTGATGCTGACTGCGGATATAAATTTCAAATTTTAAATCCTGCAGTTTTTTTAAATTCGGTAACAAATTATCAGCTTGTCTATTCAACCTGGTCCCTCCTTTCCTGTTAATTTATAACATCAAAAAGGGATCAACTCGTTGATTAAACTCACTTTATCCGAATCATTTTAGTTTGTAAATACATTTCAAACGAAGATAATTGCTGCTTTTTTACCAAGGAAATTTATTTTTAAAGTCTGTATAAAAAACTAATTTATAAGAAATTATCTTTTTCTCAACAAATCTAGCTGAGCTTGTAAATTCAAACAGATTAAGCATACCACTCACGTTGGACATATTATGTCTAACTTTTTAATATTTTTGATAATTAGCCAAGTTTTTTAGCCTATTACTAAAACGGATTCATTGGTTGCATGATGAATCACACGACTAACATTCTCTAGCGTTGAGCAAAAAGTTTAACTGCTGCCTATTTTTATCAGCTAAATTGTTATGTTTGGCAAGCCAACAAATATCATTTCTAATTTGATTATGTTTATAATGAATTATGATCACTTTCAGTAAAGGAGTTTTCTTATGACTAAACCTGTGATTTATTCTTTCATTGACTTCAAACCAGAACAACAGGCACAATTTCGCAAAATCGCGCCTGATTATGAGTTAGTTCTTGCTAGCGAGCAACCTGAAATTCCCAGTCAAGAACTTGCAATCGTGATTGGCTGGCGTAAAGATCGTGCTGCTGAAATTTTAGCCGCACCAAATTTAGCTTGGGTGCAATCGATTTCGGCTGGTGTCGACTATTTGCCATTAGCCGAATTTGCCCAACGCCATATTTTGGTTAGTAATGGCAGTGGTATTCATGTTAACGTCATCAGTGAACACGTTTTAGGCGTGATGCTTGGTCGCAGTCGCGGCTTGTTTGCCTATCAAAAAGATCAAGCGCAGCAACAATGGCTACCCGGTTCAGTGCCGCTAACCGATCTTAACGATGAGAAACTGTTAATTTTTGGGGCCGGTCATATTGGCCAAACGTTGGCTAAGCGGGCTAGTGCTCTGGGTATCACTGTTTATGGTGTCAACACTGCCGGTGAGTCACGGCCAGGTTTCCAAAAAATGTATACTCAAGAAACTGTAGGTCCAGCAATCAAAGCTGCTACCACGATTGTCAATATTATGCCGCTAACACCAACTACTAAATATTATTTCAATCGTGACTTCTTCGCTAAAATGAATCCCCAAGCTAGTTTCATTAATGTTGGTCGCGGTGCTTCCGTTAAAACCACTGATTTAGTAGCTGCTCTGCAAGCTAAGCAACTCGCTTTCGCCGCACTTGACGTTTTTGAATCTGAACCATTAGCGAACACCAGCCCCTTATGGCAGATGGCTAATGTTTTGATTACGCCACATATTGCTGGGCAAGTGCCTCATTTCCGCCAGAAACTGCTACAAATCGTGGCGCCAAACCTCACTAGTTTCGTTCAAGAGCAACAATTAACCGTTAACGAAATTAAACCGGGGCATTTTTACTAACCGATAAATTATCGGGCCTGATTTCAAAATACTAATAGCCTAGCGCATAGGCAAAAGGCGATTAGTCAATGCGCATAGGCAAAAGGCGATTAGTCAATGCGCATTAACGTAAAATGCCGAACAATTCGTTAGAATTGCTCGGCATTTTTGCGTTAAGCGGAACCGGTTGCCTTTTGAGAACACGTTTCAGCTGTTAAAATTCGTTTTATTTTTGGGGAATCGACTTTTATCACAGTCTCAACTACTGTTTTTCAATTTTTTACTTAGGGTCAGCTAGTGCGGACTAGTTGTTAACAAAACTTGCTAACGATTTTAATTTCTGTTCGATAACTGCCAAGTCATGGCGCTCTAATGCCACCACAGCTTAATCAAAGCTTGCGTGCCGTCGTTGCCTAGTCCTTGATTATCTACCAAAGTCTCATAGAGTTTCTTGGCTTCAGTAGTGGCTGGCAAGTTCAAGTGCATTTGATCAGCTTCTTCTAGTGCAATTCGTAAGTCTTTCAGAAAATGTTTTGCAAAGAAACCTGGCGTATAATCAGCCGCCAAAATTCGCGGGCCATAATTGGTTAATGACCAGTTAGCTGCTGAACCTGCACTAACTGTTTGCAAAACTGCCTTTAAATCTAGTCCGGCCGCTTTCGCATAAACTAGCATTTCTGTCATCCCTGTCATCGTACCGGCGATCATAATTTGATTAGCCATTTTAGTGGCCTGACCTTTGCCCGGACCACCAAATAGTTGAACTTGCTGACCCATTGCTTCAAAAACTGGTAAAACAGTTTGATACGTTGACTGATCACCACCGACCATAATCGTTAAAGTGCCATTTTTAGCACCAATATCCCCGCCGGAAACAGGTGCATCTAAAGTGGCAATCTTTTTTTCTGCAGCGGCGGCGGCAATTTTCACAGCCAAAGCCGGTTTACTAGTCGTCATATCCACCAGAATCTGACTTGCTTGGGCGGCACTAAGAATACCTTGGTCGCCAAAATAAATCTGTTCAACATCTTGTGGGAACCCCACCATACTGATCACAACGTCCGCATCAATTGTTGCCGCCGCTGGACTAACTGCCCAAGTCGCCCCAGCGGCAATAGCTGTCGCTGCATGAGCTTGGGTTCGATTATAAACGGTAACAGGATAACCGGCTTTCAGTAAGTTCTTGATCATTCCTGTCCCCATAACTCCAGTTCCGATAAAACCAATCTTTTTCATGACGTCGTTCCCTTCCAGATACGACGTCCATTAACGCCATATCTTTTACGCGTAAGCTTTCGTTAATTCTTGTTGTACTTGTTGCCGAATTTGTTCCGAGCAAAAAGCGGCAGCAATAGCATTTTGATTAAATTCACCAAATTGTTCTTTAGTAATGCCAAAATACTTTTGCCATAAAACATATTCCTGAGTCAAATCAGTATTTGAAACAGTCCGATTATCAGTATTAATCGTTATTTTAACATGGTTTGCCAGCAATTGGGGAACTGGATACTCGGCAATACTAGCAACTGCTTTAGTTTGTAAGTTGCTGGTTAAGCACATTTCTAACACACCACCAGCTGCGGCAACTTCAGCTTGCCATGTCGGCGTTTCGCCTAAGGCTACGCCATGACCAAAACGACGAATGTTCATTGCTAGTGCCGCCATTACATTATGAGCACAATGGCTTTCACCAGCATGAACCGTTAGCGGAATTCCTAGTTTTTGTGCATAGTCAATTGAGGGGGCAATCACTTCAGTGCGGTAATCAGCTTCATTGCCGGCGAAATCGCCACCAACAACACCCTTGCCTAAATAAGGCAATGCTGCTTGGAACATTTGTTGGCCTTGAGCTAATGGGAATTGGCGCATGGCGCAAACTAAAATGCCACTCGCAACCCCAAAATCCTTTTTACCACGAGCCAAGCCCTTGGTTACCGCTGCAATCGTGTCGCCAACAGTCAACCCTTGTTCCAGACAAAGGTCGGGCGCATAGCGGACTTCAATATAACGAATATTATCGGCTGCCGCCTGCTCAATCAAATCATAAGCGGCCAGCTCCAAAGCAGGCGCCGTTTGCAATAATGGTAACACCACATCAAATCGGCGCAAATAATCCATCAAATCCAATGCACCATCAGTAACGCTGACTAATTTTCTTAGTTCATGATCATCCTCAGGTAATGATACACCAGCCATGGTTGCCAGCTGATGAATCGCTTTAAGGGATAAAGAACCATCTAAATGACAGTGTAATTCAACCTTAGGTAATGCCCGTAATTCTGATTCAGTTAACATGAACCCACCTCTTCGATAAAAATATTGATTCAACAATACCTGATTTGTCCAGAATGTCAAGTTGTATTATGCATCGCATTGGTTACTTACTAACTGATTTCTGACAAGATTTTGTTTTGGGCAAAAAAGTGCACAACTCCATTGCGGCCGGCGGGTTGTGGAACGCGGCCGGGATTGATTTGAGCTTATTGCTCCGCAACAATCTCAAATACAACCCTTATCCTAAGCGCTAAAGCGCCAAGGATAAGGGTTGTATTGAAGACTTTTGAAAAAAGGCTTCAATCGATACCGGCTGCGTTCCACGACAAGCAGCCCGGAATGGCGTCAGAACCCGTTCTGTTTCAAAACTGTCATTCTGTTTTTCGATACTGATCAACAACTTAACTATCTTCAACTTTATTATACGCATTTTTAGCGGCAATGGTAGCGCTTTATTTTATAATTGGACCGTGTTAGAATGTAGGCAGGTTACACTTGTTATTAGTACCTGCAACATTTTTTTATCTTGCAACAAAAAAGGTAATTAATTTCTAATTGAGTCTGGCTCTAGATATTGTTACACTAGGACTAGCAACAAATTGAGGAGGTTTTTTTCTATGCGCATGGTTGATCTAATTGCCAAGAAACGTGATGGGCAAATACTAACAACACCAGAAATCCAGTTTATTATTGATGGTTACACTGATGGTTCAATTCCTGATTACCAAATGAGTGCATTACTCATGGCGATTTATCTGAAGGGAATGACTGATCCAGAAATAGCAACACTTGCCAAATCAATGCTTGATTCCGGTGAAAAACTAGATTTAAGTATGATTCCTGGTATTAAGGTTGATAAACATTCGACTGGTGGTGTCGGTGATGAAATCAGTATTCCACTAGCACCATTAGTTGCTGCAGCCGGCGCTAAAAATCCAATGATTTCTGGTCGTGGTTTAGGCCATACTGGTGGTACTTTGGACAAACTCGAATCAATTCCTAATTTCAATGTTGACCAGACCACTGAACACTTTATTGATGAAGTGCAAGAACACGGTACTGCAATCGTTAGTGCTAGCAAAGATGTTGCACCTGCAGATCGCAAGATTTATGCACTCCGCGATGTTACTAGTACCGTAGAATCTATTCCATTGATTGCCAGCTCAATCATGAGTAAGAAAATAGCTTCTGGGACAAATGCTTTAGTTCTGGATGTTAAGACTGGTAATGGGGCTTTCATGAAGAACGAAGCCCAAGCCAAGAAACTAGCAGAAACTTTAGTCGCAATTGGCAAACAAAATGATGTCCCTTGTGTTGCCTTCTTAACTGATATGAATCAGCCTTTAGGGTATGCAATTGGTAATGCCTTAGAAATCAAAGAATCAATCGATGTCTTAAAGGGCGAAGGTCCTGAAGATGTGACTGAATTAACCTTAGTTTTAGGTGCCGAGATGTTAATCTTAGCAGGAATTGCTAAAGACACGGCAACTGCTCGTGAAATTCTTGAAGCTAAAATTGCTGATGGTAGTGCTTTACAAGCCTTCAAACAACTGATCATTGACCAAGGCGGCGATCCTAGTGTCGTTGATGATCCAACAAAATTACCACAAGCTTTATCAACATTAGATATTACCGCTAAAGAAGCTGGTTACGTTAGTGCCATGCAAACCAACGAATTAGGTTTGGCTTCAATGAAAATTGGTGGCGGTCGCGCTAAGAAAGAAGACTTAGTCGACCCAGCTGTTGGTATTATGTTACACAAGAAGATCGGCGACAAGATTGCCGTTGGCGAACCACTGGCAACACTCTACTTGAATGCCCCAGCACCACAAGAAGTTCAGGATCAAGTTTTGAATAGCTTCACTATTAGCGCTGAAGCACCTGAACTACCTGAATTGATTCATGAAATCGTGCGGTAATTATCTCAAGCATTAAATCAACGATTAATTAAAACTTACTCTTATTAACACCAAAACGACGAACAATTTATGAATTGTTCGTCGTTTTGGTGTTTGATTTCACAAATAAACGTCTTAAATTTATACCTTAGCCACTAATTAACGTTAAACACTAATTGTCCGAATTTTCAAAATATTTTTATTGCCGGATTTAAAATTGAAGTGCAACACCTAAATGACTAGACCAAAAAGGCCATGAAGACCTATTCTTATAGTTACCACAC
>NZ_RHOT01000005.1 GCF_003946675.1 Lapidilactobacillus gannanensis | reverse complement strand
AAGGCCGCTCAATGCGCCAATTGACCTTAACAGGGATTCAAGCAATCCAAAACGCTCTGAACCAAAGACCACGAAAGATTCTCAACTATCAATCGGCAATCGCAGTCCTGCCAGACTTCGATTAACTAGACCAATAACTAAGAATAGGTCGAAAGTGTTGCACTTGATTTGACAATTCGGGAAATAAATTAATTAGAACTATACTGGATTTATTAAAACAATCATAGATTTCAAAATTATTCTGGGGAGAATGATTATATATGAATACGAAAGTTCGGTTTAAGCTTTATAAAGCCGGCAAGCGTTGGATGGTAATGGGGATTGCCACGGCTTCGTTTGTTTTGGTGCAAGGTGGCTTAGTTCAAGCAGCCACCAATGTGACGCCCAATGTAAATTCAACCACCCAAGTTAAGCAAACAGCACCAGTGGCTAGAGCAGCGACAATTTTAGAGTCAGGACAACTAGGTACAGCTAGTGATGCTGCTAAATGGGACATTGACAGTCAAGGCGTTTTGACAATCCATGCCGGCATGTTTTATGCCGAAGGTTCCCGGCCAGCAGCTTGGACCTATTTAGGTTCAATGATTAAAAAATTGTTATTGAACCCAATGTTAAAGTAGCTGCTGGTGCTGGTAATTTAACCCAATATTTTTCATTATTGCCGCATTTAACGACCGTCGTTGGTGGTAATAATCTTGATGTCACGAATGCCACGAGTATGTATCGTTTATTTTGGACTGATCCATCATTACAATCAGTTGATGTGGCAAATTGGGATGTTGGCCAAGTAACGGCAATGCGCAACATGTTTTATGGTGATAGCAAATTAGCAACACTTGATGTAACTAACTGGGATGTGAGCCAGGTAACTACCTTATCGGGTGCATTTGAAAGTACTGGGATTCAAAAATTAAATGTGGCAAATTGGCAAACTAGCAATATGGTTGATTTGGATAATGCTTTTCGTGATATGCCAGTGACGACCCTTGATGTTTCCAAGTGGAATACTAGCAAGGTGACCGATTTTGGCTGGCTGTTTGCAGAAGACTACGAGTTAGCGCAACTGGATGTTAGTCACTTTGATACTAGTAAAGGTACTTATTTCTGGGATATGTTTCGTAATGATGAATCTTTGACAAGCCTTGATTTAAGTAGTTTTGATACTTCAAATGCCACTGATTGGAATAGCGATGCTTTAGCCGGCTTGACTAGTCTTGAAAAAATTACGATTGGGCCTGAAGTGGTTGACTTTTCAACTGCTAGTTTAGGAAATCCGGCAGTCGATACTAGCAATCCTAATAATATGAATACTGGTAAGTGGCAACAAGTTGATCCAATACTTGGTGGCACTGAAACCGATCCTAAGGGTACCACGATGACTGGTGCGCAGATTATTAGTACACAAGTAGCCAAACCAACAATTTATGTGGCACAAAAGAAAGTAGCGGCAACAATTCATTTTGTTGACGCCAATGGTGTGGATCTGTTTCCTGCACAAACAGTCACTGGTGAATCTGGTAATAAATTACCAAATATCACGATTCCGGCTAAGACTAATTACCATGTGGTCAGCGATGGGACAGTCAATGCCCAATTTATTGCTGGTCAAGCAAATAATTATCAGGTTGTTTATGGCGATGATCTCACCACTGCAACCGAAAGTGAGCAAGCAACACGTACGATTGATTATGTTTTGCAAGGTGGGCTTGGCCAAGCTCCCAGTCCTCAAAAACAAGTCGTTAATTTCACTCGTAATAAAACAACCGATTTAGTTACTGGCGCTGTTTCATATGATGATTGGCAAGCTGATGGTACCTTTGCTGCAGTTACTAGCCCGATATTGGCCGATTATCAAGCTGATCAAACCAATATTGGCGCGGTAACACCTGAGGCTACTGATGGTGATCAAACAATTACCGTTACTTATCAATATATTGGTAGCCAAACGACCGCACCAATTGATTCAGAAAATCAAACAACTGATAGTCAGACAACCCAAGAAGGTTTCAGTAGTGATGACCAAATCATGTTACCGAAGACAGGCAGTTCAATGACTGCCGCACCTATTTCGGCAGTCATTACCACCAAGCGGGTCACGACACCAACCGCGGCTGATACTAAGCCAATACTTACCAAATCAACTGCTGGCGTTATGTTGCCAAAGACTAGCGAAAAGAAACAGGGAACGTTCCTAACAATTGCCGGATTAGCATTAGTTGGCTTTTTGGCCATTGGCTTATGGCCCAAGAAGAAACAACTTTAATTTCTAAAGATGCGCTGTTAGATTTAATGAGTTATCTGCTGATTAGCCAAGTCAATAATCATTAGGATAATTAGTCCTGATTTAAGCGTCAATTAAGGACTATCTAAAGTGGCAGTATCAGCATAGTCTTTTACGAAAAATAAAATAATTTTAACTGCTGAAACGTGTGCTCAAAGAGCAACCGATTCCGCTTAACGTAAAACACCGAGCAATCCTGGATTGTTCGGTGTTTTACGTTAAGGCTCACCAACTAACTGCTTGGGTCCCACACTGTTGTTAAAAATGATGCGAGTTAAGAGAATGGGTCCGTTAGAGAAACCACTCTACTTAAGCTCTTAGCAGCGAAGTAGAGAAGTGCTTAGACCTAATGCGCATTACTAGTCGCTGATCAGTAAAATATTGTATTTGCTTGGTCGCTTTGCTAAAATGAGTGAGTGGTTACTCACTAAAGTGAAAGAGGTGAACCTGATTGACAGAGAAGATTGTGACTGACTTGGAGCATTGGTATGATGTTGCTCAAATGCCTTTAAGTCAGCGCAAAGTTTTATCGGCGGCAATTCGATTATTTGCTCGTGACGGCTTCTCACGGACAAGTACCAAAGCCGTTGCCGAAGAGGCAGGGGTGAGTCAGGCCGTGCTGTTTAAATATTTTCATAGTAAGGATGAATTATTGCATCAAATCACATCGCCAATTGCTGAAAACTTAATTCCCAATTATGCCACTGAATTTTTACGTCATTTGGATCAACAGCAGTTTGCAACTGATCAATTGCAACAAACCTTAAATGAGGTTGCTCAGGAAAGATTTCAGTTTATGTATCAGAATAAAGAAGTCATGCTGATTCTTTTTTCAGAATTTTTAGCCGATGTTGAATTTAAACAACAAGTTTTACAAGCCTTTCAATTGCAACAGAACCAATTAGTTAAGCGGGTTTGGCGGCGGCTTAAACCTGAGGCGCAAGGTCGTGCTTGGCGGTTTTTACGAAATGTTGTGCAGTCATTTGTGAGTCAATTACTAGGTTATTTTATTTTAGTGACTAATATTGCGCCGCAGCGACATTATGATTTTAAAGCTGATTTGGCCCAGATTGCTGAAAATGTTTATCGTAGCATTGCCTACCCAACTGAAAAACAGGCTTAAAAATGACAGCTAAAAAAACAGTTTACTATTATCAGACATTTCAAGATGATTTTGTGACTAGTCCCCACCAAGCGGTGCAATTACCTGCTGATTTTGACTATCAACGTGTTCGCTGGGGACCAAAACTTCGTAGTTGGTTATTACGGCCATGGTTGCGACTTTTTTCCTATGGCTATCAACACTTAGTTTTGCATCTTCACGTCGAGAATCGGCAAGTGCTGCGACAAGCCCAACAGCAAGGTATCTATTTATATAGTAATCATACACAGACGATGGGTGACGCTTTTTTGGCTTTTATGGTGTTGGGTCGGCGGCGACCTTGGATTATTGCCAGTCCAGCAAACTGGGGTTTACCAGGATTACGCCGAATTTTGGCGGCTGGTGGGGCAGTTCCGCTGCCTCAGGGTCGGCAACAATTTATTAATTTTCAAAAAGGTTTGGCGGTGGCTATCCAACAGGGGAAAGCCGTCTTGATTTATCCTGAGGCTCATGTTTGGCCATACTACACCAAAATTCGGCCACTGCCAATTGCGGCGTTTCATTATCCGACGACAACCCCAGCGCCCGTCTTCGCGATGACGGTAACTTATCAACAGCGGCATTGGCGACAGAAGCCGAAAAGAACAGTCTATTTAGACGGCCCTTTTAGTGCTGATCAAACGTTAACTCGGGTTGAACAACAGCGGCAATTACGAGATCAGGTGGCACAAGCGATGGTCAAGCGCAGTCAGACTAACAATTATCATTATTATCACTATCAACCGGCGTCAACTGAAAAGGAGGACTGATGATGAATATTCTATATTGTGGCGATGACAAAATGGCTGCTGGGTTAACATTATCAGTCTTATCACTTATGGACCAGACTCAGGAGCCCTTGCATATTTACGTTTTAACGGCCGCGATTACAACCGAACAACAGCAATTTCAACCGTTAGCAGACGCAACCCTTATCAAGTTAAATCAACAATTACAGCGACGAGCCGATACAAGTTCAATTATCAAGATTGATATTAGTGATTTATTTGCTGCGATGCCACCAACAGCCAACTTATTAACGTCTTTTACGCCTAACTGCATGTTACGGCTATATGCTGATCAAGTGGCAGCTCTACCAGCGCGTTTATTATATTTAGATACAGATGTGCTTTGTTGTCGCGATTTTAGTGAATTTTATCATCAGGATTTCGCCGGCAGTGATTTGGTAGGGGTGTTGGATCATTATGGTCGTTGGTTCTTTCATCAAAGCTGGACTCATTTAGATTATTTAAATTCTGGGGTATTGTTATTGAATTTACAACAAATTCGTCAAGATGGTTTGTTTGCAGCTTGTCGGCAACGTTGTGCAAAACAGCGAATGTTTATGCCGGATCAATCAGCTTTGAATAAGTTGACGAAACATAAAAAAATTGCACCTGTGATTTTTAACGAACAACATCAACGTCAGGAAGAAACGGTTTTTCAACATTTTACAACAAGTTTTCGCTTTTTTCCCTGGTTCCATACGGTGACAATTAAGCCTTGGCAGATCACGAAGGTTCAGCAACAGTTAGGGTTGCACGACTATGATGATTTGTTTCAATGTTTTCTGACCTTAACGGCGGCGACTAAGAAATAAAGCTAGATTGGTTTAATCTAGTAAATTAATAGGAGGTATCTGATGAAGCAAGCAGCAGTTATTCCCATTTTTTACGGTATTAATGATCAATATGCCCCTTATTTAGCAGTTTCTTTGCAGTCCTTGATTAAATCAACAAACCCGCAACAACAATATCAAGTGATTGTCTTATATCAAAAACTAACGACTGCCAATCAAAAACGTTTAGGCGCGCTTGCGATTGATAATTGCCCGATTACCTTTTACCAATTAACACCAGATTTATTAACAAAATTTGGTGGTGATGATAACACGTTACGAGCTGACTATTTCACATTGACAATTTATTATCGGTTATTTATTGCGGATTTATTTCCAGAATATGATCAAGGCATTTATTTAGACGCCGATACGATTGTGACCACGGATATTGCCAAATTAGCACAATTTGATTTAGGAACGAATCTAATCGGCGCAGTTCCAGATGCATTTATTTGCAGTGATCCGCGGACACGACGCTATGCTGAACTGGCGGTGGGTGTTGATCCGGACCATTATATTAATTCCGGGGTATTATTATTAAACTTAAAAGCATTGCGGCAGGAAAAATTTAGTCAACATTTCTTGAAATTATTAAATCAGTATCATTTTCAGTTAATTGCTCCTGATCAAGATTATCTGAATGGGATTTGTTATGGTCGGACTGCTTATTTAGCGCCAAAGTGGAATTTGCAAACGGAACATGCATTGCCAATTAGCGGACAACCCGCAATTGTCCATTACAATTTATTTGGCAAGCCTTGGTGCTATGCAGAGGTACCTTATGCTGATTTGTTCTGGCAAGCGGCAGCTGACACAGATTATCAACCTGAACTACAACAGCAGTTAGCACAATATTCAGCAACGCAAACAGCAGCAGATGCAGAACATAAGGCATTATTAATGCAACGAATTATTGCCTTTCCTGATGAAACTTTGACGTTTAAACAAGCAATTGCGCAAGGCGAACAGGTGCAACTATGATTATTGGTGGTAGTAAAAAGGCTGTCGTGGCAAATATTGAGCAGTCAGTGGCAACCAAACAATTTAATGCTAAGGTTGAAGTTGGTGATCCTGAATTATCGCCACGCGAAGAGCAGACTTTATTACAAGACCACTTAGTGGCGACGACGCATTTAAACTATCGTTTTAAAAATGTTTTGGCGCGTAGTTTGATGCGCCTGTCGACTGATTATTTAAATCGACATACGAAAATAGTTGGCGCTGAAAATCTACGGCATTTTAAGGGCGGTGCGATTGTCACCAGTAATCATTTCAATCCCCTAGAGAACACCGCAATTCGAAAAATGGTCCAAAAAGTGCGTCATCGGCGCTTGTACATTGTCAGTCAGCCGACTAATCTTAAAATGACTGGTTTTATTGGGTTCATGATGAATTACGATGATATCTTGCCAATTGGTCATGGCATGAATTACATGGGGAAAACTTTTCCCAATCTACTGGCTAGTAAATTACAACAAGGCAATTTTGTGTTAATTTATCCAGAACAAGAAATGTGGTTTAATTATCGGAAACCCCGACCGCCTAAACGTGGGGCCTATTATTATGCAGCTAAATTGCAGCAACCAATTTTATCTTGCTTTGTGACCATGACCACCGAGCCTAAAATGGATAATGACGAATTTCAACAAGTTCAGTATACCGTTCATATTCTGCCATTAATTTATCCTGACCCAGCTAAAAGTGTGGCTGCAAATAGTGAGGCGATGATGGCCCAGGATTATCGGCAGAAAGTTGCCGCTTATGAGCAAGCTTATGGTGTTAAAATGAATCCCGAGTTTCAACCAGGTGATATTGCTGGTTGGCGTGGCTAGTTGCGTCACCAGAAACAACTAATAAAATATTAGCACTGCTTGAGAAAAGCAGTCTGTTGTAAACTACCAAGTCTGTGTGACAATTTTCTGGTGTTAAACCAGAGTTGATCACATAGGCTATTTTAGTTTCACAATTTGATCTTTAGTATTCAAAAATTAATTGAGCAAAAATGGTGTTGATATTGGCAACACTTTTTTTGAATCCGATTGACTAAATGGCTAATCATTAGCGGATTGTGCTGGAAGTGGTCCTGAATTATCGGCTTAATTATGGTAAAATTAATTGATTATGGAAAGAGGAAAATTATGCGGGTTATTTTTATTGGCGACGTCATGGGTGAAATCGGTCAAACGATGCTCACCACTTATTTACCAAAGTTAAAATCAAAATATCGACCACAATTGACCATTGTTAACGGTGAAAATATTGCTAGTGGTAAAGGCATCACGCGGCCATTATACAAATTGATTTTGCAAGCCGGGGCTGATGTGGTGACCATGGGCAATCACACTTTTGATAAACAGGAAATCTTTGAGTTTATTGATGAAGCTAAGAAATTAGTGCGGCCAGCGAATTATCCGGCGGCAACAACACCAGGTCAGGGCTATACCCTCGTTAAAATTAACCAGGTAGTTGTTGGTGTGATCAATTTACAAGGACGCGTATTCATTAATCCAATTGATGATCCCTTTGCGAAGGCTGACGAATTAGTCAAGCAGCTGCAAGACAAATGCGATTTAATTTTTGTCGATTTTCATGCTGAAACGACTAGCGAGAAATTGGCGATGGCGTGGTATTTGGATGGTAGAGTAGCTGCTGTTATTGGAACGCACACCCATGTTCAAACTAATGATGCTCGGATTTTGCCGAAGGGTACGGCTTATTTAACCGATGCAGGGATGACTGGTCCTTATAATGAAATCTTAGGCATGAATAAAGACCGCGTCATTGAAAAATTCCGCACCAATTTACCGGTGCGCTTTGAGACGCCTAAAAGTGGTCCCGGACAATTAAATGGTTGTTATTTTGAATTAGATGAAAAAACCGGTCGGGCGCGTAAACTACAACCATTTAGTATTAATCCTGATCGGCCGTTTTTAGAATAGTAGGAGAGTTAAATGCCACAGAAAACTAAAGATACACCGATGATGCAACAATATTTAGCGATTAAAAAGGATTATCAAGACACCTTTCTTTTTTATCGGATCGGTGATTTTTATGAACTTTTTTATGACGATGCCATTAAGGGTTCCCAATTATTGGAATTGACTTTAACAGCACGGAATAAAAGTGCAACTGATCCGATTCCAATGTGTGGGGTGCCACACCATGCGGCCCAGAATTACATTGATATTTTAGTGGATAAGGGTTATAAAGTCGCGATTTGCGAACAAATGGAAGATCCTAAATTAGCTCAAGGAATGGTCAAACGAGAAGTGATTCAGTTGATCACACCTGGAACGATGATGGATCAAGATCCGAGTGCGGCCAAACAAAATAATTATTTAACGGCCTTACAAGTGGCTAAGCAGAATTATGCCTTGGCTTATGCAGATTTAACCACTGGTGAAGTTAAGGTGACGTCACTACATTCATTTAGTGAGGTTATGAATGAGTTACTGAATTTAAATACTAAAGAAGTTGTGATTACCAATGATTTAGCTAAGGATCAACAGCAAACACTCATTAAATTAGGGTTAATGTTATCCAAGAATAAACAACTTGAGGAGTCGAGCGAGTTTAGCTTTACTGCCCAACGAATTAAGGATCCCAATCAGCGACAAGCTTTACAAATCTTGATTAGCTATTTACTGGCAACGCAGAAGCGCTCCTTAGGGCATTTGCAATTGGCGGAAGCTTATCAGATTGACCAGTATTTGCGGATGGATCATACCGTTAAGGCAAACTTAGAAATTTTTAATTCGTTACGGACTGGCAAGCGTGATGGCACATTGTTGTGGTTATTGGATAAAACTAAAACCGCGATGGGTGGTCGTTTACTGAAGCAGTGGTTAGACCGACCATTGCTGGATTATGATGAATTGGAACGTCGTCAAGATGTGGTGGCCACATTGATTGCGCATTATTTCGAACGATTAGATTTGCAGAAATCTTTGCAAAAAGTTTATGATTTGGAACGATTAGCAGGTCGAATCGCATTTGGTAGTGCGAATGGCCGTGATCTGATTCAATTACTCAATTCATTAAATCAAGTGCCTTTAATTAAAGCTACCCTAGCCAAAATGAGTGGCAGTGCTTTAGATAGTTTCTATCAGCAGCTTGATGAATTAACCGATGTACGGGCTCTAATTAGTGCAGCTATTTCAGAAGATGCGCCAATTTCAATCACAGAAGGTCATGTCATCAAGCCACATTACAATCAACAGTTAGATCAATATCGTGATGCCATGGAAAATGGTAAGGGTTGGTTAGCCGCCTTGGAAGCTAAGGAAAGAAAGCTTACCGGAATCAGCACGCTCAAAGTTGGTTACACCCGTGTTTTTGGCTATTACATCGAAGTTACCAATGCCAATAAAGCTTTGGTGCCAGAGGATCGATACTCGCGTAAGCAGACCCTGACGAATGCTGAACGTTATATTACGCCGGAACTAAAAGAGCATGAGACCCTCATTCTTCAGGCCCAAGACCGTTCCACTGAATTGGAGTATCAAATTTTCGTTCAAGTTCGTGATCAAGTTAAAGCCGAAACTAAACGGATTCAACAATTGGCTAAAGTTATTTCTGCTTTAGACGTTTTGCAGAGTTTTGCGGTAGTCAGTGAGCAAGAACATTATGTCCGGCCTGAATTAAGTACCACAAGTCAAGATATTAAGATTGTTAAAGGGCGACATCCTGTCGTTGAGCGGGTGCTAGGTGCCAATGAATTTATTCCTAATTCTATCCAAATGGATGAGCACACGAATATTTTATTGATTACCGGGCCGAATATGTCTGGTAAAAGTACTTACATGCGCCAGTTAGGGCTGATTGTGATTCTAGCGCAAATTGGTTGTTTTATTCCGGCTGAGTCAGCTGAATTACCGATTTTTGATCAAATTTTTACGCGAATTGGTGCTGCTGATGATTTGATTTCTGGAGAAAGTACCTTTATGGTGGAAATGAAAGAGGCTAATCAAGCACTAACTCAAGCAACTTCCCGAAGCTTGTTATTGTTTGATGAATTAGGTCGCGGGACAGCTACTTATGATGGGATTGCTTTAGCTGATGCCATCATTGAGTATATTCATGATCATCTTGGTGCCAAAACACTTTTTTCAACGCACTATCATGAGTTAACGCAGTTGTCAGAACGCTTGCCTAAATTACGTAATGTCCACGTTGGCGCTACTGAAGAAAACGGCCATTTGATTTTTCTGCATCAAGTGTTACCTGGTGCTGCTGACAAGTCTTACGGGATTCACGTGGCTCAGTTAGCGGGTTTGCCTAGTCCAGTGATTAAGCGGGCGGGTAAAGTTCTCCGCGTGCTGGAAGCTGAGGGCAATGATTTGGCTGACGGTGATGCTGAAATTTCCGAACAAATTCCATTATTTAATTTGACAACCGAACCTGAACCTTTGCCGACGGTAGCTGAAGATCAGCCTGATCCAGTCTTACAAAACTTAGCCGAGGAAGTTAAGGCAACTGATTTAAATCAAATGACACCGATGCAAGCTTTAAATTTAATTCAACATTGGCAATCGTTATTACAAGATAGTTAGGAGTGACAGACCATGGGCAAGATTCATCAATTATCAACTTTATTAAGTAATCAGATTGCCGCTGGGGAAGTGATTGAACGACCAGCCTCAGTCGTGAAAGAATTGGTGGAGAATGCCGTTGATGCTGGGGCCACTAAGGTTCAAGTTTTCTTAACTGACGCCGGATTGAAACAAGTTCAAGTGATCGATAACGGTTCTGGTTTTGCACCCGATGATTTAGAGATTGCCTTCCTGCGCCATACGACTAGTAAAATTAATTCTCGTGAGGATTTATTTCGCGTTCATTCACTAGGCTTTCGTGGTGAGGCCTTAGCCAGTATTGCTTCAGTGGCAAAAGTTCAATTGAAAACTAGCACTGGTGGTGTGAATACTGGTCGTGAAATGACCATCACGGCCGACGAAACGCCTCAGATTAAATTAGCAAGTCATCCCCAAGGAACCACAATCACAGTTGATGATTTGTTTTATAATACGCCGGCGCGCTTAAAGTATTTGAAATCTCAGACGACGGAACTGCGCCATAGCGCGGATTTTATGAATCGGGTTGTTTTAAGCTACCCTCAAGTGGCGTTTACTTTGATCAATAATGGCCATCAGTTAGTTAATTCAGCGGGCAATGGTAATTTGCAACAAGCAATCGCGGGGATGTATGGTGCCAGTGTGGCCCAAGAATTATTGCCTATTCAGAATGATGATCTTGATTTTAAGGTGAATGGTTTTATTTCACGGCCAGCAGTGACTCGTGCTAGTAACAACTATATTTCGTTTCTGATCAATGGTCGCTATATTAAAAATTATGCTTTAACGAAGGCGCTGATTCAGGGTTATGGCACCAAATTAATGGTCGGCCGTTATCCTGTTGCAATTATTCAGCTCACAATGGATCCATTACTAGTTGATGTGAATGTCCATCCAACTAAGAAAGAGGTTCGACTTAGTAAGGAACCAGAATTAACAGAATTAGTTGAGACGACTGTACGTCAAGCCTTAGCTACTAAAAATTTAATTCCCGATGCCCTAACGAATTTAGCGAGTCATCAATCAAAAGTGGATTTTAACAAATTATCGACCGACTTAGCGCAAGCAAGTCAGCAAGCCCAGAGTTCCACCAAGACGTCGGAAGACACTAATACTGAGCAAACAGCTTCGTCGGAAAAGTCAACCGCAACTGACCAAACAGTTGCTAACTATGTGAAGACTGACCCTGAAGAATCTGTGTCTACAGCAGATCAGATTGCCGAGAACAGTCCAGAGCTTGCTGTAACTGCAAAGCCATCCGAGTTAGCACCACTTAATAATTCGTTAACTGCTTTAACAGAAGCGCCACTAGTTGAAAATCCGTTCGCAGATCCGGCGACGCTCAGTGCTTGGGATAATTGGTTAGCACAAGATAGCAAGCCGCGGCCGTTTAGTCAGCCTAAACCCCAGCAGCAACCAGTTACTGAACCAACCGTAACGCAAAAAGCAGAGCAGACTGGCCTGTTTTCAACGGCAGCGACTCCTGATACTGCACCAGTGCGCTTTCCGGAGTTACGTTATTTAGGTCAAATTCATGGCACTTATTTAATTGCTGAAAGTGATGATGGTTTTTATCTGTTGGACCAGCATGCTGTCCAAGAACGGGTTAAGTACGAACAGTTACGGGTAACAATTGGCCAAGTAACACCAGATCAACAGAATCTTTTAGTACCTTTGATTTTGACTTATTCAGCAAGTGATTATATGGCCATTCAGGCACATCTTTCATTATTAGCCGATGTGGGATTACAGCTAGAAGAGTTTGGTGATAACACGTTTATTTTACACAGTCACCCAACTTGGTTTAAAGCTGGCCAAGAAGAAGCAATGATTCGTGAAATGATTGATTACTTCTTGGCTGATGGTAAAATTTCTGTGGCTAAGTTCCGCGAAAAAACAGCAATTATGGCCGCATGTAAGGGCTCAATTAAAGCTAATCATCATCTAGAACCAGCACAGGCTAAACAGCTCCTTCGTGACTTAGCACAAACGGAAAACCCCTTCAACTGTCCGCATGGTCGCCCAGTTTTAGTGCATTATAGTAATCAAGACCTAGAGCGAATGTTTAAACGAATTCAAGATTCCCATCAATCTTGGCAAGGGGAATCTTATCAATAAAGTAAAGTGAGGCCGCTATGTTTGAATTTTTGACTGGAACCGTAACTGCAATTTATCCTGATTATTTAGTGTTGGCGGTTGGACCAATTGGTTTTCGCTTGCTATTAGGTAATCCCTATCAATATCATGAAGGGGCAACTGCAACCATTTATGTGGAGCAGATTATTCGCGAAACCGAACAAGTTTTATATGGCTTTCGTGATCAGGCAGAGAAGGCGTTGTTTGATCAATTAACAAGTGTTTCTGGAATTGGTCCCAAGAGTGCGCTAGCAATTTTGGCGACTGATGATCATCAAGGTTTATTAACGGCGATTCGCACAGAAGATGTGCGCTTTTTGACCAAGTTTCCTGGTGTTGGTAAAAAAACGGCCCAACAAATTATTCTTGACTTGAAGGATAAGGTAGGGCAAGGTCAGGCCGCTACTTTGTTTACTCCCGAGACAGTTGGACCAGCTTCAGACAACCCAATTCTCGCCGACGGACTGGCTGCCTTAGCCGCTTTAGGGTATAGTCAACGTGAACTTGATAAAATTGAACCGAAATTAGCTGTGTTGGATTTAAGTAGCGCTGACGCATACGTTCGTGCTGGTTTGAAGCAGCTCAGTCATTAATTTCTAAAAATGAATCATGAAGGAAGGTGGCAAGATGGCAACGGATCGTATCATTAATAGTGAATCAGAAAATCAACAAGAAGCTGACAATGAAAAATCATTACGGCCGAAATTTCTCCGTGAATATATTGGTCAGGAGGCATTGAAGCAAGAATTGTCGGTCTATATTAAGGCGGCCAAGCAACGTGAGGAAGCCTTGGATCATGTCTTGCTCTATGGTCCTCCTGGTCTAGGTAAAACGACCTTAGCTTTTGTGATTGCGAATGAATTACAAGTTAATATTCGGACCACCTCAGGACCAGCAATCGAAAAATCTGGGGACTTATTATCTGTTCTAAATGATTTGCAGCCTGGTGATGTGCTGTTTATTGATGAGATTCATCGGTTACCGCGAGCAGTTGAGGAGACCTTATATTCCGCAATGGAAGACTTTTTTGTGGATATCATCGTTGGTCAAGGGCCAACTGCCCACCCTATTCATTTCCCATTACCACCGTTTACTTTGATTGGCGCGACCACTAGAGCCGGGTTATTATCTGCGCCATTGCGGGATCGCTTTGGAATTTTGGCACCATTAAATTACTACCAAAAAAACGATTTACAAGATATTGTGCAACGCTCAGCAACAGTCTTAAATACCAAAGTAACTGAAGCAGCAGCCCAAGAAATTGCCTTACGTTCACGGGGAACACCGCGAGTTGCTAATCGTTTGTTAAAACGGGTCCGTGATTTTGCTGAAGTTGCACAGCAGACCACGATTGATTGTGATTTAGCTAAGCAGGCGCTTGATCAATTGCAAGTCGATCAGGCTGGTCTTGATCAAGTTGATCGACGTCTTTTAACCATGATGATTGATTTATACGAAGGTGGGCCAGTAGGTTTAAAGACAATTGCGGCAAATATCGGTGAAGATGTGGAAACAGTTGAAACAATGTATGAACCATTTCTATTGCAGCAAGGTTTCTTGAAGCGAACGAGTCGCGGACGGATGGTCACCAAAAAAGCTTATCAACATTTACAGCGACCACTACCAGCTGCTGATTAAAGTAGTAAAATATGAATCAGATTTTGAAAAAATATTAGAGGCGAAATTATGTTAACAACTGAAGATTTTGATTATGATTTACCCCATGAATTAATTGCTCAAACACCAATCGAAAAGCGTGATACCTCGCGATTATTAGTACTTGATCATCAAACTGGGGCAATGGCAGATAAGCATTTCTACGATATTATTGATCAATTAAACCCAGGCGATGCGGTTGTCATGAATGATAGTCGGGTAATGCCGGCGCGTTTGTATGGTGTTAAGCCAGAAACTGGTGGTCACGAAGAAGTTTTGTTACTGCGGAATACAACCGGTGATGAGTGGGAAACGCTCATGAAGCCAGCTCGCCGGGCAACTGTCGGAACGAAGGTTGTTTTTGGTGATGGTGAATTAACGGCAACTGTTACTAAAGAATTGGAACATGGTGGCCGGATGATCAAGTTTGATTATGATGGTATTTTCCTAGAAATTTTAGAGAAATTAGGCGAAATGCCTTTACCACCTTATATCAAGGAGAAACTTGAAGATCCTGAACGCTATCAAACAGTTTATGCAAAGGAATTAGGTTCCGCAGCAGCACCAACTGCTGGACTCCATTGGACTAAGGAATTACTGGAAAAGGTCCAAGCTAAAGGTGTCAAGCTAGTTTATATTACGTTGCATGTTGGTTTAGGCACTTTCCGACCTGTTTCAGAAGATAATATTGAAGATCACAAAATGCATAGCGAATTTTACCAATTGTCAGAAGCAGCTGCTGCCACTTTGAATGAAGTAAAAGCTAATGGTGGTCGCATTATTGCCACCGGAACAACCTCAATTCGAACTTTGGAAACAGTCGCAACTAAGTTTAATGGTGAAATCAAGGCCGATAGTGGTTGGACTGATATTTTCATCAAACCAGGATATCAATGGAAAGCCGTTGATGCTTTCATTACTAATTTCCATTTACCTAAGTCAACTTTGGTAATGTTAGTGGCTTCATTTACAGGCCGTGATCTAATCCTGAATGCTTACAAACATGCAGTTGCTGAAAAGTACCGCTTCTTTAGTTTTGGCGATGCCATGTTTATCAAATAACTTAATCAAGCTAATTCTTAAAAAGCACTTAACCGCCGCTGACTGCTGGTTAAGTGCTTTTTTCAAGGCAGGCCATTGTGGCGATTTTTTTTATGCTATATAATGGTAAAGTTGACGTTGATTTATTTGGCGGCATGGATGTTTTTATGAGACTAACCCGTTTTTTGCGGGCAGCTGTTGTTAAAAAAAGGAGTAATTATGACTGCACCGATTCGTTACCATTTAATTAAAAAAGAAAAACATACTGGGGCTCGCTTAGGCGAAATTATTACACCGCATGGCACTTTTCCGACACCAATGTTCATGCCTGTCGGGACTCAGGCTTCCGTTAAATCATTGGCACCAGAGGAGTTAGATGAAATGGGTGCTGGCGTGATTTTAGCCAACACTTATCATTTATGGTTGCGTCCAGGTCGCGAAATTGTTCGCGAGGCTGGTGGATTGCACAAATTTATGAATTGGCACAAGGGTATTCTAACAGATTCTGGCGGTTTCCAAGTGTTCTCGCTCGCCAATATTCGTGACATCACTGAGGAAGGGGTGCATTTTCGCAGTCACCTTAATGGTGAGAAACTGTTTCTTTCTCCAGAAAAAGCGATTGGGATTGAAAATGATTTGGGCCCAGATATTATGATGAGTTTGGATGAGTGTCCACCATTCTACGAGAGCCACGACTATGTTAAAAAGTCAATTGAACGGACAACACGTTGGGCTGAGCGCGGGTTAAAAGCTCATCGTAATCCAGATACTCAAGGCTTGTTTGGGATTGTTCAAGGAGCAGGCTTTAAAGACTTACGCCAACAAAGTGCAGCTGATTTAACTGCAATGGATTTTGCAGGCTATTCCATTGGTGGTTTGTCAGTTGGTGAATCTAAACCAGAAATGAATGAAATGTTGGAATTTACGACACCATTGTTACCCGAGAATAAACCTCGTTATTTAATGGGAGTTGGTTCACCCGATTCCTTAATTGATGGCGTGATTCGTGGGGTTGATATGTTTGATTGTGTCTTGCCCACCAGAATTGCTCGTAATGGGACCTGCATGACATCTCACGGTCGTTTAGTCGTCAAAAATGCTGCCTATGCCCATGATTTCCGGCCAATTGATGAAGAATGTCAATGTTATACTTGCCGTAATTTTACTCGGGCATATGTTCGCCATCTGATTAAAGCAGATGAAACTTTTGGGTTACGACTAACGTCTTATCATAATCTTTACTTCTTGTTACATTTGATGCGGCAAGTTCGGCAAGCCATCCAAGATGATAACTTGCTTGATTTCCGAGCTGAATTATTTGAGAAGTATGGCTTTAATGAAGCGAATGCGCGCAACTTTTAGCATTTGGCTCATACTTGAGACTGAATTAACGTAAATTTTGAATTTTAGTGATGAAAGCGCTGGAACTTATGGAATAGCTTTGGTACAGTATATAGTAGATTTAAAAAAATGAGGTGTAAATTTGAGTAACTTAATTTTAGCAGCACAAACTAACGCAGGTATGGGCGGCAACTTTTCTTTCTTAATCATCATTATCTTGATGTTTGTCGTTATGTACTTTACAATGATTCGTCCAGGTAAGAAACAACAGAATCAACGAAAGACAATGTTAGATGGCATGAAGAAGGGCGATCGCATTGTCACAATTGGCGGTTTACATGGTGTCATCGATTCAATTGATACGGCAGCTGGTACAGTCGTGATTGATGCTGATGGTATTTTCTTAACCTTCAATCGGACAGCTATTCGTGACGTTCATCCTACTGAAGCAGCACCAGTAGCCACTGATGACCAAACAGCAGCACCTAAAGAAGAAACGCATGACGCTTCTTCTGAAACAACTGTTGGTCAAGAACCAACTGCTGATGATAAGAAGTCTGACGATGCTGATGACAAAGCTGATCAAAAATAATTTTTGAGTGCAATAATAGTATTGTTCCGTTTCTGAGGAATGATGCTATTATTTTTTTACAATTATTCGGTGATCGAGCAGCAGTCACTGGGGGACTATTTGAGTTTAGGCACCAAGTATTTAAAAAATGACAGTCTTCCCACTGGTTATTTGCGATGATTATTTAATTATCACAGCAATTTAATTGTTGTGGGATTAAGCAGTTGCTGCACACGTCATGGTAAGCATAAAAATAATTTTGCTAATGGAGGCTAGTAATAATGAATATTGCTGTTGATATTGATGATACACTGACAAATTCTTTCACCTATTTTCAATCTTATGTTGCCGAATTCTTTGGAACGAGTTTACAGGAACTAACGGATAAAAATATCTCCTACAGTAATTTGCCGGCATCATGGCAAGCTGAGGAGTTAGCTTTTTGTCGAAAATATTATGATCGGATTGTGCCGAAAACACCGTTTAAACCAGATGCCGCTTGGGGTATTGCTCAGCTTCGTCAGCGTGGTCATCGAATCATCATTATTACTGGCCGGACGACTGCGTTTTACACTGATCCGGTGGCGACAACTCAGACCGAATTGGCCAATGGTCAAATTCAGTATGACCAATTAATTTGTACTTTAAACAAGGCTCAAGCTTGTCAACAAGAAGAAATTACGATTTTCTTGGATGATCTTGTTAAAAATTGTCAAGCTGTGGCTCAAGTACAGGTTCAGCCAATTTTATTCAATAGCCCAGAGAATACGCAACAAAGTAGTCAGTGGCCGCGGGTAAATGATTGGCATCAGGCAGTCGGGCTGATAGAAAGTATGACTGATTAAACTTAAACTAAGGCAGTTAATCTTGTGTGGTGTTTTCTTAAAAGCGGTTGCTCAGTGGCAACGGCTTTTTTTAGCACTTAATAAAAGCGCTTGCTAGTTAGCTTACTTTGTGTACATATCATCACTAAAACCGCTTTATTTATCTTTGTTCATATGCTAAATAATATTATTTTTAATCTAACAATTGCCTATTTAGCAGGGATATAATTGTGAAGATAAGGCAATTTTAAAATCGGTGAATGGATTCACAGAAAAGTGTTTACATTCGCAGATAAATGCGGTATGATATTTTTGTGAAAGAGATAACGGAATATTGCTAAATAAACTTAGGAGGCATTCCCCATGTTAAAAACAGAAACAAAACCCAATGAAGTAGAAGAAATGGTTACTGGCCTAGTTGATGAAGCCAATAAAGCCCTTAAAATTTTAAAAACCTTTGATCAAGAAAAAATCGATCACATTGTCCACCAAATGGCCATTGCTGGTTTAAATGATCATATGAAATTAGCTAAAATGGCCGTTGAAGAAACTGGCCGTGGTGTTTACGAAGATAAAGCTATCAAGAACATGTACGCAACCGAAGAAATTTGGCATGCGATTCAAAACGATAAAACAGTTGGTATTATTGAACGTGACGAAGAACATTCATTAGTTAAAATTGCCGAACCACTTGGTGTGATTGCTGGTGTGACACCAGTAACTAACCCAACTTCAACAGCCATGTTCAAATCTTTAATTGCGATTAAGACTCGTAACCCAATCGTCTTTGCTTTCCACCCTGGTGCTCAAAAGAGTTCTGCTGCAGCTTTAGATTGTATCAAGAAAGCAGCCGTTGAAGCAGGCTTGCCAGCTGGTGCTTTAAGTTATATTCCTAAGCCAAGTATTGAAGCTACTCAAACCTTAATGAATCATCCTGGTGTTGCTTCTGTTTTAGCAACAGGTGGTCCTGGCATGGTTAAGGCAGCTTACTCAACGGGTAAACCAGCTTTAGGTGTTGGTTCTGGTAATGTGCCTTCATACATTGAAAAGTCAGCTAACATTAAGCAAGCCGTTAACGACGTTTTACTTTCTAAAGCTTTTGATAATGGGATGATTTGTGCTTCTGAACAAGCCATTATTGTTGATAAAGAAATTTACAATGATGTTGTTAAGGAATTGAAAGCACAACATGCTTATGTCGCAACACCTGCAGAAGTCAATCGCTTAAGTGATGTTGTCATCGACAAAGAAAAGCATGCGGTTAATGGTAAAATTGTTGGTCATTCAGCTATCGAAATCGCTGGCTTAGCTAAGATCAAAGTCCCAGATTACACGACAGTTTTGGTTGCCCCAATTGATGGTGTCGGTGATGAATATCCATTATCACGTGAGAAGTTGTCACCAGTCTTGGCCTTATTGAAAGCTAACGACCATGAAAATGGTTTCGCTTTAGCTGAAGCAATGCTTGATTTAGGTGGTAGTGGTCACTCTGCTGCAATTCATACAGCGGATGAAGATTTGGCCGTTGACTACGGTGTTGCAATGGAAGCTTGCCGGATCTTAGTTAACCAACCAACTTCTGTCGGTGGCTTAGGTGACCTTTACAATAATATGATTCCTTCATTGACATTAGGTTGTGGTTCTTACGGTCATAACTCAATTTCTCATAACGTTGGGACTTTCGATTTATTAAATATCAAAACAGTGGCGATGCGCCGGAATAACTTACAATGGGTAAAGTTGCCTCCCAAAATCTATTTTGAAAAAAACTCCATCAACTATCTAGAAAAGATGCAGGGTTTGAAACGGGTTTTTATCGTCGGTGACCAAGGCATGGACAAATTAGGCTACGTTGATATCGTGGCTAATGCCCTTGCTAACCGTCCAGAACCTGTCACTGTTCAACGCTTCGTTGATGTTGAACCAGATCCTTCAACAAACACTGTTTATAAGGGTACTGAAATGATGCGCTCATTCAAGCCTGACACAATCATTGCCGTTGGTGGTGGTTCAGTCATGGATGCTGCTAAAGGGATGTGGTTATTCTACACGGCACCTGATGCTTCATTCTGGGGTGCAAAACAAAAATTCTTGGATATCCGGAAACGGACTTACAAGTTCCCTAACTTAGATAAAGTTAAATTGGTTTGTGTGCCAACAACTTCTGGGACTGGTTCAGAAGTAACACCATTTGCTGTTATTACTGATAGCGAAACAAACATCAAGTACCCATTAGCTGACTATGCTTTAACACCTGATGTGGCAATTGTTGATAGCCAATTTATCGAAAGTGTACCGCAACGAGTTGTTGCTGACTCTGGTCTTGACGTTTTATGCCATGCGCTTGAAAGTTATGTTTCAACGATGGCTTCACACTATACTCGTGGGTTAAGCTTACAAGCTGCTAAATTGGTCTTCGATAACTTAAAGAAGAGCTACGATGGTGATAAACAAGCTCGGGCTAACATGCATGATGCTTCAACAATGGCGGGGATGGCCTTTGCTAATGCCCTGTTAGGAATCAACCATTCAATCGCTCATAAACTTGGTGGCGAATTCCATTTGCCTCACGGACGCGTGATCACTTTGACTATGCCTCATGTGATTCGTTACAACTCTTTAGTACCTACTAAACGAGCACTTTGGGCTAAATACAGCTACTTCCGCGCTGATGAAGACTATGCTGAAGTTGCACGTTATGTTGGTTTGAAAGGGAACACAACTGCAGAATTAGTTGATGCTTTGATCCAAGGCATTATCGACTTAGCTGAAAGTGTTGGTGTGAAGATGTCCTTGAAAGAACAAGGCATTTCTAAGAAACAAGTGACAGATTCAGTTGATCGTTTAGCAGAATTGGCTTACGAAGATAACTGTACCATCACCAACCCTAAGGAACCTTTAATTGCTGATATGAAGCAAATCATCTTAGATGAATATGAAGGACCTAAATCAAGTTTTGATCCTAAGAAAAAATAATTATTAACCTAACTAGTTTTGCTTAACTGCTAGTCCGAAAATATCGCCGAGAGCTTTCAATCTGAAAGTCATCAGGCGATATTTTTTGTGGTGTAAAACAGTGTTATTTTGGCAGCGATTAAGAATAGCCGCTGCAAATCTAAAATGGTTTTTGGCGGGATGGTGGACAACTCCGTTGCGGCCGGCGGGTTGTGGAACGCTGCCGACGCTGATTTGAGCTTATTGCTTTGCAACAATCTCAAATGCAGGTCTTCTTCTAACCGCTAAAGGGGCAAGAAGAATTTGGCGGCTGACAACCCGGCGGCCTCCACTGCGTTTTGAGTTAATTCAATCCACTTTAGGATTGACAGATATTAAGGCAATATAAGTGAAGTTAAATATCATTTGCACAGCAACCAGCAGGGTAAACTAACAAAACTGAACACCACTATTCGGAAAAATGGATTGATGCAAACTACTCGACCTGTTTGGCAAGATTTCTGAATAAAACCAGAGAAGTATCAAACAAGTTTTTGGGGTACTACTGTTCAATTGTGACAACAATCTAAATCAAGGTGATTAATCCCGCTACAATTGCCTTAAGCACTAACAAAGATGAAATGAACTACTTAAACTCCAGACGGAATGGAGGGCGTGGTTGTCAGCCGCCAAATTTGTCTTACTGCTTTAGCGGTTAGACAAAGGCTCGTATTGATGACAATTTGGTCTGTAATTGGCATCAATCGATGCCGGCAGCGTTCCACAACCAGCAAGCCCGCAATGGAGTCAGACACAATTCTGTTTCACCACCTTTATCAAGTTCTTATATTTTTGAACCTTGTATGATAATTGATTCAAATATCCTCTAAATGATTCTGTTACCGCTATCAAATTTTGCCGACTGACCTGGCAATTAAGCAAACTTAGGCGGTTTATTAAGTCGGCGAACCCTTGTTAAATCGTGCTTAACTCGGCACGGGGATAGAGAATAGCCGTTAAGCCATTGTTAAAATAGTACTGGTTTTTTCAGGGGATATGACATTGACACTGTTTTTTGACCGTGATAGGCTTCTGTAAGTAAACGTTACCAGGACGTTAATTCTAGGTAATAGTTTTAATTTAAGAGGAGTTTTAACCAAAATGACAAATAAACGTTTGGATTATCAAATTAATGATCAGACCGTGGTTGTTCGTTATCAGCAAGGATTGCTACAATTAACGGTGCTAACTTCTGAAATTGTGCGTGTATTGAAAAATACGACTGTTGGTGATTATTCTTATGCTATTGAAGGCAACAAACAACAAGCCACTGATTTTTCTGTTGACGAACAAGATCAGCAATTAATCTTGACGACTGCTGCATTACGAATTGAGATTAATGATGACCAGTTGATTGATGTTTTTAATGATGCGGGCCAGCCGCTGGTTTTGGATTATCGTGGTCAGCGAACGCCCTTAGATCGCGACATGGATGAAGCTCAGGCGAAACTTGCTAGCGCTGAAGGTCATGAAACGGATGCCAATGCTAATGCTGGTGTTGGTTATCAGGAAGTTGTCAAGGATTTGGCCGCTGATGAAGTGTTTTATGGTTTAGGTGACAAGAGTGGCTTTATCAATAAGCGTGGCTACGAATATGATAATTGGAATACAGACGATCCTGCGCCACAAATGGAAAATTTCAAGAGTTTGTACAAGTCGGTGCCATTTTTGCTGGGACTAAAAGATGGTGTGCCTTATGGGTTATTCTTTGACAATACTTACCGTAGTCATTTTGACTTAGGTAAAGAGAATCAACATTATTATTTCTATTCTGTTGTTAATGGCTGTTTGGATTATTACATTATTGGTGGCAAAACTTTACGTGAAGTGATTAAGAACTACACTTACCTGACTGGGCGCACACCATTACCACAGAAATGGACGTTAGGTTACCAACAGTCACGTTGGGGTTACAAGAATGCTCAGCAAATTGGTGAGATTGCTGCTAAAATGCGTCAATACCAATTGCCGTGCGACGTGATTCATCTGGATATTGATTACATGGATGATTTCCGGGTCTTCACTTGGGACCAAAAGAAGTATCCGCAAATGAAGCAATTTTTGGCTGACTTAAAAGCCCAAGGAATTAAAATTGTCACGATTATTGATCCTGGGGTTAAACAAGACCCTGGTTATGATATTTATGATGCTGGTGTTCGCAACAACTTCTTCGCGAAGACACCTGAGGATTATAATTATGTTAATCGAGTATGGCCAGGCGATTCGGTTTATCCTGACTTTGGCAAGACGCGGGTTCAAAAATGGTGGGCTGAAAATCATCAAAGTTTGACGGATATTGGCGTTTCCGGAATTTGGAATGATATGAATGAACCCGCATCATTTATTGGTGAAATTCCTGATGAAATTATTTTCTCCGACCATGATCAACCAGCTACTCATGGCAAGATGCATAATGTGTATGGTCACAATATGTCTAAGGCTACTTATACAGGTTTGAAAGACCAACAGCAGCGGCGCCCATTTGTGATTACGCGGGCGGCTTTTGCGGGCACGCAGAAATATTCAACGGTTTGGACTGGTGATAATCATTCTTTATGGGCACACTTACAAATGATGATTCCCCAGTTATGTAACTTAGGTATGAGTGGCTTTGCTTTTGCTGGAACTGATATTGGTGGTTTCGGTTCTGATGCAACTCCAGAATTATTGACGCGCTGGATTGAAGCGGCGATTTTTAGTCCGCTATTACGTAATCATAGTGCCATGGGTACCCGCCATCAGGAACCTTGGTCCTTTGGCGAACCAACTTTAAGCACGTATCGGAAATATTTGCAGTTACGGTATCACTTATTGCCATATTTGTATGACTTGTTTGCTGAAGGTGAGCAGACTGGCTTGCCAATTTTACGGGCAATGGTCCTTGATGATGAACAAGATCCACGCTTGCGCAATCTTAATGACCAGTTTATGGTTGGTGACCGTTTATTGGTGGCGCCAATTGTCACTGTTGGTCAAACGAAGCGCTTAGTTTATTTGCCAGCCGGTGAATGGCTTGATTTTTGGACAGGGGCAACCTATCAAGGTCAACAAGATATTGTGGTAACAGCACCATTAGATTATTTACCATTATTTGTTCGTAAGAATTCGTTGTTACCATGGCATGCTGAAAATCGGACTTCAGTTCAGGCGGCTCCGGAAACAAAAATCACTTTCCGACTGTTTGGTGATCATGGCAGTTACCAACACTATCAAGATAATGGGCTGGATTTTGCTTATCAGCAAGGTGAATACAATCTTTATCAAGTTGAAGTTGATGGTCGGCAACAACGAATTGAATTATTGCAGCACGGTTATCAACCGGTTTATCAGGAAATCACTTTGGAAACGGCAAATGGCCAGCAAGTTTTCAACTTTGATACTGAGTCAGGCCAGTATATTTTGCGTTAGGTGAGCAGTTATGTCATTGAATTGTTAGATAAAAACCCGTGTGATCAGCTCTGATTTATTTGGAAGGCAGAGTAATGGTCAGACGGGTTTTGTCATTGACTAAAATAATGTTGGCCATTGGGGCATCAGTTTGCCAACTGCCTTGATTTAAAGTTTGGCTAAACTATTCTTATAGAATAAAAAAGTGGAAACATTTAAGCTTTAGGTTGACATAGTGTAGAATAGAGTTACTAAGTAATCGATAAAAGAGGTTAGTGGCCAGTTATGAAGGAAGAAAATCCAGTCTTATTTGTTATTTTTGGTGGGTCAGGTGATTTGGCACATCGAAAACTTTATCCGGCACTTTTTCAATTGTTTCAAAAAGGACAGCTAGATCAACACTTTGCAGTTATTGGCACTGCTCGGCGGCCGTGGACTCATGAGTATTTTCGAGAAACTGTTCAGTCTAATTTACATGAAGGTACCGCTGAACAACAGGCAGCATTTGCAGCGCATTTTTATTATCAATCGCATGATGTTCAGGATGCAGCTCATTACGTTATTTTAAAGAAATTAATTGATACGTTAGATCAAAAATACCAACTCCAAGGAAATCGTATTTTTTACATGGCAATGGCGCCAGCTTTGTTTGGCACGATCGCCCAGTATTTGCGGAGTGAAGATTTATTAAGTCACGATGGTTTCAGTCGCTTGATCATTGAAAAGCCATTTGGTCATGACTATGCGTCGGCTAAGGAGTTAAATGACGCCATTGTCAGTACTTTCGATCGTGATCAAGTTTTTCGAATTGACCATTATTTGGGTAAAGAAATGGTGCAAGCTTTACCGTATTTGCGATTTGCTAATCAAATGATCAATGCTAGCTGGAATCACGAATATATTGATAATGTTCAGATTACTTTGGCAGAATCGTTAGGTGTTGAGGAGCGTGGTGGCTATTACGAAACCGCCGGTGCTTTACGGGATATGGTCCAGAACCATATTATGCAAGTGATTGCGATGTTAACTTTTCCTGAGCCAGAAACTTTATGTGATCAAACAATTGAAGCAGCGCGGGAACAAGTCTTTACTCATTTGCATCAATTAAGTGAAGACGAGGTCAAGGCGAAATTTGTTCGTGGACAATATGGTCCTAGTGCTGATGGCCAACAAATCGGTTATCGGCAAGAAGAAAAGATTAACCCACAATCTAACGTGGAAACTTTTGTTGCTGGCGAGTTGGAATTGGATTTGCCACAATGGCAGGGCGTTCCTTTCTATGTTCGAACTGGGAAACGGCTACTTGAGAAGAAAACCCGAATTGATATTGTTTTCAAAAAAGCTACTTCTAATTTGTTTGGTGGCGAGAGTCTAGCGGCACCTGTTTTAACAATTGAAGTAGAGCCGGAATCAGGTTTTATTTTCTCAATCAATGGGAAACAGGTTGGTACTGGTACCCAAGCAGTTTTGCATAGTTTAAAGTATCAATTAACTGACGCTGACCAGCAATTGGTGCCCGATGCCTATGAACGGTTGCTGCTGGAGGTCGTTCGTGGCCACCAAAGTAATTTTGTCCAATGGCAAGATATGGCCGGTGCTTGGCATTTTGTTGATAAAATCCGCCAAGCTTGGGAAGAGTGTGATTGTCCTGACTTTCCTAACTATACTTCTGGTTCAATGGGCCCTAAGGCTGCTGACGATTTGTTGGCTAAGACGGGACGTCATTGGATTTATCAAGGTTAATTTAAGTTGGTAAATTAGCCAGCTGAGCTATCTAGACTTTTAGTTGGATAAATACGTCTGTGACTACATTAAAAGGTGGCCTCAGACGTATTTCATTTATTGCCAGACCAATAATTAGTTGTGATGATCATAACTGATTTTACAGGAGGTGAGATTGTGGCTGGTTGGTTAGAGATTCCATTGCAATATCACGTTCAACGACGCATTATTCATGTGGATATGGATGCTTTTTATGCCTCGGTGGAGATTCATGATCAGCCGCATTTGCGGGATAAGGCAGTGGTTGTTGCGCCTGATCCTCGACAAACTCACGGACATGGTGTTGTCACAACCGCTAATTACGTTGCTCGCAAATATGGGGTCCATTCGGCAATGCCAGCAGCTCAAGCTTTGAAATTAATTCCGGCAAACGAACTTGTTTTTGTGCCGCCACGGTTTAATCGCTACCGAGAAGTTTCTGGCCAAGTGCATCAACTTTTTCATGAATTGACTGATGTGATTGAACCAATTTCTTTAGATGAGGCATTTCTTGATGTGACCGTGAATAAATGGCAAGAGCCCAACACGATTAAAATGGCAAGTTGGTTGCAACAACAAATTTTAATTAAAACAGGATTAACTTGTTCTGTGGGGATTTCCTATAATAAATTTTTGGCTAAAGTTGCCTCAGATCACAACAAACCAATGGGGCGAACGATTGTGCGGCCAGAGATGGCTCAGGCCTTCCTCAGCGGACTCTCAATTGCCAAATTTTTTGGTGTTGGTAAGAAAATGCAAGCTAGTTTGCATGAATTAGGTATTTTTACTGGGGCCGATTTATTGAAAATTTCGCAAGATGAGTTGATTCGTCGTTATAAAAAAATGGGTTATGTGCTTTATCGTCATGCGCGGGGAGTGGATGATAGTCCAGTTTCTGAACAGCGCGATCGTAAATCCATCGGTAAGGAAACGACTTTCAATCAAACAATTACGACTAATGAACGGGTGTGGCGCGAGTTAACGGAATTAAGTGCCAGTGTTGCCCAAGCACTAGCTAAAAAACAAGTTCATGGTAAAGTACTGGTTTTAAAAATGCGCGATCGTGATTTCAAAACCACCACGAAACGACATTCCTTGGATAGTTATTTGGCAACGGCACCAGAAATTTTTGCGGAGGCTTGGCAACTCTGGCAAAAATATGGTCAGTTAGATGATGGCATTCGTCTGTTAGGGATTACGCTGACTGATTTGTATCCGCTAGATTATGAAAATATCACTTTACCGTTACTTTTTTAAAAAGACAATAGCTTTTTTAACGGAGGAATTGTATACTTAGTGTATAATATCTAGAACATATCATTAGAAAAAAGAAATAACTGACATGGACAGCGACCTTGTGACAGTGGAAGACAAGGCATGGCAATTTCTGGCGCACTAATGATTAAAAGTGAACACTTACTAAAAAGTGGCCATCATTGGCAAACAGAGTGGTACCGCGGATTTTCCGTCTCTAATCCTTAGGGGCGGTTTTTCTTTGGTTGAAAATATAGGAGGATTTCAATGAACGCAAAAGAAAATGTGATTGCCAGTTTAGCAGCTGCTTTGGGAACCGAATTACCCGCAGCCCAAATTGCGGAATTACTGGAAGTACCAAAGTCATCAACACTAGGGGACTACGCGTTCCCAACATTTAGTTTGGCTAAAATTCGCCGGCAAGCGCCACCTTTAATTGCTCAAAGCTTAGTTGATGTTATTGATCAAACTGGCTATGAGAAAGTAGTTGCTACTGGTGCTTACGTTAACTTTTTCTTGGATAAGTCGACCTTTGCGCAAGATATTTTGGCAACAATTCTAACTGAAGGCCAGCATTATGGCGACAGTGATTTAGGCGCCGGTGGCAATGTGCCAATTGATATGTCCTCACCTAATATTGCTAAACCTATGTCGATGGGGCATTTACGTTCGACAGTAATTGGTAATTCTTTAGCTAAAATTTACAGTAAAATTGGTTATCATCCTTACAAAATTAATTATCTTGGTGATTGGGGCACTCAGTTTGGTAAGTTAATCGTGGCTTATCATAAGTGGGGTAGCGAAGCCGAAATTAAAGCTGATCCCATCGGTAATTTGCTGAAGTATTATGTTCGTTTCCATAAAGAGGCTGAAACTGATCCAAAATTGGATGATGAAGGTCGCTTGTGGTTCAAAAAGCTAGAAGATGGCGATCCAGAAGCTACCCATTTGTGGGAATGGTTCCGTGGGCTCTCACTTGCTGAGTTCAACAAGATTTATCAGCGATTGGGTGTTGAGTTTGATTCTGATAATGGTGAGGCCTACTACAATGATAAAATGGACCCCGTGGTGCAAGAATTAACAGATAAACATCTTCTCCAAGCTAGTCAAGGTGCTCAAATTGTTGATTTAACTGATGAAGGCCTAACGCCAGCTTTGATCAAGCGCTCCGATGGTGCTACTTTATACATTACCCGTGATTTAGCGGCGGCCATTGATCGTTATCATAAATTTCATTTTGCTAAATCACTTTATGTTGTTGGGAGTGAGCAAACGGAGCACTTCAAACAATTAAAGGCAGTTTTAGAAAAAATGGGTCATACTTGGGCTCAAGACATTGTTCACGTTCCTTTTGGCTTAATTACAAAAGATGGTAAGAAGTTATCAACGCGTAAAGGAAATGTCGTTTTACTTGATCAAGTATTAGACGAGGCGGTTGATTTGGCTAAAGCTCAAATTGCGAGCAAGAATCCTGATTTAAAGAATGCTGATCAGGTGGCCCATCAAGTTGGGGTTGGCGCTGTGATTTTTCACGACCTCAAAAATGATCGCTTAGATAGTTTTGACTTCAGCTTACAAGAAGTTGTTCGTTTTGAGGGTGAAACAGGGCCTTATGTGCAATATACTAATGCGCGGGCGCAAAGTATCCTTCGTAAAGCAGCTACTAATGTGGATTTAACCACTGACAAGTTAGTGTTAACCGATCCAAAAGCTTGGGATGTCTTGAAATATCTAGCCGATTTTCCTAATATGATTACTAGAGCTGCAACTGAGTATGAACCATCAGTCATTGCTAAGTTTGCCTTGCGGTTAGCTAAAGCTTTCAATAAATATTACGCTAATTCCAAAATTTTAGTTGCAGATGATGAGTTAAACGCTCGCTTAGCTTTAGTGAGTGCAGTTAGTCAAGTTTTACAGGCAGCCTTAGATTTATTAGGTGTGCAAGCACCAGCAGAAATGTAGAAGTAGGAGCGAATTTTTGATGAAGAAAAAAGAACGGCAAGCTATTTTACAGAAAATTGTTCACGAACATTTGGTGCATACCCAAGAGGAGTTACAGGATTATTTGCATGAATATGGTGTCCGTACAACTCAGGCAACATTGTCCCGCGATTTACGCGAGTTAAAAGTGACAAAGATGCGTGATGAATATGGTAAGTCACGTTATATTAAGCTAACGACGGAGACCCAGGGAGATGCTGAACAACGGTTGCAATCAGCGCTAAAAACAGTCACTAAATCAGTTGATGTTGTTGACTTTCTAGTTATTATTCATACGAGTCCTAGTTATGGGAATTTCTTAGCAGCGGCGTTAGATGAATTGCGTGACACACCACCAGCCGATATTTTAGGGACGATTGCTGGACATGATACCGTCGTCGCTTTTTGCAAAGATGGTGAACAGGCTCAAGTTGTTTCTGATTATTTATCAACGCATATTTAATGTGTTTGATTTAATGTCATAGAAAGTTGAAGGATACTTATGTTTCAATTATTCCACCATCAATCGACCGCTAAAGTCAACCATCAGATTTATGCACCAGTGGATGGTGAAGTGATCGATTTGATCAAGGTGAAAGATCCAGTTTTTTCCCAACATACGTTAGGCCAGGGCTTCGCGGTGTTGCCGAGTGATGGCATCATTTTCGCACCTGTTAGTGGTCAGGTTACTTTAGTTGCCAGTACGAGGCATGCCATTTATTTGCGGATGGCTAATGGCTTGGATGTGTTACTTCATCTTGGTTTGAACACTGCTGACTTACATGGCCGTCCTTTTAAAATCCATGTCACTGACGGTCAGCAAGTTAAGGGTGGCCAACGGATTGCCAGCATGAATCGCCTGCAAATCAAAGCTGCTGGCATGTCTGATACAGTTGTTGTGGTGATAACGAATTCGGCCGAACGTTTAGCTCAATTGCAAGTTAATTATGGACCAATTTTTGGCGGTCATCGCCTTGGCTGGGCCACAGTCAAAGATTAATCTGATCAGACTTGGACTAGAGCAAAAAAATGGTCGTTGCAGTGATGCTGCTATGGTTGCCATAGTGGCGTCAGGATTGCTGGCGATTAATATTGTGAGCACTTAAATTTTAATTGTGGGCTAAAGACAATCAAAATTGGCTCGTTAAACCAAATAGCCTGAGTAACAATCACGATGACATTGAGATTGTTACTCAGGCTCTGTTGTTAATTCAATTTTATTTCCAAAATGGTGAGCCTCAATACTGGATAATAACATTAAAAAAATAATTTAGCTTCAAGGACAAGAACTGCCTCTGACAAAAACTCGAGCGTGTGCCCAAAGGTGGTCAGCCGATGAGCATTAACGTAAAGTGTCGAACAATTCGTTAGAATTGTTAGGCATTTTTGCGTTAAGCGGAACCAGTTGCCTTTTGAGAACACGTTTCAGCAACGAAAGTTCGTATTATTTTTTGAAAAATAGACTGATGTCCCAGACTCATTACCAAAAAATATTTTTTGTGGTAAAGGACTACTGGTATCGTTACTTTTTTTAGTAGTTTAATCGTTAAAAAAGTTATTGTAGCTCAAATGCTCTCCTTTACATTATAATGATTACAAATTATAATGTAATCGTTGTTACAAAATTAAATTATTGGGAGGTAATATCATGTCATTAGTTGGTAAAGAGATTGGTACTTTTCAAGCAAAAGCTTATCGTCAGGGGAAATTTATTGACGTTTCTGATCAAGATTTAAAAGGTCACTGGAGTGTCGTGATGTTCTATCCAGCCGATTTTTCATTTGTTTGTCCAACGGAATTACAAGATCTACAAGAACAGTATGCAACGTTGCAAACTTTAGGAACGGAAGTATATTCTGTTTCAACAGATACTCATTTTGTTCATAAGGCGTGGCATGATCATTCTGAAGCAGTTGGTACCATCGAATATACAATGATTGGTGATCCATCACAGCAGATTTCACGTTTGTTTGATGTTTTAGATGAAGCCCAGGGTTTAGCACAACGTGGGACCTTTATTATTGATCCCGAAGGTGTCGTCCAATCAATCGAAGTGAATGCCGACGGAATCGGCCGCAATGCGAGTGAATACATTGACCGCATCAAGGCGGGTCAATATGTTGCCGCTCATCCTGGCGAAGTTTGTCCTGCTAAGTGGAAAGAGGGTAGCGCGACGCTTACACCAGGGCTGGATTTAGTTGGCAAAATTTAAGGAGGGTCAGATGGTTCTCAATCAAACTTTGCAGACACAATTGTCGCAGTATTTACAGTTGCTTGAACAGCCAGTTATTTTCACTGCCAGTTTAGGTGGTGATGAAGTTTCAGATCAAGTCCGTGATTTTCTCCAAGAGGTCGTGGCGTTATCAGCTAAATTAAGCCTAGTAACAGCGGCTTTACCACGCACGCCAAGTTTTACCTTGAAGACTGAAAAACAAGCTGAGGGGCGAATTACGTTCGCTGGTGTGCCCCTTGGTCATGAGTTTGAATCTTTTGCGCTTGCTTTGCTACAAGTGTCCGGTCACGCACCAAAAGTTCCGGCGGCAGTTAAACAGCAAATATTGGCGATTGATCAGGATTTACATTTTGAAACCTATGCCAGTTTAACTTGCACTAATTGCCCTGATGTGGTGCAGGCGTTAAATATTATGAGTGTGTTAAATCCTAAAATCACGCATACAATGATTGAAGGAGGCTTGTATCAGAATGAAGTCGCTGCTAAAAATATTTTAGCAGTGCCCACTATATATTTAAACGGTGCCGATTGGGCTAGTGGTCGGATGACGATTACAGAAATCATTCAAAAATTAGCAAGTAAAGACTTAATTTTCCACGTGGCAAAAGCCGATGCAATTAACTATGATGTTTTGGTTGTTGGCGGTGGTCCGGCGGCGGCAACCGCAGCAATTTATGCAGCTAGAAAGGGTTTGACAGTGGGGCTAGTGGCGGAACGATTTGGTGGTCAGCCGTTAGAAACGTTAGGCGTTGAGAATTTCATTGGTACACCATATATTGAAGGTGAGCAACTGATGAAGAATATTCGGGCCCATGTTGAAAAATACCCGATTCATTTAATGACAGGTTTTCGGGCAACGGGATTAAGCAAAGTCGCGGCTAAACAATTTGAGGTGACGCTTAATTCAGGCGACCAATTGCAAAGCCAGAGTGTGATTGTTGCAACGGGGGCTCATTGGCGTGAACTGGGAATTCCTGGTGAGGCAGCGTTGAAAACAAAAGGGGTTGCCTATTGCCCACATTGTGACGGCCCATTATATCGTGGCAAAGATGTGGCCGTAATTGGTGGTGGCAACTCGGGTGTCGAAGCAGCAATTGATTTAGCAGGGACCAGTCGCCAAGTGACCTTGATTGAGTTTATGCCAACTTTAGCCGCTGATCAGGTATTACAAGAAAAACTTGCGTCCCTAAAAAACGTTACCGTCGTGACTAACGCTGCAACTCAGCAAATAATCGGGACTGATCAGGTTACTGGCTTGATTTATCAGAATCGGACTAGTGGTGAAGACCAAACAATTGCGTTGGCGGGTGTGTTCATTCAAGTAGGATTATTACCCAACACTGATTGGCTTGGAGATAAGATTACGTTGACAAATCGCCATGAGATAGAAATTGATTCGCACAATGCGACGAATATTTCGGGGCTTTTTGCCGCTGGGGATTGCACGTCAGTACCCTTCAAGCAAATCGCTATTGCAATTGGTGCTGGTGCGACTGCGAGTTTGAGTGCTTTTGATTATTTGATTCGCCATTAACTGATGCCAGATAGATAATAGCAGATGTGACCACGACCGATTGGCTAGCATCAAACGTTCATTTAATTTGAAGTGTTTTCGTGAAAGTATTTAATAATGACACAAGTGAATAAAAGCAATGAGTTCAAATAGCCTGGGTGGGTAGTCTCTGATTTTATAGAGACCACCATCCGGGCCTTGTTGTTTACTGCGTGCAATAAATAGGGGGTGCTGAATTCAATTCCTTAGGCTAGTGACTGATACGACCAATTAAAGACCAACTAGCAACTTTATTCGGCGGATGATGTTGTATCAGCATGACGATGAAAAGAATGCTAAGTTTATTTGCAAAAGTGTCATGGCGTTCCTTATCTGATAAATTATTTCTAAAATATCCCATATTTAAAGGGCTTTCAGTAAAGTCATGGTGATGCTAAAGATGATTTATTAGTGAAATGAGGTCTTAAGTGGACTAACTTTTAAGTGAAGAGTTTACAATTTAGTAAATCGGCAAGTTTACTTTAAAGAAAAGTTAGTCAAATAATGCCAAGTTAATATCGTAAAAAAGACTGATTCTGAGGCCATCAGATAAGTGTCATTAACAAAGATAAAACGAACTTTCGTTGCTGAAACGTGTTCTCAAAAGGCAACCGGTTCCGCTTAACGCAAAAATGCCGAGCAATTCTAATGAATTGTTCGACATTTTACGTTAATGCTCACCGGCTGACCGCCTTTTGTCACACTCTCTATTTACGATAACGCTCATCGTTTGAGCGCATTTATTACACGTTGAGCTCACTCATCTTTGCTGAACGATTGCTGATTGATTAAGGATTGACCGTTTTTGGTCTGACGTTCAATTATTTATACAATAAGACAGCGTCACAACTGAGGTTAGACGCTGCCAAGTCAAGATTAGACGAATGATGGATAATTGACGGAAAAACCTTGACATCTACTTTATACCACATTTGAGCAAGTTTTTGTTACTTTTTTTTCATTATTTTTAGAATAAAAGTTCGAAATTGTAAACTGCATAAAAGTGATTACACTAGAAAGCGCTTTATAAAATAGCGATTACATTTTTAATAACGAAAAAATTTTTCATTTTTTTTGACGATAGCCTGACAATTGGCTCGCTTTTAGCCTGAAAAACAACCATTAAATCGATTGTCAGTGAAAATTTAATGGTAAGTAAAAAAAACAGCCGCAAATAATGCGACTGTTTTTGCAAGGTTACTTTTACTTAGAGCTTGAGCTTGAAGTGCTAACATAGCTTGAAAGAACGTTCTGTAAATCTTTGTCCTTGATGCTGACGTTGGCCTTCTTGATAACCTTAGCCAAGACTTTTTGCATAACGCTAGAGTCTTGTAACCATGAATCATAAAGTTGTTTCGTTAATTCTTTCTTATGATCAGCCATCTTACGCTTACCAGGGTTCTTGATCATCTTGATGATGTGATAGCCATAAGTTGTCTTAACAGGGGTCTTTGTATATTCGCCTTGCTTTAACTTGAATGCGGCTGTTTTAAAATCTGAATCTAATCTAGTATCAGTATTGTCAAAGGCTGATAATTTACCACCGTTTGATTTAGTAGCAGTATCAGTTGAATACTTCTTAGCTAACTTAGTAAAGTCGCCACCTTCATCCAATTGCTTGATGATATCTTTAGCAGTATCTTCTTTAGCAACTAAGATGTGAGCAACAGTAACTTTAGGTTGGTAGCTCTTCCATTGTGTTTCAAGGTTCTTTTCGGTCACTTTCTTGTTAGCCTTTAAAGCAGCTTCTGTTAAGTAGTTAGTCCGAATATTTTCTTTCAAGTCTGCTTTAGTCATGCCATTGCTTGATAAAACAGATGAGAGAGAGGAACCGTAAGTCTTCTTGAACTTGTTGAATTTCGCATCAACTTTCTTGCTAGAAACTTTGCTACCATATTGGTCTTCAAGGGCCTTAGTGATAATCATTGTTTGCAAGGTTGATTGACCAGAAGTGGTTTTCTTCATCTTCTCGTAATACTCGTTCTCAGTGATTTTGCCACCCTTCATTGAGACAACGGTCTTACTATTGCTACATCCGGCTAGTGCTAGAACAGCGACAACGCTTGCTGCAGCTAAAACCAGCTTCTTAATCGATTTCTTCATAATTCTGAATCCACATCCTATTCAAATTCCGATTTAAAACGCGACACTTCTTGTAATATACCATATTTACCAGACAAATAAAATAAACAGACAAAATTTAACGGAATGTTCATTTCTTGAGAGTTAAAAATTCGCAACTGTCACAGAAAATTCATAAACTAGTGATCTTAATTTTGTGAATCATCGGGTTGTAAGGTATTTAACTTATCTTGTAGTTTGGTAGCATCATCAGTTAGTTGCTCAACGCGAGGTTGCATTTGAAATTGATAATCCTCAATATCTTGTTGTAATGCAGCAATTGTTGGGGCAGCAGTGGTTTTGACCTCATGTTGCAAGTGCCCGAGGGCCTTTTTAAAACGCTGCACACTTTGCGTTAAATGTTGTGTTGAGGTTGTTAGATCGTCAAAATATTGGCGTAAATGATGTTGCCGTTGTAAGCCGGTCTTTTTGGTAGTCAGTAGAATATAAGCTGTGCCAGCAATTGCACCAGTCATTAATCCCTTACGAAAAGAATGTTTCATGAGTTAAGCCTCCTTGATTTGTGCCTTAATTTGTTCAGCAATTTTGGCTAATTTCTCCGGCGTGTATTGATCAGCATTATTGGCCCACTTCATTGAGAAACCATCAGCGGTCGTATAACGTGGGACAAAATGAATGTGAGAATGAAAAACAGATTGATAAGCCAACTCACCATTGTTGTTACAGATATTCAGGCCCTGAGCTTCTGGAAAGGCAGCTTTAATGGCACGGGCAATCTGAGGCACGTGTTGGAAGACGCGAGTTGCTAAGTCAGTGTCGTAGGCGTAAATGTCAGGGACATGTTTTTTAGGAACCAACAGTGTGTGACCAGGTGTTACCTGAGAGATGTCCAGAAAAGCTAGGACATCATCGTCTTCATAAACCTTTACACTTGGAATTTCACCGCGAATAATTTTGCAAAAAATACAATCATCCATTTGTTTCACCTTCAATTAATTTATCGATACTCATTACTAGCTCTTTCATGCTATCATATTAATGATTACCATGACTAGTTGTTCAAGCTCCATTATGACACGAAAGACCAATTGGATGCTAGCCAACTGCAATGATTATTTAGCATTATGTTGATGATTAAAGCTAATTTGAAATTTGAGTTGAGTTGCTTCGAGCCGGAATCGAGGCTGCACTAAGGAAGGAAAAGATTGCAATGTTAACAGTAGAACATCTGAGTGGGGGCTATCAGCACTTACAAATTCTAAAAGATGTCAGTTTTAAAGTAAACGATGGTGAGGTTGTTGGCCTGATTGGCTTAAATGGGGCTGGTAAATCAACAACGATTAAACACATTTTAGGTTTATTGCCAGCTACATCAGGTACGATTAAAATCGATGAGGTGAGTTTAAAGTCTGATTTGCAAGCTTATCGCCAACAGATTGCCTTCGTACCAGAAACACCAATTTTATACCCAGAACTTACTTTACGAGAGCATTTGGAAATGACAATCATGGCCTACCAATTAGATTCGGACGCGACTTGGTCAGTTGCTGAGAAATTGTTGAAGCTATTTCGACTAGATCAAATGCTAGATTGGTTTCCAACTCATTTCTCTAAAGGGATGCAACAAAAAGTGATGATCGTTAATGCTTTCATGACGTCGGCCAATCTATTGGTTATTGATGAACCTTTTACTGGCCTGGATCCTTTAGCGGTTCATAACTTACTTGATCTAATCGCAACTAAAAAAGCTGCGGGCAAGTCAGTTTTGATGACAACGCATATTTTAGCGACGGCCAAAGCACAAGCTGATCGGTTTATTTTGCTTAATCAAGGGACGATTCGCGCCAGTGGGACTGTTACTGAATTAGCAACAGAATTCAACGTTGCGCCTAATCAATTAGATGATATCTACTTACAGATGGCAAAGGAGAATGGTGATGTTTGATTTTCAGACTTTGTGGCGCCACCGTTTAAAACAGCATCTACGCCAACAAAATAAGTATTTACGGTATGTCTTTAATGACCACTTGATTTTGGCGGCGGTTTTTGTAGTCGGGGCTCTGGCGTTCTGGTATAGTAATGCCCTTCAAAAAATCAGCCAGCCTTTATGGTGGGCCCAACCAATAGTAATCATTATTTTGGCGCTTGTTTTGCTAATTGGGCGACTTGCAACGCTTTTGGTGAAAGCTGATCAAATTTTCTTACTACCAAAAGAGGCTCAATTAGGCCGCTACCTTAAGCAAGCCCAGCACTATAGTCTGGCATTACCCGCTTTTGTCATGGTTTTTGCCGGATTAGTGCTAACGCCCTTTGTATTGCGGGCAACCACAATTTCACCGTGGCAGTGGTTGGGACTGATGTTGTCATTGTTTGTGTTCAAAGACTTGGATTTAAGATTACTGATGAGCCAGTTATTACGAGATCAAGCTGATCGGCAACTGCCAATCAAGCGGATTTGGTTGGTTCTTGGTGCCGTGGTCAGTTGGGTACTTGGTTTTTATGTATATGGTGGCTTAGCACTTATTTTAGCTATCTTAGCTAATCTTTGGTGGCGTTGGACACAAACTAAGATTTTACCAACGACGCGGCTTAATTGGCGCTTAGTCATTGAACAAGAGGCCAGTCGGCAATTTCGCATATTGCGTTTTTATAATCTTTTTGTTGATGTACCTGAAGTTGGTGGGCATGTGGTCAGCAATCGCTTGATTGATCGTTGTTTAAAATGGTGGCAACAGCGGCAGCCTGGGACCTTTAGTTATTTATATCAGCGTGCTTTCTTACGACGGACGGACTATTTAAATATTTGGTTGCGATTTTTAGTAATTGGAATGGTTTTACTAGCACTGATTCAGCAGCCTGTGGTCGTGGCACTGTTGTTTTTACTGTTTATTTATTTAGCCGGTTATCAGCTGTTGCCTTTATTCCATCATTTTGACCATAATCCACTGACGCAACTTTATCCCACCACGTTGGCAGAAAGACAACGTGATTTTGAACGGTTGCTACGCATACTGCTCTTGGGACAATGGTTAGGTTATAGCTTAATGCTATTACTGAATGGTCAGCAATTAGGGTGGTTAGTTGTCAGCGGTTTGATTGTTGCCGGATTAGTGCTAATTATTGTATTTTTACGATTTTATTTACCAAGTAGGCTAGCAAAGAAGAGGAGTTAATGATAAATTATGCGTTTACGAAATAAACCTTGGGTGCCAGATCTAATTGCGGCTAATCCTGATTTGATTGTAACTGCGGCCACGGACAAAGATCTAGCAGGTCAATGGCGTGATCGTTTTGCCAATCCTAATTTACCGATTCAGTTAGAAATAGGTTCAGGGAAGGGCCAATTTATTATTGGCATGGCCCAGAAATATCCAGAATTGAATTTTATTGGCATGGAATTACAATCCTCTGCTATTGGCATGATTTTGCAGAAACAATGTGAATTGCGGTTGCCTAATTTACAGCTATTTTTAGGCGATGGTGCTGCTTTAACTGAATTTTTTGCACCAGCCGAAGTTGCTAATATTTATCTGAATTTCTCCGATCCTTGGCCAAAAACGAAACACGCAAAAAGACGATTGACTTACGCGAGTTTCCTTGCCCAATATCAAATCGTCTTAGCAAAAAATGGTCAATTAAAATTAAAAACAGATAATAGCGGATTATTCGAATATTCAATTATGAGTCTCAATCAAGCCGGTTGGTTGTTTGATTTTTTATCAGTCGATTTGCACCAGACTGAACGTCAAGCTGAAAATGTTGAGACAGAATATGAACAAAAATTTGCAGCCCGTGGTCAAGTTATCTATGCACTTGACGCGATGCCACCAGTGACAAAATAAATATCAGCGATATAAAATATCATTACGAAGCTTGGTAAACTAATCTAGTTGCCCAGCTTCTTTTTTTAAATCCAAAAGTTCCCGAGTTCGCGCATCAAACATAAATTGATATTGGGTTAGACCAGCTTGTTCCTCACGCGTAATACCACCAAAATAAACCTGATGACGTTGGTTATGCCAAACAGTTGTCCGTGGTCGTGATTCGATCCAAGCACCAGCAATTGGGCCTTCCTTTAGAAATAGACTTTTAATTTCTGCTAACAGACTATCAGGCAGTTCACGTGCTTGTAACTGCCAGGCCACAGCACCAACTAAACCAGCCATCACACCATTAGCAAAGCCATAGAGTGCGTACTTGAGTAACTTCTTTTCGTCTTCTGTCATTTTGAGCCCCTTCTTCATGACGATAATTAGGTACTATGTCATTAGAATACCCTGTTTCGCTAAGTGGGGCAAGTCCAGACGCTTACTTTAGTGGAAATGAAATTCATTTGTTGTGGTGCGACCGTTTTTATGCCTGGTGAGCGTTGTTAGCAGCGAATATTTTGTAGAAAATAGGGACTCAGTTTTCAGAACAACTTTTTTGTAATTTTGTTCTGAACCAGTATAATATAAAACGATTGTTTGACTGATTAACTGGCACAATTTATTTAAAATAATGACAGATTATTTGCAGCTAGCACTGTCACTAATTAAGAAGGAGTGTTTTAAATGGAAACTTTAACCGAGTATTTTACTTTGTCTGATACAGCCTGCCATGATCAGGCAAGTTTACAAAAACTGCTGACTTTGTTTGCTGATGAGGCAATTGTCACTGACAATCGTGGGTATGTCTATCGCGGGCGAGAACAGGTAGATCAATTTTTTAAAAACTTCTTTACAGAGAATATCAAGTTAAAGCATATTTTTGAGGTCTATAAGCAGGACAATCGGGTTGAAGTAAATTGGGGTGTTGTTGGCCAAAAGGAAAAGAGCCGCAAGATTTTTGCTTTAACTGGAACTGACTTAGCTACGTTAGATGATCGTGGCAAAATAATTAATTTGCGGGTCACGACAAACCATTAAGTGCGGATTTAGCTATAATTAATTTTAGTTGACACTTACTAAAAGATAGCTTATTCTTAGTACAGTACTAAGATGGAGGTTTTTAAATCATGAAAGCTTTAAGTGAAATACCATCAAAAGATTTAAAGTCAATTACGGCTAAGGGGAAGACGATGCTCTTCTTTACGGCAACTTGGTGTGGTGATTGCCGCTTTATCAAGCCAAGCATGCCAGCAATCGATGCCGAATATCCGGATTTGAATTTCGTTGAAGTTGATCGTGATCAATTTATGGATTTAGCCCAAGAATTAGGCATCATGGGAATTCCTAGTTTTGTTGCTTTTGAAGATGGCCAAGAAGTTGGTCGTTTTGTGAGTGCTGACCGCAAAACTCGTGCGGAAATTGAAAATTTCATTAATAATTTAGCTTTTACTAACTAGGACTTTAAAAACAATTAAATCTAGCTTACAATAATAAGCGTGCAATCAGAGCTATTTCTTGCTGCCGACAAAATCGCAGCAAGATAGCTTTTGAGAGCGACACGCTTTTTTTGTACAAATAAAATTTAAAAATTGAGTTGTGCTCAAGAATACTTCGGGGCAACTTTCTGAAAATATCACTATTTTATTTTAAGATAATATAAAAATCCCCATGGGGCACACTTAGAAAAAATATAAAATGATGGGAAGTTTTTCGATTGCTGATTTCAAGCTATAACAAAGACGCTTTAGGCGATGTATTGATTGTCACAACAGGTCAGGCCACGGCAAGCGAACAAGCTGTTACTCAAGCTGGCGATGTGGTCGCAATTTTCCGTCAGGATAATCAAGAATTAGTGGGTGTTAACTTATTCCACGCCCAAGATAATTTGCCGGATTTAACTGGTGCCGGTCAAGTATTTTTAAATGAAAATCAAGTAGATGAATTTAATGGCCTATTACAAAAGGCTGGTGTTAAATCCGAACTTGTGGCTGATTTGACGCCTAAGTTTGTTGTTGGTCAAGTACTGTCGCTGAAAGAACATCCTAATTCAGATCACTTACACATTGCGCAAGTTGACGTTGGCGCGGCAGAACCATTACAAATTGTCTGTGGGGCACCTAATATTGGTGAGAATCAAAAAGTCGTTGTGGCTTTAGTTGGGGCCATGATGCCAGACGGCAAAATTATTTGGCCTGGTGAGTTGCGGGGTATCAAGAGTTTAGGAATGATTTGTAGTGCCCGGGAATTAGGACTAAAAAATGCACCAGCTAAGCGCGGTATTTTGGTTTTAGACCATCAAGCGGAAGTTGGTTCAGCGTTTGATTTCGACTATCAACTATAATTTTTACGAGTAGCAAAAGACTGAATAAGTTAACGAGGATGAATAATGACAACGAAGAAATATTTTTTTATTGGGATTAAGGGTTCAGGAATGAGTGCACTTGCTTTGGTGGTCCATGATTTAGGCTATCAAGTGGCAGGCTCCGATATTGATCAATACACTTTCACTCAGCAAGGTTTGGAAGCAGCTGGGATTCCAATTTATGCATTTGATGCAACTAATGTTCAACCAGATTGGATTTATATTGCTGGTAATGCCTTTACGGATGATCATCCAGAAATTAAGGCAGCTCATGATCAGGGCTATCAGGTTATTCGCTATCATGATTTCTTAGGCCAATTGATGCAAGATTACACAAGTATTGGTGTTGCTGGCACTCACGGCAAAACAAGTACGACTGGTTTATTGGCTCATGTGCTTAGTGGTGTTGCTAAAACGTCCTACTTAATTGGTGACGGTAGTGGTAAAGGCGTTGCCGATGCCAATTTCTTTGTTTTCGAAGCTGATGAATATCGGCGTCATTTTGTGGCTTATCATCCTGATTATGTCATTATGACCAATGTTGATTTTGATCATCCTGATTATTACCATGACCTAGAAGATGTTTTTAGTGCCTTTGAGCAAGAGGCTAAGCAAACGAAAAAGGGTATTTTTGCCTGGGGCGATGATCCTAACTTACGGCGGCTGCAAACTGACACGCCAATTTATTACTATGGTTTAAAAGATACTGATGATTTTCAGGCGGTTAATGTTCAACGGACGGCTACTGGTTCATCCTTTGATGTGTTACATCACGGTGAAAAGCTTGGCCATTTTGTGATTCATTTATTTGGTGAACACAATATTCTGAATAGTTTAGCAGTTATTGGGGTCAGCTATCTTGAAGGCTTGTCCATGAATGAAGTGGCTGCTGAATTATTGACTTTCAACGGGGTTAAACGGCGGTTCAGCGAACAGAAATTTGGCGATTTAACCGTGATCGATGACTATGCTCATCATCCCTCTGAAATCAAGGCGACGATTGATGCAGCACGTCAGAAATATCCCAATCAAGAATTAGTGGTGGTTTTCCAACCACACACATATACGCGAACAAAGGCATTAATGCCGCAATTTGCTGCTGCGCTAGATCGCGCTGATCAAGTTTATTTGACGAACATTTTCGGCTCGGTTCGTGAACAACAAGGCACTGTTTCAAGTGCTGACTTAGGCGCAGAAATTAAACATGGTGGTGAAGTGTTAACTTTAGCTAATATGACACCGTTAACTAAATATCAGCAGGCGGTAGTGATTTTTATGGGCGCTGGTGATATTCAAAAATATGAGAAGGCTTTTGAAGATTTATTGAATAAATAAGGTTAATAATGGCGTACCAATTCGCTTGATTCTGCGGTGACGTCATGATGCTTGTTTTAGTCGCAATACCTAATTGCCAGAGGAATTGTGACAACTTGGTAGTCTAGCAAATTTCGATGGAGGTTTATATGGCAGCAGTTGCAGATGTAAAGCAAGATAAATTACTTTTATTAGATGGCAATAGTTTAGCCTTTCGTGCTTTTTTTGCCTTGCATAATTCGCTTGACCGTTTTACAAACAGTGAAGGTCTGCATACTAATGCGTTGTATACCTTCAGTAATATGCTGGAAACTATTTTGGCGGCGGAACAGCCAACTCATATGTTAGTGGCTTTTGATGCTGGCAAAACAACTTTTCGGACCCAAATGTTTGATGATTACAAGGGTAATCGTTCTAAAACACCGTCTGAGTTATCCGAGCAATTACCATACTTTGGTGAGTATTTAGATGCTTTGGGTATTGCTCATTATCAGTTAGTTGATTATGAGGCCGATGATATTATTGGCACTCTAGCTAAAGAAGCCCAAGGACAGATGCCGGTGACAATCATTACTGGCGATCGAGATCTGACCCAGCTGACAACGGCTAATACAACTGTGAAAGTAACCGTGAAAGGTGTTAATGAGTTAGAGACTTATACACCGGCCCACGTGCAGGAGAAGTTGGGGATTACACCTAAGCAAATCATTGATATGAAGGGATTAATGGGTGACACCTCTGATAACTATCCTGGTGTAACTAAAGTCGGCGAAAAAACGGCCCTCAAGTTAGTTAAAGAATATGGCAGTATTGAAACACTCTATCAACATGTTGCCGAAATGAAAAAAAGCAAGTTGAAAGAGAATCTGGAAAACGATCATGAGCAAGCTGTGCTGTCTAAAAAATTGGCCACCATTAATACGGCGGCTCCTTTAACGATTAGTTTAGCTGATATCAAGCGTCAGGCAGAAAATCAAGAAAAGTTGATTGCTTTTTATGAAGCGATGGACTTTAAATCAAAACTAGCAAAATTACAAATTAGTAAATCAACGACTTCAGCCGATGCTGATGCGGCCCAGAAGATTAATGCTCAAGAATTAGTGGCAGCTGATTTACCCCAAATTTTGAAGTCGCCGCAACCTCAGGCCTTTGAAATTGATATTCTTGGGGATAATTATCATCTGGAAATGCCAATTGGCTTTGCCATTGGTGCTGCTGATCACTGGTATTACAGTCAAGATTTAAGCTTATTAACTACGCCAGAATTTAAGGCTTGGTTAGCTAATCGAGATCATGAAAAATATGTTTTTGATAGTAAAAAAACTGAGGTCCTGTTGACTCGTTTAGGCGCACCAATTGCTGGGATGACTTTTGATTTATTGTTAGTTTCGTACTTGCTTAATACATTTGATAACAGTAATGATCTTGGTGTTTTGGCCCACTTACATGGGTATCAAGCGGTTCAGACTGACTTAGAAGTTTATGGTAAAGGTACTAAACGTGCAGTCCCAATGGATCCAGAAGTTCTAGGTCATCATTTAGCCTGTAAAGCGCAGGCAATTTATCGCTTGAAGACACCGCTATTGACCCAGCTTAAGGATAATGACCAAGATCAGCTTTATGATGAAATAGAAGCGCCTTTAGCTTTAGTCTTAGCACAAATGGAACTAAACGGCATTACTGTTGATAGTCAACGACTGCAAACGATGCGGCTTGATTTTGAAAAACGGTTAAATGATATTCAAGCGTTAATTTATGAAGACGCGGGTCATGAATTTAATATCAACTCACCCAAGCAATTAGGAACGGTCTTATTTGATGAATTGAAATTACCAGTGATCAAGAAGAACAAGACCGGTTATTCAACGTCGGTTGAAGTCCTTGAACAGCTGCAAGGTGATAATCCCATTATTGATCGTATTTTGACTTATCGCCAAATTTCAAAGTTACAGTCAACGTACATTACGGGGTTGTTGAAGGTCATTCATCCTGATCATAAAGTGCATACGCGATATTTACAGACATTGACTCAAACTGGACGACTTTCTTCAGTCGATCCTAATCTTCAAAATATTCCAGTACGTTTGCCAGAAGGTCGTAAGATTCGTCAGGCTTTTGTGCCAAGTCATCCTGATTGGGAAATCTTCTCCAGTGATTACTCACAAGTTGAACTACGAGTCTTAGCCCATGTTTCTGGGGATGCAAATATGCAAGCAGCCTTCAAAAATAAAATTGATATTCATGCGAATACGGCAATGAAAATTTTCCATCTTGCTGATCCTAGTGAGGTTACGCCAGATATGCGTCGCCAGGCGAAAGCAACTAACTTTGGGATTGTTTACGGGATCAGTGATTACGGGTTAGCTCGTAATATTGGTATTTCCCGGACCCAAGCGGCTAATTTTATTGCGGCTTATTTTGAACAATACCCTGATGTTGAAAGGTATGTCAAAGATATTGTTGAAGTGGCTCGCCAGCAAGGTTATGTGGAGACAATCATGCATCGGCGTCGTTATTTGCCAGATATTCATGCTAAAAATTATAATCTGCGTTCCTTTGCTGAACGAACAGCTATGAACACCCCAATTCAAGGCAGTGCCGCCGATATTATTAAAGTGGCAATGATCAATATGCAGCAACGTTTAGCTGAAGAAAACTTACAAGCTAAAATGTTATTGCAGGTTCATGACGAATTGATTTTTGAAGCGCCTGCTACTGAAATTCCTATTTTGGAAAAATTAGTGCCTAGTGTCATGGATTCAGCGGTGAAATTAGATGTGCCATTAGTTGTGGATAGTGCTCATGGTCCAACATGGTATGATGCTAAAGGTTAATAAGTAAAGGGGGGAGACCAATTTGCCTGAATTACCAGAAGTTGAAACCGTTCGTCGTTCCCTGATACCATTGATTACCGGAAAGAAAATTGCCCGAGTCAGTCTCTATTATCCTAAAATTATTAATGGGGATAGCAAACTTTTTCAAGCATTATTAGTTGGGCGGACTTTCGAAACAATCGATCGGCGCGGCAAGTATTTGTTATTTCGGTTTGATGAGCATTTAACGATGATCAGTCACTTGCGCATGGAGGGTAAGTACTACTTAGAGCCTACAGTGCAACCACATAATAAACATGTTCATGTCGTGTTTGAATTAACTGATGGTACTAGTTTGCAGTATCAAGATGTTCGTAAATTTGGCCGGATGCAGCTGGTTGATACAGGTACGGAAGCACAAGTTTCTGGCATTAAATTGTTAGGTCCCGAGCCCTTGAGTTCTGATTTTACAGTTTCCGCATTTCAACAAGGCTTACAGCGTCATCACAAGGCCATCAAGCCAGTGCTATTAGATCAAAAAGTCGTCACTGGTTTAGGTAATATTTACGTTGATGAAGTTTTGTGGCTAAGCCAGATTAATCCGTTGACGCCAGCTAATCAGCTTACCTTAGCGCAAGTAAAGGAACTGCATCAGCAAATTATTGCCGAACTAACTAAAGCAGTGGCTGCTGGTGGCACAACGATTCGTAGTTATGTAGATGCTAGTGGTCACAGTGGCCATTTTCAATTTGACTTAAATGTTTATGGTGAGGAAGGTAAACCTTGTCCCCGTTGTCAAACGACAATTGTTAAAATTAAGGTCGGTGGTCGGGGAACCCATTTTTGTCCTCACTGCCAACCACTGCCACTTGGCTGGCACTTAAATGAAACTGAGGATGCGGTTGTTGGTGGCGCTCATGAATAGAACGCCAGTTTTAGGCTTAACTGGTGGGATTGCTTCAGGCAAGTCTGCAGTGGCTCAGTTATTCAGACAACAAGGTGCCACATTAATTGACGCAGATCAAATTGCGCATCGCTTAATGTTACCTGGACAAGTCGGCGCCCAACGAATAAAAAAAGTTTTTGGCGCAGCTTATTTTCACGCTGATGGTCAGCTTAATCGCCAAAAATTGGGACAGCTAGTTTTCAATGATCAGGCGGCATTAGATAAGCTGAATACGTTATTGCAGATCTTGATTCGCACTGAGATTATTCAGGCTATTGCTGCAGCTCAACTACAAGTTCAGCCGCTTATTGTGATAGAAATTCCTTTGTTATTTGAACAGCACTATCAGCCGCTGTGTGACCGGATTCTGGTGGTAACAATTTCTCCAGAAATACAAGTACAACGATTACAGCAACGTAACCACTTAACTGCAGTTGACGCAAAAGCTAGGATTGCTGCCCAGGTCGCGCCAGAAGTACGACTAGCAGGTGCGGATTTTTTAATTTCTGGTGACCGTGATTTACAATCACTGCAAAAAAGTTTTACACAGTTATGGCAATCGCCATCATTTCAACGTTTTCTAGGGCAGCCTGTTGGCAAATGATTTTCCAAACTTAGTTGGTATCTTAAAAGCAGGTTTCTTGAAGCATAAAAATAACATTTTAAATAATGACAATCATAATATCATGTTGAGTTAGGCTCTGCTAACATGATATTTTTTGTTCTTAAAAAACATTTGAGTAGCTGAATGCTAATTGGAAAGTCGGACAGATTTGTTGGCCTTTTTTCTGAATAGTTTGAGACAGGCAGGTTGGGCTGTGACTATTTAAGCGTAAAATTGTCGCAGGATTGGTTGAGATGGCATTTTGGCCTGCTTGTTGTCGCACCTGAATTTAGGTTATAATATAAACAATTAAAAGTATTATTTGGATAGAAATCTAGGAGACTGAGGTAACAATATGCAATGTCCGCGTTGTCATCATAATTCATTAAAAGTTGTTGATAGTCGACCAGCTGATGAAGGGCGCGCAATTCGCCGTCGTCGTGAATGCGAGAATTGTGGTTATCGTTTTACCACCTTCGAACGGATTGAACAGACACCATTGTTAGTCATCAAAAAAAATGGTACTCGTGAAGAATTTAATCGTGAGAAAATTATGCGTGGTTTAGTTCGGGCCGCAGAAAAACGGCCAATCACGATGGATCAAATGACTGATGTTGTCGATAAAGTTGAACGGGATATTCGCCAAAGTGGTGAAAACGAAATTCAATCAAATGATATCGGTGAATTGGTCATGAAATATTTGGCTAAACTGGATGATGTGGCCTATATTCGGTTTGCCAGTGTTTATCGTCAATTTAAAGATATGAACGTGTTTATGCAAGAAGTGCAAGAGCTGATTGCCAAGGAGAAGAAATCTTATCAAGATGACAGCAAACGAGAACAAGATCACTAGTGCAAATTTAGACCCACAGTTAGGCTATTTTTTAGTGCGGGCTAGTTTGTGGGATGATCAGGACCAAGTTGTTTTGACTAAATTGTATCAGCCATTGTTAAGTACTGCTGCTTATACGATGTATCTAACCTTATGGAGTGAAGTTGATGATCGGCAGTTGATTTCGCAAAGGGCCCATCATTTTCAGTTGTTTGATTTGCTTGATTTAGATGCAAAAATGTTTTTGGCGGCCCGTCAGCAATTAGAGGCGCTTGGTTTATTGCGAACTTATCAGAAACATGACCAGTTAGGCACTTATTTAACTTATCAATTATTTGCACCATTAGCGCCAGATAAATTCTTCCAAGAAGAACTGCTGGCGACTTTTTTATTGGAACAAGTTTCACGGCCGCGCTTTATGGCCTTACAGAAATTTTTTGCGTTACCGCAAGTTGATCTCACTGAGTCGCAGGAGTTAACAGCGGGCTTTTTAGATGTTTTTCATGTGGCGAGCACAAGTTTGTTAGTGCCACCGACAGAAGTTAAGGCTAGTGCTAATTATTTTAAAAATGCGCAGCAACAGCGGGCACTTGGAGAAATTAGTCCAGCTGAGTTAGCCAGCTTTGATTGGGAAACGTTAATTGCACTAGTCGGCCGTCAACAAATTGAGTCGTCGGAAATCAATCAGCATCAAAGTGAGATTTATGGGCTGAAGGCTTTTTATGATTTTACGCTGACGGATATTGCGCGCTTGATTTCTAGAAGTATTGATCGACAAACGAATAAAATCAATTTTAATTTACTTGAGCAAAAGGCCTTAGCAGCGTACCAACAGCTACATCCTAATTCAAGTGAACAACAAGCTAAAACTGCCAGCGCGAACCCAACCACTACAGCGATAAATTCAAGTCGACTAACACCAGAACAACAGCAATTAGTTGACCAGGCACAAAAGCTGATGCCATTGGATTTCCTTCATTGGGAGAAAGAGCGCGTTCACTCTTATGTGGGCGAGCAGGAAATTCGTAATTTGAAGAAGTTGCAACAACGGGGTGTGTTTGATAATCCGACCTTGAACATTTTAATTCATACTATTTTGCAGGATAGCACCACTTTAACAGTAGCACTATTGGATAAAGTCGCTCAGGATTGGCTGAAGCACGGGGTTCATAGTCCGTCAGCAGCTTTGGCATACCTACAGCAGCAACAAGCCAAGCCACAACGCCAATATAATCGTCGCGGAAAAGCAACGACTAACCGGACTAAGGGGCCAGTCCCCAGTTGGCTTAATGATGCCGAAAGTAAAAAGTCTAGTCCGGCCAAGCCGTCAGCGGTTACTTCCAATGATATTCGTAAAAAATTAGCCAGATTAGAGAAAACACGTCAGGAAAGAGATGGTCGCAATGCATAGTATCAATGAATATTTAAAGAAGTATTTAGATAATCGTGGATTAAATGATAATTATCGTCAATTAATTTCGTCAGCTTTGCAGGACAGTGATGTGCGGTCTTTTCTATCGGCTAATCAAGATGAAATCGATAATACAAGTATTGAAAAATCGGCGGCAGCAATCTATGAGTTTTATCAGACTAAGCAAGGCTTGAATCCAAACCAGCCCTTACTGCAGGCGGGTTATGAACCTTATCTGCGGGTGGATAATGGTCTGATTGAGGTTGCTTATCGGTTGAGCCAACAGGGCGTTGCTCTGGCTAAGACGAAAAGTGAAAAAAATAAAATTACAGTTTTAAATCTACCTGATAATTTAAAGGACATCACTTTTGCTGATTATCGTGACATTGATGGTCGTAATGCTGCTTATGGCGCTACAATTGATTTACTGAATCAGTTTATTGCGAAATCCCCTAACCAATACATTCGGGGTTTATATTTAAGTGGGCCTTTTGGCATCGGCAAAACGTACTTGATGGGCGCACTAGCCAATGAGTTAGCACAAAATAATGTGGCTAGCACTTTGGTTCATTTCCCAACATTTGCCGTACAAATGAAACAGGCCATTAATGATCACAAAGTCTGGGACCGCCTGCAAAAAATTGAGAAGACACCGGTCTTGATTCTTGATGATATTGGTGCGGATGCGCTGAGCCCCTGGGTCCGTGATGAAGTGCTTGGGGTGATTTTACAATATCGAATGCAAGAACAGTTGACCACTTGTTTTACATCTAATTTCAATATGGCCGAGCTGGAGCAGTACTTAAGTGAGACCACGCAAGGAACAGAAGTTGTTAAAGCTCAACGAATTATGGAACGGGTTCGGTTCTTAGCCCAAGAATACGAAATGACTGGACCCAATATTCGCCAAGAAGCGTTTAAATAGCTGAATCAGAAAGTGTCTAAAAACATGTTTTGGACAGAATAGCGGACAACGCCGTTGCGGCCGGCCGCGTTTCACAACCAGCAAGCCGCAATGGCGTCAGCGTCATTCTGATTTAACATCTTGATCGAGTTAATGATTTGAAAGCTTGTTTTGTAATTTATCTATCATCACTAAGTTATTTTCATAAATTTTCTAACAATACTTGTATCTTTTTCATTTTTATGTTTTAATAACGCATGAAGATACCACAAATAATTAGTGAACCGTCAGAGAGAAAAAATCATTGTCTGTAAGTTTTTTCCGGTTTCAGTATTTGCGACCACTTCGAATGGACTTGGGTGATTCCAATAAAGATCATTTTGAGCGGAGATAAGTGCACTTATCTCAATTCGGGTGGAACCGCGTTAAATAACGTCCCCAATAATCTTAACGGATTATTGGGGATTTTTTTTGTGGCAGTTCAAGGAGGAAGAATTATGGCAAAAATTTCATTAACATTTCCAGATCAAAGTCAACACGAATTTGATGCTGGGGTAACCACTTTAGCTGTTGCGAAAAGTATTGCTAGTAGCTTAGCCAAAAAGGCAGTTGCCGGTAATTTAAATGGCACTTTAGTTGATTTGGACCAACCTTTAAACCAAGATGGCGATTTGCAAATTATCACTAACGCTGATCCTGAAGGTGTTTTGGTTTTACGTGATACGGCTGCATTTGTTCTCGGTGCTGCCTTAAAGCAATTGCATCCTGATTTACATTTCGGTGAACACAAGGCTGATGACGATGGTTTCTATTTAGATACTGATCGCGCTGATGGCCAAGTTGCTGTTAGCGAATTACCTGATATTAAAAAAGCAATGCAAAAAATCATTTCCGCTAACCAACCAGTTGAACGCAAAGTTGTTGATAAGACCGATTTGTTGAAAGAATTCGCTGACGATCCTTATCAAACTTTATTGTTGAATGCCATGGATGCTGTCCAAGTTCATGTTTATCAATTAGGTGACTACACGAGCTTTGGTAGTCGCGCTTTGTTAAAGAGTTTAGCACCATTAAAGCATCTTGAATTATTATCGGTTGCTGGTGCTTATTGGCAAGGCAAGTCAAGTAATCCAATGCTCCAACGGATTTACGGGACGGCTTTCTTCAAGGCTGATGAATTAGCTGCTGATTTGAAGCGTCGGGCTGAAATCAAAGAACGTGATCATCGGACAATTGGCCGTGACTTGGATATCTTCTTCGTTGATCCTGAAGTTGGTGCCGGCTTACCATACTGGATGCCAAATGGTGCCACGATTCGGCGCGTGATCGAACGTTATATCATTGACAAAGAAGTTGCCGATGGTTACGAACATGTTTACACACCGGTTTTGGCTAACTTGAATTTATACAAAACTTCTGGTCACTGGGCTCATTACCGTGAAGATATGTTCCCACCAATGGATATGGGCGATGGTGAGTTCTTGGAATTACGGCCAATGAACTGCCCATCACATATTCAAATTTATAACCATCACAACCGGTCATATCGTGAATTACCAGTGCGGATTGCCGAATTAGGGATGATGCATCGTTACGAAAAATCTGGTGCCTTGTCAGGTTTACAACGTGTTCGGGAAATGACTTTAAATGATGGTCATACTTTCTTAGCACCAGAACAAATCCAAAGCGAATTCAAACGGGTGTTACGCTTGATGATGGATGTTTATGATGACTTCAATATTACTGACTATACTTTCCGTTTAAGTTATCGTGATCCAGCTAATACTGAAAAGTACTTCGATGATGATGAGATGTGGAACAAGTCGCAAGCAATGTTAAAGGGTGCCATGGATGATCTTGGCCTTGACTACTATGAAGCTGAAGGCGAAGCTGCTTTCTATGGTCCTAAGTTGGATGTTCAGACGAAGACAGCCTTAGGCAATGATGAAACAATGTCAACGATTCAGTTAGATTTCATGATGCCAGAGAAATTCCAGTTAACTTATGTTGGTGCTGATGGTAAGGATCATCGTCCAGTCATGATGCATCGGGGAATTGTTGGTACGATGGAACGTTTCATTGCTTACTTAATGGAAATTTACAAGGGTGCATTCCCAACTTGGTTAGCACCTGTCCAAGTTGAAATCATCCCAGTTAACCTTGATTTGCATACCGAATATGCCCAACAATTGCAAAAGCAATTAGCTAGCCAAGGCATTCGAGTTAAGGTTGATTTACGTAATGAAAAGATGGGTTACAAGATCCGTGAAGCACAAACCCAAAAAGTACCTTATACGTTAGTTGTCGGTGATGAAGAATTACGTGATCAAACTGTTTCTGTTCGTCGTTATGGTGAAAAAGATGCCAATGATGAAGCTATCAAGCTGTTTACTGACATGATTTTGGATGATATCCATAACTACAGTCGGACAGGTTCTGAGAAAGTTAACAGTAACGTCGAAACAAAACTTGACAAGTAATCAGTCAGCCGGTATACTAGAAAAGTTGAATTAAGCAGAAGTTCCCGCTTCTCACCCATGTTTTCAGACCTCTGGGTATAAAACGTTTTGTTTGCCGAAAGAATTATTAATTTCGCTGCGGGTGCTTTTGCATCCCGCAGCTTTTTTGCGTGGGTCTGGCGAGAAGTACTCGTCGACAATTTATTTGGAGGTGACTTCCCATAGCAAAAGATTTATTTATCAATGAAAGTATTCGAGCCCGTGAAGTTCGTTTAATTGCTGGCGATGGTGAGCAGTTAGGTGTGAAATCAAGAATGGATGCCTTAAAGTTGGCCGAACAAGCTAACATGGATTTAGTTCTAGTTTCACCAAATGCAAAACCACCAGTTGCCAAAATTATGGACTACGGCAAGTATCGCTTCGAACTGCAGAAGAAAGATCGTGAAGCACGGAAGAAGCAAAAGATTGTTAATGTCAAGGAAGTACGCTTAAGCCCAGGTATTGGTGAGAACGACTTCAATACAAAGCTTAACAATGCTCGTAAGTTCCTAGGCAAAGGCGACAAAGTTAAAGTGTCAATTCGCTTTAAAGGTCGGGCAATCACTCATAAGGAAGTTGGACGTAAGGTTCTTGAGCAATTAGCTGAACAAGCTGGCGATATTGCGACAGTTGAATCACATCCACGGATGGATGGGCGAAGCATGTTTCTCATGCTAGCACCAAAAGCGGAAAAATAAGTCTTAATCGACATTTTTAAATTACTTTAGGAGGATATTATCATGCCAAAGCAAAAAACACATCGCGCTTCAGCAAAGCGTTTCAAAAAGACCGCTAGTGGTAAATTAAAGCGGGGTCATGCTTATACAAGTCACCGTTTCCACGGTAAGACTAAGAAACAACGCCGTCAATTAAGCAAGCCAGGTTTGGTTTCTAATAGTGATATGCGTCGAATCCGGCAAATGCTTTCTCAAGTTCGTTAATTCTTTAAGCAGAGCCCAGTTCCCAGAAATTTTTAAGTGAAAGTTATTTCTCAAGGAGGAAATTAATATGCCACGTGTAAAAGGCGGTACAGTTACGCGCAAACGTCGTAAGAAAGTTTTAAAATTAGCTAAAGGATATCGCGGTGCTAAGCATTTACTCTTCAAATCAGCAAATACTCAGGTCATGGTTTCTTATCGCTATGCTTTCCGCGATCGTCGTCAAGTTAAACGCGAATTCCGGAAGTTATGGATTGCCCGGATCAACGCAGCAGCTCGTATGAACGACATCAACTACAGTCAATTAATGCACGGTTTGAAGTTATCTAACGTTGACATCAACCGTAAAATGTTAGCTGATCTTGCATACAATGATGCTGATGCATTTAAAGCAATTGCTGACCAAGCAAAAGCTGCTTTGGCTAAGTAATTTTAAAAAAGTCAGATAGAACACAGTCATTTATGGCTGTGTTTTTTTGTTTCCGTTACTTCCTATTCTCGGAACGGCATGGCCCAGCGATTTGACGACCTGATACTAAAATTGTGCCAAGACTTCCCAAATAGGGTTTGGTGGCGGCTGGGCGATTAAGAGGGCGTGGAACGACGTGGCCGTCGATTTGAGCTTTTCTGCGAAAATCTTAAATTCGAGGCTTATTGTAAGTGCTAAAGCACCAACAATAATTTCACATCTGACGCCAATCGCCCAGCCACCACCAGGTGAAACTAACAGAATTGATTACCACTGTTTGGAAAAGCAGATTGAGATGAACTAATAGTCTGATTGACAAGTTTTCTGTAGCTGAAGAAATCAGCGTGCTGCAGAAGTTAAACATTATCAATCAAACTATTTTGGTTTAACTATTCAAAATTTAACTACTGTCTAACAGAGTTGAGTGACTCCGCAATGTTTGCCTTATCCACTAACAACAGTGAAGTGCTCCATCTCAACTCCAGACGCAATTCTGTTTCAAAACTTCACCATGGTTTTAGTGGCATTGATCCAAGAATTGTAAATCAGCGTTTCGTCAACAGAATTTGATAGGACAGTTTCTAAGTATTTAGATCAAAATTGCTGCTATCGCGCAGCTAAAAAATGATTTATGATTAACTAAAAGGAGTGCTGATTAATGGTCGTCTTTCAACTACGTGCTTACCAAAGTAGCGATTTATCAGAAATCGCCCAACTTTTTTATCAAACTGTCCATACGATTAATCGCCAAGATTATAGCCAAGCTGAAGTTGATGCGTGGGCTGATGGGCAACTTGACTTGGCTGCTTGGCAACAATCGCTTCAAGCTCATCAAACAATCATTGCTGTCTTAAACGGTGGGGGAATAGTTGGCTTTGGTGATTTGAGTAAGGCTGGCTATTTTGATCGTCTGTATGTGGCCGCAAATTATGAGCATCAAGGCATTGCGACTGCGATTTGTGATCAGATTGAAGGCCAGTTTGCGGGCCATCAGATCACAACTCAGGCATCAATTACTGCGCGGCCTTTTTTTACCCAACGCGGTTATCAAGTTCTTCAGGAACAGCAGGTGCAACGTCATGGTGTAAGTTTGACTAACTTTGTGATGAGCAAGAATTTATCTGGGAGGTTGACGAATGAAAGTAGTAGCAGCAATTGATTCCTTCAAAGGGAGCGCGACTTCAGCGCAAATGAATCAAGCTTTCTTTCAGAAAATAGCAGCGTCAGAGTTAACCACTGTTTCTGTACCAATTGCTGACGGTGGTGAAGGAACCATGGCGGCAATCCAAGCCGCTTGTGGTGGTTCTTATCAAAAGATTACTACAATTGATTTATTAGGCCGACCACTGACGACTGAATATTTATTAACTAAGATCAACGGCCAGCCGACGGCAATTATTGAGTCAGCTAAAGTCATTGGCTTAAATTTGATTACGCCGAGTAGCACGACAATTCAGCAAGCTTCCAGTTATGGCCTCGGCCTTGTTTTGCGTCAAGTGATTAAAACTGGCTGCCAGCGGATTTATTTGACTTTAGGTGGTAGTGGCACGTCTGACGGTGGTCTAGGTCTGCTGGCAGGGTTGGGCGCTAAACTAACCGGTCAGTCGCTAAATCAGCTCAATCCTTTGAATAATTTTCAGGGAATTGATTTAGCACCAATTAAGGCGCTGTTAGCAACAGTAGATTTAACGGCTTTAGTTGATGTCACGAATCCTTACGCCGGGCCGACTGGTTTTGCTCATGTTTTTGGTATTCAAAAAGGCGGTAATCTGCCAATTTTGAAGCAACAGGACCAGCAAGCTAAAAAAGTTGTGACCGTGGTAAAAAAGCAATATCAACTTGATTTAAATCAGTTAGCAGGTGCAGGTGCTGCCGGGGGATTAGGTGGTGCATTGGCCTTAATTGGGGCCAAGTTAGCACCTGGTTTTGCAACAATTAGTCAATTAGTTCAGTTACCGCGGGCTTGTCAGGATGCAGATCTGCTCATTACTGGTGAAGGTCAGATCGATGCTCAGACTGATGGTGGTAAAGTGCCACTAGGGGTTGCTGAATTGGGCCGAAAAATGAAAATTCCCGTTTTAGCGATTTGTGGCAAACGAAATGCGCAGGTTGGCTGTTTGTCAAAGTTAACGTTAGGCATTTATTGTATTCAGACCGGGCCAGTTAGTTTGTCAGTAGCGCTGGAGCATGAACGGACGCTAAGCAATGTCAGTGAACTAGGTCTAAATTTGCTCCAAACTTTTTTCCACCAGCATTTTTAGCATGTCCGCTAGTTGATAAGTAAATAGCTAAAACAATCATCCGGATGACAGGCGCTGATTTTTTCAGAGAACTTGTCATACGGATGATTAATTTACCGAGATTTTATTACCTAATCGTCTAGTGAATTGATTCTTAGCTCTGAAAATTGCTGAATTGCTCAGAATATGGCATAATAATTTGTAAGCGCTTTTAAATGTTTTTAATGTTTACGAGGAGATGGGCTTGTGCTTGAACTTTCTGTTTTGATCTCAGTTTATAATCGGAATAAGTTATTGGCGGAAACATTAACGTCATTAACACAGCAAACTTTGGCAGCTGATCAATTCGAAGTCGTCATTGGTGATGATGGTTCTAGTAGTGATACTTTAGCAGTTGTTCGGCAGTTTGAAAATCAGCTTAACTTGAAATATTTATATCAACCTGACGTCGGTTTTCGAGCGGGAACCATTCGTAATTTAAGTGCAAAAATTGCGCAGGGCAAGTTTTTAGTGATTTTGGATGCAGGAATTCTTTTAAGTGAAGATGCCTTACAACAACATCTGCACCGGCAAAAAGAAACGCTTCAGCCAACAGCCTTATTAGGCAATATTTATGGTTTTGATCGGCTTAATGAGAATCGACCAGTTTTGGACTCTTTAGAAATTCATGGGCAACACGTGAATCGGGAAATTGGTAAACTTCAAACCTTAGCCATTCATGATGCCCGGCAGCCAATTTTTGAACGATACGGTACTGACTTAACGACTTGGCAAGCGCCTTGGTTGATATTCTGGGTGGGACATTCCTCAATGCCGCGGACAGCGTTTCTTGAATTAGGTGGGTTTGATGAATCATTTAACGGCTGGGGTTATGAGGACATAGATCTAGGCATTCGCTGGTTTAAGGCGGGCTATCTCATTCAGTTTGCTGCAGAAATTGGCAGTATCCATTTACCACATGAAAAATTTAAAGAACAGTTAGCAGTCAACGAACGAATCCATTATAGTTGCCAGCGTAAACAAAAATTGTTGGACAAATATCAACTTGCGGAGATTAAGAACTGGCTGACCATGTCGACGATTGAAATTGATCAGCATCAAAAGAAAAAATAGTCGTAAAATATTTGCGGATAAGACCAAGAAATAACGTAGAAGATCAAAAATAGTTTAGGTGATCAAGCAATTAGTGAGCTGATTGTTTGATTCTTTTATCTAAAGTATCTTTACATTAACGTAATATGATAGAATATTATAAAATGTGAATTATAAATTAAAAATAAGCTCATAAATTAAGTCGGTGATGGTGTGTTACAAGTCAATCATTTAAAAAAGCAATATGGGGATTTTAAAGCCGTTAATGATATTTCGTTTACAATCAATCAGGGCGAAATACTAGCTTTTCTGGGACCAAATGGGGCTGGAACAACAACAACAATAAAAATGATTTTAAATTTGATTGTACCAACTGCAGGAAAAGTTGTTTGGGACAATCAAGTACTGAATAGTCAATATCAAAAGATATTAGCAAACATCGGGGCTGTTTTGGAGGGGAGTCGTAATTTATATTGGCGTTTATCACCGGTTGAAAATTTTGAATATTGGGGTGGCATTCGCGGGATTCGCCGGAAGGTTGCTATTAAACAAGGCCTTGAATATTTAGAAATGTTTGATTTACTGGCAAAAAAAGACACGCCGGTCCGTGAACTTAGTCGCGGGATGCAACAAATTGTCGCAATATGCACCTCATTGATCCACCAGCCTAAATTATTATTACTTGATGAGCCCACCTTAGGTTTGGATGTGGCGGCCAGTGAACGAATTCAAAAAATTGTCCGACAATTAGCGCAGCAGCAAAACATGGCTGTGCTGCTGACGACTCACGAGATGGCGGTGGCCCAAAATTTATCTGATCGGGTCGTGATGATTAATCACGGGAAAATTGTTTTTGAAGATCAAACTAAGATTGCCTTGCAGAGTTTTCAACGCGAAATCTATCAACTAACTTTCAGTCATTCGCTACCCACTGAGTCATTGCAACAATTAGCGCAGTATGGGCAACTTGATCAGCTCGGCGAATCTAGCTATCAACTTATTTTGGCTTCCCCAACCAACTTGCCGGCAATTTTGCGGGTACTGGCCGAGTTGCCATTATTGTCTTTAAAAAAGGTTGATTTGAATTTGGAGACTTTATTTAAATCCGTTATTAATGAATCGAGGGTGGGCCAATGAAATCTGTTTTTAGCGCTGAAATTCGCCGGATTCTGTTAACTTATCGCCGCTATCCAACGGAGACGATTGCTCAAATCTTGATTGCAGCTGGTAGCTTTTTTGCCCTTATATTTGGGAGTCAGTATATTGTCGGGATGCCAATTTTAGGTAATCATCTTAGCGATTTGGTGGTGAGCTATGTGCTGTGGATGCTCATTCTAAATACGGTTGGCGATAATGGTTTTGCGATTGCTGAAGAAGCTGAAAGTGGCACTCTGGAACAATTGTATTTATCACGATATTCACCGGTAAAAATCTTTCTGGTACGCAGTGCGGTCAACATTATTTTTTCCCTATTATTTGTGTTGGTGGTTTTGATTTTATTGTTGCTACTGATTGATTTTCAAATCAAATTAAGTCCGGCAATTATTTTGCGAGTTTTGCTAGCCTTACTTGTGGCCATGGGTGTTGGTTTATTAGTCGTTAGTTTGGCGATTGTCTTTAAACGGGTCAGTCAATTATTAACTATTATTCAATTCGGCTTTCTGTTCTTAATTGTTTATCCATTTGCCAAGCAAGGTATTTTCGGTAAGATTCTCGGCTCGGTTTTACCAATGACGCCGATTTACCATTGGCTGAGTTTGATTGTCCAGGGCCAAAGTTTTTGGATTCAAAATGGACAACTTTTTTTAATTAGCATGCTTAATGCTATTGGGTGGTTTGCAATAGGCATTTTAGTTTATCGGCGAGCGTCAAATCGTGCTCAGGAGCAAGGTACGTCGGGGCATTATTAGCGGTAATAAGATTTATCAAAATGTTAGTTTATTTTTTCCTAACTAAATGTGAGTTAGAACTCTTTTTCTAATTTTAGTTGCAAAAGTAATTTTTGTGTGGTAAATTTGTAAACGTTAACAATATGATTTTATGTGACTAGATAATACTAGGCATGGAAAGACTGCTAAAGTGATGAACTTTAGTAGACTTTTCCATGCCCTTTTTGGTATTATGTAGCAACGCAAATAACACATCTGCAGATGAGGGTTAATAGCATGAAAATCAAAAAAGTTTTAAATCAAAATGCCGTCCTAGTACTTGATGACGATCAGGAAAAGGTGGCAATTGGTAAGGGCATTGGTTTCAATAAAAAGAGAAATGATCGGATTTTTCGGCGTCAAATTGAACGGCTGTTTATTTTAGAGCCAGAAGGTCAGATCAAGTTGCAAGACTTACTGAATCAAATTGATGAAAAGTATCTTTTTGCAGCTGAACATATTATTGATCACGCCGAAACAGTTTTAATGGAACACTTGAATGAACATCTGTTAATTGCTTTAACAGATCACTTGGCTTTCTCAGCAAGCAACATTCAGAACGGGATTTTTATTCGGAATAAGCTTTTACGTGAAATTGAAGTTCTTTATGATGAAGAATTTGCAATTGCACAATGGGCGGTGGATTATTTAAACAAGTCACTGGGTATTCCCTATAGTTATGACGAGGCCGGCTACATTGCTATTCACTTACATAGTGGGCGCAATAATCAGTCAACTCGCAGTCGGAGTATCCGCGAGGTCACGATTGTTTCTGATGTGATTCATTTGATTGAGCAAGAACTGGATATTGATATTCATTCTGACGCGATGGCGTTGAACTATTCACGCTTAGCTAATCATTTACGACAGCTGTTACAGCGCTATCATAATCAGCAATATGCTGTGTTAGATAGCGAAATAGTTGATTTGGTGAAACAGAAGTATCCAGAAAGTTATTTAATCGCGAAGAAAATTCGAGTGCTTTTAACGAAAAGTTATCAAATGTCGACCACCACAGAAGAGTTAGGCTATATTGCGATTCATATTGAACGCTTGCGTATGGCCAAAGAAAGTATGAAAGCGGAGGAAAAGAAATGAAAGCATATATGCAACGAATGGGACGGTCTTTAATGTTACCAGTGGCCGTATTACCCGCTGCATCATTACTAGTTGGGATTGCTAACTGGATTGTCGGGACAGCAGGAGCCAACTCACTGACGACCTTCTTAATGAATGCTGGTTTAGCAATTCTAAATCATTTGGCATTATTATTTGCCGTTGGTTTGGCTTTAGGAATGTCGAAAGATAAAGATGGCGCGGCTGCGTTATCTGGGTTAGTGGCTTATTTAGTGCCAATGACAGTTTTAGCACCGAAATCAGTTCAAGGTTTATTAGGTTTAAAGAAATTAACTGATGTTAACCCAGCTTTTAGTACCATGGGTAATAACGTCTTTGTCGGGATTGTTGCTGGTTTAATTGCCGCAGCAATGTATAATCGTTTCAGCCATGTGCAATTACCAATGGCGTTGTCCTTCTTTAGTGGGAAACGTTTAGTACCAATCATGTCGGCGATTGCCATGTTAGTTGTTTCTGGGGCTTTGCTCTTTATCTGGCCTGGCGTATACTCTGTTTTAGTTGGCTTTGGTAAGATGATTTCTAATTTAGGCTTCATCGGTGCTGGCCTTTACGGGTTCTTTAACCGATTATTGATTCCAACTGGCTTACATCACGCCTTGAACTCAGTATTCTGGTTTGATGTTGCTGGCATTAACGATATTGGTAACTTCTTAGCTGGTCAGAGTGCCATTGACAAGGGCTTAGCAATTGTTGGTAAAACAGGTATGTATCAAGCTGGGTTCTTCCCAATTATGATGTTTGGTTTGCCAGCCGGCGCTTTAGCAATTTATCAAGCAGCCCGGCCTGAAAAACGTAAGGTGACTGCATCCTTGATGCTAGCTGGTGCGTTTGCTTCATTCTTTACCGGTGTTTCAGAACCACTTGAATTCTCCTTCATGTTTGTTGCTTGGCCACTTTATGTTTTACATGCAATCTTCACTGGTTTATCCTTAGCCGTTAGTGCATTCTTCCATTGGACCTCTGGCTTTGCGTTTAGTGCTGGGTTTGTTGATTACATTCTCTCACTTAAGAATCCAGTTGCACATCAGCCATTGATGTTGTTAGTGCAAGGCTTGGCTTTTGCCGCAATTTACTACTTCGGGTTCCGCTTTGCCATTAAGAAGTTCAATTTAATGACACCAGGTCGTGAAAAAGGTGAAGATGAAGCTTCTGAAAGTATCGATCCATTCACCAAGGGTAGTGACAAATATGCTGTTTTAGCAGACGAAATCTACAACGCTTTAGGTGGCGCTGCTAACGTCACTTCAATTGATAACTGTACCACTCGTTTACGTTTACAAGTTGCTGATACTGGTACAGTTGATCAAGCCAAAATCAAGGCGACCGGTGTTCCCGGGGTTAAAGTCATTGATGGTAAAAATATTCAAGTTATCGTTGGGACTGACGTTCAGTTTGTTGCTGATGAAATGACTAAACTGCATCAAGGTGGTCCACGGCCAACCGCGGCTGCAAAAGAAACTGCTGCAACACCAGCAACCGAGACGACGACACCAGTGTCTGAAGAAGCAACCGCTGAAGAACCAGTTGCTAAAACGTCAGAACTTTACGCAGTTGCAACTGGTAAGTTAATTCCAATTACTGAAGTTTCTGATGATGTCTTCTCAACCAAAATGATGGGTGATGGCTTCGCTGTAATTCCAGAAAATGGTGAAATCTTTGCACCAATTGCTGGGACGATCAGCAGTATTTTCCCAACCAAACACGCTTTAGGAATTAAAACTGCTTCTGGCTTGGAAGTTTTGCTGCACATGGGCTTAGATACAGTTAGCCTTAAGGGTGAACCATTTACGATTATGGTGACTGAAGGGCAACAAATTAATCGCGGTCAATTGATTGCTAATGTTGACTTAGCAGCTATTAAAACTGCTGGTTTGAAAACTGATATGATCGTTGCTGTCACAAATGGTGATCACATGTCGTCAATCACAGTTGAACCTAGTCAGGCAGTTAACGTCAATGACGAAATTGGATCAGTTGAAAGTAAATAACTAAATTCCCCCAAATTTAGTGCTGATCAATGAATCGGCTGAACAATTTGTGTTGACTATGCAACAAAATATATCACTGAGTGTTGTCGTTAAAAAGACGAATACTCAGCCACGATGAATATCACATTGACAATTTTTAAAGTCAATGTGATATTTTTTGTTTTTCTAGCAATGGCGCTGATGAAGTGATTAGATATTTTCTGACTGGTACTGGTAACCTTGTGTATTAACGAGTAAGATGATGTTAAAACTGTATAAGGAGCTAGTAACTATGAAACAGGCCGTGATTGTATTTAACAGTGAACCCATCTTAGGAAATTTAATGCCTTCTCAGTTTAGACTTGATGGCAATATTAAACATTATCGTCGAACTCTCCTTCAGGAAATTGGTCGACTAGATTTACCTTGGCAAGTTTCTTTAGACCAAACATTTGGCGATATTGCCTCTTTGATTGCAGCTCATAATCAATTATTAATTTGTGCGCCGGGATTAGAACATCAGCTTTTCTTTGATAAAGCCGACCAGAATAAGTTAATCTTCTTGACGAGTTTGGAATTTCGAGTAAATGATGTTCAACGTGTGATTAAGCAGATGCAGCTTATTTCCGGGAAAAACCTTTAATTTTGATAACAAAACTTTTAAAATAAAATTAACTGGGCTGTGGCATAAGTGATTTTAGGCGTCTTGTTTGAAAGCTAGTCTGACCGCAGTCATTGGTTGTTCTGAACATGTTATTTTAGGAGGTTATTTTGATGACACCAATTTTAAAACAAGTTGTACTAAGCGATCTAACGACCCTTCAACAAATTAGCCGAGAAACTTTCGCGGATACTTTTGCAAATGAGAATTCGGCTGCTGATTTAGCTGAGTATCTTGATCAGGCTTACAGTACTCAGCAATTAACCAGTGAATTAACTAATCAAGAGTCGGCCTTTTATTTTGTTTTATTGGCTGATCAAGTGGCTGGCTATTTGAAAGTTAATTGGGGGCAAGCTCAGTCAGAGGCGTTAGGGGCAACTGGCTTTGAAATCGAACGGATATATATTCGCCCACAATATAAGCGTCAAGGCCTAGGTCGTTTTCTTTATCAGAGCGCTGTTCAACAAGCTGAACAATCAGGTAAGGCATTTATTTGGTTAGGAGTTTGGGAGCGGAATTATCCTGCTCAGGCTTTTTATAAAAAGTTAGGCTTCTATCAAGTAGGTCAACATACTTTCCAGCTAGGAGCGGACCCACAGACGGATCTATTAATGCGGCGTGATTTAACAGCTAAATAACCAGCAAAAAAAGGTTTCCAAGTCAGCAAAATGCCGTGACGTGGAAACCTTTTTTGATGATGGTAGCAATGAAATTTTTATTTCTTTTTAGGGGGAACGGTATTCTTTAGGGTAATTGCCACAATGAACCCAATAACTGCGACGATTAAGAAAGTTACAAAGACAGCATGGTAGCCTGCTAAGTCGGCAGCCGCTCGGCCGAGGGATTGATGCCGTTTGGTGCTCAACGCCAAGACTAAGGTAGCAATGGCCACGCCAGCAGAACCTAAAATCTGCCGCACTGTAGTAATAACTGCAGTACCATGAGCAATTAATTGATCAGGCAATGAATTAGCCCCTAATGTAACTGCCGGCATCATCACAAAGGCATTGCCACCTTCAATTAGCGCCGCAATGATGATCATGGCAGTGAGCGTTTGTTGGCCGGGAATAAAGGCTAATAAAGACCAGCCTGTAACGATCATGGCCATCCCAGTTAGCATCGTTGCCTTAAAACCGATTTTATCGGCTAGCCGACCGGTTACTGGGTTCAAGATGCTTAACACCACTGCCCCAGGAACTAAAGCCATGCCAGAAATAAAGGGAGATAAGCCTAAAATGTTTTGATAATAGAGGGGAAAAATAATCGTGACAACGATTAAGGCAATATATGACACGCCGGTTAATAAAACTGCCAAGTCAAAATTGAAGTTTTGTAAGACGTGCAGGTCTAATAAAGGTTGCGTCAAATGGAATTGGCGCCAGACAAAGTAGCCAATCGCTAAAAGACTAATGATTAGGAGCAATGTCAGAAGTCCCCAGTTGGCCGTTGGCTGACCAATTTGATTCACAACGTATAAAATACCAATAAAGCCTAAACTGCCAAAAACAGATTGATAATCCAGCGGTGATTTCTTTTGAGGCATCACATCTTTGATAGTTTTAAATGATAATAATAGCACCAAAGTGATAATAATCATAAAGACAACAAAGAGTCCTTGCCAAGTTGTGTATTTTAAAACAATGCCAGAAATAATTGGGCCGATTGCCAAAGCTGAACCCATGACTAGCCCTGCAAATCCCATGATGGATCCACGCTTAGCCTCTGGCGTGATGCGCAACATAACTGTTTGATATGACGGGAACATAATACCAACAGCCATCGCTTCAAGTACTCGACCCAACATCATCAACGGAAAGGTCGGCGCAAAAAAGATGATTAAAGTGCCAATATCAAATAAGGCTAACATACTAATGAATAAGGCTGGAAATCGTAAATTATTTAGTAGCCAGGGACTTACTGGCATCATGACCACCATCACCAACATAAAACCAGTGGTTAACCATTGAATGGTTGAAGCGGGAACATGAAAGTAGGCCATCAAAGTGGGGTAGGCGGTTGATAGTGATGACTGACTAATTGACATGGTAAAAGTGCCAGCTACTAGTGTCCAAATAAATGCCATGCGATAATAAGTATTTCCTTGTCGATCTTTTGCTTGACTTGCCATAATCCTTCGACTCCTAGTTAATATTTACTCTAATTATAAAGTGGCTCATTAAAACGCAGAAAATCACGTCTGTTAAAAGTATAGTTCTTAGGAACTCCTAATTCAAATTTTAGCTTTCAAAAATGATGAACCGATTTAGGTGTATTCGCCCGTTCTTTTGGTGAACTAAGACTAGATACTAGCTAATTTGGCCGAGTTTTATACAGGGATCAGGGCAGTTATGCTATACTTATTTTGGATTGGAGTGAGATGAATGACAATCGCTACATTTACAATACGTTCAACAAGTTTAAATAAACAAACGCAGGTCCAGCTACTTTTACCCGCTAAACGAATTGAAAATCAGCCAGTGCTGTTTTTATTGCATGGCTTATCCGATGATGCCTCGGCCTGGTTAACCATGAGTTCCTTAGCACGCTATGCAGAAGAATTACCTTTTGCCATTGTGATGCCTGATGGTGGTCGGAGTTTCTATCATGATTTACCATCTGGGGAACGTTACTGGCAATATTTAACCACAGAATTACCACAATTTTTGCGAACCTGGTTTAATTGGCCCTTGACCCGCAACACGACATTTGCGTCCGGCTTATCAATGGGTGGTTATGGTGCCTTTAAGTTGGCGCTAACTTATCCAGAGCGTTATGGTGCTGCTGTTAGTCTGTCTGGTTGCTTGGATTTAAATCAGTCTTGGCAAGAAGAGGGCCCTTTATTGAATCAAATTTTTGGTAGTCAAACTAAGTTCCAAAATAGCTCGGCTAACTTATTAAATTTATTAGCTAATCAGAAAGTGGCCCATTTGCCGTTGTTACAATTCATTGGCACCAATGATAGTTTATTGACGGATAATCGCACTTTCCATACTTTTGGCCGGCAATATTTAAACAAACTTGATTATCGTGAACAAACAGGTACCCACAATTGGGAATTTTGGGATACTTATTTGCCGGTTAGTCTACAATGGTTAAATGAACGCTATCAGCAATTAAATCAGACTAAATAGGGAAATAAAATTTAGACGAAAATAAAAAGTCTTGAGGCAGCTCTTGTGAGTGTCCAAGACTTTTTATTCAAATCTGTGCAATTACCAAGTGAGGACTTGCTTACCAAAATGATGCTGGGCCAGTGTTGCTTGAGCATCACGAAGATTGGTCAGTGTGGCTGGTCGAACTTGGTCAATAATTATTTGTAGACTTCGTTCAGTTAAATAATTTGTCCAAAATTCAAATGCTGCTTGATCAGTTAAGTCGCGTCGATAAGCAACAGTAATCTTTTCAACGTCAGGTGTTGTTAGCTGAACTGCAGTGTCATTGAGACTGATCAATTGGCTATGTGGTGCTAGTAATTTGTCGGCTAAACCGTGATCGTTGCCACCAAGTAGCGTATTAAAAACAATCGTTTGCTGATGTTGCCATTGAGAAGTTGGCGGTAATTGATCATAAGCTAGGAAATTCTGAATGCCAAACTCACGAGCCACTTTTTCGTGGCGATGGTTGGCAATCCCGGTAATAGGCTGATGAGCAGCAAGGGCAATTTGCGCTAACAATGAACCCACGGCGCCCGTCACGCCTAAAATCGCGACTTGGTCACTAGGTTTAACACTGTCAAAGTGATACCAAGCATTATAGGCAGCAATCCCGGGGGAAGGCAAACTGGCCGCAATCGGCACCGGTAAGGTCAAAGGTCGCAACATAATTTTGTTTGTGCTCGCCGTGACGTATTGACTGTAACCACTTTTGGCGCGACGGTTAATAACCCAATCGCCAACTTGATAGTCGGTGACATTGGCGTCCCGGGCCACAATTTGGCCAACTAAATCAGTTCCTTGATAATAAGGTGTAGTTAGCGGTTGCCCCTGACTGAATTTTCCTTGGCGTAGCGAAATATCATAGGGATTGATTGCAAAAGCGGCCACTTTAATTAAAACTTGATTGGCTTTGGGGGTGGGAATCTCGCGCTCGAATTCTTGGAGTACTTCGGGACCACCATAATTAGTAAAACCAAAACTTTTCACGATAACAACAATCCTTTCTTTGTTTGATCACGATTTATTAACGACGATGTCTTAGCTGTATTATAAGCGACCGGCGCTTAAAAAGCTGATTTGAATACTTCTCGCAGGTTGGCACTAGTTTTGAATTGTGTTCGGGGCAGTAACTTACTAGGCCTCACTTGAATAATGCTTTGATTTGGTTAGTAGCGGCTCAAATCATTTACGCTACGCGAGTTACCCATTGCCCCTCACACTTTGATTGAAACGTGTTCGGGGTGGTAAATGGCTATGCCTAACTTAAATAATGCTTCGATCTGGTTTGTACCAGCTCAAATCATTATTTGAAGTTACGCTACGCCAAAAGACCACCAGCCCTCACACTTTGATTGAAACGTGTTCGGAGCGACAAATGGCTATGCCTAATTTGATAATTTGCTCGGTCACTTGCAGTGCCCAATCAAATTATCGAAATTAGGCTACGCCAAAAGTGCGTCGCTCCTCACACTCTGCTTGTGGTTTGTGGCACTGGGCTTTATAATAAGAAGAGATAAAAATGAGGTGAAATATGGCTTTCTTTAAACCAGATTGGTTGTTGACGAGTATTTATGCGTTACAGCCAATTGACTTAAAACGTCATCAGATTAATACAATTTTAACAGATTTAGATAATACCTTGATTGCTTGGCATGAGCCGCAGTCGTCACAACAGTTGCGACAGTGGCTAGACTTAATGGCGCAAAGTCAAATTCAAGTCATTGTGGTTTCCAATAATAATCAACGTCGCGTTGCTAGAGCAGTTGCGGATTTACAGATTCCTTTTATCCACGGTGCTAAAAAACCTTTGCCGTTTGGGATCAAACAGGCATTGAAGAAATTTCATTTGAATCCTGATCAAACGATTATGGTCGGTGACCAATTATTAACAGACATTCAGGCTGGACATTTAGCTGGAGTGCGGACGGTCATGGTTAAGCCTTTGGTGGAAACTGATAGTCGCATTACTCACTTCAGTCGCTTTATGGAAGGCATTATTATGAAACAATATTATCGTAAAAACCCAAATTTGCAGTGGCAGGAGAAAATGAACTAAATGACGAACACAAATAACGAAGCGCTTTATTGTATTGGCTGTGGGGCTAGGCTACAAAGCGAAGACCCACAGCAAGCTGGTTACATCCCCGCAGCATCATTGAAGAAACAATTGGCTGATGATCAAGCTGCGTTCTACTGTCAACGTTGTTTCCGTTTACGACATTATAATGAAATCGCGGATATTGCGATTGACGATGATGAATTTACGCGTCTGCTTAATGGTTTAGACCATAAGAAGGCCTTGATCGTTAATGTGGTGGATTTATTTGACTTTGACGGTAGTGTGATTCCCGGGCTACATCGTTATGTTGGTGATAACCCAATTCTTTTAGTGGGCAATAAAGCCGATTTATTACCAAAAAGTGTTCATCGCTCAAGAGTTCGTAATTGGCTCGAACAACAAGCAAATCAACAAGGCTTGCATCCAGTGGCAACGATTTTAACGAGTGCCAAGAAAAACTTCCAACTTGATGAGTTGTTAGCCGCGATTGATAAATATCGTCAACATCGCGATGTTTATGTGGTGGGGACGACCAATGTTGGCAAGTCAACGCTGATTAATGCGATTATAAAAAGTACCGTTGGTGCTAGTGATTTAATTACAACGTCACAGTTTCCGGGAACAACTTTAGATCAAATCCAGATTCCCTTGGCTGATGGTCAAAGCATTATTGATACGCCAGGCATTATTAACGGTACTCAAATGGCTCACTTCCTTGGAAAGAACGAGTTACGTTACATTAGTCCGCAAACCGAAATTCGACCTAAGGTTTTTCAGTTGACGCCGCCACAAACACTATTTTTGGGTGCGTTGGCCCGCTTAGATTATCTTTCTGGCAAGCGTAGTAGCTTGGTTGTTTACGTGGAAAATCAGCTATTGGTTCATCGTACTAAGACAGCAACTGCTGATGATTTTTATCAACGGCATGCTGGTGAGTTATTAACACCACCGGCAGATCCGAAAAAATTACCAGAATTTCGACGGCATGAATTCCAAACTCATCAACCACAGGATTTAGTCATATCAGGGTTAGGTTGGATTCGAATTCCGGCGAATAGTCACTATGCCCTTTATTTACCGGCTGGTGTTGGTTATAGTTTACGGGCGCCAATTGTTTAAGGGAGTGGTTAAATGTTATCAAGTAAGCAGAAAAAATATTTAAAGAGTCAAGCCAATCATTTACGACCAATGGCACAAGTAGGCAAAAACGGCGTTAATGACGCTTTTACAGATGATTTAAAGCAAGCATTAGCAACGCGCGAACTAATTAAAGTGGCTTTATTAAAAAACGCTGAGGTCACAGTTTCCGAAGTAGTAACGGCGTTAGCTGCTTTACCTAAAATTGAAGTCATTCAACATCTTGGCCGGGTGATTACAATCTATCGTCCTAATAATAAGGAGAAGTATCAGCGTTTATCAACCGAAGTGAACAAAATCCGATGAAACAGCAGAAGATTTTGACGCCGGAGCCCAAGGTGAAACTTGCGACACAAACGATTAGACGACATGCGGTAGGTATTGTTGGTGGTACCTTTAATCCCATTCATTTGGGACATCTGGTCATGGCCGATCAGGTTATGTGTCAATTGAAATTGGAGCGGGTATTATTTATTCCCGATGCCCAACCACCTCATGTCGATCATAAAGAAACTTTGGCTGCCAAAGATCGGGTGGCGATGTTGGAACTAGCAATTGCCGATCATCCTGGTTTTGAATTGGACTTGTTGGAAATTGTTCGTGGTGGTAAAAGTTATACTTATGACACGATTGTTGAGTTGAAAAAACGTCATCCGCTCAATGATTATTACTTAATTCTTGGCGCCGATATGATTGATTATTTGAAAAAGTGGTATCGGATTGACGAACTAGCTAAATTGGTGACTTTTGTCGGTGTTAAGCGACCTGGTTATCCGACGCACTCGGCTTATCCAGTGATTTGGGTCGATGCGCCAGAATTGGCCATTAGTTCAACCAAGATTCGTCATTTAGTCAAAAATCACTGTTCCATTAAATATTTGGTACCAGATGCGGTCGCCCGGTATATTGATGAGAAGGGACTTTATCATGATTGAATATGCTGAATCAAAAGAATTTCACCAATTAGTGCCAATGTCTCATCAGGAATTAGTTGCAAAATTGCGGGCTCAATTAGGCGATTATCGCTTTAATCATTGTTTACGAGTCGAGCAAACTGCACTAACAATTGCTGCAGATAATCACGCCGATATTGTTCGTGCTGGGATTGCGGGGCTATTACACGATTACGCGAAGGAAAAGTCAGCGCAAGATTTTAAGGAAATGATTGCCCAGCAGCACCTGCCTGCTGAATTATTAGATTATGGTAATGGTATTTGGCATGGCTTAGTGGGACAATATTTTATTAAAGCAGAGTTAGGAATTACCGATCCCGCCATTTTAACGGCAGTAGCTCATCATACGGCTGGAAGTGCCGCCATGTCGACTTTGGATAAAATTATCTTTGTGGCTGATTATGTTGAACCAGGCCGTGATTTTCCTAAGGTCGATCTTGCTCGGCAAGCGTTGGCTACAAGTTTGAATGCGGCAGTTTCAGTTGAGTTACGGCAAGTCATCGATCATCTCATCAGTCAGCAACAGAAGATTTATCCAGTGATGATCGATGCTTATAATGTTTATGGAATTAAACAGGAGGAACGACATTAGTGATCAATAGTGAAGAAATTTTAAAGGCAGTCGTGAAGACTGCTGATGATAAACGAGCAGAAGAAATTGTGGCGCTGGATATGCGTCAAGTAAGTTTATTAGCAGATTATTTTGTAATTATGCACGCTAACTCAGAGCGGCAGGTTGAAGCCATTAAAGAAGCCATCGTTGATCGCGTTAATCAATTAGGTAATATTGAAAATCGTGTTGAGGGTGGCAAGGATTCCCAATGGGTCCTAATTGATTTTAAGGATGTTGTGGTTCATATCTTTGTTCAAGAAACGCGCCACTTCTATAATTTGGAAAAACTGTGGGCTGATGCGCCTGAAGTCAATTTAAGTGAGTGGGTCACTGAAGAAGATTAAACTTAGCTAGTGAGCATTAACGAAAAATGCCGAACAATTCGTTAGAATTGCTTGGCATTTTTGCGTTAAGTGGAATCGGTTGCCCTTTGAGAACGCGTTTCAGCAATGAAAGTTCGTATTGTTTTTTGGAGAATAGGCTGATGTCCCAGACGCTATTTTTGCGTTAAGCGGCACTGATTGTCTTTGGCGAACAGATTTCAGTCAGTGTTTTCTTATTCGCCAGGATTATTGACGACGGCTTGAACAATTAGACTAACTCCATTAAAATAAAAGCACAATAGTAAATCCAACGGCCGGCAAAAGTCTAATCAAGACCGGGTTGTTGGTCGAACGAGGAGATTAAATGTATCAAACATTTGCGTATTATTATGATCAATTAATGGACAAAGACCTTTATCAACAATGGCTTGATTTTACCAAACAAAAATTTGGTTCCTTGAAGCAGCAACGAGTCTTAGATTTGGCCTGTGGTACTGGCGACTTGGCTCTTTTGTATGCGCAACAAGGGGCTGACGTCTACGGTGTAGATTTATCTTTGGAAATGTTAACACTGGCGGCGGATCGTTTGAATAAAGCTGAAACTGATGCCACCTTAATGCAGGGAGATTTTCGACAATTAACAGATTTGGCGTTACCACAATTGGATTTGGTCACTTGTTACGATGACTCGCTCTGCTATTTGACTAATCTTAACGATTTGCAGACGACCTTTAGTCAAGTTCGTCAAGCACTGAAGCCTGGTGGCACATTCTTATTTGATATGCACTCACTTTACCAAGTTAATGAAGTTTTCCCTGGTTATATGTATAATTATCACGAAGAGGATTGGGCATTTATGTGGTCGAGCTTTGCCGACGATCCTAGTAACAGCGTGCTACATGATCTCACTTTCTTTGTTTGGCGGGATGATTTAGGTGGCTACGATGCCTTGAACGAGATCCACCATGAACGAACATATCCAATCATTAAAATTAAACAAGCATTAGCTGCCAGTGGATTTACAGAAGTTGAAACTTTTGGTGGTTTTGCTGGTGAAACAATTACCCCAACAACTGAACGCTGGTTTTTCAAGGCTAAGGTATCGCAAGCATGATGCAAGCTTGTGGCATTGTGGCAGAGTATAATCCTTTCCACCGTGGTCATCAGTATCAACTTAAGCAAGCACGCCAGCAATCCGCGGCTGATTGCTTGATTGTGGTCATGTCTGGTAATTTTGTTCAGCGGGGTGAGCCAGCAATAGTTGATAAATGGCAACGCGCTCAATTGGCATTACAATTTGGTGCCGATTTAGTGATTGAATTGCCTTTTGCTAGTGCTTGTCAGCCAGCTGATTTGTTCGCGCAGGGTGCGTTACAAATTCTATCAATGTTGCAATGTACTACTTTGGCTTTTGGAACTGAAGACGTCACTTTTGACTATCAGAAATTTGGTCAGCAAATGTTGGGCCAAGTTCAACACCAACAATTTACAATTGACTATCAGAAAACTTATGCGACGCAATGGAATGACTTTTTGACTGCGGTGATTGGTCGGCGGGTGACCGCCCCCAATCAACTATTGGGATTAAGTTATGCGCTAGCAAACGCACAATTAACCCAGCCACTTAAACTAATTCCCATTCAACGTCAAGGTGCAGCTCATGATCAAACTGAAGTAGCAACAGCTGCCACTTTTGCCAGTGCTTCAGCCATTCGCCAGTTGTTGCTGGACCAGCAGCCAGCAGGTGCTGTCCAACCGTTGCTTCCTTATCCTCAGGCCAGGTTACAGCCACCATATATTAATGTTGAACAGCTTTGGCCTTTTTTACATTTCCGGTTGAATACAACTTGGCCATCAGAATTAGCCGATATTTATCAAATGTCGGAGGGGTTGGAATATCGGTTTAATGAGCAAAATCGTGAGAGTACAAGTTGGTCCGACTTTTTACAGCGCGTTAAATCCAAACGTTATACTTATGCCCGCTTGCGACGTTTAGCGCTGTACACGACTTTAAATATAACGAATCAAGACTTGAAGCAGGCGCAGTCATGGGGACCACAATTAAGGGTATTGGGTTTTAACCAAATTGGGCAGGCGTATCTTCATCAACAGCGGCCACAATTGCCAACACCATTAATCACTAAAGTTGACGCTAAGACCGGCGCTACTAATGGCCCTTTGGGGTTACAAGTGCGGGTTGATCGCTTTTATCAACAGTTATCTGGACGCGAGCAAAACTTTAAACGGCGCGTTATTATCACAAATAAGGAGTTTAATTAAATGAAATTAGTTTTTCCAGTTGAACAATTGCAGAAATCAAATCGACAAGCAATTAAAATTAATACCACGTTGAATTTGTTAACGGCATTGCAACAACGTGCTAGCGGCATTCTAGATGCTAGCGAGTTTACGATTACGGGAACATTAGGTAGTGGCGATTTAGGTTGGCGCAGTCGCTTGCACGTTGTTGGGACATTAGTTGTTCCTTCAACGCGGAGCTTGTTGCCAGTTGAGTTACCCCTTGATCTAGCAATTGACGAACAGTATGTATTGACCGATCCTGAGCCACGAGACGATGAAGATGACGAAGTGGGTGGCGATGACCTCTTGATTGTAATCGAAAATAACCAAGTCGACTTATTAGATGCAGTTGAGGATCATATTTTGTTAGCAATTCCTACGCAAATCTTTACACCAGAAGAGCTGGCTCAAGATGAGATGCCAGCTGGTCAAGGTTGGGAAGTCATCAGTGAGCAAACATATGCGGCCAACGCGGCTGAACAAGAAGAACAACCAAATCCCGAGTTTGCTAAATTAAAGGCGTTATTACCTGATGATAGTGCCCATTCGGAATCAAAGGAGTAATATTAGGGCTTTAAAAATAACTTTACTTTAAAAAAGTGCTTTTTTTTGCTAGGATAAAGGTATTAATAAATGGAGGCAATGATTCATGGATAAACCACAAATTGGCGTTATCGGCATGGCCGTAATGGGCAAGAACTTAGCCCTAAATATTGAAAGCCGCGGTTATACTGTTGCAATTTACAACCGGACAGGTAGTAAAACAAAGGCAGTTGCCACTGAGCATGCTGACAAGAAATTAGTCCCAAGTTATACGATTGAAGATTTTGTTGCATCATTAGAGAAACCACGGCGGATTTTGATGATGGTCAAAGCCGGTGCTGGTACTGATGCTGTCATTAAAGAGTTATTACCATTGCTTGACAAGGGCGATGTCCTAATTGACGGTGGGAATACTTTCTTCAAAGATACCATGCGGCGTAATGCTGAATTAGATAAATCCGGCATTAACTTTATTGGTATGGGTGTTTCTGGTGGTGAGCTCGGTGCTTTACAAGGGCCATCATTAATGCCAGGTGGTCAAAAAGAAGCTTACGATTTAGTTGCCCCAGTTTTGGAACAAATTGCTGCTAAAGCTGAAGACGGTGCACCATGTGTCACTTATATCGGCGAAAATGGTGCCGGTCATTATGTCAAAATGGTTCATAATGGTATCGAATATGGCGATATGGAATTAATCGCTGAAAGTTACAATATTTTGCGCCAAGTTCTTGGTCTATCAGTTGAAGAAATTGCTGATATTTTAAAGGACTGGGATCAAGGCGAATTGAAGAGTTACTTGATTGAAATTACAGCTGATATTTTGACTCGTAAAGATGATTTGGGTACTGACAAGCCAATTGTTGATGTGATTCTGGACGAAGCTGGCAACAAAGGGACTGGTAAGTGGAGTTCCCAAGATGCCCTTGAAATCGGGATGCCACAATCACTGATCACTGAAGCTGTTTATGCGCGTTACATTTCTGCTTTGAAACCAGAGCGGATGAATGCCAGCAAAGTTTTGAGTGGTCCTAAACCAGTCGAAATTCCTGAAGCTGATCGTAAAGCTATCATTGAAAAAATTCGCCAAGCCTTATACTTCAGTAAGATTATGAGTTATGCGCAAGGATTCGAACAAATGAAGATGGCCGCCGAACAATACAACTGGGAATTAGATTTCAGTAAGATTGCGCCAATCTGGCGGGCTGGCTGTATCATTCGAGCTCAATTCTTACAAGAAATTACAAGTGCTTACGAAAAAGATCCTAAGTTGCAAAACTTATTATTGGACCCATACTTCACTGATATTGCCATGAAGTATCAAGCTGCAGTTCGTGATATTGTTACGCTCGCAGTTAAAAATGGTGTCCCAACGCCAGTTCTAAGTTCTGCAATCAACTATTTTGATTCTTATCGGGCGCAAGTTTTACCTGCCAATATCATTCAAGCACAACGTGACTACTTTGGTGCTCACACTTACAAGCGGAATGACCGTGAAGGCATCTATCACTATACTTGGTACGAGGAACAATAGAAAAACTAAAGTAAACTAATTAAGCTTATCCCACGTTTAGAGCGATTTCTAAACTTCGGGATAAGCTTTTTTTAGTTTAATCTTCAGTAGTTTTCATTCGTTTTACGGTACATTGGACGGTACACGATTTATTGTACCGTATGGAACTGTATCCGTTGGTGTGAACCCCTTTGAGACGTTGAGACTGGCATTCTCTGTTGGACGAGTATAATCGGCCGTCATCTGCACGCTTGAATGGCCTAAATAATGCATGACATCAATTTGAGGAACACCATTGGCAATCGTTTCAGTAGCAAAGTAGTGACGGAACATGTGAGGATGCATATGTATCCCACATTTATTGCTAACAACTTGGCATAAATATCTAAGGTGGAATACACTTACTGGATCACCATCTTCCTTGACCCAAAGCCAGGGAATAGCGTTTGGAGATTTATGGCCTTTCTTTCGTCTTGCTTCAGCAATGTCAATGGCTTCTTGTAAATAATTAGTTGTTTCGTCAGTTACAGCAATTTTTCGGTAGCTGGACTTTGTTTTTAGTTTAGCGCCGTTCGGATTGTTAACACTGCGCTGAAAGTTGATATCAATCATTGCAAATTTTTCGCGGGTTAGTTCGTTTTCTTTGATAGTAACAGCAGTTGTCCTTAGTCCGGTGACTTCGCCACGACGCATACCTGTATTCGCCATTACGACAATCATGGCATAGTCAGCGTTATTTAACACAGCTTCGGCACACTTCATCCATCTGTTAAAGTCAATCGGTTCTATTGATTTGTCTTTTGGGTCTTTTCCAGTATAATCAAGCCCACGAATGCGGTTGCTACCAATTAATTCTGTATTGACGGCATAGTTTATGATTTGAGACAGAGTTCCGTATGCTGAGCGAATCGTATCGTGAGCCAGGTTCTGAGTTGATAAAGAGTCCAACCATTTTTGAACCACTGGTCGCTTTATCTGAGAAAGACTTTTATTGCCAAGTGGATTCTTTATATAAATCAAATAATTGTTAATCTGTGATTCTTCGGTGGAAGGCCGCCACTTGCCAAGACGTTTTTTCTCGTCTTTCATCATTTCCCACGTTTTTTGCAGAGTGACTTTTTCTGAAGCCAGGTTATCGAATTTATTTAGGGCAAGGTCAGATTCAAACTTTTTCAATACTATTTCGGCTTCACGCCAATTCTTAAATCCCGATTTTGTGAACTCGTCTTTCTTTCCTAGCACATTCGTAAAACCTCGACGGACGGCAAATCTTTTTCCTTTGGCGGTTTGATACGTGTAAATATTAGGGTGGTTTTTAAAGGGTGACCATTTACGCATAATTAGCTCCTTTCTAATTTGTGTGTTGCAAATTTATAAAAAACACGCACATATGTTCTTTTGGCTTGTAAAAAAATAAGCCTTACATAGCTTTAGTTTTGAGTCTCATTCAAATTAATTTCAGCAATCGAATCGTCTAATTGTTCTACGACATCATCGTTATCCAATAGTTCTGTCCAAGCTGACTTCTTATCAGAGTTCTTAAGCTGATTTTTGATGTTGTTATATAAATTACCAACTAACTCGGCCCAAAGCTTATCTGCTTGCTGGGCAACAATTGTTTCGTTATATCTTTTGGCTGGTGCTCGCTTCAAATTCTTTGATGTTTGCAATTCTAGCGCCTTGTCTAAGAATGAATCTTTAGCAGTAGTTACTGATTCGAAGTAGTCGAAAAACTCTTTTCCGTTCATTGCTTGACCTCCTTATGATCAAAGCCTCGGTTGAGAATCGCACTCAACTATGCCACTAGGCGAGGGTTGGTAATTTGAAAAGTAAAAAAAAGACAGGTCAATTTGACCTGTCCTACAAACTATGGCGGCTTCATCGTTTAGAATAATCTTAACCTTACCGCCACAACCAAAGCCTACGACGTGGTAGGCAACATAGTTAGTATATTACACTTGTAGGCACTATATGTCAAATAATGTTTTAATTCGTAATTTAATTTTTTTAAAGACACTATCTGGTAGAATTCCAATTTTGTTTTTTGTTCTTGCACTACTTATGGTTCTGATTTGTTCTATTTTCACTAAAGATTTATCAGAAAAAGTATCAGCGCGGTAATTTTCTGAGAAAGCAATATCTTTTTTATAAATAATGAACTCCGTGCTTGTTCTCAGTGTGATATTTTGAGAGTGGCCATGAGTTGTGAGAGGTGCGATGGTACAAGTCCCATTGTTAAAACGCTCTGCTGAGAGTACAAGAGCAGGTCTGAGTTTGTTTATTTCATAACCAACATTTTCACCAAAATCTGTCCAAACGATTGTTCCAGGGCGTAAATGTATGCTTTGAACAGAGGAATCACATAACGCTTTTTTTGCCTCTAGCTTTTTTTTCGTATTCCACTCATCTAAAAGAGTGTTTTTTTCTTGTATTGTCTGCATAATTCTCCTTAATTATTTACGGAAATTTTTTTATTCCCCGCCCATCAATCTTATTAGGATATCCAATTATTTTCGGTTCGATCAAAGAAAATATTTTAGTCTTTTCATTAGTTGCAGCGTATTCGTTAAGATTGTGTGCTGCTATATCTGATAACTCAAACGGCCAATAGGATTTATTTTGATCCTTTGTCCTTTTTTTCTCAAAATAGATGCCTTTAATACATTTTAATTTTTCTGACGAAAAATAACCTGTACCATTCTTTAAATAAGCAACTATCTGCGAGAGAAGTTCGTTGTCCTCTTTCCATCCGCGACATTCAAGCAATAAAATTCCAGTTGAGCTTTTATGTGATAAAAACATAACGATTCTTTCAAGCATAAATTTTAAAGCAAGATCATAAACTGGAGCAGGATGTGAATATTGTTTAACATGTGCCCATTTATCGATTGAGGCCGAACATACGGTAAAATCGATATCAGATATACAGTTTCCAAGTTCATTAATGAATTTACTATATAGGGTATTATCCAGATTGAATGGCCCCTGTTTTCGGCGGATATCCCGTGAGTGTAAGTAAATTCTATGGCCGTGATAGTTGCCGTCTTGCCAAAAATTATTTTTTAAATTCATAATTTTTTCGGCATTGTCATTGATACAATCCTTATTAAAGATGCAGCATGATATTGTAAACCAACGCAATTGTTTTGGAGAGGATTCATTGAGATTCTTTAGAGTTGGAGTTCCTGTTTCATCTATACTAATTAAATAGTCAGTATCGGAAATTGCTTCATTGGTCAATTTGGTTCGGCAAATTTGCCATTGCTGCATATTACTTGCTTCTATAATGTTCACCTCCCTTCAATGCAATATAATCTTTTAAGAATCTATTTATGGGCGAATTCGGTTAATCGTCGGTATGAGGAAATTTTGCTTCTACGTAAGTGTCATTCTCTATCTTTCTAAAACTATTCATAATTTCTTGTGGTGTTAGATTACTCGTGGTAATCATATATTTCGGGTCAACCTTGCTTGCGTCAACTAAAACTGTTATGCTCTCTTTTTTTTGATCACCATACTGATTATTAAAGTCAACCAGCCGAACAATATAAGAGTTGTCAATTTTCTTAATCACTTCAAAAACATGATGATCAATTAGTGTATAACAACTGTCCATCTTATCTCTGCTTAAATTTCGTATCATGGCCCCAAGGGCAGCACATAATAAAATAATCGTTGATACAAACTTGATTTTATTTATCAAGGATAATTTTGGTAGAATAAAAAAAGAAAACACCAGCAACACAAGAACAAGTATCGATACGATGATAGTGTATATCAGATCAATTACATTTGAAATATTATTTGTAGATACTCCTTTACCTGTTTATTTAGCGGTGAAAGCATCTAAATGAATTGAGTTTTTTAAAGCAATTAGAGGAAAAGCTACTATAACGCCGGCAATTGCCTTAAGCAAATCTGTAATATCTGAAATGTTCGTAATTGTTGGCCTTCTTTTAATAATTCATTGAAAGCCCCAGCTGGGAGTCGAACCCAGCTTAAACCGAATAGGGTGTAGAGCATTATTTATTTGTGGGTTTACGTTTCATTAAAAAATTGAAACCAGTTAATGAAGCAAGTGCCAAACCAATAGCCGATAGGAAGCTGCTTTTCTTTTCTCCAGCCTGTGGAAGTGTTTCTTTGTTAGCAGCAACTTTATTTTTCTGGTCATTTGTTTTTTCGACCGTGTTAGTTTTCAGTGCTTGCTGATTAACTTTGTCAACAGGTGTCTTTTTGACATTGGTAATTGTTGTATCTTTTTGGGTTCCTTTATCTTCAGTTGGTTTTTGATCTTCAGGTAAGCCCTCGTCGGGACTTGGAGTTTTCTTTGGGTTAAGAGTTACCGTAACTTCCTTGTCCGCGTTCACATTTTCAAATATTGTCTGATCAGATGTAACAGTAGTGGTTGGAATATCTGTTGAGATATCTAGAGTTTCCCCAGCTTTTACTTCATATCTTTTTGTAGCGTGCTGATTTACAGCTGGTACGTCAAAATGTACTGTAATGTAATAATAAGTGGGCTCAGCTGGTTTCTCAGGCTCGGTAGGGGTCTCAGTGCCTCCAATTACCGGAAGCATAACAGGTAACTCCGCACTAACAAATGCTAGTGGAGGAAATTCAGCAACTGCAGGAATTTCAACTTTGGGAATTCTATAGTTACCAGCATTGTTTCCAATTACTAAAACATATTCAACGTCTGCTTCAGGAGTTGCGGAAAAATGTTCTGGATCAGCGATAGCCTGATTTAAATAAGTCTGGCTCAGATTTCGAGCATCTTCATTTGCCTTCACACTTGGTTCGTATACTTCAGTTTTATATTTTTCCAGGGCTGCGACTCGTCGGGCGGAAGTAGAAAGTGCAACTGTCCACGCACCATTCGTAAACGATAAAGTATCATTACCATCGCCAACGTTGCGGAACCAAGTGTCACCTTCTACCGGATTCGCTACCTCGGTAGTTTTGCCAAAATAAGTTGCTGCACTCACATTGTCGCTATTAGAAACAGCACCAAATGCAAGTAACCCTAAAACAGCAGCACTAAATAAAAGTGCATTTCTTTTCATTACCCATTCCTCCAAATCAGATATTCTGATATAATATATTTGTTCATAATATATTAGGAGAGTCACCGTGCCTGCGGTGGCTTTTTCATTTATCGTTTGGAGTGAATTTACTAAAGGCCTAGAATTTGTTTCTTCTTGGCATCGAATTCTTCTTGAGTTAGAACGCCATCATCGAGGAGTTTTTTAAATTTTGCCAATTCGTCAGCTTCGCTTGTAACCTGAGTTGTTGGATTTGATACTGGTTGTTGACCCATGTGTGATTCAACAATATCTTTAATTTGTTCCATCTCATCATTAAATTTACGAAAAACAACAGCATTTGCCTTGTTGTAGTCGCTGCCTGCACCCATCAATGCACCGAAACCAGGGGTTGAAGCATTTCCTGCGGCGGTGACAAAGTCAATGTGGCCACCCATGATACCTGCAGGACCGGTGGCTTTCTTGAAGTCTACAGAAATGATTGAAGAGTAGGGAATTGTTTGAGTACCGGTCGAACCGCGATTACCTAATGAGCGTAATCCCTTACGATCGATAATTATTCCAGTATCAGTAGTTTCTACTATTACATGTTCCGGAACTTTAATTTCTACTTTCATTTTAAAACTCCTTTTTTATTTTAATTATTTAGATCAACAGTCATTGACTGATAATTTGAATCAAGAATAATTCCGTTGAAGAACGGTGTATAATCGGGATGACAAACAGCATTATTTAATAATTCTTCTAACTCTGGCATTCCCCATAATTCGACATTACTTGCACCAGCTAGCTTTCTTGCTGACGGTGTGAAGTTACTATTAGTTATTACCACACCAAAATCAAGTTTATAGAATATTGTGCCAGCAATTACTTCCTGAACTGCTTCGTTTCCTACATAGTTTGAATAAAGTTTACATTGAATACCGTATGTACCATATTTGTCCTTGGCAGTGACGTCAATTCCTTGATCACCACTATTCTGCGTTCTTACAACATCAAAATAACCCGAGTAGGGCAGCAAGTGGGCTACAAAATGTTCAAATTCAAACCCGTCCATATTTCGCAAATTATTAAGCTCGTTACTAAAAATAATTTGTCGTGCAAATTCGAGCTGCTTTTTCGACCGCTTCAATTCATCCTTAATTTCTTCGAGATTGCTATAAACCTTTTGGCGTGAATCCATTAGTTCTTTTAGACTATTAGAGGAATCTACTAGCTGATCATGCAAAGCGGAAATTTCATCGAGTAATTGACTACTTTTGTTTTCCTTATCAGAAAGCTCATTTGCACTCTCTTTTTTTGCTGAAGCAATATTATCGTTTAGATTTTTAAGTTCCGTAGTTTGAAGGTCTAATTTTGACCGATATTCATCTTGGGCCTTTGCCAGTTCAATTTTTTTAACGTCTTGTTCTTGCTTGAGATTACCGATGTCGGATTTAATATTGGAAATATCAGTGAGGAGCTTTTCTTTCTTATCTTCTATTTGTCCAAGCTCGTACTTTTTCTTTTCAACATCAATTAAGCTGATGTCCGTCTTGTGCTTCTCTATTTCGGCCTGTCGGTCTTGAATATTCCTAAAAATGTTGATTCCATTTAATTGAAAAGACCCAAATAGAAGAATCAGCAAAACAAAATTTGCAATTAAAGAACTGATACTGGCGTTGTCTCCAATTGCGAACAGTACAGCTAACAATTCTGCAATGATATTTAGCGCCAGTAGAGAACGATAAAGTATTTTCTTTACGATTGATCTCATCTCACTTTAGTAGTCAATAATCAAATGCATGTTTATAATCAAGTCCATATGAAAATCCGATTTCATGTAAAAAAGGAACCTGAATCCCTAAATCCTCTGCAATTTCGTAGTCTGTTTCATGATACTTGGTCAGTAATTTTTCGATGTCGCCTTCATTTAAGAGATACTGATATCCCCATTTTCTGGCACGATATTCTTGTTTTTGATTATCTGTTACTGAGTAGTCGCTTATATCTCCAACTGAAGTATAGTAGTGGCCAAGTTCCTCTGTTAACCATTGGTATTGTTCTTCGTAGGAAAGGCATTCATTTATCGTAATTTGATTGCCAATGTTTAATCCACACAATTTGCCGGGCATTGGCTCGAATTCAAATCTAATATCAGGGAATCGTGACATCAAATCCTCAATTTTGTTCAAAAAATCAGTCCTTTTTTTCGGAACGCTTTTTGAATTGAGCTTTCTTGAATTCTATGTAATCCTCAATCTCTTTACGCTCTTCATTAGACAATCCATCCATACCATCCGCAATATGTGCGGCAACCGGTAGATCTCCCAAGTCAGTTCTACGACCCAATAAGTAATCGGTTGTTACGCCAAAAAAGTCTGCTATCTGAACCAAGTCTGCATCTTTAATAGCACGCTGATCAGTTTCCCACATTCCTACCGTGCTGGGACTGACATGTAATATCTTTGATAACTCATTTTGGCTGAGTTTTTTTCTTTTTCTTAGCTCGGCAATCCGTTGTCCCTTAGTCACGTTATCACTCCTTGTAATAATTATTAGTCTATTCCCACTAAGAGTGAAAGTAAACGTTTTATAAGAATTTTCACTATAAGTGTTGACTTTCACTCCTAGTGGGTATATATTATTCACGTAGAGTGAAAGGAGGCGCCAAGATGAGCAGCCTAAGTATCGAACGTAAAAAGATTGGCTTAACGCAGGCAGAGGCGGCTAAACTCATTGGAGTAAGCTACTCAACAATAACCAAACTTGAAACAAATCAAAAAAACGCATCTAAAGAAACAATGGAAAAGTTCTCACAGTTCTATGGAAAATCTGTTGACTATCTTTTTTTTAGCCAAGATAACCACGTAGAGTGAAAATTAGAGAGGTGAACTAAATGAGTAAGGAAGAAAATAAATTCAAAGAAATTAATCTGGACGATCCAGAGTACGTACTTCTTTCACCTGAAAAGACCGAGCAGTTTCTTCGGTCTCAGAATATACGTACCCTACCTTTGGATGCAGCCATTTCGGGGCGAATCGTGAATGGCGCAAACATCCCATCAAACTATGAGGTAACGCGAGTTTCATCAGGACCACGCCATTATCGTCTGGTTTATCTGCGTGAAAAATCAAATCCAGCTGTACAAAGCCGTGTGCTGGTACGGTCCCATAGTTGGCCTGTGGCAATGCTATTGCGAGTAGCGCACTGGATTCGCCATCTTCTGTAAAAGGGATTAGCGCTTCTGGCCTGGTACCCTTCAACTTGTTGTAATAAGTGAATTTAGCAAACGTATAGTAATCGGCTTCGCCTTGGCTTAGTGCTACTCGTAAATCATAAAAGCCAATATCATTCGCCGATGTGTTAATTAACCACATTGTTATGTGCTGCATGCTGTGTTCTTCGTTACGAATTGTCCGGCCATCGTCTAAAAGAATACCAGCAATCGGCTGTGCTACTTTATCGGGTTCTACGAGTAATTTCGAATGATCCTTCTTCCAAATAATGAGGCTAGCAACTGCGGTAACAATTGCAATCCATTGAGTCAAAACCTGATTCACAATCCAATCAATTACTTCTTTCACTTCTCGACCTCGTTGTAGGGTGGAAAATCCAATAATTCTAGTAACGACATGTCTAAGCCTCGAGCAATCTTTCGCAGCGTAACGATCTTAGGACTTGCGCTTGCACCACGAAATATTGCATTCACGGATGACTGGCCCATATCGGATAATGTTGCCACTCGATTTATCGTTAGGTTTCTTTCATCAATGATTTTTAACAGTCGTTCGGCAATGAGTTCAGAATCAGTTTTCATCATATAAGCTCCTAGCAAAGTATTGTTAGATACAGTTTATCAGTAGGAGAAAAAGAAAGTATAAAAGTAGCAAAACTTTGTTGACATTTAGCAAAACTTTGCTATTATATATTTATAGCAGTTAGCAAAGTTTTGCTAACAGTGGAGGTGAATCAATGAATACAGGAGAATCGCTGAAAATGCTTCGTCAGCAGCAAGGAATGTCTCAAACTGAATTGTCTATTAAGAGTGGGGTACTGCAAACCACAATTAGTGCAATTGAGCGAGGAACTGATCCGACAGGTAGAACCTTAGTAAGCCTTGCGAAAGCTTTAAATGTTTCAACTGATAAACTCTTAAAATTCGAAAGCAAGCAAGCAGCAAACCATTAATGGAATTAGGGAGGTGATCAAATGACAGATAAAAACGAATTCAATGAACCCGTTAAAGTTAGTTTTCCTGGTCTACTGACTCGATTGGAAAACACATACAACTTCAACAAAGAAAATGTTTGCCCTAACAAATTAGAAGATATCGTTGCTGATATTAAGAAAATCGAGACCAAATACAATCTTCGGCCTCGACAACTTGAATCAGTAATGAAGTTTACTCGTGTGGAAAGTGAACTTGTTCAGCTACTAGATCGACGCTAAATTGAGGCTCACCACGATCGGAATGATACTTTACAAAATCCATATTAAGGTCTGAAACAGTTCCCCAAGCTTCTTTTACACTTGGAATCATGTCTTCAGCCATTGTCTCTAGACAATATGGACATTGAATTGTAGAAGGCCATGTACTCGTGTTCAGGACGAATTTATGACCGCATTGACCACATGTGATTTGAACTGTAGTTATCTGTCCCATTATTTATCACCTCACTTTCTATAAGAAATTATATCAGTGAAGTGAAGATATATGTTGTTTTCAAAGTGCAAAGTTAGGAGATGAACTAAATGACAAGAGAAGAAATGATTGATGACATGATTCAATGGCGCCCAGATGTACCAAGAAGTCATTGGGAGTCAAAATCAATTCAAGTAGTCGAAGCAAATTGGAAGCTGCTCAACAATTGCGAGAGTAATGAGGCAGACGAAATCAATGCCACTTATTGCTGATAAATGAATTGTACCTTGAATTTCAGTGTGTTTTACATTATGCGAATTAGTTATTGGAGGTGAGTATATATGTATTTAACACAGTCAGAGCAACAAGTCCTGTCTTTGTTTGACCGGCGACTCAAGGCAAACGACATGGTCCGCGGAGATATCGCAGCAGACTTAGGATTTAAACACGCAAGTGCGGTAACGAATTGGTCGTCACGGGGTATTCCTGAAAATCAGCTTTTTAAGGTTATTAAGGCAATGCGAGATGCAAGATTCATGATTGGCGCCTGTTTGCTTGAAAGTGGCATGGTACTACCGAAGATTACCAAGGCCAAAGATGATTCATATGCGTGGTTCTTTTCCCAGAAAAAAGAGGAAAGCGAGCGACGTGCCCTCGATAATCGTTTTACCGAATTAAACAGTAAGCCGGTTGACCAGAGAACCAGTGCTGATCGTGAGGAAATGAAACGTTACTGTGACGAATATCTGCAGGAGGTCACGGCAGAAGTTGAATTAGTTTTACAAATTACTGATGACTGGGGTATTCAGGAGGTGATCAAATGGAAATAACAATTGATAAGGATTCAGCAAAATTGTTAGTTGAAACATTTAAAGATAGTGCCATGGACGAGCTTGTATCAAAAGTAGTTGCTGCCTTAAATACAAAAACCCCTGTTAGTCAAAAGTTGCTATCAACTCCCAAGCTTAGTCAAGTTAAGGGCATGAGCCGTGAAACAATCATAGCTTATGTTGCGGCCGGAATGCCACACACGTCAGTTGGGAAAACAGGGAAGCAATGGCGTTTTGAACTGGACCAGGTTAATTCGTGGCTGGATGAAAATCAGGAAAGGTATTGATTGCATGAGTTTTTTGCAGCAGGTATCAGGAATCTTAATTTTGATTGGGCTTACTACCATCGTTGGAATAGCTTACGAGTGGGGCAAGACTGGAACATTCAAAAAGGCTTTGAAGGCCATATTCGATTGGGAGTGATCAGATGGAATTAAACAGAACGGAGCAGGAAGTTATCAACTTGATGCGAGATGGCGCCTTAGTCAGCTTAACCATGGGCTTTGTAAATACTAATAAAGAAGCACGTGAAAAGCTCAGACCGCTAGCGCAGGCCCTGGACGCCGATATGAGGCATGTCCGCAATAACAGTTGGAACTCATCTTGGAATATTGATGTAGCTTATCCAATTCCAGTAAGTGCTGCAGTTTGGGTCAGAGGTGAATATGATGCAAGCAAACATTGAGGGCATGACCGAAGCCTTGAACTTGATTAGAGGTCAGGCAAAGAACTATCACCGTAAATCAGAATTAAGGGTAATCAGGGAGCTAGAAACAAAACTGGCAACCTTGATTAGCAAGCGGAAAGCAGAACAAAAAAAGCCTCATCCGGCGGCAACCAGACAAGGCAATCATATAAAGGGCATATGAAATTTGAGTAACTTCATTATAGCCGAAATTGGAGGTTTTAACAATGTTAGAAAATGGGATGATTTTAGGCGGAGCTATCACATATGATAGCTTGCCCCATGATCGCGATGAACTGATTGTTGATTGGGATGGCAGATTGATACAGCCCGAGGAACAATATATCGGTGTCTGGGACCAGTACCAAGGCATCACAATTTTAATTTTGGATGAACCAGATCAAATATTGTCATGGCTAGATTCAACCAAGTACGAATATGACAAGCCGGAGTTTATCAAACAATATAGTGAGTTTGATACATCGTCTGTCATTGATGACATGATGACTTGCGGCTGGTTTATCAAAAATGATGAAACTCAATCCGATTTAGATTTTTTTGAAAGATACGTAAATATTCAATTTAGAGAAATTGTGGAGGACTAATTATGACAAATGATATTCAGCAACAATTTCAGCAGCACCAAGTGATGAGCAATACCACAACGGCACAGGGAGCAATGGAAGTTAGTAACGCTAGTCGTGAAATGGAAGAGGTTAAAGGCCAAATTTTTATGGCCAAGCAATTTCCAAGAAACACCTATCAAGCTGAAAACAGAATTATTGATGCTTGCAAACGGCCTTCATTAGCAAACTCAGCAACTTATTCCTATCCAAGGGGCGGCCAAAATGTAACTGGGCCATCTATCAGATTGGCAGAAGTTTTAGCTCAAAACTGGGGCAACATTGCATTTGGATTTAAAGAATTAGATCAAGACGAAGAATCATCAACCGCTATGGCTTATGCATGGGATGTTGAAACAAATACACGCCAAGAACGCATTTTCCAAGTGCCACATCATATTCAAACAAAGCGTGGCGCTAAACATCTGACTGACCCAAGAGATATTTACGAATTAATCGCTAATCAAGCATCACGGCGTGTCCGCGCCTGCATTCTTAGCATTATTCCGGGAGATATTGTCGAAGAAGCAGTTAATGAATGCCAGAAAACTTTGGCGGGTGACAATACTAAACCATTAAAAGATCGATTGGCCAATGCCTTCACAGGATTTAAAGATAAATTTGATGTCACCCAAACACAAATTGAAGTTTACTTTGGCTATCCAACAAGTGAATTCTCAGAAAGCAATTATGCAAAATTAATCTCTATTTTTACCAGCCTAAAAGATGGTGCCTCAAAAGTTGAAGAATGGTTTAAACCAGAGAGCCCCACTAATGAACAGCCAAAACAGAACGAATTAGCTTCTGAATTCGAAAAAGATAAGAAAACTACTAAAACGGCCAAAGCTAAGGTAGGTGCTAATAATGCCGACAAGCAATCTGATTCAGCTGAACAGCCAAAATTACTATGATGCTGACACAGATTGGCAGTATATGTCAGTCAGTCTGTTTAAGGATTTTATGAAATGTGAGGCATCTGCTCTTGATAAGCTCAAGAGCAACAAACTTGCAGACGAGAATGCCACTCCGCTGATTGTCGGCAATTATGTTCATAGCTATTTTGAATCACCGGAATCACACGCTACTTTTATTGAATCTAAAAAAGATTTGATCACGACAAGGAGCGGCTCACTGCGGAGCGAATATAAACTAGCTGATAAGATGATTGAACGGCTAAAGAACAGTGAATTTTTTAATTGGCTTTATCAAGGTAAAAAAGAAGCAATCGTCACCGGCGATTTATTTGGTACAAGATGGAAAGGCAAGATTGATTGCCTAGATGTTGAGAATGGTAGATTTATTGATTTAAAAACTTCCGCCGACCTGAATCGTGTGTTTTGGTCAAAGCGATATGGTGGCAAGGTTCTGTGGCTGCAAGAATACGGATATATCATGCAGATGTCGATCTACAAGCATTTGCTTGAGCAGCAATACAAAAAGAAATTTGACCCAATCATCTTCGCTGTATCAAAGACTGATCCAGTTGGTATACAGGGATACGAGATTTATAAAGATCCAGACCTAATGGAACTTGAGGATGCTTATGTGCAACGGACACTACCGAGAGTTTTAAAAGTAATCCATGGCGAAGTTGCGCCAACTTGGTGTCATAAGTGCGACTGGTGTAAAGAACACCAGCTTGGACAAAACATGATGTCAGTTTCTCAAGCGACAAATATTGCAATCAACAACTAAAAGGTGGCGAAATATTGGACTACTTCAAACAAAGACGGGCGTTCAGAAAGCTGAAACGGGACCAAATAGATATCTCAACAGGCCAAAATAATCTGTATCGCGAGTTATTGGACTACGCGAACGATGAAGGTGTGCTAGATAAACTGTTTACCTTAAAGAATTCTGCACTCATTGATCTTACTGGGTTATCAGAAGCGGGTCTAAAAAAAGCCAGAAATGAATTGGTCCAATTAGACCTCATCGAATACGTACCAGGAAAAAGAAATAAACAGAAACCGAAATACAGAATTATCCAGTTTTACGATACTAGTTGGGCTACTAAAACGTCAAAAAGTAGCTCAACTAGTACGGTAACTAGTAGCTCAACTGGTAGCCCAGAGAGTAGCTCAACTGGTAGCTCCAAAGTACTTACTAATACTGACTCTAACTTGACTATTACTAAACATCATGATGATGAGCAGCAGACGGGTCAAAATGATTCGCCAATCATCCTTTGGCAAAAGAATTACATTTCGATTAATCAGATTCAATTGCAAAAGCTTGAGGAATGGACTAATAAGCTTGGCAATGATTTGATGTGCGAAGCAATCACCCGAGTGGCTACAGCCGGTATCGAGCGTAAAGGTGCCTTCGGATATTTGGCCGGAATCGTTAACAATTGGTCTAACGCTAACGTTAAGTCGTTTGCTGATGTCGCCGCTCTTGATAAAGCGCATGAGAACGAAGTCAAAGCTAAGCAGCGGGATAGATCGGCTGGTCACCAGTTCTATGGGCGCAACCAAGTCAAAGGTGTCGTCCCGAGCTGGATGAAAGAGGCTGGTGACGGTACTGAAAAGCAACCAAGCGAGCAGGCTGTTTCTAGTGAGGAAATACAGGCCAAGCTAGCGAGAGTGGCCAAGACACGGGCAGAGCAGGAGGCTAAATTAAATGGTTCTAAATATAAATATTGACGATTATCAAATCTTTAGTTCGCGCCCTCGAAAGATTATTGTTGGCAAATGAACGAATAGTCAATGCAATAGCGGGGTGAGATAACGTTGGCAACTGAGATATTATACGCAGTGCGTAATGGCTTCAACTCAAGCATGCGCGTTGGAGAAGTAATTGAGTACAAAGGCAAAAAAGCAGTCGTTACTAAAATTATTAATGTGAACTGGAGCATGTATGAATCAGGTCCATCAACCAAGTGTGAATTCATTGCTCAATATGTTGGTACAGATGACCACACCTATAATTTTGAAAAAGAACAGCCGTTTACTAAGTCGTACAGTTATGAGAACGTTAGTAGTTTTGATTCTAAAGAAGAGTTGTTCAAGGCTGGCACAATTCGCATGGCTTCTGATAAAGACCAACCAGGATCGGACTGCTGTATTGTAATTACCGGCATTAAAGAAATTAAATATGATTTTGTCAATCTTGTTGTTACTTACGATGCAGAAATAATTCCTGAGTGGGATGAGAATGAAATTAATCAAGCAGTTTACGCTGATCGACGTAGTAAATTTACGGTGATTAGTAATACAAAGTAAGGAGTTTTCAAAATGAAAGTTAAGACAAGGTTCGCAGCTTTTGTTCCAAATTCGAAACATATTAAGTTGCCAAAAAAGGTTGGCGATGAACTTGACCTGTACTATCCAGAAGCAACTATCATTTTTGTAATTAAGGACATCATGCAAGGTACAGTTTCTGAGGAGATCAGATCATATTATCGTGATTATGGTGATGCTGGCATTGAACGTCTGAAGTATGCCATGAGGGATGGTTGGGAACCAATCGACATCAGCGATGATGATCTACCATTCTAGGAGGCCGCCGAAAGTGTCAAATCTATGGGTAAATCAATGAATCAAATGATTAAAAGAGTTAATTTGTCAAAGGAGGCTAAGAAAGATGATTAGACCATCAATTTTGCCAAGCAGAAGCGCTGCTACTCACGAGCTAAAGATATTGCCCCAATACTTCGATGACGTTTTGCACAACGGCAAGAACTTTGAAATCAGAAAGAACGACCGAAATTATAAGGTCGGAGACATCTTAATCTTAGAAGAATGGGATAACGGCAAATATACTGGTCGCAAGGTTACTCGATCGGTTGGTTATATCACTGATTATGCGCAGAAAGATAATTATGTAGTGATGGGACTGAGAAAATGAAGGCACCAACGGCATTAAACAAAAGAGGAATCAAAGTGAGCTTTGATGGATACAAGTTTGATTCTCAAAAGGAATACTTGTTTTACTCGAAGTTTGTTAAGGATTCAGGTTATAAATTCGACGTTCATCCAGCCTATGAGCTGGTTGCAATGACGCCAATCGAACAAGCAAAGATTGGATCAGCGAGATATACGCCTGACTTCGTGATCTATGATAATGAGGGCAAAATTAAGCACGTTTACGATGTCAAAAACAGTTTGACTGTCTATGGAATCGATGCATCTGCCAAACTAAGATTTCGGTTATTTGCGGCAAGATATGGAATTCCTGTTGAGGCAGTCGTGGTTAGAGCTAACGATTTTAAGACAATTGCCCAGTGTGTCACCAAACCGCTCAACGAGAAACAACCATTGATTAAAAAAGATTTTAACTACAGCTGGCTGGAAGCCACTAACTATTAGGAGGATTGCCTAATGAAATTAAAAGCGCGTGAATGGTTTCCAGCAGAAGGAACGATGGAACCGGTAGTGGCTGATTGGGTAATAAGTACCAAAACCCTGAATTATTGGAGGAATAGACGATGAAATGTAAGTACTGCCAAGATAACTTAGCACTTATGGAAGTATCAAACGGTACATTAAACATTATTGGTGATGAACTGATAAATACTGTTATCTGGGATTACTACAACGATCGTCCTAGTGATTTGTATCAAATACGTGTAATCAACTATTGCCCAATGTGCGGTAGAAAATTGGAGGAAGAAATATGAAACGTGATGAAGTCAATCCACATACCCCATTTCACGTTATTGGTGACAATTCAATCTTACGTGCAACGTTTGACCATAGTGGCAATATTAAATTTGAAATATGGTTTTGCCCTGAGAATTTCTGGGTCGTGTCTCCAGAAAGCACAAATCGACACATAGGTATTGCTGTTGAAAAGCGTGGAATTGCATATTACAAAGATGGCGAATTGTTGGAGCAGATGACTTCAAGGTACGAGAATAATGAATCGTTAAAGCAAGTACGAGTTGAAAGTTATCGTGAATTAGTCAAAAGCTTATCAAGCAATGTGGAACATGGAGAAATTGCGAAACTGGAGGCGGAGAAATGAAACGAATAGAAATAAAGGTTATCCGTATGCCTAGCGGCAAATATCTGTGCAAGCCAGTATGGGGTGGACTGACTCAGACGTCAAAACTTTCGCAGGCCACGACGTGGTATGGGGATAAGGAATAAATTGACAAATACAACAAGGATTTCTGGATTAAGAATATTGACTTAAATGATTACAAAGTTGAGGTACAAGCTGATGAAGACTAAGCTACCTAAAGCAGTTGGTGAAGAGTTAGATTTTTACAAATGCAGCGCATATAGCTTTGATGAATACTACCAAGAAATATGTAATTGGGAAGCCATTATTAGCACAGCTTATTGCAATCGCGATGTTAAGTCTGATCGTGATGCGCAAGTGATAAATTTATTGCACGCTTGGATCAATGGCTGGGAGGAAGAGTAAATGAAAACTAACGAAGAGTTAATTAAAAAATTAAACAATGAACTTGGCGAGTTAAACGACAAATTAAATCGTCTAAATAGTTATTGGATGTCACAAACTGCTATGGAAAAATCTTTTCGTGATTGTAGTCAATTGCAATTAGACTTATTAGCAGCGCAATCTTCATCAATGAGAAGCTATGCTTATATATTACGATCACGTATCAGCGATCTATTAGGTGAATACAATGAAAATTAACATTATAGTCCATGAAAGCGGCCGGCGTTGTACAGAGAAAGCACAGATTATCGGTACGTATCTCGAAGATGGTCAACTGCATACGCGAGAACAAATGAATAGGGTGGCAGACACGCTGGCCAAGACGTTTAATCAATCCGACACAATACCTAATGAAGACGTAATTGTCACTTATTCATACGACGCTAACCAAATTATGAAACCTAATTTTATGTTTGACCGTAAGAATCAGTATCGTCACGTGTTATATCGATTAGACGATAACTATAAACTTGTGGAGGCAGATTAAATGCGTGTTGATAGCGAAAACATAGCAAAACAAATCTATGATTATTATTGGGAATTAGATACAAAGATTTGTAAATTAAAACTGCTGATTGCAGATGACCACATACCTCAACAAATAATTCCTAATCTTATGTTGCAACTGGATAAATATTGCCATCGTGCTGAAAAGCTCAATGAGTGTTATATAAGCATCATCGGTCATAGTGTCTGGTCAGAAAAAATCAAGCGTGGCGATTGGACAGATAAATCAGAAAGTGAGGCAGATTAATGCAAGCAGGCGGCGCAGTAAATAAAAAAACAGGCAAAGTTTGGGCAGAATGTAATGATGGCCACACAACATTGGCTGGGATTAACGTTGATGATCTCGCAGTTAGTGAGATTTGCAAATGGGCTGGTGTTATCCCATGGTGTTCACAAAAGTACGCCGAGGCGGAGAAATGAGCTGGCAAGCGATAGTGTTAACAAAGGATTCGGGGGTGCGGTAAAAAAAGAGCCACCAATGGTAGCTCCTAGGGATGTTCTCAACAAAAACATTATAGCATAGGAGCGTTTAAATTGGGGCTATTACCGGAAATTGATTATGACGAGTGCATGAAGTATTACAACATGAAGTTGGCAGATTTTGCAATAGGCCGATGTTTACATGTTGGTGCCAAAAGAATCTTAAATTTTAGACTAAAGCACGGCCTTGAGGCATGGAGAGATTACTGTCTTCTTGATGGCAAACCGTATCGAAGATTGCAAGAAGTTGACGACGTACTTGGATTGCCGAGGTACTCTACTCGCGACAAAGTCAGAGCTAAAGCCAGAAAACTTGGCATTATGTATGAAGAAGTTCGCACGAACAACATTACGCAGTATCTGGAGGAGCGTAAGAATTATGAAATTTCTTGATTTATTCGCTGGTGTAGGCGGTGAGATAGAACGTGTTTGAGAAGTTAGCAGCATTAATTGCGGTAATAATACTGATCACAACGTTATTTTTCAGAGACTGGTTGCCCCTTGTTGCGCTGGGAATATTGTTAGCGATTGTATTTATTATTATTTGGAAGTTATTGGAGGGCTAAGTTATGAGAGAGATTAAGTTCAGAGCGTGGGATAAGGGGCAAGAGTGTTACTTATATGACGTGCAGGGAGCATATGACACACTGAGTGGCTGGGTTAAGTATGAAAATGGTGAGAATGCTGACTATGACGAAGAGTGCTTTGACGATTTCTTGAATAGTGATCAGTATGTTGTCGAACAATATACCGGCCTGACAGACGTGAATGGCAAAGATATTTATGAAGGCGATTTAGTTAGATTAACTGATGATTTGGAAGACCCCGTATTCAGAGTTATCTTTGACGAAGCTAAATTTGAAATTTCTGGTGATGACCTTTTCTATGATTTGGGTGAAGAATTTATGAACTGTGAAGTTATTGGCAACGTGCACGAGAACCCAGAGCTACTGGAGGCGAAGTCTAATGCAACTGACAATGAATCCCAAGGATAAAAATCAATTCGTTGAGCAGCTTAAAGAATTGAAACATCAAGGTTATGAATGGATTGTCCGTGAAGATGACAGGTATGTCGTGCTTTTTAGCTTGTTGCCTAAGAAATATACACAATCTGATGAGCTATATGGACATTGGTGGGGTTACTCGAGCGAGGATGACCCAAGAGCTTTACCTGCTTACCCGGTTGAGCCGGCTAATAAGTTTGTCATGCAGCTATCACCAAATCACGCAACTAAAATTGAAGATTTATTAGCACAATTAGAAAATGCGCCGTTGATTATGACCGGCGATTAAGGAGTTTTAACATGAAAGATCATAAAGCAACATTTGAATTATTAGTTACGACACAGGGTTCGCGCAAACAAGTATCCGCAAAGATTCGTAATGCATCGGATACAGACATATCTTTCGTAATCGTTACACTGGCTCGGAAGATAGCCGCGAGCAGTCGTACCGAAGACACGTCGGCAGCAGATGTACTATTCGGATTAGCAATATCAGATATGCAAACACCACCGGAAAATGTGAAGTTTGCGGCTTCTGAAAAACTTAGCCAGGAGGCAAACTAATGGAATTTAGACATCCAAAACACATTAAACTGTCTAAAAAAGTCGGCGACGCACTGGACCTTTACTATCCAGAAGATGACATTAACCAGGTCATCAGAGATATCTCAGAAGGCGAGATATGCGAAGAACTTTACGCTTATTACCAGGAATACGGGGATGCAGCTATTTTGAAATTCAGGTATGCCCTTGAAAATGGTTGGGACCCGTTAGAACCAGATGATCATCATGATGAGTGATCTGCTATGGTTCAAGAATAAGTATCATCGAAAAACTTGACCGGATTTATGCTAAGAGCGACTTAAATTAACAGGTTAGAGGAGTGTATGTATTAATGCTTGGAGAAGTAAATTTAGATATGCCGCACAGTGGTTCATCAACCGATAGATTTAGTGCACAACGTATTGCGGGTGGTGATGTGTTGCTAGAAGTCTACGATTCTGCCAGCGTTCATGGTATGGCAAAACAATCATTATTAATTGCAAAGAATAATATTCCGAAGTTCATTGATTGGCTGGAGAAAGATATTTCAAAGCCAACCTATAACAGAAAAGTTCAACTAACCTTTCTGGGTGAGCCAGTTCCTCAAGGGAGACCTCGGACCACAATTGTGAAAGGAAAAATAATTGTTTATGATCCAGTAGATAGCAGAAAGTATAAGCAACTTATCAAATACCAAGCCTACCATCAATACAAAGATAAACCGTTAGAAGGTCAATTGCGGTGTGACGTAAAGGTCTATCGCTCGATTCAAGCAAGTACCAACAATAAGCAGCGACGGTTAAAAGAACAGGGGATTGTGCGTCCTATTGTCAAAGGTGACATTGATAATTATTTTAAAGCGGTAACCGATCCATTGTCCAAGATTGTTTGGAAAGACGACGCACAAATTGTTGAAGGTTTCATCGGTAAATACTATTCAGAGAACCCACGAATCGAAATGACCATTAGTCAAGTATAACGGCACTGGTATAACTAATTAGAATGGAGGAATAACGATGGAAATGATTAGAACGCCCGATCAAACTCAATTGTTTAAGTTCAAAGATAATGTCGTTCGTGCATTAACAAT
>NZ_RHOT01000049.1 GCF_003946675.1 Lapidilactobacillus gannanensis | reverse complement strand
TTTAAGGGGCTTTTTGCGTGTGGCAAGCCCTTCTAGGGCTAATAAAAAGCCACCCGCTATGCGGGTGGATGATTACTTTGATTAGAGCTATTAACCCTATGCTAATTATAAGGCTTAGCTTTCAAATGGAACATACTATTATCCAAATTATGATTTGTTAAGGTGGTGTTGTCATAGTTACTGAATTGAATCAATTGGGCAGAAACAAGAAAAATTTAACTAAGACCATGGACACCATTCAAAATTAAGGGAACGTCATCCTAAATCTATTGCCAATGGCGGGAATTGTTGATTTTTATTTATGCCAACTCGTGACCACATCTTATCATTGGATGGTATGAATGATGTTGACAGAAAAACTAGCATTAGAGGCCTCCTTATTATATATAGTAAAGGATACTAAACGAAATAGATTAAATATAGTATATAAAATCATTTTCTAAAGAAAATATGGCCTTTGATCCAACTGGGCATGATTTTCTTCATGCCCAAAGAGTGGCTAAGCTAGCTCAAAAAAAATATATAGAAGATTTTGGCAGATTGTAAAATTTAAGTTGAACATTTAAGTGGGCAGAAAAACCCATCAAGGTCTTTAATGGTGTTACCACACAATCCATTAGAAAGAAGGACCTTGATGAGCACCACTATTTTATCATTCCAGAACCGTGTTGTCATTGAAACGCTTCATAATGAAGGACGTTCCTTGCGATACATCGCTAACTACTTAGGCTTTAGTAAGACCACCATCTTTAACGAACTTCACCGGCTAAATAGTGAGTACCAGGCTGGGCTAGCGCAAACTGACTTTGAACGAAAGGTTAGTCAACGGGGGCGGAAGTCTTCGCTCACTAAAAACCTTAAACACTTGATCGAGGAAAAGATTCAAGTCCAGAAGTGGTCCCCTGAACAAGTTGCCCATGTGGTGGGGATTGCCTACAAGACGGTCTATAACTGGATTGATCAAGGATGGCTTGATATACAGTTGCCCGATTTGCCTGATCATGGAATTCGTCGTCATCGTGCTAAAGAAAAGCGTGGTACGTTCAATCACGGCCGCTCCATTGAGGAGCGGCCTCATAAAGTCGAAACTCGCCAGGAATTCGGCCACTTTGAAGCTGATACCGTACTTTCTGGTAAACGTAAAGGTCAAGCTGTAGCTACTTTTGTGGAGCGTAAGAGTCGCCTGACAATTGTTAAACGGCTCCATGGTCGCGACAGTCAGTCCATGACTCAAGCCGTACTTGAACTAGCTAGTCAACTTCAAGACAAGCTCAAGACGCTTACCGTAGATCATGGTAAAGAGTTCGCTAACTATCAGACAATTGAACGGCGAACTGGTACACAGGTTTATTTTGCCCATGCCTATTCACCGCATGAAAGAGGCAGTAATGAGAACCGTAACCGAGTTTTGCGGCGCTTTATTCCCAAAGGCCAAGCCATTGAAGAACTAAGTGATCACCAATTGGTTCAAATTAATTGGTATTTGAATTCACGGCCACTTAAATGTCTTAATTGGCATACACCAATCGAGATCTTCTTGCTTAATTTACGTCATTAAATTCGTTCAAGTTATTTCTTGCAATCTGCCACTTTAAAAAAATATCATTATTTGCGCTTTTGTTTTAACTTATATAGTATAATCAACTTAACATGACAAAAGTGAGGCGAATTGTTTTGAGTAAATTCGATTTTCCAATAGAATTAGATCGGTCAATTGTTGATGGTATTATTAAGGGGTATAAAGATTATTTAGCTGTGCGCGCCGAAATGCAGAAAAGGTTAAAGGTTAGTGCTGCTTATGCTTGGACCAAGGGAAATCATATCGATTCTTTTGTTAATGCAGAATGTGCACAGTATGACGAGATTGAAAGCACAATCGAAAAAGCAGGTTATACTTGGGAGTATATCCAATTTACAATTAAATCATCCAATGAAAAATACCTATTGATGATTAAAAATAGTGGTGGTATTAAGCGAGCCTTTACTTACCAAGAGCAAACTGCAAGTCGTCAGAATTATTTGACTGAATACGCTGCAATTAATAATCATTTACTTGGAGATCAGGCCCTATCAACTAGCGATTCAAAGGGGATTATTCAATTAGAGTTAAGCATTCCTGAACTTGATGCTATTCAGAATAATGTTGCTCTTAAGGCACCTGAGGGTTATGATCGTTTTTATGTAGTTACTTATGAATTTGATTCAGATTCGAAGATGATTAGCAAAATTGCCTTAACTTTACCTAATCAACACGAAATGAAGTTAATTGAAGTCGCAGATTTAACACCATTTATTAGTAGCAGTAAGGTTTCAATTAATGATAACGAGCTTGCACCAGTGAAAAATGAACAAGTACCGGATAGTGTTTATAGTGGTGATACTGAATCATTTGGTTATGGTGTAGCGACTAATAAGCCTGCAGATTCGGACCAAGCGGTTAAATAGTCAGAAAGATGTGATGAAATGTTTTACGGAGAGAAACTGAGTAGTTTAAGGGAACTGAATGGTCTCTCTAGAAAAGACCTTGCCACTCGATTAAATGTTACCGAACAGGCGGTCTGGCAATATGAAAATGATGCGACATTACCAAAAATTGAGGTTATGAATCAATTACGGACTATTTTTAATGTTGAAACCAAATATTTTTTTACCCGCAATTATCTAGCTAGTGAGGTCAGTGAAGAACGTGTTGCTTATCGAACTACAGATCGCGAGTCTCGCAAGAAAACCAAATTAGAAGTTACCTATCTGAATTATATTGATTACTACATTAGATATTTAGAACAGAATTTGATTATTCCCGAAGCAAAAATTAATCAGCTGATTCAGGCTTGTCAGCTGATTTTGAATAATAGCAATCAATCGCGTTCGGCTTTGATTCAACAGGTAGCTGCTTATGCGCGAGCTGAGTTGGGGTTGCAGCATAATCGTGATTTAATGTATGTCCTAGAGAAGAGTGGTATTTATATTCTGGAGAAAAATCTGGGGATGCAAATAGATGCTTATAGCACTATCACGAAAGCGCAGCGACCTTATATTGTTTTAGGAACATTTAAGAAAAGTGCCGTTCGCCGTAATTTCGATATTGCTCATGAACTTGGCCATTTTTTGTTGCATCGCACCGTAGATATGTCAATTTTGACACCTGCTGAGTTAAAGGCAATTGAAAAAGAAGCCCATTTATTTGCTTCGGCCTTTCTGCTACCAGAAGCAAATTTTAAGGTGGATTTTCAGAAGCTGCGGCGGAAATCAAATCCTGATTTTTATATTGATCTGAAACGGAAATATTTGGTTTCTCTGACGGCCTTGGAGATGCGTGCGTATGGTTTAGGCTTAATGTCTTATCAGGAGAATCGCTATTTCTGGGGGCAACTAACGAAGAAAGATTACAAAGTAAATGAGCCTTTGGATGATGAGATCCCGCCAATCAAGCCTGGTAAAATTCGCTCACTCTTTAAATTTGTTTTGGATCATCAGGTCATTCAGCTTGCTGATTTACTTGGTAACTTTAATATTTTGCCAGAATTTCTCAGCCAGCTTTTTAATCTCGATGAGCATTTCTTTGATCAGTATTTAAAGCCACAACAAGATTATTTCAGTCAAGCGGTAATTGACCTAGACAGCTTTCGACAGAAACCACTATCTGAATAAAAAACAGCGTGTGACAAAAGGCGATCAGCCGGTGAGCATTAACGTAAAATCCCGAACAATTCGTAAGAATTGCTCGGGATTTTGTCGTTAAGCGGAGCCAGTTGCCTTTTGAGAACACGTTTCAGCAGCTAAAGTTCGTTTTATTTTTGAAAATAGACTTTTATCACAGCCTCTTTTTTTAACACTAGCTATCCCTAACTTCAGTGAGTTTCTCAACTTGCGCTAAAGTGATGGCCTTTTTATTTTTTTTAATTAATTGTTGTTGTTCAAATTGTTTAAACTTGCGAGAAATTGTTTCCGGCGTAGTGCCGAGAAAACTGGCTAGTTCTTTTAATTTCATTGGCAAATCGAAGGTTGTTGTACCCTTAACTTTAGATAAGTCTAGCAGGTAAGTGGCCAAACGCTGTTCAATCAAGTCGTGATTGAGTAACTCATTTTGCTTTTCCAACGAGGCAATTTTAGTAGCGTTGCTCTGCAATAATTTCCAGGCAATGCTGGGGTATTTTTCCAAAAGTGGTTGGAAGTCTTGGGCGCTTAGGGTGCAGACTGTGGAGTTCTTCAAGGTTTCTACGTAAAGGTCTTGGTTGGCGACGGTGAACAGATTTTTCTCGCCCTCGAAATCGCCGGCGTCCAGCACCCGCAACAATTGCTCCTTGCCATTGGCCGCCAACTGGTAAACTTTGGCGGCACCTTGCGCGACGATGACCAACTGGTTGGCGTTGTCAGGCCCCAAGATAACTTCATTTTTATCGAAATGATGATGGACCACCAAATCCGAAACTTGAACCAGTTCCTGATGATTCAACTGCGTAAAAATCGGCACGATTTCCGCACAAACATGATCAGACATAAATTCACCTCAAATTATTTGTTAGTATCGCTTATAACGTCGTGTTGTTTAATCCACCTTAGTTTTGGCGATATTGTAACCCATCTCTTGGACAAATGTAATTAATTTATCAGCGCTGGTTTCCAGCGTGTTCAGTTGGACGACGAGCTCGTTTTTTTCAAAGAGTGCGGCAACTTCGCCAACACCATCTTGGGCGTCTAGTTTGTTTTGAATTTTTTCAAAGCATGCTTCACATGCCAGTGGTTCTAATGTAATCGTTAATTTTTCCATGAGACAGCCTACTTTCAATAGAATTCTTACTTCTATTGTAGTCTACATTAAATCAAGAATAAAATAATTGACCTAGATCAAGTTTTTGAATCGATTTTGGTTTTTTCAGAGCTGTGGCAGGAACCAGTGGTTTTGTGGATTTTAAAATTGGTGCCAAGACTTCTCCAATTAGGATTGGTGGTGGCTGGGTGATTAAGAGGGCGTGGAACATGGTGGGCATTGATCTGAGCCCCTTCTGCGAACGGTCTCAGATACAAGCCTTATTCTAACCGCTGAAGCGGCAAGAATAATTTCACCATTGACGCCAATCGCCCAGCCAACCCAAGGTAGCGCCAAGGGTATTGACGAGGATGTCGCCGGTGTCGAAGCAACGGCTACTTAAATAGAAATAGTTGAGGAGTAGTTGGCTGCATTCAATCGTGACTGAAATTAAGCAACAAAATTTAGCATTGGCCCACCAGGACTGCCCTTTTTCCGTGAAGTAGGCGTAGAAGAAGGACAGTGGTGCCAGCATGATTAGGTTGCCGCCGATTTGGTAGTTACCGTAGCTGAAGGTGCGTAGGGGATTGAGCGTGATCATGCCGCTTTGTTGGCCCCAGAATTGGGGGCGCGGGCCTTGGAGTTGGTTCAGGGGAAATTGGGTGAATGCCACCAGAATAAATAGATAGCTGATGGCGGCCGTGGTTATCATAATTCGTTCGCGGCTAGCGTGGTTGCGCTGGAGAAATTGCCAGCTGAGATAGCAGGTGAAAACAGCCAGGGGCAATAAATGCCAGGCTGAAATTTGTTGGACGGGAATTGTTTGGCCATTATTTAATGCCAGCATTAGTGGGGACCTCCTTTTAAGGTACAGAAAAAGGCAGGCCACAGTTGTGACTTACCTTCCCTGTAAAATGAAATCGAATTTCGAGTAACTTATTTGTTAAACCAGCTGCTAACTGTGTCGAATAAACTCTTGAAGAAATTGCCTAAAGCATCACCGATTTTCTGTAAGGTGTTGCGGTTTTCTTGGGTGTTTAATTTATCGAAAATACCTTGTGCATTGGTTTTAATATTGTTAGCAATTTTAGATGCTTGTTCTTTGAAACTGTCAGAGTTAAGCGCGCCAGAATCACGAATTGTCACTAATAAATTAATGATTTGTTGTTTCTGATTATTGGTGATGACATTTTGAATGCCATTGTTGGTTAATTGATTGTTGACGATGGTGGTAATACCACCGACGGAGATGTTGCTACCTTTTTCAGCCATTTCTTTTTTGGCATTGGCTACGGCGTTGTTTAATTGGGCATCACTGTAACCATCTTTATTTTTATTGGCGTCACTGATACCACTTAAAGTCGACATTTCTTCTTGGGCGGCCGAGACTTGTTTCTGATTCAGAGCATTGCCATTCTCAGCGTAAGCAGCGTAAACACCGGCTAAGGCGCCAGAACCATCAATTGGTGTAGCTGAAGTGACGTAAATATTGGCATCAGTAACACCAGCAGTTAGCGCTGCGTTTTTATATTGGTCGGCGGTAATTGTGGTGATATTGTTACTGCCATTGTAATTGAGAATTTCGACGTTGATGCCAGAACCAGAAGCTGTTTTTTGAATCAGCGCACTAGACCAAACGCCAGAGCTGGTGGTAAAAGTCGAGCCAGAGGGATTTAAATATTTAACTAAAGTACTGCCATCAATGGTAATCGTTTTGTAGCTGGCGCCATTTAATTTGGCGGTTAACGTACTAATTGTGCCTTGTTTTTGGCTGTCAGTTAGGGATGTGCCTAGAGTGAGCACCGGCTGGTCCCAAGTGGTGTCGGCCTTGACTGTTTGGGTAGCTAATTGACTGAGTCCCAAAGCTCCTAATAAAATTGCTGTGATCGTGATGATTTTTTTCGTTAACATCCGCATAATAAATACCTCATTTGTTATGATTGGGAATCGCTCCCGGATTAATTGCAATGTGGCGCTAAAGTTCGGCCACTTGAACAATTTCTATTATAACAAATCTGTTACAGCCGAACCTGCTAAAAGATGGAGCTTAACCTCTGCTTAAGAAAAATCGGGCTTTGGACTGAGACCGGTTAGCGGTTTCCCATTAAAACAACTGGCCACCGTAAATAACGGTGCCATGTGGCGCGATTGTTATCGTACAATCGCTTCTTTCTATATCTATGATATAACAAGGTTTGCTTAATACAGCTAATGAATCAAGTCAGGCGCTGGCGGTTGTTTTTTAACTAAAGGCGCTATTCTTTCTTGACACGGGTGTTACAATATAATTAACAAGTTAATCTTAAAGTAACAACGAGTTTTCAGTGAAGGGACGAGATTGATCATGAAGTATTCTCATCGGTTAAGTGATGCGGTCCATATTTTGGCGTTTATTCTGATTTATCAGGGTGGTGACTTGTCTAGTGGCGCGATTGCAGCTAGTATTGAGTCCAATCCTAGCATGGTCCGGCGCTTGATGGCGCGTCTCAGTAAAAGTGGTTTATTGATCAGCCGTCCGGGATTAGTGGCGCCCAAATTAGGTCGTCCGGCAGCTGAGATTACTTTACTGGATATTTATCGTAGTATTGAGGATAATCAAGTGTTATTACATGTCGATCAAAAAACCAATCCATTGTGCACTGTTGGCGCCAATATTCAGGCAACTTTGAATGTGGTTTATGATGAAGTTCAGCAAGCAGCTGAGGCTAAAATGGCGACAGTCACTTTACAGGCGATTGTGGCAGATATTTTGCGACGACAGTCCCAGAAATCGCACTAGCAATAATGACCAAGTAGGAAAAACTGGGGGTTAGAAAATGATTGAGTTTAAACAGGTGACAAAAGAATATGGCCAAGAAGATGCGCTGAAACATCTTAGTTTAACCATTGGTGATGGGGAACTATTTGTTTTGGTGGGGCCTTCTGGTAGTGGCAAAACAACTTTATTAAAGATGATCAATCGTTTGGTGATCCCAACGTCGGGTCAGATTTTAATTGATCAAGCAGATGTTGCCCAAATCGATTTAGAAAATTTACGGCGGCATACGGGTTATGTTCTTCAAACTGGGGCTTTATTTCCCAATATGACTGTGGAACAAAACGCTGGTATTCAATTGGAAGCTTTAGGTTGGCCGGCAGAGAAGCGCCATGAACGAATTGTTGAACTTTTAACGCGGATGGGCTTAGCACCAGATTTGTTTTTAAAACGAATGCCTAGTGAATTATCTGGTGGTGAATCACAACGTGTCGGGATTGCTCGTGCACTGGCGGCTAATCCGAAGTTGATTTTAATGGATGAGCCCTTTAGTGCTTTAGATCCACTATCAAAGCGACAGTTACAAGCGCTAATTTTGCAATTACATCGTGAACTAGCGACGACGTTTGTTTTTGTAACTCATGATATGCGTGAGGCCCTTCATTTAGCAGATCGGTTAGCCGTGATTTACGATGGTGAATTACAGCAGCTGGGCACACCGGCAGAGATTTTGGCAGCACCAGCTAACGATTTTGTCCGTGAATTCTTTGCAGATGTGCAACAAACGCAATATTTACAACGCGTGCTTGCCGCTGGTTTTGGTCAGCAGTTAACTGAAAATAGTGACAATGATCTACCCCAATTCAAAAATAGTGACACCATTTATCAATGGGCCCAGTTATTACAACAACAGCCCCAGCAAAAAATTCAGGTGGCCGGCTTTTTGTTAACACCACAAGATTTAGTGGACTACATGGCTAGCTTGAATCAAGGAGGCGAGCAACGTGCTTAAATCAGTCTGGCAATATGTCGTTGCCAATCAGAATGATATTATTCGCTCGCTAGGACAACATATTGAAATTTCATTATTAGCGGCTATTATCACGATTTTAATTGCGATTCCTTTGGCAATCATACTGATGAATCACCGCCGAGCCGGAGAATTTGTCCTCCAAGTGGCTAGCATGATTCAGACAATTCCTAGTTTAGCGATTCTAGGTTTATTAATTCCAATTGTCGGCATTGGGACAGTGCCAGCAATTATTGCCCTAGTTTTATATGCGATTATGCCGATTTTCCAAAATACTTATGCCGGTTTGACGAATATTGATCCCGTTCTAATGGAAGCTGCTGACGCGCTAGGTATTTCTAAGCGCTATAAACTTTTTCGAATTCAAATTCCGTTAGCCATGCCGATGATCCTTTCTGGTATTCGGATTGCAGTAGTAATGATCATTGGCACTGCCACTTTGGCAGCCTTAATTGGTGGCGGTGGTTTAGGGACCTATATCTTACTGGGAATTCAGAGTAATAATAATGCCGCTTTGTTAGTCGGGGCGATTTTAGCAGCAATTCTAGCCTTAGTTGCTAGCTGGTTAATTAAATTACTATCGCACGTTTCCTTTAAAAAATTGGGAATTGGTGTGGCGACGCTAGCAGTGTTAATTGCTGGCGGTTATGGTGTTCGCAGTCTGGCAACACCCAAGACTGAAACAATTACGATTGCCGGTAAAATGGGTGGCGAACCTGAGCTGCTGATCAATATGTATCGTGATTTAATTGAAGCCGATAATCCTAACATTCAGGTGAACTTGAAGCGGAATTTTGGTGGCACTAGTTTCTTATTTAAAGCTTTGCAAAGCAAGCAAATTGATATCTATCCAGAATTTACTGGCACGATTTTGCAGTCACTGGTGAAGGAACCAAGTGGTGTTAGTCATCATCCGCAAATAGCCTATCAAACTGCTAAAAAAGATATTGCCAAGCAATTTCAGATGACTTTATTGCCACCAATGAAGTATCAAAATGGTTATGGACTCACGGTTCAGAAGCCTACAGCTGACAAATATCAGTTGCAAACAATTTCTGATTTGGTTGCTCATCCGGAATTATCAGCTGGTTTTGATCCTGACTTTTATCAGCAAGCGGATGGCTATCCTGGCCTCCAAAAAAAGTATGGTTTGAAGTTTAATTCTGTACGTACCATGGAACCATCGCTACGCTATCAAGCCCTGGCAAATGGGAAATTACAAGTTACTGACGGTTATACTACAGATCCTGAAATCAAAGGATATAATTTGGTTTTACTTGAGGACGACCTTAATTTCTTCCCACCTTATCAAGGGGCGCCGCTGATGCTGACCAGTTTTGCCAAAGCACATCCAGCAATTGTTAAAAGTCTGAATAAATTGGCAGATCAGATCACTACTAGCGAAATGCAGAATTTGAACTACCAAGTTACGGTGCAACACAAGAAAGCTTCAGTCGTTGCGCATAAATTTTTAGTTGCTAAAGGATTATTGAAAAAGTAGGTCAAGTGTATTTCCGGCTAGTTTTAGTAATGAAGCTAGCAGTATTTTATCAAGAAAGTGTGATTTTAATAACATATTTAGTTACCGGTGCTACCGGCCATCTAGGTCGTGAAGTTATTCAAGACTTAATTGCCCAAGTTGGTGCAGACCAAGTTGTGGCGGGTGTGCACACGCCCGCCAAGGCTAAATTTCTACAAGAAAAGGGCGTCAGTTTAGCTGCTATCGATTATTTGGACGTTGCTAAGATGACTGCTGCTTTACAAAAGATTGATGTGTTGGTTTATATCCCCAGCAAAACTTATGATTTATTACAACGAGTAACTGAGTTAGAAAATGTTTTGACGGCGATGAAGAATGCGGCAGTCTCACAAATCGTTTTTGTCAGTTTCTACGCTGATCAGGAAAATAATCCTTTTGTGATGTCGCCATATTATGGTTATGCGCCACGACGGTTGGCTGCTGCTGGTTTACAATTTGCGGTACTTAAAAATGCTTTGTATGCTGATCCGTTAATTCCTTATTTACCGGAATTAATTCAACGTCACGCCTTGATCTATCCAGTCGGTGATCAAGCGCTGGCTTTCATTACGCAACAGGATAGTGCTTTAGCAATTGCCACAGTGGCAGCACAAGCCAACTTACGTGATCATGGTCAGATTTACACGTTGACTCAGCAACAGGCTTGGCAGATGCCAGCGTTAGGGCGCCTAATGACCAAGGTGACTGGTCAGCAAATCGGTTATCAACCAGTGAGTGTTGCCGAGTTTGGCCAAATTTATGCTGCTGAAGGTGATGGTCAAGAGTTAGCTTCAATGTATCAAGCAGGTGCGTTGGGCTTATTAGATCAAGTCACCACCGATTTTGAAAAAATTACCGGCCAAGCGCCGGAAACAATGGCCGATTTTTTGACAAAAAAGGTTCATACCACAACTACTAAGTAAATTGTACCAGCGTTTTACAGCGTGTGCCAAAAGGCGGTTAACCGGTGAATATTAACGTAAAATATCGACCAATTCGTTAGAATTGATTGATATTTTGGCGTTAAGCGGAACCGGTTGCCTTTTGAGAACCCGTTTCGTCAGTTAAAGTTCGGTTTATTTTTGATAAAATAACTTAGGTCCCCGACGCTCTTGTTATATTAGCACCACGCGCGAGGCATGCCTTAAATTAGAGCGTAGTTGCTGGCACAGCAGGGCTTAGTTATTGCTGCTCTAAATGTTGTACTTGGTCGCTGAGATTCACACCCGGGTCAACTTGGTTGTTATTTAAGAAGGTATGCGTGTAAGCTTGCCGATATTGATTCGGGGTAAGGTGATTTTTCTTTTTGAAAAGGCGCTCGAAGTATTTAACGTCACTGAAAAAGGCAGTAGTACTGATTGTTTTGATCGAATCCTTCGTTGAAAGTAATAATAGCTTGGCGTAATCGAGTCGCAGCTTGTTCGTGTAGGCGGCAATGGTCATGCCAGTTTCACGTTTAAAAATCCGATTGAGGTAATCAGGATTCATGAAAAATTGATCGGCGATTTCTTGTAGACTTTGGTGCTGAGCTAAATTAATACGTAACCACTCTTTGATTTCATTGATTGAAGTTTGATGAGTAGTGGCCTGAATGCGTTGATTATGGACAGCATCAGCCAAAGTCAGAATCAACAAGGAAGTTTGATAGTCACTAGTTAAAGGGCGAACCGCGGTGTTATGGGCAAGGTCTAATAACTGTTGCGCCGCTATAACGGTCTGAGAAAAGTCATTCAGATGATAAAAACGTGGCAAACTGATTTGGGTCAGATCACTTGTAGCTGCTGAACTAAGTTGCCAAGTACCGGCCTGAATAAAGTGACACCAAATAAAACTACTTTTTTCAACAGTTGGTTGGGCACCAGTAATGGTCTCGAAAGGAAAAACGGTTAGCAGATCGCCAGCGCCAACATGGAAAGTTTCTGCACCGATTTGAAGGTGGACTTGACCACTAAGTCCAATGATTAACTCGGTATCTTGTTGATGCGTCATTTCGTGATGACGCCAACCTAATTCAGCTGTAAATTGGCCGCTTTGTAAATAGTGAACGGGTTGAGTCAGGGAAAATGATAAATTTGACATATTATACCTCGAAGTCGAAAAAAGTCACTTTTCTTTTAGTATAGCAGAAGCAAAGCTCAGATTGTGATAAGCGGCGATTAGCAGCTGAGCATTAACAAAAAATGTCGAACAATTCGTTAGAATTGCTCGACATTTTTGCGTGAAGCGGAACTAATTGCCTATCGAGAACACGTTTCAGCAACCAAAGTTCAGCCTTATTTTGTTTAAATGACTTACGACTGCACCACTTTTTCACGACTAGGGGTCAGAACACTAAGCAAAATCAAGGTGCTTTAAAAGCTCATCAGGCCTAATGATTTCGGATTTTGTCATTGTTGGTTATTCTTGTAAGCTATGAGGTTGACCCTCTTGTGCTAAAACACGTTGTACGGCTGGTCGTTGTCGCATTCGTTGGTCGAATTTTGCTAAGCCAGCTAAATCTTTGAAGCTAAGTGCTAAGCGCTGCAACCAGCCGGTCATTACGAATAAATAAGCATCTGGTGCTGAAAACTGATTGTTGACTAGGTAATCTTCAGTAAGCAAAATCTGATTAAGATATCGCAAGCGCGGGAACACGCGACTGTAAATCAGTTCCTTCGAATGTTTCGTATCAGGCAACCAATTTCCCCGCCGAAATGGTGAAATAAAATTTTTATGAAGTTCGGTGGCAATGTAGTTTAAGTACATTCTTTTCTGCCAATAATCATCAGAATCATAAAGTGCAATCAAGTTATTAGTGGGGTTGCGCAGTCCTAAATATTCTAAAATCACAGCACATTCAGTGATTAAGTGGCCATCGTCGGTTTCCAAGGCGGGCACATATGAGTTGGGATTTACTTGGTTGTAATCACCACCAGCCCAAGTTTTGGTGTCTAAATTAACACGCTCCAGTTGATAGACTTGACCAATTTCTTCTAAAAGAATGTGTGGTGCCAGCGAACTAGCACCAGCGGCGTAGAAAAGCTTCATAACCATGGCCTCCTTATAAGTCGTACTTCTCCAGGAACCAAGCCACTTGATGTTGATAAGCGACAGGGTCGATCGGGAAGGATTCAGCATGATCGGCTTTGGGTACTAGCCAGAGTTCTTTGGGCGCGGTGGTGGCCCGATAATTTTCTAAACACATAGTCGTGGGGACGTAACTGTCAGACTCGCCATGGATGAAGAAGATTGGCCGCGTATTTTTTTCAAGGGCAGCCAGTGAATCAACATCATCGATATTAAAACCTAGGACAAAATGATTAACGAGATTGACAATTGGTAAAACTGGGAATTTTGGTAAGTGAAATTCGACTTTAGCGCGGTAAGCTAATTGTGCTGGCAGAGAACTGTAGCCACAGTCTTCAATAATGCCCTTGACTTGTGGTGGTAGGTCTTCACCACTCATCATCATGACAATCGCGCCGCCCATACTGACACCAAACAGCACGATTTCGCAGTCGTTGCCTAAATAATCGACTAAGTCTAAACACCAATCCCGATAATCAAGCCGATCGAGACCGCCAAAATTAACCCAGTTGCCGGAACTTTCACCATGACCGCGATTATCAGGCATTAATACGTTGTAACCTAAATCTTGATACATTTTCGCAAAAGCGGCCATTGTTGGCGCACTGCCATGGTAACCGTGAGCAATGATAACAACTTTTTGAGTGGGTTGGGGATGGGGAATGTAGAGTGCGTGAATCCGATTCTTAGGATCGTTATCATAAAGCCACCAATCCTCAGTTGGTTGATCAGCCAGCCATTCATGGGCGCGCTGATAAAGGTCATGGTAGTGGCTGTTATCAGTTTGGTCGGTTGGCTTTTCCTCTAAGCGACCGAAGCCATAACGATATAACTTGGTAGTAACAACACCCATGCCGATAAAAGCAGCGCTGGGTAGACCGATTTGAGCAACTTTTTTCCAATTCATTTTATTCACCTCACTGGAAGTATTACTACATTCATCCTAACTGAAGCCCTTAAAAGCGAGCAAATATTTGGCTCAACTTTAATTCAGGAATTTTTGCCGAAAAGTGGTCAAATCTGCAGGTGTTAATTTCAAGGCTTCGCGCCAATAATTCTCAATTCCACCATAACCAATGTTGACCGTTTGCAAGGCACCTTGGATGTACAAGGCTTCGCCAGTTTTGGTATTCATTTTGGCCACAGCTGCTTGTACGGCGTCATTAGTCAGGGCAGTCTGTCCGTTGGGAAAATCGTACAAATCATTAGTGAGTAAATAATCCTCAATAATTGTGTCATCGGGAACACCTAGTGCCGCAAGAATCAAGGCGGCAGTCATTCCGGTCCGGTCTTTGCCAGCAGCACAATGAAAGACGGTTGCCTCGGACTCCTTTTGACCTAGCAAAACTGAGAACGTTTTAGCAAAAGCTGCCTGACTGTGGGGGTTCAAAATAACATTTTGATAAATCTGCGCCACTGGATCGGCCAGTTTTGGCTGCCGATGACGGCCTTTTAATAGTCGTTGGATGCCATGATAATTAACGATACGGTCAAAGTTGGTCGTTGGATAAACGGGATTTAAAACGACCTGAGCATCAGGCCATTGCTGATCTGGGTAAGAACTTTGCTCTGATGGTGACCGTAAATCAATGTCCCAGTGAATTGCCAAATCGCTAAGGAGCACACAATCGTCAGAGGTTAAACCGCCTAGTGAGGCGGCACGGTAGATTTTCCGCCATTGCACACTTTTACCACTGCTTGTTTGATAGCCACCTAAATCGCGAAAATTAACTGTTCCGGTTAAAGGGATAACGCGTTGTGGCGTGGCATGTTCTTGATTTGTTGGAGTCATAAATTCACCTTCATTTTTTATTCGTTATGTAATAGAAGTGCTATGCTATTAGACATAGTTGGGAATTGAAATGTGTTCGGGGTTGCAGCGTGTATGGTTAACTTAACTATTTCAATGATCGGTTGGCACCGCTCATCAAAATAGTTGAAGTTAGCCTACGCGCGCTCCCGCAGCTCCTCACACTCTGCTAAAACGTGTTCGGGGTGCCAAATGGCTATGGCTAATTTAAATAATCACTCGATCTGCTGGCGCAGCTCAAGCAATTATTTGAAATTATCCT
>NZ_RHOT01000048.1 GCF_003946675.1 Lapidilactobacillus gannanensis | reverse complement strand
ACTGAAAGGATGTTTTTTTCGCTAAAGCTTCTCTGACCCCCACAAGTAAAACTTGTGGTTGCATTTCTACATAAGAAATCAACCAAAAAACGTTCAATTCTAAAATGAATTGAACGTTTTTTGGTTAAGATTCACCAGTTAAAGTTCTTGCAGAGCATCTTAAAAACTTTTGACTCTTGACGCTCTATTTAATTGGTCGCAGCAAATGTTCGTAACGATGTGAACCAATCATAATTTCACTATCTTTTACGAAACCATGATGAGTATAAACTCGTTTAGCTTTAGGATTGCCCAAATCCACGTTTAAACTAATCAGCGTCTCACCTTTTTGCTTCAACCAATCATTTAAGTAATCTAATAATTGACCACCAATGCCCTGACCTTGTGCATCCGGCGCAACAGCTAATGAATCTAAGTACCATTCACCTGGTTGTGCTTCAACATCAGAGAACATCGCAAAATCTGCTGGTAATCCATGATTAGCCAAATACGGCCGTAAGCCATCATCAATATTGGCTTCTTTAGCTGCTGGATAACCGACACAAATCCCCAGAACTTTATCCGTTTGCTCGTCAACGTAAACTAACATTTGGGGATAACCATAACGATAATCAGGTGCTGCAAAAGCATCAATTAATAAATCTTGAATCTTATCTTCGCCAACTGATTTAACCACAGGAATTTCCATATCATGAATAATTTGCATCAAGATAGGAATTGCCTGTTGTGCATCAGCTAATTTTGCTGGTCGGATCAAATTTCTCACCTCAGAATAAGTTAATTACTCGTCCCTATTCTAACAGAAACTACCAAAAATCGCTCGACTACTTTAAAATCCTCCAACAAGCGGTCCGGTTGATTTCGGAATTTAGCGATTCCTCAACTGGTGATGGCTTCATCATAACTGCTAATATTAGCCGACACAACTGTTACTTAGCAGATAATGTGCAATTTTTAGACAAAGTGGCCGGATTGGCTAAATTTTGGTCGAAGACAGCGACTCGTTGCTGAATCAGATGCCAATCTTCATCAAAATTATCAAGCAACCATAATTGCAATTCAAACAGCAAGGCACTGCAAAGCATCTGCAATTGTGCTAACAAAACGACTGAATTAGTTGTCTTCCCAAATTGATCATAATTATTCAGTAGCGTCTGAGCTAATGCTGGCTGAATCGCCATAAACTCGTGCCAATCACTTAACGCATACATATTTTTAACTAGCATTTGGTGCTGAGCAATGTAACGCAGGAGAAAACGAACCGTTGCTGGCCAATCTAATTGGTGGACCTGAATTGGCACTAAAATCTCCTGTTGAAAAGTAAAATTGAAGGTCTCTGGCAAACCACCATGAAAATGATAATACAATGTGGAACGTGACACTTGCACAGAATGCGTCAACTCATTAATAGTGTAGTGTGTGCGACGTTGAATTGATAAATCCTGCTTAACGGCAAGCATAATTGCTACTTTTGTCATTGAAGTCATCAGTAACACCTCATTTTTAATTAGTAATGGATATTTTTTGAGTATTAAAAGCGCCACCAAATTAGACCATGCATGCGATTTGTTTAAACTAGCATTCATAAAGTTGTGAAACCGCCATCGTTTCACCAAAAGTTATTTAATTCACGGCGAAAAAAACGACGAAAATTTCCAAAGTTTCCAAGACATTAACCACAAAATGTTGTAAGATATTTTTAGACTTAACTGTTATCTTGTGGTCAAAAAACAATTTTTAAAGGGGCGAAACAGTTGGAAGTTACCTTCAAAGATGTCTCACTTTCATATGATGGGACCCGGGAAATTCTCCATCATTTGAATTTTACGATTCCAGAGGGCACCTTGGTTTCGATTTTAGGACCAAGTGGTTGCGGAAAATCAACAACGCTAATGATGATTTCTGGTTTATTAGCACCAACCTCAGGGAAAATTTTCTTTGGTGATAAGGATGTTACTAAACAAGATGCATTAGCACGTAAAGTGGGCATGGTCTTCCAAAACTATGCATTATATCCACACCTAACCGTTTTGGAGAACATTATGTTCCCACTAAAAATGGCAAAAGTTAAAAAGCCAGAACGTAAAAAACGAGCATTGGAACTTGCCAAGCTAGTTCATGTTGAAGACCAAATCAACAAAAAACCTGGTGCACTTTCCGGTGGTCAACAACAACGGGTGGCAATTGCTCGGGCTTTAGCCAAGGAACCTAGCCTATTATTACTTGATGAACCTCTATCTAACCTTGATGCGCGTTTGCGAATTGAAATGCGTGAAGAAATTCGGCGGATTCAACAAGAAACTGGTGTCACAACTATCTTTGTTACTCATGATCAAGACGAAGCACTCCACATTTCTGACCACATTATGGTATTGAACAATGGCGACATGCAACAATTCAGTTCAGCTGAAACCTTGTATGATAATCCAAGTAACTTATTTGTCGCTAAATTTATCGGCGAACCAGTCATCAATACTTTAGCAATAGCTGACTTCCAAGGTGAGCTTGATCAACATGTACCTGCCGATATTCTTAAACAGGCTGTTAGCGTGGGCATTCGTCCAGAAGCGTTACAAGATCACGATTCCGGCGATGACACAATTGCCGCAATTGAAACCACGGTCAAAGAATTTGAAAAATATGGTCGTGAAAAAAATGCCCAATTAGACTTCCACGGCAAGAAATTATTGACCACAGAAATCGAAAACACGTTAGAAAAAGAGCAAAAATTAACACTCTACTTACAAAAGTCAGGTTTCTACTTGTTTGATCAAGACGGCAAACGAATCTTTGGCGGTGATCAGGATGTTAAATGAGAAGCCAACACTAAAATCAACCGCAAAAGCATTTCTTTATTTATTGCCAATGTTGCTGATCACTGTGACCTTTAATATTTATCCAATCATCAAGTCATTTATGATGAGTTTTTATACAAAATATGATTTTTTCACGGATAAGGTCTCACGAATTGGTTGGGATAACTTTAAATTTATTTTTAGTGATCCTGATTTCCATATTGCCGTTAAGAATACACTGATTTTCGTTGTCGGCGTTGTTCCCCTAACGGTTATTATCTCCTTAGTCATCGCCCTACTCCTCAATAAAATCAAATGGCTTTCCGGTTTATTCCGGACGGTATACTTCTTACCATTTGTAACCAGTACCGTTGCTATTGCTCAGGTTTGGCATTGGATCTACAACAGCGATTATGGTTTGTTGAACTACTTCTTAAGTTTGTTCGGCGTCAATCCAATTTCTTGGTTGGAAAGTCCTAAGTATGCCATGTTGTCACTGATTATCATGAGTATTTGGAAGAACCTTGGTTTTAACATCGTGCTCTTCTTAGTCGGTTTGAACAGCATCAACGAGCGTTACTATCAAGCTGCCAAAATTGATGGTGCTAATTCATGGCATCAATTTACCAATGTCACACTGCCATTATTATCACCAATCACCTTCCTCGTGACAATCAATGGTGTGATTGGCAGTTTCAAAGCTTTCGATCAAATCTTTGCCCTCTTTAATGGGAACCCTGGTCCCAGTAAGTCAGCGCTCACCATTGTGTATTATCTCTATCAGAAATTCTACACCGAATGGAAATACGGCATCGCTGCCGCAAGTGGCGTGGTCTTGTTCTTCATGATTCTGGTAGTAACGGTAATTCAATTATCGTACAGCAAGAAACATGTTCATTATTAAGGGGGTTAACGAAGACTTATGAAAGTTAAAATTGCCATGGTTCTGCGCTATGTGATTTTGATTCTCGGCGGGATCATTATGTTAATGCCATTCCTGTGGATGCTATCAACCTCGCTTAAAACGCAACCTGAAACTGTTAAAATTCCACCAATTTGGATACCGAAGCAACTTCAATTTAGCAACTACATTGATGCCTTCAAAGCAGCACCATTTGCCCAATATTTCTTGAACAGTATTTTTGTCACCACTGTTACGACAGTGGGCCAATTATTTACCAGTATTCTAGCGGCCTTCGCCTTTTCACGATTGAATTTCTATGGTAAAAATATCATCTTCGTTATTTTTCTGGGCACGATGATGGTTCCCGTAGAAATGCTAATCATTCCGAACTTCGTTACTTTATCGAAATTACACTTAGTCAACACTTACGCGGCGTTAATTGTGCCGTGGTTGGCCAGTTTCTTCACTGTTTTCACTTTAAGACAGAATTTCCAATCCGTTCCTGACCAACTCTATTATGCAGCCAAAATTGATGGTGCTAGCGATTGGCATTACTTATGGCATGTGCTAGTGCCCATCTCTAAATCGACTATTACCGCGGTTACCGTTTTGCAAGTCATTGGTTCTTGGAATTCATTCATGTGGCCATTAATCGTCACGAATTCTGAAAACTTGCGGACCTTGCCTGTTGGGTTACAGGCTTTTACTGGGGATGCAGGTACCAACTATGCGCAATTAATGGCCGCATCGACGTTCGTCATTTTACCAATGGTAATCCTATACCTCTTTTTACAGAAGTATATTATTGCAGGCATCTCAAAAACAGGATTGAAAGGATAGGTTTAAGTAATGAAGAAAAAAAGTTGGCAACGCGCATTATTCGCAGTCGCTTCTTTGGGTTTAGTTTTCACGTTAGCAGGATGTGGCAATTCAGCTGCTAAAGATAGCACTAGTTCTAAATCAGCTGCTCCTGTTAAAATCACCTTTTGGCATGGGATGACTGGTCCTTATCAAAAGGCCGTCAACGAAATCATTTCTGATTTCAACAAATCACAGTCCAAATATAAAGTTGTGGGCACATCACAAGGTAACTACACTCAGCTTCAACAAAAGATCATGGCCGCTGCCAAATCAAACAGCTTACCAACGATCTCTCAGACCACATATACAACTGTTCCCGATTACACTGAGAACCACTTGTTGGAACCTTTAGATAATTACATGATCAAGGGCAGCAATGCATTATCTGATTCTGACTTGAAAGATATTTATCCTTCATTCCTAAGTAGCTCAAAATATCAAGGTAAGTACTATTCAGTACCGTTCAGTAAATCAGTTCGGGTACTTTACTACAACCAAGATATTTTGGACAAATACAATCTTGAAAAACCTACGAGCTGGGAAGAAATTGCTAAAGATGGCGAGATCTTGAAGAAAGATAACGTCTACGCAATGGGCTTTGATAAATCATGGGATATGGAATTTGAAGGCTTGGCTCGTCAAGCCGGTAATCCTTTGATCAGTAAGAACCTCAAAGTCAATTTGAACTCAGCTGATTCTTTGAAAGCTGCTAACTTTATCATGGATATGGTAAATGACGGTACTGCAAAGACAGCTGGTGAAGACTTCTACTGGACACAAGCATTCACTCAAGGCAAGTCCGCTTTCTACGCTGGCTCTTCTGCAGGTGTGACACAAATGGTCGCACAGGCTCCTAAGTCAATGAAGTGGGGCACAATGCCATTACCAACATACAATGGCAAGAAGGCTACTGAAATTGCCGGTAACGACATTGTTATGTTCAAGAGTGGTAGCTCTGACCAGAAAAAAGGCGCTTGGGCATTCATGAAATACTTAATGTCAAAGAACGAAACCTCAAAATGGGCAACCTTAACCGGTTACGTGCCATTACGTGAATCAGCAACTAAGACTGACGCTTTCAAGAAGTATCTTGCTGCTAAGCCTTATAACCAAGCTGCTGTTGATTCATTACCTGACGGTTTCCAATCCAATGCATTCAAAGGCTTCTCCGAATATCGGACGAAGTTATTGGACTCAGTTGATGCCATGTTAACTAAGAATGAACCAGTTAAAAAGTCTCTTGATACGCTCCAGACACAAACTGAAAAAATCATTAAAGATAACAAAGACTAACACATAACTTTCTGAGATGCCTAAAAAGCTGGGGATTTTATCCCTGGCTTTTTTAATTACGCAAAAAATAGGTTTAATTCTTAATTAAAGTTCAAGAACTTGAAAATAATGACAGCATTATTTAAACAGAGCTTGTTCTGACACTATTCCCTCTGGAAATACACAGTTGTTAGTCTTTAAGACAATTACAGCAAGATAACTTGATTTAGCTAAATTACTGGTACATTGAACAACAAAAAAAGAAGCACCTATCTGACTTGAATTAACATTTATCCGGGCCTAATTTCCCGATTACCTGCAATTTTTAGTCGTTTTGTGGTACCTTAGATAATAATATTATCTAAGAAAGAACTGAAGCCAATGCCAGTTGTTAAAAATGAATTTCCAATTTTGGAATATGATTCTGCTAAATCATCAATTATTGAAGACGCTGAAACTGATCATCATGAATTCCCAGAACGTGCAGTTTTTGCTTTTCTGCGTGATGAGGTGTCCACTTACGCGGAAACACATCATGCCAAGGTCTTGACTGAATTCGACAGTGCGACCAAACTTTATCCAATTTATGAATACGATTATCACGGTCAGAAAATTTGCCTTTGCCAAGCGCCAGTTGGTGCCGCTCCCGCTGTTCAGTTGCTGGACTATCTGATTTAAAATGGCGTCCGAAAAATCATTTCAACTGGCTCTTGCGGTACTTTAGTTGATATTCCTGAAAATGAGTGGTTGATTCCGACAACTGCATTGCGCGATGAAGGCATTTCCTATCACTATCTAGCACCTACTCGAGATCTCAAAACTAATGCCAGCGCCAATCAAGCAATCAAGGATGCTTTAACTGCGCATCAGTTGAAATTTACCGAGACAAAAACTTGGACCACTGATGGTTTTTTCCGAGAAACACCATACATGATCAAGTATCGCGTTAATGAAGGCTGTCAAGTTGTTGAAATGGAATGTGCCGGGCTGGCAGCTTGTGCCCAATTCCGCGGCGCTACCTGGGGTGAGCTGCTTTATACTGCGGATACTTTAGCTGACACCAGTAATTATTCGCAACGTAATTTTGGCGGTGATAGCATTGCGATTGCCTTAGAATTAGCTTTAGCAGCAGTTAGCCTTTTATAGCAATGGCACTAATTTTAATTATCACACTACTCGCCGCATCGAAACAGTTCCGGTGATTAGGAATTTAGTTACTACTGAAATTATGACTTTTAAACTCATTAAGAAGTACCATCAAATAGAAAGTTGGTGTCACATGACAAACACATCATTTCAAAACAAACTGGCAGCCTACGCTAATTTAGCAATTAAATTAGGACTTCAAATTCAGTCTGGTGACTGGCTCCATCTAACCATTAATCTTGACCAAGCCAATTTAGCACATTTATTGGTTGAAGCTGCTTATCAGGCCGGCGCTCGTAAAGTTATGGTCCAGTGGCAAGACGATCAGCTACAGCGGCTGGATTTAACTTATCAAAGTGCCGCAGACTTACAAACATCCCTGCCTTATCAAGAGGAACAATTGCAATTTATTGCGACTAACCATGTTAAACGTTTAGTGGTTGTTTCAACTGATCCTGCTGCACTTCAAGGGATCCCCACTGAGAAAATTGCTGCCTATCAACAGCGACAAAGTAAGGGACTTGCAGCCGTTCGTAATGCGACCCAGAATAATCAACTAAGCTGGCTAATTATTGCTGCTGCCAGTCCAGCTTGGGCCCAAAAAGTTTTTCCTCAGTTAACTGCTGAAGCAGCAACTGAAGAATTGTGGCAGGCTATTTTTAAAGCCAATCGGGTTGACCAGCCCGATCCAATCGCTGCTTGGCAACAACACCGCGATGATTTAAGCGCACGAGCAGCCAGGCTTAATCAATATCAATTTGATGCACTCCACTATCAAGCACCTGGAACTGATCTCACCATTGGCTTACCTAAAAATCATATTTGGGAAGCCGCGGGGGCCACTAATACTCAAGGTGAATATTTTATTCCTAACATGCCAACTGAAGAAGTTTTCACAGCGCCAGATTGGCTGCGCGTTGATGGCACCGTTAGCTCAACCAAACCACTGAGTTATGCGGGCACAGTTTTATCAGGTCTCCAATTGACGTTTAAAAATGGCCAAGTTATCGCAGCAACTGCCAAGCAGGGTCAAGCAACCTTAGAGCAATTATTGGCCACTGATGAAGGTGCACGTCATTTAGGGGAAGTTGCTTTAGTACCAGATCAATCACCAATTTCCCAATCAGGCTTGATTTTCTATAACACTTTATTTGACGAAAATGCTTCGGACCACTTAGCCTTAGGCGCAGCTTATCCCTTCTCCGTTAAAAATGGTACCAAACTAAATAAACTGCAGTTACAAAAAGCCGGTCTGAACGTCAGTCAAGTACACGTAGACTTCATGGTTGGCTCCGCCGAAATGAACATTGATGGTTTAACCAAAACCGGCGAAGTTGTCCCACTCTTCCGGAAAGGAAACTGGGCAAAATGAATTTTGGTTTATTATTGATCGCCGGGATTACAATTTTGTTAAGTTGCTTTGCCGGCATGCTGACCTACAGCAATTGGCGGACACCGAAATATCGTCATTGGTTTCTCACTGCAACCACGGTGCTAGTAGTAATTGCCGTAATCAGTAGTTGGTTTTTACTGCAACATTGAAACTAGTTAGCCCCAGCATATTGTTTCAAAACAGATTTGAAAGTATGCAGCCACCATGTTAAACATCAATCAGCAAACGCGAAAATACCGAGCAATTCTTTATCAGAATTGCTCGGTACTTTACGTTAATGATCATCAGCTAGCCGCCTTTGATCACACTCTCTTTTTTGTATGGACTGCTAATCTTCTAATGCTGCCATTTCAGGACTTTGATAAATTGCATAGCTTTGGCTAGTCAATTCATCAAGATTTGTTTTAAACGTCATTTTTTCCACGAAAAATGGTAACTGGGCATGGCCCAAACTATCTGGTAATGCCACTTTAGCTTTGGCAGCAGCATCGTAAACTTGGTCCATCTTATAATTGACACCTACTTGCGCCAGATATTGAGGCTGCGCTTGTGTGAGGACAAAGGCTGGTCCAGCAGGAACTTGATAAGAAGTCCAGCCCGTTGGTGTCACAATATTAGTCGGGACTTGAACACCATACCAATACTGTGAAGCCTCAGGACCAAAAATTGCTAATCCCAGCCGATTACTTTGGCCGGCACTAGCCATTAGTTGTTCGTCTAACAGCGCCATTTGCTCACTGGCTTCTAATTCTTGACTAAATGAATAAAAACTCCCATTTGGATCCATATCAGTGGCTAAAGCAACTTTGCCAACGAGCTTAAAAGTGGTTAAATTCAGGACTGTCATGTGCTTACTTCCTTATTTAAAATTAAGCGGCCTTGCTAGTACCGTCTTGATAATTGATTTGATAATTTGCTTGAACGTTAAAAATATAAATATTGAACGAAATCTGATTATCCTCGATTGATTGACCCATCATGTGAATTCCACGGGCCACTAATTCACTCCCAACAAAAATCGGGGTGACTTGATACCGAACGTGATGATTTGTTTGCTTTAAGTAACTGGCCATTGCATTTTCATAGTAAGTCATCGCTGGATCATTTAAAGAACGGGTACCAGTCATTAAATTTTTCGGATTATTATTCTGACCAGTTAATTGATAGCCAATCAAATGGCAGCGATTATATAAGTAATCTTGTTTGCCGTTAATAGTGATTTTGCGATTATGCCAGCCAGTTGGTTGGATATAAAGCCGTTCCCGTTTCGCTGTCGGCATACTACTGCGCTGCATTAAAGCATTGGCTTGAACAACTCGATTATATTGATCCAATGCATGATAATCTTGCCAAGTACCACGACTCAAACTTAAATCAGCATTGCTAAAAGTTGGTTTGTTCTGATTCACTGGAATAATCTGCCGGTCTTGATAAGTCTGCTGAGCTAATTGATCAGCCTGAACCACCCTTGCTTGACTTTTAGTCTGACCATTAGTCGTTGGTGCTTGTGCAGAAACAGCGCTACTAGTTAAAGCACTACGATCAGTTGTCTGCGTCGTGGTCACACTACTGGAATTAGTGACTGCTGTCTGATTCGAGTTTGGATCCCGTGCCAGCCAAACTAAAGCGCCAATAATTAGAATTGCAATAACTGAAGTGAAGCTTAATTGCTGTCGATGCGAACGTGAACGACGGCGATTGCGTTTTTTTGCCATACTACCTCCCAATAATTCTTACAAATAAAATGAAAAACAAAAGGCTGAAATAAGCGAATCATTTCAGCCTTGATTGAACTATATCACGTACCAAATTTAAGCACGACGATGTAACAATTCCTGATAACGCTGATACCAAATATCAACATAGGCCTGCGAAAATGGTCCTTTACCTTGATTGATCCAATCAACCAAGACTTTTACATTCTCTTTTAAGACGTGGTCAATTTCTGGTGGATAATGCCAATACGCGCTGTGTGCCTTGTACTCATCAACGTCAAGCAACCGTTTCTCCCCATCAGGAAAAACTTTGACGTCTAAATCATAATCAATGTATTTCAACGCTTGGCGATCCAAAGCGTACGGCGTTGCTAAGTTACAATAATACGCAACACCATTATCTCTGATCATTGCAATCACATTAAACCAATATTTCTTATGGAAAAAAATAATCGCCGGTTCCCGGGTAACCCAATGACGACCATCATCTTCCGTTACTAAGGTATGATCATTGCAGCCAATCAAAGAATTATCACTTGTTTTGAGCACCATGGTTTCTTTCCAAGTCCGATGCAAACTTCCATCATGCTTGTAACTTTGGATAGCAATATAGTTCCCCTCTTTGGGAACTTGCATATTTACCCTGCTTTCCGGTGCAAACTGAATTCTTACTTATTATAACAAACTTCATTTGTAAATTCATTAGTCAGGAATATGACTGCTGAAACCAAGATAGTTTAATTGATAATCAAGCTTTAATTCTGTAGCACACTAATTTCTTTAACGCCACAAAACTTGTCAATCAAACTATTAGTTCACACCAATCTGCTTTTCTAAACAGTGGTAATCAGTTCTGTTAGTTTATCCTAGTGGTGGCTGGGCGATTAGCGTCAATGGTGAAATTATTCTTGCCGCTTCAGCGGTTAGAATAAGGCTTGTATCTGAGACCGTTCGTAGAAGGGGCTCAGATCAACGCCCACCATGTTCCACGCCCTCTCAATCGCCCAGCCACCACCTTCTCCAATTGTGGAAGTCTTAGCGCCATTTTAGTTTCACACTGGAAGTAACCAGAATCAAATCAGGCACATCGTTAAATCGATATATTAGTCATCTTGTTCATGATCGGCCAGCCAATTATTAATGGCCTCAAAAGCAAAGCCTTTGCGGTACAGCGATTGTGTAAATTTTTGCCGCTGTTTACGATCAGTTAATGGTTGATAATGACGCTGCGCCTTTGCTGCAGCCATTTGTAAAGCATCTTGTTCTTCCTCATCATCCATCTCAAAATCCAACTGAGCCCAAATCAAATCAAAATCAAAATCAACACCACTATAGCCCTTCTGCTGTAATCCTTGACGCACTTTTTGTTCACGAATTCGTTGGGAAACATGGTGTTGCCGTTGCCAGATTTGTTGCGCTAATTTCTGGCCGTTGGTTAATAAGCTTTCCTGATCATAATGAGCGAGTCCATCAACGATTAAGTTTTCATCGCTAATGCCTTTTTGGCGGAGTTCCTGACGAATGACTTGAGGGCCCTTCAAAGATAAGCGCTTATTTGTTTGCACATAGGCAACTGCATAGGCCCCATCATCCAAATATTGCTGCTGTTCTAACCGAGCAATGACTTGGTCAACGGCAACAGCTTCAACTTCATGTTGTTTCAAGTATTGCCGCATTTCCTTAATTGTTCGTAACTGATAACTTAAATAATTTAAGGCCAATTGATATGCCTTTTCAACAACATCAGCCGCCGCGATTTCTGCCTGTAGTTGGTCTGTCAATGCCAAACCCTTATGTAAATTATAACGGATCAGTACGTCCTCACTGACAGGAAACGCATATTTTTTATCGAGAAAAATATTGTAACGGCCGGACTTTTTCTGAGCCGTAATTTGCGTAATAGTCTTCATAAATTCAACTCCAAATCGCAATCTGTAGTAACATCGTTTATACTAAGAGCTGTAACTATGACGATTACAACTTATCTAATCGCTATTATAACATGCTTAATCAATGCCAATGACTTAGATGTTTTCAATTTAATCATGTTCTGGACAGCAATCGACTCTAATTAACTGAAAGCGATGTTTAAGCTAGTTTCATCGGCGCAAACAAAAAGCAATCGTTATTTGCGCCGAAAAAATGCTGTCCCTCACAACAAAAAAAGGAGTTTTAAGATGACAGAGATAGTTAATGTGGCTGTTGGTCAGCGTTTCCCCATTACGGCGAAACGTCTGGGAATCAACGGTGAAGGCATCGGTTATTTTCAACATAAAGTGACGTTTGTCCCCGGACTAATTCCCGGTGAAGTTGCGGTCTGCGAAGCCACTAAGGTCACTGACCGTTACATTGAGGCGAAAATTCATCATCTGCGGAAAGCATCACCTCACCGCGTTAAAGACGTCCCCCCACTTGCTGGTGAAGTCGGTGGTTTAGAGCTTGCTCATATTACCTACCCACAACAATTAATTTTTAAAAATGACCTAATCAAACAGGCACTGGAAAAATTCAAACCGCGGGGCTACCAACACTATGAGTTAGCCGCCCCCTTAGGGATGACTTCACCATGGCATTACCGCAATAAAGCACAATTTCCGATTCGACAATTAGCTGATGGCCGTTTAATTTGTGGCTTGTATCGGCCAGGTACGCAAGAATTAATCGATTTGCCAACAATGCCCACCCAAAGTCCGCTGACTTTAAAAGTTTGTCGTGCGATTTTACCAATTCTAAAAGAATTAGCAATTCCAATTTATGATCCTGAAAAAAATTCTGGCATCATTAAGGCCATTGCTGTCCGAGAATCGCATTTGCATCAGCAAGTACAATTAACTTTCATCACCAATTCAAAAAAAATGCCGCAGAAACGCGCTCTTTTAGCAGCAATCTTGCAACAACTACCGGAAGTTGTCAGTGTTAGCCAGAACTTCAACCCTACTAAAGACGGCCTATTCTGGGGTGATGAAACCTGGTTATTGGCCGGCGAACCCTATTTGGAGGAACAATTAGGTCAGCGGCGCTTCTTATTGTCACCACGAGCATTTTTACAGCTTAATTTAAGCCAAACTGAGAAGCTATATCAAATCGTGGGCGATTACTTACAGCTGACTAGAAATGATGTTTTGATGGATGCCTACGCAGGTGTTGGAACAATTGGGATTAGTTTAGCTGATCAAGTCCGCCAAGTTGTTGGTATTGAAGAGATTCCTGAAGCCGTTGCTGATGCTGAACAAAATGTACAACACAATCATTTAACTAATGTCAGTTATCAACTCGGACAAGTCGAAACCGTTTGGCCACAATTAATTGCTGCTGGCACCCACTTTTCCGCCTTAGTCGTTGACCCACCCCGCACTGGTTTAGTGCCAAGCTTAATAGAAGCCATTCTCAAAGCCGCACCAAAGAAATTCGTTTACATTTCGTGTAATGAATCTACCTTAGCTCGCGATTTGGTCACGCTGACTAAAGCTTACCAAGTCACCAAAATGCAAATGGTCGATCTATTCCCGCAAACTGCCCGGGTAGAAACAGTCGTTAAATTAGAACGGCGTCAATAATTTCCTACACAAACTAATTCAAAACCTAGTGATCATGTTAAACCGGAATTAGTTCTGATGGCATTCTACTTCGAATCTCACGGTGCCGCCCTAATCGGCAGGCAGCAATCAGCCAACCGGTCAAAAGTAATTTCCCGTGAGCCTGATTGCAAATGGTATAATAATAACAACTAAAAAAAGGAGTTTTTGTAGAATGAATGAAAAAGTATCCCGTGCTGACCTTAAGAAACAAGCTAAGGCTAAAATGCGAGGCGATTTTGGTACTGCCTTTAAACTGAATAGCATTCCGATTATTTTCACAGTTTTAGCAATTATTTTATGGACACTGCTGGTTGTGGCTATTGTGATGTTTATGCCAATCGACAAAAACGCTAGCAATATTAATAGTGCCGCCTCAGCTCAACAATATGTAAATGACACCGTCCAACAAAATAGTGGCCAATGGTTCGGTACTTTTATCGGCGCGCTGATTAATACACTACTCACCGCAGGCATTAGCATTGCTAGCCTTAGCTGGTTGCGCTTACCTAAAGATGAGACTTTAAACAAGCCCTTTGTCAAACAATTCCAGGGATTCACCAGTGATTATTTTGTGGCTATTTTGATTATCTTTATTATTACCAGTGTGCTGACTTACTTTGGTTACTTCTTACTGATTATTCCTGGTATTATCCTATCACTGGCTTTCCAGCCTATTTATCTATTGTATAGTGATGAAGGCGATAATTATGGCTACTTCAATATAATTGGTCGCAGCTGGCGCTTCATGAAAGGCCATAAATTTGATTTATTTGTCTTTCAACTCAGTTTCATTTTCTGGTATCTAGGAATGTTCTTAACAGCCGGCTTGTTAGGCATTTACTTCATTCCTTACCACAATTTAGCCCTAGCTGCCTTTTACGACAATATCGTTAAGGAAAACCGTTTAAATGAAGCACAGGTTGCCGCATAATTTTAGGAGGTCAAATGCCATGCATATCTATTTCGCCAATGCACTCTTCTCGCAAGCTGATTTTAATTTTAATGCCCAGTTAGTCGCCAAGATTCGGGCCGCTAATCCAGATATCAGTCTCTACCTGCCCCAGGAAAATGCCAGCATTAATGATAAGCAAGCTTATGCCGACTCAAAAATGATTGCGCAAGCAGATACTGAGGAAGTTTTACGGAGTCAATTAATGATTGCTGTTTTAGATGGGCCAATCATCGATCCCGGTGTAGCCAGCGAAATTGGCGTGGCCTATGCCAACAAAATTCCAATTCTAGGTTTATATACGGACTCTCGCCAACAAGGTGCCAACAACAATCAGAAAATAGCAGCACTCCAAACAATCGCAGAAAATCAATTTCACTATTTAAATCTCTATACGACTGGTTTAATTAAATTAAATGGCGCGATTTATAATAACGAAACTGATTTATTGGCAGCAATTCGCCATTATCAAAACTAGCACTCATCGCTTAAAAAGTTGGTAAACATCTGCTATCGGCGCCAAAGCTGAACCTGAAACATTAATCATTTAAACAACAGTAAAAGTTAAAAAGTCAGACTAAATAACCTGTATCACCATTTTCATTTGCACTAGGCCCTGTCAAGTTGACAGATGAAATAATATAAAATTGTATCTAGTTCTAAACGGCTTCATTCCAGTATT
>NZ_RHOT01000047.1 GCF_003946675.1 Lapidilactobacillus gannanensis | reverse complement strand
AATGGCTCGGTAGCTCAGTTGGTAGAGCAATGGATTGAAGCTCCATGTGTCGGCGGTTCGATTCCGTCCCGCGCCATGCTTTTGAAAATTCATGTGTATGATGCGGGTGTAGTTTAGTGGTAAAACGACAGCCTTCCAAGCTGTAGTCGCGAGTCCGATTCTCGTCACCCGCTTTCACACATGGGCCTATAGCTCAGCTGGTTAGAGCGCACGCCTGATAAGCGTGAGGTCGATGGTTCAAGTCCATTTAGGCCCATTTTGGAGAAGTACTCAAGTGGCTGAAGAGGCGCCCCTGCTAAGGGTGTAGGTCGGGTAACTGGCGCGAGAGTTCGAATCTCTCCTTCTCCGTAAATATAGCTTTATCGGTTTCGATTGAACGGTTAAGATATTGTTAAATCAATGTTTTAACCGTTTTTGTTTTGTTTCATTTTGGTTGGTCTTTAAAATTAGTTGCACAATAGTTGCACACTTTTATAGACTAGACAATGCGTCAGTGGTAGCCTTTGCCTGCTCTTTTTCTAGCGTCTTAAATAAATGACTGTACACAGTCTGAGTAATCGTAACATTACTGTGGCCTAACCGCCGAGAGATATAATTGATATTAACGCCTTTGTAAATCAAGAAAGAAACATGGGTGTGGCGGAGCCCGTGAAAGGTGATAGGCTGTTTAATATCCAATTCCTTTTCGAGAATACGCAAACTGCTATTAATGGATCCATTGGAAATTAGTTCGTGGCGAATATTTCTAAAGACTAGTTTTTTTGTATCACGGTAGCCTTGATACACATATGCTTCAGCTTGCTGCTTCTTTAAGCGTCGCAGTAGTAATAAAAGATTATCGGATAAATCAATAGTTCTGACACTTGCTTTATTCTTTGTCTTGGCAAAGCCAGTTCTAAAACGGTAATCCCAAGTTTTATTTATATTGATCTGTTTATTGTCGAAGTCGATATCTGACCAGGTAAGCCCTAATATTTCCGAGTAGCGTGCGCCAGTTAATGCGCCTGTGGCAATTAAATAATATGGAAAATGTTCCGAGTAATCCGCAAATTCAGTAGTGTGTTGAATGAGATTTTTGAAATCATCTAATTCGAGATATTTAATTTTGTCAGCTTCTTCGTCTTCAGGAATATAAACATTGTTAGTAAAGTTTGAATATACAATTTGGTCATCAATTGCATTGTTAACCATACTTCTTACATAGCCGTTCAATTTGCTAACTGTATCCTTAGAGCGTGGTTTAACGGGTTCACGATCTTTCCCAGCACAAAAATAATTAATAAATTCCTGCCAATCACTTTTACTGATTGAGTTAAGTTCACGCATAATTCCAAAATAAGATTGCAGTTGTCCACGAATTGTTTTGTAACGACGTTCAGTTATTTCTGTGTGTTTACCCGCTTTATACAGACTAATCCATTTATCCCAGTAATTCATAAGGGTGATATTTGTTTTATCCAGTTCGGCACCGTGAGCGTATTTAATTTCGACTTCTCGACCAGCATTCTCAGCTAACCGCTTGGTTCTAAATCCCGATTTGTTTACGTATTTGCGTTTTCCATCTTTATCAATGTAGCTAACACGATACTGCCACTTGTCGCCACGTTTTGTCACACTTGCCATGCTAATGACCTCCATTTATGGTAAAATTGGGTATAGAAAGAGCCTATACCTTATGTATAGTTTTTTTCGTGGTTGACGTATCCCAACTTTGGTCGGTGGGGGATGCGTCTTTTTTTATTGTTCCGTAATAGAGTTCAATTCAATTTTGAAGGTGTACGCAACTTAATCAATTACCAATATGATATAATCAAGTCAATATAAGGTTGGTGGTGATATTGTTGATTTTTGATAAGAAAGAGTTTGAAGAACTGAATAAAAAGTTTGACAACACTACAAAAAAAATCACAGCAGCACATTACACAATTCAATTAAAACAATCTAAGTTTGATGAATCTAAGCAATTCCTGAAAAATAAGGCTGATTTTTGGAATTCCTCTAGTCCAAAGAAATAGCCAATGGTCTAACCAAGAGAGTTATGTCATCATCGAGCATTTCAAAGTTTGAAAGCATGATGGTAGATAGTAGTGCAGGGAGCTTATTTAATTCATTGGCCTCGAATTCTCTAAATGGTTCTGAATTATCTCGCTTTTTTGTTACAGACATTACGCTACCAAATATGGTCATTTGCCGAGTGCTCGTTGCAAGCATTGATAGTTGAGCAGCATTTTCTCTGAAGAATGTACGGTCACAGTAAATAAGCGCATTGTCCATTTTAATAATTATACTATCTGGAAATATTTCATTGAAAAAGGTCGCTACGTCTTTGACTAACGCAAAGTTATCCCATCCTGAATTATCCTGTTTCGCTATCAACGTGTTTAACTGGGAGGTTAACTGTCCAATTTTTTGAGAATACTCTTTTTGATTATTACCGGCTGACTTTTTTGCTTGTTTAAATCTTTCAATATTTGCCTTTAATGAACGAATTTCTTTTTCTGATTCATCTTGCTTTTTGATTAGGTCTAAATTATCAGGTGCAAGCAGGTTGGAAAGAAAGTTAAAATCATATATTTTAAATCGAGAGGAAATCTTAACAAAATCGCCATCTTTTGCATTTTGTTGATTTTGTACAATTTCATCTGCCAAATGGTCCTGAAGGATTTGAATAGCATGATCATCTAATACACTGTCAATTACTTCTTGAGTTGATTCGCTTAATCTATTGCTTGCACTCTCTGTTGCGCTTTTGTGTAAGTCAAAGCCAAGTTTCAAGAAGTTCCCCACGCCTCCTGAGATGTTAGTACCGGCTAAATCTGAGCTTTCATCTGTTTTGGTATTGCTGCTATGTTGCGAAGTCATTAAACCTTCGCCGAGTTGTGCTAGGCTTGAATTCAAATATTTGGTATCAAGGTATAGATACTCTTTTAGTGCCACGATTATTTCCTCCTTTACAATATTTGATAATACCCGCCACCAGAGCGGGGGATGAATCAATCTGTAGAGATAAAACGAAAATTACTGAACTGAATATGTTTTTGTGCCAATCGTGGTAAAGTCTTCGTTTGAGAATTCGACAGTAACAGGAGTCGAGTTTACGAGTTTAAACATCATCACTGTTTCAACCGTTTTACCAGGCAGTAAGCTGTTGTTTAAGTTGTCTTCCTGGGTTTGTAGTGGATCGTTGCCGTTGGCGTCAAGGCCTAGAACGCCTGGATCTAAATCGACGTTAGAAGTATCAGTTTTCTGCTTAGCGTGAATGACCATGTAGAAATTTGATGGATCCTGTTCTTTAGCGGAATTGTTATGAATTGTGTTGTAAATAACTAAAACTTTTGTATTATCTTCAGCACCATCACGCACTTCGGACTTAGTAAGTGTCATCGTTTCCATACCAGCATAGAAAACTGGGTCTTGGAAAAACCAGTCTTTATCATCAGTAGTGGGAATGCCCTTTGATGACGCAGCCGCTTTTTTGCTAGATTCTGCCTTTGCTTTGCTAGATTTTTCTGACTCTTTCTTGCTGTCGACTTTAGATGCTTTTTCGACCTTTGGTTCGCTTGACTTCTTAGCAGAATCATCACTGGAATTACCACATGCTGCTAAAGTTAGCGATAAACCTAACATTATTGCTAAAATAATACTTTTCTTCATTACCCATTCCTCCAAATCAGATATTCTGATAAAATATATTTGTTCACATATTTACCACAGACTCACCTTGCTGATGACAGGGTGGGTCTTTTTTTATGCCCTAATAAATTCCGTACTCACGCTGAATCTCGTCGACTGTTTCTGGTAATCGATCGTTGTCTTCGACATAGAGCAGTCCCATTAGACCGACGCCAAACTCGTTGGCCTCGTTTTCTAGCTTGTCATGGCCCGTAGAGAGACCAGTATAGTAGCTGTTCAGTCCCTCATGCAAAATGACATGACCGAGTTCGTGTGCCATTACAAAGTAACGTTGTGGTGAATAACGCAAAGAGTTGTTGAGCATGACAATCGGCATTTCACCATCGTGGATCGTTTTGCCGAGTGGCATATGACCTAGCTCGGCCCAGTCGACTTCGATGTTCAGACGTTCAGCGATAAGAAAAGGGTTTGCTGTGTGATAGCGACTAACAACGGCTTCAATGGCTTCTTTAATTCTATCCAAATAATCGCCGCCTAGTCGTGCTTATGACGATTCCAAAAAATCTGCGTCATAGCAATTTTCAATTTTTCTTTTTCTTCTTGAGTGAGATCGTCACCGCCGTAAGTCATACTGTCTGCATTGCTTTCCAGGAACTCTTTTAAGTCATGCGTATCTTGGTCATTTGCCCATTCTGGGGTGTCGTTTTTACCTAGTAGGTAATCAACCGTTACACCAAGGACGTTGGCGATATTAGCTAATGTTTCTAACGAAGGATTAACACCTTTATTATATTGATAAATTACATTTTTACTTAATCCTGCTTTTACAGCGACAGACTGTAAACTCAACCCGCGTTCTTTTGCAACTTTTTTTATATTATCAAACAGCGTCATATCAACATTCCTTTCGATACGACAAGTTAATTTTACAGTTTAGCTATAAAATTTGTTGCATTTTTACAGTTCAGCTGTTATTATTAACTCATCAAGTAATAAAGCAATAAAAAACAAGCCTTTTAAAAACGAAACTTTGGCGAGAGACGTTGGGATAAAGGGATATACTTGTTTATTTATCATGGCTTAAGTTTATAGCTGATCTGTAAACTTGTCAATAACTTGATTAATAAATAACAAGAAAGGAGAGATGAAAGGATGAATAATGACGAAACATTGAAAAGCGAATACTTGCGAAAGTATAAAAGAGAGAATTTACCAGGTGATCTTTTTGGTGATCAGGTCGTTTCAGTCGGCAAGAAAATTGTTAATCTCATGAAACAAGAAAAAGAAGGCATCACATACGATCAAGCGTACGCAAGCCTCCAATATGCTTATGATTTACTGAAGTATGAATCTAATTTTGTGAAACTAAACTAATGGGGTTCATGATTTCAATCTTGTCAATAAAATCAAGTTCTAATTGATTTTGTAAAGACTTGAAATTCCACATAGTTGAGTATTCTGGAACTCTGATATTTTCCGTAATTTCAACTCGTGACAGTTCGAGCAATTTATCGAGTAGTAAGTTCGGCTGTTCCACTACCTTTAGTCGCTCACTGAATATTCCTTTTGAGAAGTAATCGTATACGGCGTGTCTAACTAAAGCAAACACATCAGTATCTTCTTGTAGACTCGAAATGTATCTTCCGTAATATTCATTATCAGTGTTTAGCACTAAAACAGGATATTTACTATCTGAATATTTCACGGTGCTACCTTCAGCTATGCCAAGCGATGTTTGCCAAACAGTTTTGAAGGGTTTCATTTCGAGTTTTCGATATTCAATAATTTCATTGACACAGAAAACAGAGTAATCAAACGCTTGTGCTTCATCAAATTCCATTTATTTCACCTCTTTCCTGAATTCAATTGTAGCAAAGTGGTGAGCAAATAAAAATAGCAGATAAGGAAGTGATCAAATGCCAGAAGAAAAACTGATTCATGCTGCAGAGCAGATTAAAAAGGATATTAAGATGGCGCTTATCAATCGTGACATGACTCAAGTTGAACTTGCTGAATTGATTGGCGAGGGTCAGCAACAGCTTAATCGAGCTATCAGAGGTGACACAACGCCAAAATCTGTTGCTATCCGTAAGAAAATTTACAAGGTATTGAATTTGGAATAAGGAGGACAGTTAAATGAACGAATTACAGAATTTTGTTTTTGAAGGTAATAGTGTTCGAACAGTATTAGTTGACGACAAACCATTTTTTGTTGGCAATGACGTGGCAACTGCAATTGGATATTCCAACCCACAAAAAGCGTTAAGAGATCATGTTAAGCCTAAATATAAGCTGACTGAACGAATCGTTCTGTCAGGTCAGAAGCGGGAGGTTATCCTAATCTCTGAACCAGGTATTTATCAATTGGCTGGTCAGAGTAAATTGCCTAGCGCAGAACCATTTCAAGATTGGGTTTACGAAGAAGTTTTACCAACAATTCAGCATCACGGTGCTTATATGACATCAGAAGTGATCGAGAAAACTATTTCTGATCCAGATTTCATCATTGGTTTGGCCACACAACTCAAGGTAGAACGGACAGGTCGCTTGATTGCAGAACAGCAGGTTCAAGAATTAAAGCCCAAAGCAACATATTACGACCGAATTTTATCTAACAAGGCCTTGGTTGCCATTTCGGTAATTGCTAAGGACTATGGCATGAGTGGTACTGCAATGAATATCTTGCTGCACCGTTTAGGAGTTCAATACAAACAAGGTAAGACTTGGCTTCTTTACTCAAAGTATCAAACAACTGGCTGGACACAGTCTGAAACAACGATGGTCAAACGCAAAGATGGCACTGAGAAAGCTGTTCTCAACACCAAGTGGACACAAAAAGGGCGGCTAGGCTTGTATGAATTATTGAAACTTAATAACTACCTACCGCTCATTGAACAGGATTTAGATATTCAGGAGGCTGAGTAAATGAACGAAGAAATAACTCAACTAACAAAGAAAATAATAGATTATTTCGTTGAAGACGCACTTAAAAATGCAAACACATATCAAGAAGCGATTGATTATCTAGACAGAAAAAGGGCTGCACTACGCAAAGAACCTGACACACCTGTTACTAACGTTGGAACTGGGCTTGTTATTGAAGCGATGATTCAACTAAAAAAAGAAGCGTTGCAGCTTCCCTTGAAAAATAACTAAAACGTGATATTTGTTTCTATTTTATATGGTGAGTGAGAAATAAATTCCTGATATACGTCATCAACTAAGATACATCTCTCGGCTATTGTTTCGTAACTCAACTTTTTTTCATTGGCGTGAATTAGGCTTTGAGTACGTTTCATTAATCGGTCAAGTGCATAGTCATCATTCAGTTGCTGATCAGTATATAGAATTTCGCCAGCTTCAATGATTACTTTAAGGAAATTAAATATACCTTTGTTTTCTTCACTAATATTTTTTCTGTTTGAAATAACGTTATATCTAATTGTTTTGGCATTTTCATCAATTAGCTTTGCCAAAATTTCAGCGTTATCTAACGGATCCATTATCATTGCTAATCACCACCTTTCAAGATGATTATCTCATTAAGGGGTGACAAGTTAAATAACAAAAAGGAGTGATCTAAATGCCACTAAACAAGATACACGTCACAATCAGCGACTTAGCAGTTTCACTGCCAGAAGGTTTCGAAATCATCGAAACTAAGCGTCGAGAAGAGCTTGAACGCAAAGCAGATATGGACGGTTGGTGGACGACAGCTGATGTGGTTGAACGATATAAGCGGGCACCAACTTGGTTCACTGATCACGTTTTAAAAGTTCCACGGTTCGAAAAAATCTTGCGCAACAACGTGGTCATCTATGCGGATACAGGTGGCAGTTATCTTTTTGAGCCAACAAGTTTTGCAAGGTTCATGCGAGATTATTTCCCGGAAATTTCGTCAAATCTAGAAAAGCAGAAGGTGCGGTAATGGATGTTTTGGTTTTTATGGTTGTAGTTTTCGGCGGTCTTTATATCTATGACGCAATCAAGACGAAATCACTCAAAAAGGCCGCTCATATGATGTTTGAGTTAGGAGATGAAACCAATGAAGCTAACCAAAATTGAAGAAGAGGTAATCAAGTTAATGCGCCAAGGTGCTGACGTTGAGTTATATCTTGCTGATTGTGAAACAGAAACCGAAGCTAAAGAATTTGTAAAGCCGATTGCTGATTTGGTAAACGAAGATGTTCGGCGAATTCACACAAAGTCTGATATTGTCGGTGATTACTTTAGAACTGACGGAATCATATCAGATGAATCATATGGCTCGGTAAGTGTTATGGCTTTTATGGTCAATCGAGATGACCGCCTATGACGCAATCATTAGAACGCTTGAACACATTGCAAGACGTTTACAACCGGATCTGGAATTTCTCAAAGTCAGACGGAATCAAAAATCGAGAGGACGTTTATAAGGGAGTTTGCCTATCAGTATCTGAGATCAAAGAAATGATTGAGGAAGAAAGGCGGCGGTTGAGTGTTTATGGACAACAAAAATAGTCTTATCCGGCGGCAACCAGATAAGACCAAAGTAGAGAGCTTTTCAAATATAAGCAATTTGATTATAGCTCAGATTCGGAGGTATTAGCAATGGAACAAGATGATTTGCCGATTGATTGGGATGAGCAAACGATTTATCCGGGTCAAAAGTATTGGGCTATTCACGAATATGGCAATAAATATTCAATTTTGGTACGAGATGATCCAGACGAAATTCTCGACTGGCTAGACACAACTGAGTATGACTATGACAAGCCAGCGTTTATCGAGCGTTATTGCGAATTAGACACCTCATCAGTAATAGATGACATACTGGAGGGCTGGTTCATCAAAAAAGATAAAGACGCCTCAGACGTAGAATTTTTTAGGCTGTATGTATGTAAAGAGCTACACGAAAATCAGGAGGATTAATAATGGCAAACGAAATAATTGATTATGTATCGTCAACAATCGACGAAATGAAAGTTAACAACGGCTTGGTGCTGCCAAAGAACTATTCGGCAGGCAACGCGCTTAATGCGGCTTACCTCATCTTATCCGACCGTTCTAAGGGCTTATCGATGTTAGACAAGGTTGCTAAAAACCAAATTACCAAGGTGTCACTAGTAAGAGCTTTGCAGGACATGGTTATTCAGGGACTGTCACCAGCAAAGAATCAAGGCTATTTTATCCAGTACGGTAAGCAGTTGGCTTGGTCGCGGTCGTATTTCGGGTCTGTGGCAATTGTTAAGCGGCAAAAACAAATCAAGGGTGAGCCGTTTGCCAATGTCATTTATCAAGACGATGTTTTTGAGACGGGGATGGATGACCATTTCCGCACCACAGTAACTAAATTTGAGCATAAATTTGAGAATCAAGACAAGCCAATTGTCGGTGCTTTTGCTGGAATCGAATTTGAGGACGGCCATATCGAATATACAATCATGACCAAAAAAGAAATTGATCAGAGTTGGAGTAAGAGCAAAATGCGCTCAGGCGGGCCAAAAGCCGAATTTCCGCAAGAAATGGCTAAGCGAACTGTTTTAAGCCGTGCCGCCAAGATGGTTATTAATACTAGTGATGACAATGACATGATCATCGAATCGGTCAACCGCACCACTGAACAAGAATTCGATAACAGTAAGCCTAAAGATGTCACGCCCAATAAAGAAATGCTTGATGATCTGATTGAAAATGATGAAATTCCAGAAGAAACAACGAACGCTTCTGATGACGAATTAAATCCAGCAAATTTGGACAAGGAGATTGAAAAAGATGACGGAAAAGACCCAGAAAACCTATTCGAAAATCAAACTGACCAGCAGTAATTATTACTCAAATGAGGCCAACTGGCAGTATCAGTCAGTTTCAATATTCAAGAATTTCATGAAGTGTGAAGCGGCCGCGTTGGCAGAATTAAAAGGTGAATGGCAACCAGAACGTGACCAAACACCACTATTAGTCGGTAATTACTTGCACAGCTACTTCGAAAGCAAAGAAGCTCATCAAGACTTTTTAAATGAGCATGGGACAGAGATTCTTGCCCAAGCGGGCAAAAACAAAGGAAAGCCCAAGAAGGATTATCAAGTCGGAGATGCAATGATTAAATCGCTGGCTGATGACGAAACGTTCGTCAACCTTTATCAAGGTCAAAAGGAAGTTATCGTTAAAGGCCAAATCGATGGTATCAACTGGATGGGAAAACTTGATTGCTTTCCGGATAATCACAAATATTTTGCTGACCTTAAGACCACTCAGGACTTACACAAGAAATATTGGCTATCGGACCAATCACGATATGGCACGTTTATCGAAGCTTACGATTACCCAATTCAAATGGCGGTCTATCAAGAATTAATCCGGCAACAATATGGGGCTGAGGCTACACCACTAATTGTTGCAGTCACTAAGCAAGACCCACCGGATAAGGCAATTATTAGTATTGAGCAACCAATCTTAGATTTTTGGTTAGAGCAGGTCAAAGAAATGCAGGGCCATATCCAAGCTGTCAAAAACGGTGAGGCAGTACCAACACACTGCGGACACTGTGATTATTGCCGGGCCACTAAAAAACTAACTGGTGTCGTTGATATGCAAACTTTGCTAATTAGCTGATAGGGAGGATTTAATTTGGCAGACGAGGGATGGATTAAACTCTATCGAAAAATAATGAAGTCCTTTGTCTGGACTAACTCCGATCAACTCAAGTTATGGTTGTTAGTTTTGATGAAGGCAAACCACAGTCAAAACAAATTTTTGTTCAACGGCGAAGAAGTGAGCGTGTCACAGGGTCAATTCGTCACAGGGGTTAATACACTGGGCTTTGAGTTCAACCAAGGTGTCAAGCGTGACAAAGCGATTGCAGGCCGAACGCTATGGAGATGGCTTAAGAGATTTGAAAAAGAGCAAATGTTGACAATCAAATCAACCACGAAATACAGCGTCATATCAGTGTCTAACTGGGGTGAGTACCAAGAGAGTGTCAAGCACTTGTCAAGCGTTGGTCAATCACCTGTCAATCACTTGTCTACAAACAAGAATGATAAGAATGAAGAGAATGAAAAGAAAAGTACTATATATAGTCCCGTGATTGATTATCTCAATCAGAAAGCTGGGACTAAATACAAATCATCAGGCAAGAATACTCAGACATTGATTAGAGCGAGAGAAAAAGACGGCTTTAAGTTAGACGACTTTAAAAAGGTTATCGATAACAAGGTTGCAGAATGGAAGGGAACTGATATGGAGCAGTACTTGAGGCCAATAACATTATTTGGCACTAGGTTCGAGAGCTACTTGAATCAGAAGCCAGTCAAGCCAAAGCAACGTCAAAACTTTACTCAAAACAATGATCAGTATAGCAATCTTGGTTGGTAGAAAGGAGACTCATGGAATCATTTGGCGCAGGTATTTACAAGATTATGGCTCAGATATTTGAGTCAGCCGGTGATTGCCCTGAGTGCGGTGCAATGATGTTAAGACCTAAACGGCGACATGAAGATGGCACACCAATACCAGGTGCTTGCCCCGCATGCGGATATAAGATGCCTTTACCGGCAGGTGAGAAACACCAACCAACTCAAGCAGACCTAGAATTTCAGTCGCACAAGCGCACGGCCATTGCTTATTTTGGCAATTACTCAGTTATGGCGACTAATTTGCCGCAAACAGCAAGGCTCAAAAACTATGAGGTCAAAACTGAGGCCCAAAATAAAGCGCGAGAATTTGCAAGATCAGTATCGGAATTGCTGATAAGCAAAAGCCCACAGCACGTCATGCTGACAGGTCCAACGGGTGTTGGTAAGACACATTTGGCCAGCGGTATCTTATGGCAATGTCTAATGCTTAAAAAATACGAGTACAAAGCGATTTTTATTGATTTCCAGGAATACACCAAGCAGACGGTTATCGGCTACCACAAAACGGATGTGGGCGACCAAGTGACAAACGTGGTCAGTCAAGCCAAAAAGGCCGACCTAGTTGTTATAGATGACATTGGAGCTGAGCGAGATACGCCCAACAACGCAGACTTATTAGCTGAGCTATTACGAGCGCGGGAAGACAAGAACTTGATTATCACAACTAATTTAGATAGTCAGGGGATACAAAGTGCTTATGGTGACCGCAACTTATCGCGGATACTAAATCACCTTAATAATAATGACTTTACAATGTCGAATATTTTAGATTATCGCCTAAGAAAGGATTAAAAACATGATCAATAGAGCAATTTTGACTGGCAGACTTACAAAAGATGTCGATTTGCGATACACAAAATCAGGCACAGCAGTGGGCACCTTTAATTTGGCCGTAAAACGTCGATTTAAGAGCGTCAATGACGAGACCGAATCAGACTTCGTGGAATGTGTTATCTGGCGTAAGCAGGCCGAAAATTTGGCAAATTTCACGCATAAGGGGTCATTGATTGGCGTCGAGGGCAGAATTCAGACACGCAATTACGAGAACAAGCAAGGAAATCGCGTTTACGTAACTGAGGTTATCGTTGATACGTTCTCGCTGCTGGAATCAAAGGGGCAAGAAAAGGAGACCGGAAGCAGCACACAGGCTAACACTCAATCAGCAAGCAAACAGGTTGTTAATGATCCGTTTGTGGATAACAACGAGCCAGTAGATATCGGCGATGATGATCTACCATTCTAGGAGGCGAAGAAAGATGATTAGACCATCAATTTTTCCAAGCAGAAGCGCTGCTACTCACGAGCTGAAGATATTGCCCCAATACTTCGATGACGTTTTGCACAACGGCAAGAACTTTGAAATCAGAAAGAACGACCGAAATTATAAGGTCGGAGACATCTTAATCTTAGAAGAATGGGATAACGGCAAATATACTGGTCGCAAGGTTACTCGATCGGTTGGTTATATCACTGATTATGCGCAGAAAGATAATTATGTAGTGATGGGACTGAGAAAATGAAGGCACCAACGGCATTAAACAAAAGAGGAATTAAAGTCAGCTTTGATGGGTATAAATTCGACTCGCAAAAAGAATACTTGTTTTACTCGAAGTTTGTTAAGGATTCAGGTTATAAATTCGACGTTCATCCAGCTTATGAGCTGGTCGCGACAACACCAATCGAACAAGCAAAGATTGGATCAGCAAGATACACGCCTGACTTCGTGATTTACGATGATGGCGGCAAAATTAAGCACGTTTATGATGTCAAAAATAGCTTGACTGTTTATGGCATCGATGCATCGGCAAAGCTCAGATTTAGGCTGTTTGCGGCAAGGTATGGCATTCCAGTTGAGGCGGTCGTCGTTAGAGCTAACGACTTTAAAACAATTGCACAGTGTGTTACTAAGCCGCTCAACGAGAAACAACCATTAATCAAAAAAGATTTTAATTACAGCTGGCTGGAAGCCACTAACTATTAGGAGGATTGCCTAATTAAATTAAAAGCGCGTGAATGGTTTCCAGCAGAAGGAACGATGGAACCGGTAGTGGCTGATTGGGTAATAAGTCGGGAAAATGATGACTACAAAGGCAGCTCTAGCAGCAAGACAGAGGTAACTCTTTTTACAGGTCTGTACGATGCAATCGGCAACGAAGTATATGAAGGTGATATATTGCGAGGTTTCGACGATACAATATATCTGATTGGATTCGACAATGGCAGCTTCGAAGCAGCGTTTGATGGCAATTGTGCATGCGACGCTTACGAGATTTGCGATTCGAGTGAGATTATCGGCAATAAGTACCAAAACCCTGAATTACTGGAGGAATAGACAATGACAGTATCAATTGATCCGCAAGAAAAATGGCTGTACGTGGCGACAGGAGACGGCTGGAAAAAAGTTGTGGGAATGACATGCGCCATTAACGGTTTAAAGTGTTCAGCGTTTTTTGAATTGACAGAGGACAAAGGAAGATTCATAGCAGTAAGCGAATTATCGTCCGGTTATAGCATATGTAATATTCCACTCAACCTTTTGACAGCCTTAATGTGTGATACCAAAGCAAAAGCCTTAGATTTGATGAGGGTAAAGCTAGAAGATCTTTCTAAAATGTTGATGGACGACAAATCAATAACAATGGATGACATTGCCAGTGAAGCCAATGCTAAGCTTGTTGAATATGTTGATAAATTCGGTCCAATGCCACCGATCGAAATTATGGATGACTTCAACCGATCGAAATTATGGAGGACCTCGAATGAGACCAATTAAATTCAGAGCATGGGACAACGAGTGCAAGGTAATTAGAGACTATGACGAATTGAAAGGGTTGACCTTGGACGCATTAGATGCAAGTGATTTTAAGCTTGAGCAATTTACCGGCCTTGATGATATTAACGGTAAGCCAATCTATGAAGGCGATATTGTGCAAGTGTATCGTGACTGGATTGATATAGTTGAGTTTCGAAATGGCTCTTTCGGATTAGCAGCAAGCATGAATCACAGTTTTATTTCGTTTAACAACCTTAATGGCGAAGCGGAAGTCATTGGCAATGTTCACGATAACCCAGAATTACTGGAGGATAAAAAATGAAAGAATATAAAGTAGGCGACACGATTTATACCAAAGGTACTGTTGTGCAAATTGATGGAAATGACCACGAACAACCATATTGTATCAAATTTGTTGATAGGGATTATGGTAACCAAGCATGGCCCAACCGTTCAGCTATCATTGACGAATTGCCAACAGCAAAACCAGCAAAACCAGTGTTACCTAAAGAGGTTGCTGATGAGTTAGAGGGGGCCAAGAAATACAAAAAATTATTTGATGTTTACATCATGCGAATTATTAATGACAACACCACTTATGAGAACTCGCGTGCGTTTTGGAATAATAGTGATGATGGCGTCATTAAAACGTTAATGGACGCTTGGAATAACGGTTACACGGTTGAAAAAGAGCTAGCGAATTTAGTTTACGTGCCTGGTACAAACAAGAAATTTGTTTATAACAAACGTGGCGATACATCAACTCGTATGGCTAAGCTTGAAACACCAATCGTTCCAAGTCCTGTAACATCATACCAAACATCGTATGACCAATATAAACCGCTGTATTGGTTCGCTGATGAAGAAATTACTAAGTTTGGTTTGCAAGATTGCGAACGGGAAGAGGTAAAATAATGAGCTTATACATTATTGAAGACGACGACTGTAACGTGCTGGCCAATGATGGCGATTATTTTGACAATACGATGACTTACGCAAGGCTTTACGACGAGCCGTCTGAACCAGAGCATGACGCTAAAAAATATGGTGGCCACGTTGTCACTTTGATTGAGGAGCCTAAAAAAGTAGTTCTAACCAAAGAACAAGCCGAAATCGTTAAATGTGCACATGACCGTGAACATCCTGCAAGTTATATTTCTGAAAACTCCTATGAAGAGAAATTGCTGATGGAGGCCTACGTCAACGGCTACACCGTGGCAAAGGAGAAGAAATACAACGTCAAGGTGCCACATACCAAAGATGTTTGGTATTACAAGTCTTGGAATGCAGATTTGCGGACGACTTCGGATAAAAAACTTCGTGGCAAGTTCACCGAAGCAGAGATCGAATATTACGGCTTGCAAGACTGCGAGAAAGAAGAGGTGACTGACGATGCTGATTAAGCTAGAAAGTGGTGATTATGTGAACACACATTATATCGAGCGGTTATGGATGGTGAATGAACACGATGGCTTCATTAGGCTTGCTAACACCCCTGACGTTCCAATAACTAAAAACGATCGTGCCCTTATTGTAAAGGCTATGAAGCCAAAGATCATGCTTACGCTAGGTGAATCTGGAAAACTTGAGCCGACTGTTTATCATGAAGGCGGAATAGATTATGGTGCCATGGCATTTTCACCATTAATTCATGGCCAAGAGGTTGCTGACGATGGAAATGATTAGAACGCCCGATCAAACTCAATTGTTTAAGTTCAAAGATAATGTCGTTCGTGCATTAACAAT